>DATKND010000040.1:0-7577 GCA_035541475.1 Myxococcota bacterium | reverse complement strand
CTCAAGCCGATCCAGGCGCTAGTCGCAGTCGAGCGCAAGCTCTTGCACGCAATCCACGGAATGTGGAAGACCAACACCAACTTCGTCGGCAAGAGCTTCTACGCGATGAATGCTTGACGAGGAAGAGAGGATCTAACGGATCGGCGCTTAAGCTGCGCCGGCCAGCCGCTGACCGGTTTCGCCAAGCCCGAAGAAATCGACGCCAGAAGGCTACCACGCTCAGGAACGGCTAGCTGGGTGGCGTCAGCTTCAAGCGCCTGTTATACGGCGACGCGGTGGCTCTCAGCGAAGGATCGCGGCGGCGAGCCGAAACACCCCGGCAATAACGAGGATTGGAGGGCCGTATTTCATCAAAAAGGGCTGTTGCGTGCGGAGCTTTGACCAATAGGCCGCGTTGGCTTCAGAATCATTCAGCTTACCGGTGCTCACGGCGTAGAAGTACGTACCTCCAAGAATGAAAGCTGCTCCCATGAAGTACTCCCACACGAACGCGTTCCTCCTGGACTCGGGTAGGCTCGGCCGTCGCCGTATAACGGACCGGCGCTCAGCTGCGTGGCACAGGCCGCCAACGGTCGCTGCGGCATCCAGGTTTATTGCCAAACGCTTACCAAAGGACGGTTGAAACGCCCTGTGCCACGGCAGCTGCAGTGCCTTGTTGGGCGGCGTGCCCAAATAGCCCGTGCCGATCGCACCAGCGGTAGCCCACCCACGAGATTAGGACGTAGAAGTAGCCGAGTGGGAGGATATACAGTGCGAAGAAGCCACCTGAGATGAGCCAGGTGGATGTGTCGGGAGGCTCCGAACCGTCGAACAAAGAGATAAGCGGAAGACAGAGGCCGAAGATTGGCACGAAGAGAAGCGGCGCCACGAGAGCCACTGACCAATACGTACGGGCGGGCTGATGACGCAACAGAACGAGCGCGACTCCGGCTGCCAGGGCATACGGAGCGCCGCCCAGGACGAGCGAGGCGATGAGCAGGCCGGGTAGAGATAGAGGATTGAAGCCGCGCCAGAGGACGAGCGCCCCGACGAGCGGGAGAACGAGAGGAAGGGCCGCGGCTAGACGAAGGTACGTGATGCGGCTCATTCGAGTGTCTCTCACGCCGCCCAACTACTATTCGGCAGCGCCCCTCGGTTGCTGCGTTGCGCCCGAACGAGGCTGCGGATTGGCCGTGATTCTACATGTGGAGAGATGGCGGATCCGGAAATTAATCCCACGCGACACGGTGTTGGGCTCGCCTGCCCCTTCGGGGCCGGAAATAGACTGCGAGAGCGAGGCTGTGTAGCAGCGCGGCTGGCTGTCTAATCGCGCCGGCAGGCGGCCTGTCTGCTGCTCGTCTCGCGGCCGGTTCGGGGTCGCCGACCGCTGCTCGCCTGGTGAAGCGCCCCCTTTTCGCGCTCGGCGGGCAATCGGTCTCACAACCGGTCGGCGGGGCTGCGCACGCCGAGCGGACCCTGCTCGAGCACGTGGGTGTAGATCATGGTCGTGCGGAGCTCGCGGTGGCCGAGCAACTCCTGCACGGTGCGGATGTCGGCGCCGTCCTCGAGCAGATGCGTGGCGAACGAGTGGCGGAGCGTGTGGCAGCTCACCGGCTTCGCGATGTCGGCGCACTGCGCGCTCTGCCGGACCGCTCGCTGCACGGCCGTTTCGTGGAGGTGGTGGCGGAAACTGCAACCGGTCGCGCGGTCGAAGCCTCTGCGTGTGGCCGGGAAGAGCCACTGCCAGGCCCATTCGCGCCGGGCATTCGGGTACTTCTCGTCGAGCCTCCCCGGCAGCGGCACGCCGACCATGCCGTCCGCGAGGTCGACCTCGTGGAGCCGCCGGACCCGAGCGAGGTGGCCGCGCAGCGGCTCCTCCACGACACGCGGCAGCGGAACGGCGCGATCTCGCCGGCCCTTGGGCTCCCGCACCGTGAGCTGGTGGCGATCGAAATCCACGTCCTTCATGCGCAGCCGCAGGGCCTCGAGCAGTCGCAGCCCGCCGCCGTAGAGAAGGGTCGCAACCAGACGGTAGGTTCCCGACAAGCCCGCCAGCACCGCGCGCACCTCGCCGCGCGAGAGCACGACCGGGAGCCGCTCCGGCCGCTGCGCGCGCACGGCCGCGTCGAGTCCCTCCAGCTCGCGCCCCAGCACGACACGGTACAGGAATAGCAGTGCGGCCAGCGCCTGGTTCTGTGTCGACGCCGCAACCCCACGACACACCGCCAGGTCGGAGAGGAATTCGACCACCTCGTGTGGACCCATCTCGTCCGGATGCCGCTTCTGGTGGAACAGGACGAAGCGGCGCACCCAGTGGACGTATGCCTCCTCCGTGCGCCGGCTCATGTGGCGCAGGCGAGCGGCGTGACGGACGCGCTCGAGGAGTCGCGGATTGCGTGCGGTGGTTCTCATCGCAGGGCTCTGGGACCTGCGCTCGGCGCGGCGAGCTTAGGCCAGGCGTTCCGCGGCGCACTCGCGGGCGTCCGCCGAATGTGTCGAAACTCGCCGATCCTCGACGGAACGCGCCGGCGCGCGCGTCTCTCTACCCGCCGATCGGCTCCAGCACCACCACCGGAATCTCTCGCTGCGTGCGGCGCTGGTAGTCGTCGTAGGGCGGATAGAGCTCGGCCATCTGCTTCCAGAGCTTCGTGCGCTCGGCGCCGGACGCCGTGCGCGCGCGGGCCTCGAACTTGTCGCCCGCAACCTGCACGTCGACTTCGGGGTTCGCCTTGAGGTTCACGTACCAGCCCGGGTGCGCCGGCGCGCCGCCCTTCGACGCGACGATCACGTAGCTCTTGCCGCTCTTCCCGTAGATCAGCGGCAGCACCTGGCGCCGGCCCGACTTCCGGCCCGTCGTCGTCAGCAGCAGGGTCGGGATCATTCCCTTGCCGCCGGCGATGGTCGAATCCCACATGTGACCGTCCTTGCCGTCAGTCTCGCGATAGCGGCGGACGTGATCGGCGATCCAGCTCGGAAGTCCCTGCGGAACGGACGGCTCGGCCATGGGGTCTCCTCTTCTCGTTAGTTGGGCGCGACGAGCTTCTGGAGTGCGGCGCGGCGCTCGGCTGGAATGCGGCGCACGCGACCCGAGGGGTCGACTGCCGCATGCTCGGTCGCCGCGACACCGACGAGCACATCGCCCACGTGCATCACGTAGCCCATGCGCAGCGACGCGCCGCGCACGTGCTCGCACCAGACGGTGACGAGCAGCTCGTCGTCGAAGCGGACGGAGCCGCGGTACTCGATCTCGACCTTCGTGGTCGCGAAGTGCATGCCCATCGCGACGTAGTCGCGGTAGGGCAGGTCGTGCTCGTCGAGCCACACGATGCGCGACAGCTCGAGGTGTCGCACTGCGTTCGAGTGGTGCACGACGCCCATCGCGTCGGTCTCGAAGAAGGGCACGCGGTGCCGCAGCGTGCTGGTGACGGCTCCCGCCGGAGGCGCGAGCGGCAACGCCTTCAGAAGGAATCCTTCGCGGCGCGGCGTCGGCCGAGCTCCGCGGCGTCGCGCGCTCGCATGAAGGGATTGGTCTCGTGCTCCTCGCCGATCGTCGAGGGGATCGTCATCTCGGCGGGGGTCGCGTCGTGCCAGTCGGCGGCCGCCTTCGCGCGGATCGCCTCGACGCGCTTCTGCTTCGCGCGCACCGCCAGGTTCTGCGGCTCGACGTGCGCCGCGAAGCGCAGGTTCGACGCGGTGTACTCGTGCCCGCAGTAGACCTTCATCGTGTCGGGCAGCTTCGCGAGCTTCACGCAGAGCGCCTCGTACATCATCTCGGGCGTGCCCTCGAAGAGACGGCCGCAGCCGGCGGCGAAGAGCGTGTCGCCGCAGAAGAGCGCCTGCGCGTCGTCGAAGACGTACGCGATGTGCGCGCGCGTGTGCGCGGGGATGAAGAGGATGCGCGCTGCCTCGCGCCCGACCCGCATCGTGCTGCTCTCGGTGAGGCCGTCGGTGAAGCCGGGGATGCGGTCGCCGTCCGAGACGTGGCCGTACACCGGCGCGCCGTAGCGCTTCGCGAGCTGCGGGTTCGCCGCCGAGTGATCCGGGTGGTGATGGGTCGAGAGGATCCGCGTCACGCGGCAGCCGAGCAGGTCGACGCGGCGTACGATCGGCTCGGCCTCGGGCGCATCGACGATCGCGGCCTCTCCCGTCTCCTCGCACACGAGCACGTAGCTGTAGTTGTCTCGCAGGGTGGGGACGCGCTCGACGCGAAGGCCCATGGTCGCCCACCCTAGCCCGTTGCCGGGCCTTCGCGCGAACTCACCCTCGCGCTCGGGCTGCCGCAGCGCGCGTGCTGCGATCTAGGCGAACGGCAGCGAGAGCTGCGCCGACGACACCACCGGCCGGCGCCGCGCGCTGCGCGCGATGGCCGGCGGCGGCAACGAGACGCCGTAGCCCGGAAGCTCCGCGCGGTAGTGCGGGCTCGCGGGGCAGCCGTCGCGGTACTCGCACCAGGCGCACAGGCGCCCGGGCACCGGCGCGTACTCGCGCTCGCGCGCGATCCGCTCGACGAGTCCCAAGGTCTCGGACTCGAGCTCGAGGAGCTGCTGAGGATCTCGTTGCGAGACGCGCACGATCCCCTGCCGCAGGTAGTGCCACACGAGCCGCACGGGACCCGGCAGCGGACGCGTGCGCGCGAGGCCGATCTGGTAGAGCGCGAGCTGCCGATCGGTGTCGAGATCCTCCTGCGAAGGAACGCGCGCGCCGGTCTTGAAGTCGTGGATCTCGATCGCGCCGTCGCGCGCGCGCGCGATGCGATCGACCACGCCCTGGAAGCGCACCGGCTGCGCGTCGGGGCCGAGCTCGAACTCGACGCGCTCTTCGACGCCGAGCGTCTCGTCGCCGTCGAACGGATAGTGCGCGCGGTAGTAGTTCTCGAGACAGCGGTCGCCCTGCGCGAGGTAGAAGGGCGTGTCGAGCTCGGGCCGCGCGAAGCGCACGCGCGCCGCGTCGAAGCCATCGTTCCAGAGCTGGCGGAAGCGCATGCGCACCTGCGCGAGCGTCGGGACGAAGCCCTTCGCGGTCGCGTGGTACAGGCGCTCGAGCACCTCGTGCACGCGCTTGCCGAGGTAGCTCTCGATCGACTCGCCTTCGGGCGGGATGCCGAGCAGATAGCGGTACTGGAAGCGGCGGGGGCAGCGCTCGAAGTTCGAGAGCCTGGAGTGGCTGAAGATCACCCGGCGCGTCCTTCACGTCCGGCCTGCGTCTGCCGGAATGCGCATCGAGAACCGGCAAGCGCCGGCCCCTGCGCGGGTCGTGTCGTGGAGGAGCGGACCGGGGTTCGGGCCGTCCGCGTGGAGCGCACCCTACCACTGGCCCCGTAGGGGATCAATCTCGCTATTCTCGGCAGTCGCGCCCGAAGGAGAGATCGATGGCCCTTCGGAAGACAGTCGATGCGGAGCTCTCGGTCTCCGCGGACGCAATCGAGCAGGCGATCGAAGCGCTCGCCGCGAGCCGCGAGGCGGTGCTCACGAAGGCCGCGGCCGAAGGTCTGCCGGAGCGCGACGAGGTGATCGACTGGATCGAGCGCACCAAGCGCCTGGTGCTGACCCAGCCCGAGCGCTCCGCTCTCCGCTCCGAGCTGCCGTATCTGGCGCGGCGGCTGGCCGAGATGCTGGCCGGCCTCTCGCTGCCGGACGGCACGACTCCCGAAGCGGTGGTCGAGGCGTTCCTGCCGCGCCTGACGCACATCCGCGCGCTGCTCGCGGCCGACGTCGAGGCGGCGTTCGAAGGCGACCCCGCCGCGCGCAGCTTCGCCGAGATCCTCGTCGCGTACCCCTCGATCCGCGCGATCGCGACGCAGCGCATCGCGCACGAGCTCTTCCTGCTGCGCGTGCCCGTGCTGCCGCGCATGATGACCGAGCACGCGCACGATCTGACCGGCGTCGACATCAACCCCGGCGCGCGCATCGGCCGCCGCTTCTTCATCGACCACGGCACCGGCGTCGTGATCGGCGAGACCTGCGAGATCGGCGACAACGTGCGCCTCTATCAGGGCATCACGCTCGGCGCGCGCTCGCCGCGGCGCGGCGAGTCGCTGCGCGGTGTGAAGCGCCACCCGACCATCGAGGACGACGTCGTGATCTACGCCGGCGCCACCATTCTCGGCGGCGACGTCGTGATCGGCCGCGGCAGCGTGATCGGCGGCAACGTCTGGCTGACCGAGTCGGTGCCGCCCGGATCGAAGGTGGTCTCGGAGCCCCCGCGCACGCTCGTGCGCCAGCGCAGCGACGACTCGGATCCGGATCAACTGGGCTGGGACATCTGATCTCGGACCCGGAGCCGACTCTTCTCGAGGATCTCGAGGAGGCGCGCGCCCGCGTGCAGGCGGCCGTCGGCGACGTGCGCGTCGCGGTCGCCGTGATGAGCGGGAAGGGCGGCGTCGGCAAGAGCGTCGTGGCGGTGAATCTCGCGGTCGCGCTCGCGCAGCGCGGTCTGCGGGTCGCGCTCCTCGACGCGGACCTCCAGGGCCCGAGCGTCCCGAAGATGCTGGGCCTCCGCGGTCAGCCGTTGCGGATCGACACCGAAGGGCGTCTGCACCCGATCCCGGGCCCGGCAGGACTCGTCGTCCAGAGCATGGATTTCTTCCTCCAGGGCGAGGAGCCGCTCGAGTGGGAGGGGCCGGCGGGGGAAGGCGCGCCGCTGCGGAGCGCGATGGAGGCCGCGGCGCTCGCGGATCTCCTCGGCCGCACCGAGTGGGGCGCGCTCGACGTGCTGGTCATCGATCTGCCGCCCGGCGCGGACCGACTGCCCGAGCTCGCGGCCTGGCTGCCGCGGAAGCTCTGCGCGCTCGCGGTCTCGATCCCCACCGAGGTCGCGCTGCTCGCGGTCGAGCGCTCGCTCCGCCGCGCGCACGCGGCGCGCGTGCCGCTCCTCGGGCTGGTCGAGAACTGCGCGAGCGCCGTCTGCGCCGCCTGCGGCGCGGAGAGTCCGCTGTATCGCGAGGTCAGCGCGGAGCCGGTCGCACGCGCGCACGGCCTCGAGGTCGTGGCGCGGCTGCCATTCGATCCGAATCTCGCGCGCGCCGCCGACTCGGGCACGCTCTACCTCGAAGGCGCCGGACGCGCGTCGCCGACCGGGCGCGCCTTCGCGGCCCTCGCCGAGCGCGTCGCGACGCTGCAAGATGCGACGCTGGAGGCAGACTCGTGGTGAGACGCGTCGCACTCGCACTCGCTTTCGCGTGGCTCGTGGCGGCGCCCGCGCTGGCCGCGGATCCGCCGGACTCCGCGCAGAATCCCGCGGCTGCGGCGGCGCCGCAGGTCGACGCGTCGAGCGCGCCGTCGTGGGCCTACGAGCTCCCGGCCGACCTGATGAGCCCGTTCTGCCCGGGCCGCACGCTCGCCGATTGCCCGAGCCCCGCCGCCGCGAGCATCCGCATGTGGATCCTGGTGCAGGCGGCAGCCGGTCGGACGCGCGAGGACGTCGAGGACGAGCTGCTGCAGCGCTACGGCGATCGCATCCGCTCGACGCCGAAGGCGGAGGGCTTCGGCTGGGCCGCCTATCTCGTGCCGCTCGGCGTCTTCGTCGGCGGCGGGCTGCTCGTCGCCATCGTGCTCCGCCGGATGACGCGCGGCGCGCCGCCGCCTCCGCCCGCGTCCGCG
>DATKND010000039.1:0-4096 GCA_035541475.1 Myxococcota bacterium | reverse complement strand
CGTCCGCGCCGGCGGCGCGCCGCGCGGCGGGCGCTGCGTGGGGAGGCGGGCGCGCGGCGGGCGCGGTCGTCGGAGCCGAGCGGGGTCGGGGTGGGCTGGGCACGAAGTACTCCTGCTTCAAGTGCGGCTCGAAGTTCTACGACTTGAACCGCCCGAAGGCGCTGTGTCCGAAGTGCGGCGCCGATCAGCGGGACGCGCCGAAGCAGACCGGGAAGCAGCGGCCCGCCCCGCCTCCCCCGAAGATCGAGCCGGATCTCGAGCGCGATCGCGACCGCGAGCGCGACGGCGAGGTCCGCCGCGTCGGACCGCTGCTCGACGAGGACGACGAGGAGATCGTGATCGAGGACGAGCCCGAGGATCTCGAGCTCGCGCTCGAAGTCGTCGAGGACGAGGAGTTCGTGGAGGCCGACGAGGAGGAGCCCGAGGAGGAGAGCTGAGGCGCGCGGGTGGCAGTCGCGGTCAGAGCGTGACGGTGAAGGCGCGCTTCAAGAAGACCATCCACGGAGCGCCACCCTCCCCCGACGCGGCGCGGCGCGACTTCTCCTGCTCGAGCGCCGCGATCGCGCCCTCGCGCTCGGAGATCTCGTATCCCGCCGCTCGCGTCTTCTGCGCCGTGCGCTGCACGCGCTCGAATTCGCGGACGCCGTTCTCGACGCCGCTCGTGGTGCGCGCGCTCGCGCGCAGCCCCGTCCCGCCGCGGGCCTTCAGCGCGTCGACCTCGCCACGATAGGCGGCGATCAGCACGTCGAGGTCCTTCGTCGGGACGGTGGCGTACGGGCCCGGCGCAACCGACTTGTCGACGGTCGCATTGCGGTGGTAGTTCCAGGCGCCGAGGCCGACGAGCGCGAGCAACACCAGGAGCAGCAGCCCCAGGTTGCTCTTCTCCTTCTTCTCGCGCTGTTTTCTCACTCCCGCCATCGGATGACTCCTCACGCGCGGCGAAGCCGCGCCTCCACCGTCGCGAGATCCGGGAGTCCGCCCTGCGCGCCGCGCCCGAGACACCCGAGCCCGGCCGCCGCGCAGGCGAACTCGAGCACTTCCCGCGCGCCGCGGCCATCGAGCACCGCGAACGCGAAGGCGCCGCGGAAGACGTCGCCCGCGCCGGTCGTGTCGAGCGCCTGGATGCGCAGGGCCGAGACCTCGTGCATGCGTCCTCCGCACAGCGCGAGCGCGCCGCGTTCGCCTCGCGTCACCACGGCCATGCGCGTCGCCGACCCGGAGAGGTCGCGCAGCGCCGCCGCGCAGTCTCCACTCGAGGTCTCATCGGCAAAAGCCTCCGAAACGATAGGAAAATCGACTTCGCGAGCGATCGCGAGCGAGGGCTCGTCCGCGCGCTCGACGTCGCAGAGCGTGAGCGTTCCCGCCTTCCGGGCCATGCGCACGGCCCGGAGCGACGCCTCGGGATGCTCGGTGTCGACGAGTAGCGCAGCAGCGCGCGCGACGAGCGCATCGGGAACCTCGTGCGGCTCGAGCCGCAGCGCCGGATCGCGGCGCTCGAAGACCGTCCGCTCACCGCTCGCGCGCTCGCGCAGCACCCAGGCCTGACGCGTGCGCGCGCCGCGCACGCGGCGGACGGCCTCGCAGTCGACGCCCGCGGCGACGAGCGGCGCCAGCGCGCGGAGCGCGGCCTCGTCGTCGCCGATCGCGCCGGCGATCGCGCAGCGCAGCCCGAGCCGCGTCGCGGCCAGCACCGCCGTCGCGACCTGCCCGCCCGGCAGCTCGCGCTCGTCCTCGAGCGCGCGCTTGCCGCCGAGCGCCGGCCAGCTCGCGACGGCCCCGACACGATCCAGTGAGATCTGTCCGAGCCCCAGCAGGTCGATCGGCCGCTCGCCGCGATGGCGCTTCCATCGGGGCGGCGTTCCGGCCTCGCTCAATAGAGCACCCGATAGGCCTCGGCGCTGCGCAGCACGCGCTTCACGTAGGCGCGCGTCTCTTCGTACGGGATCTCCTCGACCCACTCGTCGTCCTCGCTCCCGCCCTCCGGCAGCCAGCGCACGACCACGTGCGGACCGGCGTTGTAGCTGCCGATGGCGGCCGAGGCGCGGCCCGAGAACTGGCGCAGCAGCGAGGCGAAGTAGTCCGCGCCGAGTCGTACGTTGGTGCGCGGGTCGAAGAGGTCGTCGGCCGTGAACCCGGGTAGCGGCAGCGCGCGGGCGACGCGCTCTGCCGTGTCCGGCATCAATTGGAGCAGGCCGCGCGCACCCGCGATCGACACCACGTCGGGTCGGAAGCTGCTCTCCTCGCGCATCAGCGAGTACACGAGACCCGGATCGACGTCTCCGCGCGCGGTCGCCTCGCGCACGGCGTCGGGGTACGGCATCGGCCAGGCGTGCCACCACAGCTCGAGCAGACCCGGAACGGGGCCGCGGGCCAGGCGCTCGGCGTAGGCGTCGACGACGACGCGCTGCGCGCCGTAGAAGTCGCGCGCTTCGGCGTAGAGCGACGCGACGGCGAGCCGGTCGTCGAGGCTGCGCGCGCGCGTCTCGACCCGCCCGAGCTCGTCGCGCGCGGCGTCCTGCCAGCCCGCCTCCATCAGGATGCGCGGCCGCTCGAGCGCGGTGTCGTCGAGCCGCGACTCGCCGCGCGGGATCACGGGCTCTTCGCGGGGCACGCTGGTGGATCCGGCGCGCGCCGCCGCGCGCCAGCCGTAGTACGAGAGCGGGTACTCGGTCGCGAGCGCCGCGAACTCGCGCTCCGCGCCCGCGTCGCCCTGCCGCTGCTGCGCGCGGATCCTCCAGTAGCGCGGCCGCAGCGCCTCGATCGGGTCGGTCGTGTCGGCCTCGAGCCGACTCCAGTGTCGGACCGCGCCGTCGTAGCGACCGGCCACGTAGTCCTGCCAGCCGAGCTGCCAGCGCGCCGCGTTGGCGAGCGGCGAGCCGGGCGCGCGCGCCACCACCTGCGTGAAGAGCTCGCGCGCGCGATCGAGATCCGTGTCCTGCCACAGCATCGCTGCAAGCAGCAGCGCGCGGGCGCCCTGCGCGGTGGACGACGCCGCGCCGAGCTGCGTCAGCGCGCGCGCGCCGCCCTCGACGTCGCCCGCACGGGCCTGCGCGCGCGCGCGCTGGATGCGGTTCTCCTCGGTGTGAGGCAGCGCGTCGTAGGCCTGTGTCGCCTCGGGGTAGCGGCGCAGTCGGAAGAGCGCATCCGCGCGCGCCGCGCGCGCGAGCAGCGCGTCTTCCTTCGAGAGGCCCTGCGCGAGCGCCTGATCGGCGGCCGCGAGCGCCTCCTCGTTTCGGTAGGCGCGCAGGAAGCCGTCGGCGCGCTCGCGCTGCTCGGCAGCCGTGCGGAACTTACGCCCGAGCGCGCGCTCGAGCTGGTCGAGGGCGTGGCCCGCCTGCGCTCCCTCGGCGCGCGCAGGGTAGCGCGTCCACACGCGCGCGAATGCCTCGGCGGCCTGCTCGAGCTTCCCGCTGCGCTGGAAGGACTCGGCGATGTGCAGCTCGAACTCCGCGAGCTGCGCCGACGCGCGCGTGAGCTGGGTCGCGCGCTCGTAGGACGTGCGCGTCGCGACCTCCTCGCCGAGCGCGGCATAGGCCCGCGCCTGGAGCAGATAGAGATCGATGCGCAGCGGCGAGTCGGGGTGCGACCAGAGCGCCGCCTGCGCGACCGCCTCCTCGTTGCGCCCGGCCTCCGCGCGCCAGGCCACGCGCGCGAGATCCGCGTGATCCGCGATCACCGGGTGCTGCGCCGCGACCTGCGCCAGCAGCGCGTCGCCGCGCTCGAAGTCACCCGCGTCGAGGGCGGCGCGCGCTGCGCGGAGCGCGGGTCCGGGGAGCGTGGGCCAGCTCGCGGACGCGGAGTCCGGCGGCGGCGACGCGGCCGCCGCACCAAGCGCGAGGCCGAGCACCAGGATCGCGACGCGCAAGCGCGCGTCGTGTCGGCGCGGGCGGAATCGATCGAGCGCGCGGCGCATGACGGCGCGAGTGTGCGGAACGTCGCCGATGCCTTCAACGAATTGTGGCCGCCGATTCGCTCCGGTAGGTTCGACGCGCCTTGTCGCGCCCGCTCCGCTCGTCGCGCCCCGCTCGCAGCCAACACCGCGCGGGAGCGAAGCGCGGCCTCGCATGCGCCGTCGCTCTCGCCGCGCTCGCGTTCG
>DATKND010000038.1:0-17275 GCA_035541475.1 Myxococcota bacterium | reverse complement strand
TGGTGGAGGCGGCGGGAATCGAACCCGCGTCCGCATGGCGTCCAGCCAGCGCGTCTACGTGTGTAGGAGCCGCTCGATCTCGGCGCGACCCGTCACGGCTCCGGGAGAGGTCGCGCCCAGGCCGACGTGGTTCTCGTCCCCGGTTGCGGCCGGCCAGCGGCCGGGGACCAGCCTTCTGATGACGCCCGCGACCCGCTAGAAGGCGTCACGGACGGGCGTCGCTGACGCTAGTTTCAGCTAGGCAGCGAGTGCGTAGTTGCTGTCGGCAGTTGTAACTACCAACGTGCCACCGGTTTACCGAGGTGGGTGACGACCTCGACACGCAGCGCTCGCCTTCGACCACCCGTCGAAGCCGATCGCCCCCAAAACAGGCGCGGAGCCTAGCACGCGGACCCGCTGCTACTCGAAGCCCCCTCCCCACGCCGCGCCGCCGTACAATCGAGACGGATACTCCCCCATGGCGGCGCGATCCACCCGGCGCACCCTGCCCGCGCTCCTGACGCTCGCGCTCCTCGCCACGCTCGTCGCCTGGGCGCTCGCGAGCGCGCCCGGTGCCGACCTTTCGGCGGACCCCGACTCCGTGGACGTCGCGGCGCCGCCTCCCGCGGTTCTCTCGAGACCGCCGCCGCCGCCCGCCGAGGAGGGCGACGACCCGGACGCCCCGGAGACGAAGCTGCCGCTGCATCTGCTCGCGACCGTCGTGCGCGAGAACCACGCGCTCTCGCTGGCCACGATCATGGACACGGAGCGAGACACGAACGAGGTGCTGCGCGAGGGCGAGCACTTCGAGGTGCACCCCGAAGCGCGCATCGTGCGCATCGAGCGCGCGCGCGTGCTGATCGATCGCGCGGGCGTGCGCGAGCAGCTCGTGATCACGCATCGCGAGCCCTCCGCGCTCGGTGCGCGCGAGACGGCGGAAGCTCCAGCGAAGCCGCTCGAGGAGAGCGGCAAGCAGGCGCGCGTGCCGGCCCCCGTGCTCGAGCACGCGCTCGGTCCGGGCGCGCAGCCCGAGGGCGACGTCAGCACCGTCTTCGAGAACGGCAAGATACTCGGACTCCGCTTCGATGCGATCCCGGCTGGCGGCGTGTACGAGCGCATCGGGCTCCGGAACGGCGACGTCGTGACGGACATCAACGGCATCCCGCTCGCCGATCCGTCCGCGACCGCCATGGTGCTCGCGAAGTTCGCGAGCGCGGCCGTGCTCGATCTCTGGGTCCGACACGGCGACGGCTCGCGAGAGACGCTGCGCGTCTCGCCCGCCGCGCCGAACGAGGTGAGCCCGCCGGCGAACAAGGCGAGTCAGAACGCGGTGAGCGAGCCGGCCGGTTCGAGCGACACCGGCGAGCCGGACGAGCCGGACGAAGACGGCGAGTGAGCGGGCTCCGTGCGCACGAGGCCGGACGGCCGCGCGGAGGATCGCTTCGAGGTTCTCGGCGTTGGCGGCGCGCCGCCGACGCCGGCCGCGTTCGATGTGCTCGAGAAGAGGCTCCGCGGTTGGAACCTGTCGTCAGCCAATTCGCGCGCTCTGGCCGCCGTCGACCGCGAGCGCCACGCCCGTGATGAAGCGCGCCTCGTCGGAGTGGAGGAAGAGCGCGGCATAGGCGACGTCCCAGGCCGTGCCCATGCGCGCGCCGAGCGGCACCTGGGCGTCGCGCTGCCGGATCAGCTCCTCGCGCGCGACGCCGAGCGCCTTCGAGATGCCCTCGATCGCCATCGGCGTGTTCATCAGACCCGGCATGATCGCGTTCGCGCGGATGCCGTACTTCGCGTTGCCGACCGCGAGCGCCTGCGTGTAGGCGTTGACGCCGGCCTTCGAGGTCTTGTACGCGACGATGCCGGTCGAGCAGACCGCGGCGATCGACGAGACGTTGACGATCGACCCGGCGCGCCGCTCGCGCATCACGCGCAGCGCGTGCTTGCAGGGGAAGACGACACTCTTGAGGTTCACGGCGAGGATGCGGTCCCACACGTCCTCGGTGACGTTCGCCGGGCCCGCATCGCCGCCTCCGATGCCGACGTTGTTGTGGAGCACGTCGATGCGGCCGTAGCGCGCCGCGCACTCGGCGATCAGCGCCTCGCAGTCGGCCTCGCGGGTCGCGTCCGCCTGCACGGCTTGCGCGTCGCCGCCCTCGTCGCGGATCTGCGCGACGGTCTCCTCGGCGGATTCGAGTCGCAGGTCGACCGCTACCACGCGCGCGCCTTCGCGCGCCATCAGCACCGCCGTCGCGCGGCCGTTGCCGATCGTCTCGCCGGGCGTCTGTCCGGCGCCGACCACGATCGCGACCTTGCCCGCGAGCCGGCCGCTCACGACTCGGGCAGTCGCGCGAGCCCGGGCTCCGGCTGCACGCCGAAGCTGTTCAGCGCCATCGACACCAGCTGGTACTGGCCGACCGTGAAGACGAGGTCCATCCGCTGTTGCGTGTCGAAGTGCTGCGCGAGCGCCTGCCAGGTCGCGTCGGAGATGAAGACATCGGCGCGCAGCTCGTCGGTCGCGCGCAGCAGCGCGCGCTCGGGCTCGCTCCAGCCGGGCGCGTCGGGACCGCGCGGGATGCGCGCGATCTCGTCGTCGCGCAGGCCCGACTCCTTCGCGATGCGCACGTGCTGGCCCCACTCGTAGCCCGATCGGCACAGCCAGCCGATCCGCAGGATCACGAGCTCGCGCTCGCGCGGCGGCAGCGTGTTGTGCGCGAGCACGTGGTTGCCGAAGACGAGCCAGCGCTTCGTCAGCTTCGGGTGGTTCGCGAGCGTGCGGAAGATGTTGAGGATCGGCCCCCGGCCGAAGCGCTCGCGCAGCTCGGGGTCGATCTCGGCGTCGGAGAGCGGCGGCACGCGAGGCTTCTCGAGGCGCACGGGCGGTCCTCCCGCGGCCAGCATACACGCGACGCGTGGGCAAGGAGGCCGACTCGAGAGTCGGCCGACGCGCAGCGAGGCGAAGCCGAGCGAAGGCCGGTAGCCCGAGCGCGAGCGATAAGCGAGCGCGAAGGCCCGGCAGAAACTAGGCGGAGAGCCGATCGACGATCGCCGCCTCGAAGGCCGCGAGGCTCTCGAAGCGCTGCGGCTGGATCGCGAGCGCGCTGTCGGGATCGGGCAGCGGGACCGCGCGGGTCCGCTCCAGCAGATCGGCGAGCATCGCGCGGACGGCCTGCCCCGCATCCGTGTGGTCGGGAAAGAGCGTGCTGGCATCGAAGGTGTCGCAGCGCATGCGGAGCGCGCTGCGCGGTCTCCCTTCGCGCGCGCGCAGCACGAGCTCGACGACGAGGATCGGATCGTCGGAGAGCTCCGCCACCTCGGCGGCCGCGATCGCCTCGATCGCGCGATAGTCGATCCGCGTGCGCTGCGCCTGCGCGACCTCGTAGGCGACGAAGCCCTCCGCGCCGATCTCGACCGGCAGGATGTCGATGGCGCGCAGCGCCGGCGGCGCCTCGTCGACGGCGGGCTCCGCCTCGCGCGCGGGCTCTTCGAGCTCGGCCTCGAGGGCCGCGCCGATCTCGAAGTCCTCGTCGCGTTCCGGCTCCTCCGGCGCGCCGAGCGCGAAGTCCTCGTCGGCCAGCTCGTGGTCCGCCGCGCCGGCCGGCTCGAGCTCCCCCTCGGTCGGCTCCTCACCCGGCGCGGACCCGAACTCGAAGTCGGTGCCCGCATCGCCCTCGTCGAGGATCGCGTCCTCGGGCTCGTCCGCGTACGAGGTGGCCGCGCCGGCTGCGGCGCCGCCGAACTCGAAGTCGGGGTTGCTGTCCTCGAGCACGGCCTCGGGCTCGTCGCCGGTCGCGGGGCCCTCGGCCTCGAGCGACGCGGAGGCGACGTCCGCATCCAGAGGCTCCGGCTGCGCGAGCGGCTCGTCCTCGGCGTCGAGTTCGAGGATCGCGGTCTCGCCGGCCTCGTCGAGGATCGAGAGCGCGTCGTCCTGCTCGAGGATCGCGATCGGCTCGTCCTTCTCCACTTCTTCGGGCTCGGGCTCGATCGGCGACGGCGCCGCGACGGGTGTCGAGGCCGGCGGCGCGGCCGACGGCGCCCGGCGAGCGGGCATGCGTTCGGCGAGCCGCGACGACGCGGCCTCGATCTCGTCCTGCGTGAGCGCGACCGTGCGGCGTCCGCTCGTCGCCGGCTCCGTGCTCTCCTCGATCGGCGCGGCGGCGCGCGCTCGCTTCGGACGCGGCGGCGCGGCCGAGCGCGCGGGCGCGGCGGCCCGCGCGGCCGGCGCCTTCGCCGCCACGCGCACGGGCGCGACGGGACGCGGCTCGGGAGCGGGAGTTGCCACACGCGGCGGCGTCGCGACGGCCTGGGCGCCGGGCCACTCGCCCCGATCGAGCGACGCGAGCAGATCCTGCAGCCGGGTGCGCCGCGCCTCGTGCAGGCCGGTCGATTGGAGCGCCACCTGCGCGGCGCGACGGGCGACGTCGACGTCGACGCCGCGCGCCTCCTCGACGAGGCGCAGCGCGAGCGCCGGATTGAGCGATCCGTTCGACGGATCGACGCAACGCCGCAGCGTGTCGGTCCAGAGGGCGTAGGCCGCGAGCTTCGCCGACTCGCCGCGCGCCTGCTCGCTGCGCGCGCGCAGCAGCGGCAGGAGCTTCACCAGTGCCGATGCGTCGATCGCCGCCTCGGGCACCGCGGCCACCAGCTCGGTCCAGTGGTTCGCCGCGCGGTCGAGGCTCTCGTCAAGCGCAGCCTCGGACCGCACCAGCTTCGCCATCGCGTCGGCCGCCTCGGGCGCGCGGTCGCACGAGAGGGCGGCGTTCCAGAAGAGCAGCGCGCTCTCGGCGCGACCCGGCCGCTCCTTCACCTCCTCGCGCAGCAAGGCGAAGGCGGCGTCGAGATTTCCGCGGCGGAGCGCCGCGATCGCGTGGCGCAGCACCGGCGGGCGCAACAGCGATCGCAGCGACTCGAACAGCTGCTCCCACCACGACGTGTCGCGCGCGGCGCGCCGGTCGCGGCCCGCATCGATCAAGGCCTGCACCCGCGGCAGCGCGCGCGGACGCGCGGGCGCGGCGCCGCCTTCCGGCGACGCCGCCTGACGCTCCGACGATTCAGCGGCGACCGAGCTCGGCTGTGCCATGACCGCCCTGGATGCACACCTTGACCCCTCGCTATCGGCCCCCGCCCTCCGAGACGTGAGACTCGTCACACGCCGGCAATTCGCGCGCAGCCGATTGACCGACCCGGCCGGACTTCGCTATGCGGAGGCGGCGCGCCCGACCGAGGCCCCCATGGTCCGCCGCGAGATCGTCGACACGTTTCGCGCTCAGGTCGAAGGCTGCCGGAAGGCCGGCTCCGAGCTGACCGCCCGCCTGATGGAGCGCTGCGTCTCCGAGCTCGAGAGCGAGGGCCCGCTGGCGCGCCTGCTCGACGACTGGCAGGGCCAGCCGCTACTCGATGCGCTGCCCCAGCGGGTCGTCGGCGCGGTGCAGGGCCTCGCGCTCGAGGGTCGGGCGCCGGAGCTCGCGCGCTTCTATCCCTCGATGGGCGGGACGCCGCGCTGGCCCGACGCCGCGGACGCCTTCGCGCGCGTGATCGAGCGACACGCCGGGGAGATCCGCCCGCGGCTCGACACGCAGGTCCAGACCAACGAGGTGCGTCGCTGCGCCGCGCTGCTCGGCGGCTTCCTCGCGGCGGCGCGCGCGGGCGGGCTACCGCTGCGGCTGCTCGAGATCGGTAGCAGCGCCGGCCTCAACCTCTTCTGGGATCGCTATCGCTACGAGCTCGGGCCGCACCGATGGGGTGACCCGAGCGCCACGCTCGTGCTCGACGCGGAGTGGCGCGGCGGTTCGCCCGACCTCGACGCGCGGGTCGAGGTCGCGTCGCGCCGCGGCTGCGACCTCTACCCACTCGACGTCCGCGACCCGGCGCAGCTCCGCCGCATCGAGTCGTTCCTCTGGGCCGACCAGCCAGATCGCCATCGCCTGCTGCGCGCGGCCGCCGCGGCGCTGCCGCCGGAGGGCGCACCGCTCGAGCGGATCGGCGCCTGCGAGTTCGCGGCGCGCGAGCTCACATCGTCCGCGCGCGGCGTCGCCACCGTCCTGTTCCACTCCCACATGTGGTGGTACCTACCGTCGGAGGACCGCAAGGAGCTCGGCGAGCGCCTGGAGTCCGCCGGCGCAGCGGCGACCGCCGACGCGCCGCTCTTCTGGCTCCGCATGGAGGCTCCCGGCATCCACTACTGCGAGCTGCGACTGCGCGGCTGGCCGGGTGGCGAGGAGCGCCTGCTGGCGAGAGCTCACCACCACGGCCGCTGGGTCGAGTGGCTGGACCCCGCGAACGGGGGATGAGCGCGCCACTCGCGCGGCGGTAGCGTCGCCCTGCTCGAGGTCCCTGGGATTGCTCCATCGGAGCTTCGCGGCGGCGCTCGCAGCAGCCCTCGTGGGCTGCGCCGCCCATCCCGACCCGACGCTCGAAATGGGACCCGACGCCAAGGTGGCGCCCGACGGACTGCACCGCGTGAGCCACGTCCCGTTCGGCACGCTCTACATGCGGCCCGACTACGCGTTCGGGAGCTACCCGCGCTTCACGATGGGCCGCACCCAGGTCCACTTCAAGCCGGACTCGCGCGTGCTGAGCGACGCCGAGATCGCGGATATCAAAGAGCGCTTCGACGCGGTCGCGCGTCAGCTGATCGCGGAGACCGGGCGCGTCGAGGTGGACAAGCCCGGCCCTTGCGTGGCGCGCGTGAACCTGGCGCTCGTCGACGTCGACCTCCTCGATCCGAAGGCGCTCTCCACCCACGGCACGACCACGGTGCTCGAATCCTTCGGCTCGCTGACGCTGGTGCTCGAGATCAGTGACGGCTACACCGCGGAGCCCCTGATGCGCTACACGCGAGCACGTCGGCTCAGGGGCGGTCCGGCCACCGGCGCCGACCCGGCGCAGCTCACGGCCGTGACCACCACGCTCGAGGAGTTCGCGCGCGGCATCCAGCGAGACTTCCAGCTCGCGCTGCCGCGTGTCGCCGGAGGGGCGCCGATCAGCTGCGAGGAGCGCGCCGGACTGCCCCCGCCGGTCAGCGCGCGATAGCCCGCCGGCTCAGGTCGTCGGCGGCGGCGCGAGCTGCATCGGGTTGTAGTAGAAGCGCTCGGCCGCGATCTTGCCGCCGCGGATCTCGTGCACGCCGACTTCGCGCAGCGGCACCGTCCGGCCGTCGCGCAGCGTGACCTCCGCGTCCCATTCGATGCAGATCGTGTTGCCGCGGCACCAGACGTTGCGCGCCTTCCACTTCGTGCCCGACTGCATCTGCTCCCAGCCCTTCAGCTTGTCCTCGAGCCCCGCGATGCCGCGCGACACGTTGCCGGTGGCCTCCTCGGAGACCGCGTCGTCGGCGTAGAACTCGCGCAGCGGAAAGACCGGAAGGCTCGTCGCGCGGATGATCTTGCGCGCGAGCGCCTCGATCGACGCGCCGCGCGCGGGCTTGCGAGCGCGCGCGGACTTCGCCCGGCTCTTGCTCGCGACCTTCTTCTTGCGGGACTTCGACGCCTTCTTCTTCGCCATCACCACCTCCTCCGGCCCTCCGGCCGGCGCGCGGAGCGTACGCCGCGACACCGCGGGAGGGAAAGAGCCTTCGCGCGGCACGATCGCGGAGGAGTCAAGGCGACCGTCGCAGCGGTCGATGTGTCCGGCGATGCGCAGAAGCCGAGTTCCGCTGCTGATCTTCGGACTGGCGCTCGCGTGCCAGAGCTCGGGATCTGGCTCCGGCCGATCGTGGTGGTTTTCTGCCCCGGGCGGCGACACCTCGAACGAGGAGAACAAGGCGGAGATCGAGGTCTATCGCCGCGCGGAGGCCGAACGCGTCGAGTTCTTCGAGCGCGAGATCGCGCGCCTGCGCGAAGACCTCGCGCGCGCGGAGGCCTCGATCGTGGCGATGGAGTCCGGCCTGCGCGGCTCGCAGTCGCGGGCCGATGCGGTCTCGGGGCTCGCGGAGGCTCGAATCGCGCTCGATCGCGTGAGTCGTCGCGTGCCGTGGCGCCAGGATCGCGTCGAGGAGGCGCGCGCGAAGCTGGCGGAGGGCCAGCGCCAGCTCGACCTCGACCATGTGGCCGCGGCGGTCTTCTTCGCGTCGCGCGCGCAGGGCATCGCCGACAGCCTGGCCCAGGAGGCCTCGCTCGTGGCGGGCTGGCCGGGGATGCGCGTCGTGGCCGGCGAGCGCGTGAACCTCCGCGCCGGACCTTCGACCGACCACGCGGTGCTCGCGGTGCTCGCGCACGACACGCCGGTCCTGCCCGAGCGTGGCGAAGGCGACTGGACCTTGGTGCGGACGCCGTCGGGACAGGTCGGCTGGGTGCACGCGCCGCTCCTGCTGACGCCCTGACCCGCACTGACTCCGACCAAGACGCCGGAGACGGCGTCGCTAGTCGCCCTCGGCGTCCACGTCTCCGACGAAGACGACGCAGTCCTTCCCGGTCGCCTTCGCCTGGTAGAGCGCGCGGTCCGCGTCGTTGAAGAGCCGGCGCGCGTCGCCGCCGTAGACGGAGACGCCGATCGAAACGGTGACCTGCAGCGCCGACGCGCCGCTCGTGCCCTCGCAATCGAAGCGCGAGCGCGAGATCGCTCCGCGCAGCTTCTCCGCGAGCGCGAGCGCGCCGACCTTGCCCGTGTGCGGCGCGAGCACGACGAACTCCTCTCCGCCGTAGCGCGCCGGCAGGTCCGCCTCGCGCACGCTCTCGTTCAGCACGCTGCCGACCTGGCGCAGCACCTGGTCGCCGACCGCGTGGCCGTGGCGGTCGTTCAGCGCCTTGAAGTCGTCGATGTCCACGAGCAGCAGCGCGAGCTGCTCGCCGGTGCGGTCGGAGCGCCGCACCTCGACCCGCAGCCGGTCCTGGAAGTAGCGATGGTTGTGCAGGCGCGTGAGGCCGTCGGTGAAGGACAGCTGCTCGAGCAGCTCGTTGCCGCGGCGCAGCTCCTCGTTCTTGTTGCGGAGCTCGTCGTTCGCGCGGTCCTTCTCCGTCTTCTCGCGCTCGAGCTCGAGCTGGTTGCGCTGGAGCCGCGCCACCATCTCGCGCAGCGCGCGCGATAGCACGGCGAGCTCGTCCTGACCCGACGCGACGGGCAGCTCCACCTGGGTCTCGCCCTGCGCGATGAGCCGCGCGCGGTCGGAGAGCGCGCGGATCGGCCGCACGATCGAGCGCGCGATCAGCAGCGCGATGCCGCCGAAGACGAGCACGATCGCGAAGTTGATGGCCAGCGTGTTCCGGATCACGGCGACCACGGGGGCGAAGGCCTGCTCGTAGGGCTCCTCGACCACGAGGTTCCAGTCGAAGCGGTCGAGGTGGTGCACGCTGCCGACCCAGCGCTCGCCCCGCGCATCCGCGTACTCGAGCACGCCGGCGGTACCGGCCGCGAGGTGCGGGACGGCCGCCGTCTGCGTCGGCTCCTCCCCGACCTGCGCCACCACCTGCTGGCCGTCCTCGCCGACCACCAGGACGCGACCGCTGCGCGGGACCTCGTCGCCCGCGATCAGCCGGTCGAGCGAGTCCACCGCGAGCATCGCGTGGAGTGAGCCCTTGCGTCCGGCGGGACCGATCAGCGGCGTCGAGACGAACTGCACCATGTCGCCGTCGATGCGGTGCACGCTGCCCGTGTGCGTGCCGTCGACCCGTGACAGGCTGGCTCGCAGCGACGCGGGGATCTCGAGCTTCTTGCCGACCCAGACCACCGGATTGCCGGATTCGTCGAGCATGAAGAGCGCGCGGTACTGCGGGAAGCCCTCCTGCACGTAGGCCAGATAGCGGCGCGCCTCGGCGCGGCCGCGCTCGCTCGAATCGAGGCTCCCGACGATCGTCTCGCTGTGCGAGAAGGTGTCGAGATCGTGCTCGCGCTGTCCGTACCAGAGATCGATGCGCTCGGCGACGCGCTCGAGCGCCGCCGGGAAGCGCTGTCCGATCTGCCGGCGCAGGAAGAGCTCGGTCGCGCTGGTGGCGGTCCAGGTGACGGCCGCGGAGGTCACGAGCGCCGCAGAGAAGACGAGCGTGATGATCCGCGACGGCAGGCTCGCGAACGGCCGGCGCACCAGGCCGCGCAGGCGCAGGCCGAAACCGCTTCCAAGAGCCTCGAATCTCGCCATCGCAGTCGGTTCCCGCGCCGGCATCGGCACGGGGCCGCGGGGGCTTGAGCGAAGTTCAGCGGGGCTCGATCTCGAGACTCGCGAGCACGGCGTCGAACCAGGGCGCGTAGGCCTCGTACTGCGAGGCCTCGCACTCGGCCGTCACGACGAAGACGCGGCCGTCTCCGCTCTCGATCAGCGTGATCTCTTCGACCCGCTCGTCCTCGGGACTCGCGAGCACGCCCTGGACCGCGCGGTGCCTCGCCACGATGAGCTCGTGCCCGTGCAGCAGACGCCCGCGACTCGCGTACCAGGCGCCGTAGCGCTCGAGGTAGTCGTCGATGCTCGGCTGACCGCTGACCACGACCTGGTACGACGCGCTGTAGTCCCAGGACACGCCGTCCACGGCGGCGACGCCCTGCGGCGTCTCGACGCGCGTCCAGCCGTGGGGAAGCTGCACTCGGAAGCCGAGGCGCGAGTCGACGTGCGGCGCCAGCGCCAGCATGGGCGGGCCGGTCGGCGGCAGTGGCGGGACGTCGCCGCGCGCCTGCGCGGTCGAATCGGGGTCGGCGTAGACCGTCCCGTTCGGCAGCGAGTAGAGCGACACGAAGGAGTTGCCGTCCTCCGCGGAGAGCCCCTCGCGCACCGTCACGCGGTCGCGCACCACCTCGTACATCAGATCCGCGGGGATCGGGCTGTGGCCGCGCATGCCGAGCGCGTGGCCGATCTCGTGCAGCGCGATCCACTCGACCTGATCGTCGGAGAGCAGCCCGAACTCGTCGGCGACGTAGATCGAGAGCGGCCCCGCCGCGAAGCGCACGCGCAGCCGCTCGGCGTCGGGGTCCTGACCCTCGACCTTGCACGAGGGTCCGAGCCGCGTGCTGCCGAGCACCTGCCGCTCCTCGCCGACCACCGGCGCGGCCTCGCCGCGGAGCGCGATCGCGATGCGCGCCTCGCCCTCGGAGTCGACACGGCGGAAGCGCACCAGGCCATCCATCTCGCGCTCCCAGAGCGCGAGCGCGCGCTCGACCGCGGCGACGTAGTCGGCGGGGTCGTGAGGCGAGAACTCGTTCTGGAGCGATTCCGGGATCGCGGGGGGCTCGATCCAGACGGCGAGCGGCATGTCGGTGGCGTCCCAGCGGCAGAAGACGAGCGCGTCCGCGAGGCCCGGGCCGCGCGACACGCGGTGCACCATGAAGGGCAGATAGTTCGGCTCGAGCAGATCGGGCCAGGCCGCGCGGAAGGTCGCGTAGTCGCGCCGGTCGGGCTGATAGGGCGGCGGCGCCGGCCGCTCCGGAGACGGCGCGTGACCGGGCAGCAGGGCGCAGCCGGTGGCGGCGAAGAGCGCCGCGCCGGCGGCGAACCGGAGCGCCCGTCTCATGCGCGCGTCCGGCCGCGCCGCGTCGCGCGCGCGAGCTCGCGGTCGGTCTCGCGCTCGCGGATCGCCTCGCGCTTGTCGTGCGCGCGACGGCCTCGCGCCAGCGCCAGCTCGACCTTTGCGCGGCCGTCGCGGAAGTAGAGCGAGAGCGGCACGAGCGTGAGCCCGCGCTCCGCGACGCGGCCCTGGAGGCGCGCGATCTCCTTCCGGTGTAGCAGCAGCTTGCGGTCGCGCTTCGGATCCGGGTTCTCGCGGCCGGCCTGCGGGTAGGGAGAGATGTGCAGGTGGTGCAGCCACGCCTCGCCGCGCCGGAACGACGCGTAGGCGTCGGTCAGGCTCGCCTTGCCGTCGCGCAGTGACTTCACCTCGGGGCCGACGAGCACGAGCCCCGCCTCGACCCGCTCGAGCACCTCGTACTCGTGGCGGGCCCGGCGGTTGGTGGCGATCACCTTCTGTGCGTCGTCTCCGCCGGGCATCGCGTCGTAGGGTACCGACTCGGCCTCGCCGGACCGGCGCTACGCGCCGTGCTCGAACTGCTCGAACTCACCGGCCCTCGGGCTCGGTCTGGCCCGTTCGATCTTCGCTCGGCTACGCCTCGCTGCGCGCGGCCTGACGGCCGCTTGTGATCTCCCGCACCCGGTTCCGATGATCGACGAATACGCGGATGCCCTCGAAGCCGCGGCACTCCGAATCGTCGAGCGTCACGTACGAGCAGATGATCACGAGGTCGTGCGGCTTGACGAGGTGCGCGGCCGCGCCGTTCACGCAGATCTCGCCGGACCCGCGCTCGCCCTCGATCACGTAGGTCTGGAGTCGCGCTCCGTTGGTCACATCGAGGACGTCCACGCGCTCGTAGGGCAGGAGATCCGCTGCCTCGAGAAGATCGGGATCGATCGTGATGCTGCCCTCGTACTCGAGGTTCGCCTCGGTGACGGTGGCGCGGTGGATCTTCGACTTCATCATCGTGCGCATCATCGGGGGGGTTCCTCCGATCGCGGCTGCACGGGCAGCACGCAGTTGTCGATCAGCCGCACGCCCGGGCCGTCTGCGCCCTGCGGCGGGCGCAGGAAGACGGCGAGCGCGAGCAGCGCGGGGGCTTCGAGCCGAGCCGGCACCGGCGCGAGCGAGTCGGGATCGCGCAGCTCGGCATAGTCGATCTCGGCGCGCGGCGACTTCGCGATCTCGCGGCGCACGCCCTCGAGCAGGCGCGCGGCATCGCGCTCGCCCGCGCGCGCCGCGCTCGCCGCGGCGTCGAGCGAGCGTGAGAGCACGAGCGCCTGGCGGCGCGCCTCGGGATCGAGGCGACGGTTGCGGCTCGACATCGCGAGACCGTCGCGCTCGCGCACGGTCGGCACGCCCGCGATCTCGACGTCGAGGCGCAGGTCGCGCACGAGGCGCCGGATCACGGCAAGCTGCTGCCAGTCCTTCTCGCCGAAGACCGCGACGTGGGGCTTCGCGGCGCAGAGCAGCTTCGTCACCACCGTCGCGACGCCGCGGAAGTGGCCGGGCCGCGAGCGTCCACAGAGCGGCTTCGCGATCTCACCGACCTCGACCCCGGTCTGCGCGCCGTCGGGGTAGAGGTCCTCGACCTCGGGCGCGAACACCACGTCGACGCCGGCGCGCTCGCACAGCGCGAGATCCTCGGCGAGCACGCGCGGATAGGCCGCGAGGTCGCGCGGATCGTCGAACTGGGTCGGGTTCACGAAGATCGAGACGACCACGCGGTCCGCGCGCCGTCGCGCCTCCGCGACGAGCGCGGCGTGGCCCTCGTGCAGCGCGCCCATGGTCGGCACGAGCGCGAGGCGCCGCCCCGCCCGGCGCTCGGCGTCGCCGAAGTCCTGGAGCTCGCGAACGCGCTTCACGACCTTCACGATCCCTCCGCCTAGCGATACGAGTGCTCGTCGCCGGGGAACTTCCGCTTCGCGACCTCCTCGGCGAAGCGGCGCGCGGCCTGCGAGGCCATCGCTCCGAGATTCGCGTAGGCCTTCACGAAGCCCGGAGTCCACTCAGAGAGGCCGAGCATGTCGTGCATCACGAGCACCTGGCCGTCGCACGCTACGCCGGCGCCGATTCCGATCGTCGGGATCGCGAGCTCCGCGCTGATCTGGCCGGCGAGATCGGCGGGCATGCCCTCGAGCACCACCGCGAAGGCGCCGGCCGTCTCGACCGCGCGCGCGTCTTCGAGCACGCGGCGCGCGCCGTCCTCGCCGCGACCCTGCACGCGGTGGCCGCCCATGCGGTGGATCGCCTGCGGCGTGAGTCCGACGTGGCCCATCACCGGGATCTCGGCTCGCACGATGCGCTCGATGGTCGAGGCCATCGCGGTGCCACCCTCGAGCTTCACCGCATGCGCCCCGCCTTCCTTGATGCAGCGCACGCTGCTCCGCAGCGCATCCTCGTGCGAGATCTGGTAGCTGCCGAAGGGAAGGTCCGCGACGACCAGCGCGCGCGACGCCGCGCGGCTCACGAGCCGCGTGTGGTAGACGACCTCGTCGAGCGTGACCGGCAAGGTGGTGGCGTGACCCTGCACGACGTTGCCGAGCGAGTCGCCCACGAGCAGCACGTCGATGCCGGCCGCATCGAAGATGCGCGCGAAGGCGAAGTCGTAGGCGGTGAGCATCGAGATCGGCTCGCCGCGGCGCTTGCGGCGCGCGAGAGAGGGAGCGGTGACCCGGTGCTCGCGGGCCGTCTCCTGCGACACGGTCGACATGACGCCTCCGGCGTCCTGCGCGGGCCCGCGTCCGGACGAACGAGCAACTCGTCGAGTGCGGAGGCGCGGCGGACCCGGCGTCGCGACACCGAATGCGCTCCGCGGTCGGAACCACGTCGCGATTCGCTGCGGCGACCGCCCGCTGTTTGCCCCCGTCTCGGTCCCGGTTGGGGATCCGAGCAATGGGCTTCTGGCGAGGCGTCGTGTCGTCCCCGGCTCGGGGCCGCCAGGGGGGTGTCCTTCGAAGTTGCGGCGTCCCTTCGATGGAGTTCGCGACTTGCGAGACCCCTCTCGGGACGGGCGGAGGATACGCAGCGGATTTCCGGGCGGTCAAGCGCCTCGGTTCAGACATTCGCGTATGGCCGGTGGAAGAAAGCGCATCTCCAGCGATTCCCCCGCGTGCTCGCGCAGCGCGCGCGCGAGCACCTCCGCCTGGCGCTCCGGCGGATCCGAGGGCGCGAGCCAGACCATGCGCCGCCCGCGCAAGGTGCAGAGGCCGCTTCCCGAGGGCCCGACTCCGTCGAACACCGGGTCCGGCGGGAGCCGCCGCACCGGAAGCCCGAGCTCTTCCGCCAGCTCGACCAATGCCGCGAGCAGCGCCGCGTCCTCCATCAGGCGACCTCGCGCTGCGACAGCTCGCGCGCGAGCCGCACGAAGGCTTCGGGAGGCAGTGCCTCGGCGCGCACGCCCCCGTCGACTTCCGCGCGCGCGAGCGCCGCGGGCGAGGCCGCGAGTCCGGCCGCGCGCAGCGCATTCGCGAGCGTCTTGCGCCGCGTGCCGAAGGCCGCGCGCGCGACGACCTCGACCCGCGCGAGCTCGCCTCGAGCGAGCGGCGGCGGACGCAGCGGCCGCATGCGCACGAAGGTCGAGCGCACCTTCGGCGCCGGGTGGAAGCAGCCGGGCGCGAGCTCGTCGCAGCGCCGCGTCTCGACCACGAGCCGGTGGAGCACCGTCAGCGAGCCGTAGTCGCGCGTGCCCGGCGCGGCCAGCAGCCGCGCGGCCACGTCGCGCTGGAGCATCACGGACCAGTCGTCGAGCAGCGGGGCGAGGTCGAGCAGGCGGCGCAGGATCGGGGCGGCCACCGAGTAGGGGAGGTTCGCGACCACGCGGCGCGGCGGCTTCTCTTCTCGGAGCAGCGCCTCGAGGTCGAGGTCGAGCGCGTCGCCCTCGACGAGCCGCACCTCGGGCGGTAGCAGCGGCTCGTCGCGCAGCGCCCCGAGGAGTCCCGGATCCACCTCTACCGTCGTGACACGCGCCCCGCGCAGCGCGAGGGCGCGAGTGAGGATGCCGAGGCCCGTGCCGATCTCGAGCACCGCGTCGCCGCGCTCGACACCGGCCAGAGTCACGAGGCGCTCGGCGCGGCGCGGGTCGACGAGGAAGTTCTGACCGAGGCTGCGCCGGGCCGCGAGCCCGTGGCGCGCCAGCAGCGCGCGAACCTCGCCGGCGCTCACTCCGGCACCCAGGGCGCCGCGCCGAGCGGCACCCGGGAGAAGGAGTTCAGCGCGAGGCCGTGGTCCTCGCCGCGCGCGAACAGGCGCGCGCCGGCTGCGGCGATCATCACCGCGTTGTCGGTGCAGAGCGCGAGCGGCGGCAGCGCAAGGTGGAAGCCGTCGCGGCGCGCCGCCTCCGCGAGCTCGCCGCGCAGCCGCGCGTTGGCCGCGACGCCGCCGACCACCGCGAGCCGCGAGAGGCCCTGCTCGCCGAGCGCGCGGCGAGCGCGCGCCACCAGCACGTCGACCGCGGCGCACTCGAAGGAGGCGGCGAGGTCCGCGACGTCGGCAGGTTGGAGCGCCCCGCGGCGCTCGACCTCGAGCGCGACGGCGGTCTTGAGTCCGCTGAAGGAGAAGTCGAGTCCGGGCGCGCCGAGCAGCGGCCGCGGCAGCAAGGCGGCCCGCGGCGAGCCCTTCTCCGCGGCGCGGCCGACGGCCGGCCCGCCGGGGTACGGAAGTCCGAGCAGCGCGGCCACCTTGTCGAACGCCTCGCCGACCGCGTCGTCGCGCGTCTCGCCGAGGAGCGCCGGCGCGCCCTCCCCTTCGATGCGGTAGAGCGCCGTGTGTCCGCCCGAGATCACGAGCCCGACGTACGGTGGTGTCAGCGCGGGATCGGCGAGCTCGGCCGCGGCGAGGTGGCCCGCGAGGTGGTGGACGCCGACGAGCGGCACGCCGAGCCGGTAGGCGAGCGCCTTGCCGAAGCTGAGGCCGACCAGGAGCGAGCCGACCAGGCCCGGGCCCGCCGTCGCCGCGATGCCCGAGAGCGCCTCGGCCGCGACCCCCGCCTGCGCGAGCGCAGCCGCGACGACCTCCGAGACCTGGCGCACGTGATCGCGCGACGCGAGCTCGGGCACGACGCCGCCGTACGGGCGATGCAGCTCGTGCTGGCCCCGCACGCAGCTCGAGAGCACCTCGCGGCCATCGCGGACGACCGCGGCGGCCATCTCGTCGCAGGAGCTCTCGATTCCCAGGACCAGCGCGGGCGCGACCGCTCTCATCGGGCGGGCCGCGCTCCTAGCTCGTGCGGCGCTCGAGCTTCTCCTGCTCCGACTTGCAGTCGATGCACAGCTCGGCCACCGGGCGCGCGCGCAGGCGCGCGACGCCGATCTGCTCGCCGCACATCACGCACTCGCCGTACTCGCCGTTCTCGATCTTGCGCAGCGCGGCGTCGATCTTCGCGAGCAGGCCCTGCTCGCGCTCGCGCAGCCGGCCCGCGAACTGCAGCGTCATCTCCGACGACGCGATGTCCATCTCGTCGGGGAAGTCGTCCGGATCGACGTGGATGTCGCCCGACAACGCCTTCTTGGTATTGCCTTGGATCTGGTCCCGCTGTTCTTGCAAGAGCTTCCGGAAGCGCTCGAGGTCCCGCTTGTTCAACGCCTGATTCTCCGATCGGTGAGGTCCGCGTGTCGTCTCGGGTGCCGACTAGCCTGCCTTGAGCAGGTCGAGCTGCCGCTTCGCCTCGGGCACGCGCGCCGACGTCGGATAGTCGCGCAACACCTTCTCGAAGGCGTTCCCGGCGGCCTTCGCGTGTCCCATGCGGAGCAGCGCTTCTCCCTGTCGATACAGTGCGTCAGCGGCCTTGTTGCCCTTCGGGTATTGGCGCGCGACGTCGTCGAAGCGGAGCACTGCTGCCGAGAAGTTCCCCTGCTTGAAGTAGCAATCGGCGAGCC
>DATKND010000037.1:0-28009 GCA_035541475.1 Myxococcota bacterium | reverse complement strand
CCCGCGACGCCCCGCAGTGCCTGCGCGCGCGGCGTCTTCTGGCAACGCGCGAGCCCCTCGATCACCTGACAGTAGGCGGTAGCGTGTCCGACGCTGGTGTCACCGGCCAGCGTCTCCGCGTAGTGGATGGAGCGCTTGTCGGGGCCACCCTGCAGCGCCCGCTCCACGCCGCGGTGTTGATAGCCGAGCGAGATCTCGAGGTGGAAGACGATCTCGCCGTGGCACTGGAAGCGGAAGTGTCCGGGCTCGATGATGCCGGCGTGGACGGGGCCGACGGCAACCTCGTGCACCTCGTCGCCTTCCACGCGGTAGAAGTCCGTCACGCCGATCGTCGGCGCCTCGCCGCCCGGCCCGGCGAAGACGTCGTGGCCGCGTCGCATGGACGCGTGGAAGCGAACCGGCTTGAGCCACGGATGGCCGGCGGGGCGCAGGCCGAACTGCTCCGCGATCTCACGCTCGAAGAGGTGGACCTGCGGGCAGACCGGCGTGAGCGAGTCGAAGCCCTCCCCGCGCACGCTCGTTCGAGCCAGGTGCAGGCGCGCGTCGCGATCGTCGGCGAGCACCGCCACGAGGCTCACGGCGTCCGGGTCGGAGTCAGCCATGCCGAAGAAGGCCGAGACGCGCAGGCCTGTGGCCACCGCGTCCGCGATCGCGCCGCAGAGATCCGCCGGCGAGTGCGCGGGGACCGCCGAGCGCGGCAGCGCCCGACCGTTGCCGATCGTCGCGAAGCGCTCGGCCGCGTTCCCGTTCACGGAGTCGCCCCGAGATATCCCGCCGCCTCGCGCAGCAGCGCCTCGAGCGGCGCGGGGACATGGACACCGAGCAGGAGCACCAGCGCGAGCGAGAGCACGACGGGGACGCCGGTCAGCAGACTGTCGCGGTAGCGCGTGCGCCTGGCCTCCGGCGACGGAACGCCCTGCACCATCGCGAGAACCGTCCGACCCATGCCGACGAACACCAGCAGCAGCAGCAGCAGGAAGGCTGCGCCGACGGCGTACTGCTCTGCCGCGAAGGCCCGCGACAGGAGCAGGAACTCGCTCACGAAGGGGCCGAAGGGCGGCGAGCCGGTGATCGCGAAGAAACCGAGCAGGAAGAACGTCCCGGAGAGCGGCACGCGGCGCATCGCTCCGCGCACCTCGTCGATCGATTTGCTGTCGAAGGCGCGGTGGATGTTCGCGGCCGAGAGGAAGAGCACGCCCTTCGTGAGGCCGTTGTTCAGCATGTGCAGCAGGGCGGCGAAGACGCCGGCGCCTCCGAGCCCGACGCCGAGCACCAGGATTCCCATGTGCTCGACGCTCGAGTAGGCGAGCATCCGCTTGAAATCCCGCTGCCCCACCATGAACACGGCCGCGACGGCGATCGACAGGATTCCGAAGAAGACCAGCAGCCCCCGCGCGTACGCGCCGGCCCCCGCGGCCTCGCAGATGTGGAAGACGCGCACCAGCGCGAGGAACGCGCAGTTCGTGAGCCCGCCGGCCAGCAGCGCGCCGACCACACCCGGCGCCTCCCCGTAGGCGTCGGGCTTCCAGGTGTGCATCGGAGCGAGCCCCATCTTCGTGCCGTAGCCGACCAGCAGCAGCACGAAGGCGACTTCGAGCCAGGAGCGGTTCATGCGACCCGCTCGCTGCAGCAGGTCGCCGAACAGGAGCGACGGGTCCTCCCCGAGCGACGCGTAGGCGAGGAAGAACGAGCCGAGCAGCGCGAGCGCGATGCCGACGGAGCCGACCAGCAGGTACTTCCAGGTGGCCTCGATCGAGCGCTGCGTGCGGTTGAAGTAGATCAGCGGCGCGGTCGTGAGCGTCGTGGCCTCCACGGCGACCCACATGAGTCCGAGGTGCTGCGAGCACACGACCAAGGTGGTCATGGCGAGAAAGATCAGCAGGCAGGGCACGAAGACGCGGTTCGAGAGCTCCTGGCGGTAGCGCAGGTAGCCGACCGCATATACCGCGCAGACCGCGAACAGCACCGCGAGCAGCAGCAGCACGATGCGGCCCGGCGGATCGAGAGCCAGCCACCCGCCGAACGCCCTCGTCTCGGGATGCGAGACCGCGAAGAGTGTCAGCGTCAGGTGGCCGGCGGCGCACACGGGGAGCATCCACGCGCGCTGACGGTCCGAGGCGAGGAGCCTCGCCACGCCCGCTAGAACGATCGGGAGCGCGATCAGCGCGATCAGCAACACCGGGTCATTCCTTCAGCGCCGCGAGGCGACGCGTGTCGAGCGAAGCAAACTCGCGATGGATGTGGTGGATGATGATGCTCACGACGAAGATGCCGACGAAGAGATCGAGCAGCACCCCGATCTCGACGAGGAACGGCATCGCGTCCACCAGCAGCATCCCGAAGAGGAAGATCCCGTTCTCGAGCACCAGGTACCCGATCGCCTGGGTGATCGCCTTGATGCGGGTGGTGAGCAGCAGGAATCCGGTCACCACGGTCGAGAAGGAGGCCGGCACGATCAGCAGATCGCGATGCTGAGGCTCGAGCGGGAGCCCCGACGCGAACGCGATCGAGAGCAGCGTGCCGGCCGCGCCGAGCAGCATGGTGGGGACGAACCCGATCAGCGGCTCGATCTCGCGCTTGATGTGCGCCTCGCGCAGCGCGCGGCGCAGCATGCTGGGGATCAGGCTGCCCTTCAACACCACCGTCGCGATCGCGATCAGCGCCGCGTTCCACCCGGTGTGACCGATCAGGAGGAGCGGCATCACGCCGAGCGCCACGCCCTGCAGAGCGGCCGCCTGGATCAGCGCACGGATCCGGCTCGTGCCGAGCATGAAGAGATTCAGCAGCAGCACGCCGACCACGAGAGCGTTCACCGCCGTGAGTCGCAACACCGGGATCTCCTATCGAGCCAGGGTGAGCACGAAGCCGAAGGCGCAGAGCACGCCCGAGGCGATCAGCAGCGAGGGCACGTAGTGCAGCCGCAGCCTTGCCATGACGGACTCCACCACGCCGATCGCGACGGCGACCGCGAGCGTTCCCGCCACGAAAACGAGCCCGTCGAGCGACCGCAGGCCCGACGCGAAGGGCAGCGCCAGGTGCAGCAGCACGCTCGAGAGCAGGAACATCTTCACGGCCTGCGCGTAGAGCACGAGCCCGAACAGCGGTCCGCTGTGATCGAGGACCATCACCTCGTGGATCATCGTGAGCTCGAGGTGCGTGTTCGGGTCGTCGATGGGGACGCGCGCGCTCTCGACGAGCAGCACGACGAAGAGGGCGACGCCGACGAGCACGAGCGCTGCGGCGGGCAGGCCGTGGAGCTCGGCCTGCGCGGGCGCGTGGAGCATTGGGGTCAGGCTCAGCGCGCCCGAGAAGCGCACGAGCACCACGAACGCCGTAAAGAGCGCCACCTCGGCCAGGCAGGCGAAGGAAACCTCGCGTGCAGCGCCCATGCCCTCGAAGGCCGAGCCTGTATCGAGTGCCGCAGCCGTGGTGAAGAAGCGGCCGAGCGCCATGAGATATGCGAAGAGCACGAGGTCGCCCGTGAAACGCACGGGCGCATCGAAGGCGCCGAACGGCGCGAGCATCCCGGCGAGCAGCACGGCGCTGGCCGTCACGATCGGACCCGCGCGGAACATCCAGGTCGTGGTCTCGCTGAAGACCATCTCCTTGCGGAATAGTCGCGCGAGGTCGTAGTAGGCCTGGAGCAGCGGCGGCCCTCGTCGCCCCGCGAACCAGGCCTTGGTCTTGTTGATCACGCCGAGAAGCAGCGGCGGCAACAGCAGTAGCAGTCCGACGTGCGCGACGAGCGCGAGGAGCGAGGCCGTCATCGCACCACCGTCAGCAGCACGACCACGATCAGGAAGACGTACAGGAGATAAGCCTGAACGGGCCCTCGTTGGAGCGCGCGGACGGGCAGGAGCTTCCGATCCGCGCTTGCGAGCAGCGGCATCACGACGCGATCCAGCACGGCGTCGGGCACCTCGCTCTCGAACCGGGACTCCGACGGGAATAGACCCGATGCCTGCGGCAGCGAGCGGCGAGTCCGCAGCGCCCAGTCGAAGAGACCGACCAGCATCTCCGAGAACGAGGAGTCTACGTATTGCATGCGCGGGGTGGGACGCGCGTAGCCGCAGTCCCAGGTGACGACCGAGGCGCCCGCTCTCGCGCGCCACAGGCTCAGCGCGGACCCGAGCACGACGAGCACGACGACTCCGACACCTATCTGCGACACGCGAGCAAAGGGCGCGAGGTTCGAGAGCGATGGCCCCGCCCCCGCGAGCGCAGGCTGCCAGGCATCGATCGCCGGCTGGAGCAGCGAGAGTGCCAGCCCCGGCGCGAGCCCGACACCGACGCAGGCGAGCGCGAAGGCGGCCATCGGAGCGAGCATCGCGTGCCCGGGATCGTGCGCGTGGACTGCCTGCGGAGTTCGCGCGGTCCCACAGAAGGCGATGCCCGCGACCTTCACGAAGGCCGCGAGCGTGAGCGCGCCCGTCAGTGCGAGCGCTGGCGCCGCCGCGCCCGCCCACGCGAGCGCGTGCGGAGAAACGGCTGCTGCCGCACGCAGCAATCCAAGGTAGAGCAGCAGCTCGCTCGCGAAACCATTCAAGGGAGGCAGGCCGCAGATCGCGACGGCGCCGAGCGCGAACGCTGCAAAGGTCCTCGGCATCGAGCGTGCCAGCCCCCCGAGCGAAGCGAGACGCCGCGTGCCCGTGGCGTGCAGCACGCTGCCCGCCACAAAGAAGAGGAGTGGCTTGAAGACGCTGTGATTCAGCACGTGCAGCAGCGCGCCACCGAGCCCGAGCGCCACGAGGTCGGCGCGGCCCAGCGAGCGGCCGATCGCCGCGAGACCCACGCCGATCGCGATGATGCCGACGTTCTCGATGCTGCTGTAGGCGAGCAAGCGCTTCAGGTCCTGCTGCGCGACGGCCAGCGCCATGCCGAGTACCGCCGAGAGCACTCCGATTCCGAGCAGCGCGCCGCCCCACCACGCGGGCGGCTCGGGCAGCAGTCCGCACACGCGCACGATCCCGTACACACCCGTCTTGAGCAGCACGCCGGAGAGCAGTGCGGACACGTGGCTCGGGGCGTTCGCATGGGCGCCCGGCAGCCAGACGTGTAGAGGCACGAGGCCCGCCTTCAGCCCGAATCCGCCGATGCCGAGCGCGAACACGGCCGTCACGAGACCGCCGCGCGCATCACCCGGAAGGCTCGGCCACAGGTCGAACGAGCCGGTCGCGCGAGCGAGCAGCGCAAAGAAGGCGACGAGGCAGAGCGAGCCCGCGTGCGTCGCGACGAGATACACCCAGGCGGCGCGCCGCACCTCGGGACGCTCCTCCTCGGTCGCGATCAGGAAGAAGGCCGCGAGCGCCATCGCCTCCCAGGCGACGAGGAAGAGGATCGCGTCGCGCGCGAGGACGACTCCCATCATCGCCGCTGTCATGATCCCCCAGCAAAGACGCAGCCGGCGCCCTCCACCCGGCGCCTGCGCGGCGTGCCAGTACTCGCTGCCGTACAGCGATCCGAGCGCCGAGACGACGAGCATCGGCACGAGGAAGAGCGCGGAGAGCCCATCCAGCGAGACAGCCAGGCGTCCGATCGGGAGTTCGCCGAACACGGCGGTCTGCGCTTCGCCGGCGCGCACGAAGAGCACGAGGCCCAGCGCGCCGAGCGTGGAGCCGAGAAGACCGAGCGCGGTGGCGAGGCGCTGACTCGCGGCGTCCACGGGTGAGCGCGCGTACCCGGGAAGACCGCTCGCCGCGATCGTCGCGGTGGCGACCAGCACGAGGCCGAGCGGCAACGGGATCGCGTTCACCATCCGAGCAGCCGCATCAGGACGCCTTCGATCGAGAACAGCGACGCGAGCAGCAGGCACAGCGTGACGAGGACGTACACCAGGTATTGCTGCACACGGCCCTGCTGCACCACCCGCAGCGGAACCAGCAGCCGCCGCACTCCCGCCCAGAGCGGAGCAAGGACGCTCTCCATCACCGGATCGCGGACGCTCGAGTGGAAGCTGCGAGACGCCGGAAAGGACTCGCTCGACACGGCGTTCTCGGCGCGCGGCCGCAGCAGCCAGCCGTGGAGCCCCACCAGGATGTCGGCGAACGACGATGCCGTGTACGCCATCCTCGGACCCGGGCGCGCGTAGCCGCAGTCCCACGTGACTGCCCGCGCCGTGCCTCTGCGCAGGGAGCGGCTTCGGATCCACAGCGCGCCGGCGAGCGCGATCGCGATCAGCGCGCCATTCGTCGCCATCAGCTCAGGCCAGGGCACGAGTGTGGAAAGCGACGGAGGCGGCAGCTCGAGGGGAGCCCAGGCACGCACGACGTGATCGAGTGTCGGCATCAGCACGGCCGGGAACACGCCGATCGCGACACAGCCGAGCGCCAGCGGAGTCATCGCGAGCAGCATGGCGTGCGGCGGCTCGTGCGCCCGCGCGGCCGCCTCGGAGCGCACGGGCCCGAGGAAGACGGCTCCGAACACTTTGACGAAGCAGGCGATCGCGAGCGCACCCGCCATCGCGAGCAAGGGAGCCGCGAGCGGGGCGAAGGAGGCGGCGCCGGCGCTGCTCCCGGCATCGACGCGCATCAGACCCACATAGATCAGGAGCTCGCTCACGAAGCCGTTGAGCGGCGGCAGCCCGCAGATCGCGACGGAGCCGATCGCGAAGAGCGATGCGGTGCGAGGCATCGAACGGGCGAGACCGCCGAAGCGTCCGATTTCGCGCGTGCCGACGGCGTGGATCGCGGCGCCCCCGGCCAGGAAGAGCAGCGCCTTGAAGAGCGCGTGATTCCAGACGTGGAGGAGGCAGCCGCCGAGCCCGAGCGCGATCCACGCGGGCTGCTTCTCGCTCACCCCGATCAGCGCGAGGCCGAGCCCCATCGCGATGATTCCGATGTTCTCGACGCTGTGATAGGCGAGTAGCCGCTTCACGTCGTGCTGTCCGAGCGCGAAGAGCACGCCGTAGAGGGCGCTGGCGGTGCCGATCGCGAGCATCGCCATGCCCAACGCGAGAGGCGGAGCGGGCAGGAGGGTCAGGATCCGCAGCAGGCCGTAGATCCCGATCTTCAGCATCACGCCGGAGAGCAGCGCGGAGACGTGGGACGGGGCGTTGGCGTGCGCGGGGGGCAGCCAGAAGTGCATCGGCACGATACCGGCCTTCAAACCGAAGCCCACGAGGGCGAGCAGGAAGAGCGAGATCGCGACCCCCGGCGCGGCGACGAGAGACGAGAGGGGCCGGAGCTCGAGCGAGCCGTTGACAGACCACCACAGCCCGAACAGAGCGAACAGCGCCAGCGTGCCGATGTGCGTCGACACGAGATAGATCCAACCCGCCTGCCGCGCCTCGGCGCGCTCGTCCTCGGTGGTGACGAGCAGGAAGGCGGAGAGCGCCATGATCTCCCAGGCGAACAGGAAGGCCACGCCGTCTCCGGCCAGCACGACACCGGCGAGCGCCGCGATGAGCACGCCGAAGCACAGGCGCAGCTTGCGGCCGTTCTCCGGGTGCTCGGCCTGTCTCCAGTAGCGCTCGCCATAGAGCGCTCCAGCTGCGCCGAGCGCATACACAGGAACGAGAAAGAAGGCCGCGAGCGGATCGAGCCGCAGGTGCAGCGCGAGCCCCGGGAGCGGCCCCGGAAGCTCACCCGTCTCCGCGCTGCCACCCGCCAGGCCGACGATTGCCGCGAGCGCGCCGAGCGCCGCGCCCCCGACGAGCAGAATGGTCGCGATCCGCTGTCCGAACAGAGACCGCTCGCCGCACACGAGCCCCGGCGCGCCACTCAGAGCCGCCAGCAGCACCGCGAAGAGACTCAGCTCCAGCACGGCGTCCGTTGCGCGAGCGCTCGAATGGCAACGACTCCTTGCGTGGCGTCAATCGCTTGGTGCCAGCGATGCGGGCTGCGGCCGAGCCGCGACGACCGCCGCCTCGGCGGCTCGCAGCGCGTCGTGGATCTGATCGGGAGAGACTCGTGCGCGCACGGCCGCCGCGAAGCGGGCTTCGCGCAGCACGAATGCCAGCCGCGACAACAGGTGGAGGTGCGCGCGAACGGTCGGGCTGATCAGGGTGAAGAGGGTATGGACCGGCTGGCCGTCGATCGCGCCGAAATCGATCGGCTGCTCGAGGAAGCACAGCGTCACGATCGGCCGCGAGAGGTGGAGCACGATCGGATTGCGCACGTGGGGAATCGCGATGCCATCACCCACTCCGGTCGATCCGAGCGCCTCGCGCGCAAGAAGCACCTCGTAGAGGAAGTTCCGATCGATGTCGTCGGGGAGCGCGAGGATTCCAACCACGGCCCGCAAGACCTCGCCCTTGTCGCGCCCGGCGACGCGATAATGGATGCCGCCCGCGCGCAGCGCCTGCTCGAGCGTCGGCGCGGGCTCTCCCTCGCGCTCGGGCTCGGAGAAGATCTCGGGCGACACGTGCAGCTTGCGCTCGGTCGCCCATTCGAGGAGCTCGGTCCGGTTGATCCGATACTGATCGTCGACCCGGTAGGCTGGCAGGACGCCCTGCTTGATCCAGCGGTAGACGCTCTTCTCGGAGACGTTCAGCAACGCCGCCGCATCGCGGACGGTCAGCTTCCTCACTGTGCGCTCGCCCCTCTCGGCGCGAGCGAGGTATATCCAATCACCTGCGAGGGCGCGAGACACTCGAGCAGCGCGGTCTCAGAGGCGAGCGAGGTAGCTGCTGCCGCCGAGACCTCGCGCGGCCGCGACGATCTCGCCAGCGCGGCGCAGCAGATACTCGGAGGGAGCCGCGACGCTCGAGCGCTTCGGACTCGGCAGCGCGGCCGCGAGCAGCGACGCCTCGTAGAGGTCGAGCGTGCGCGGCGGCTTCCCGAAGTACGCGTTGCTGGCGGCGCCCGCGCCGAAGACGCCGCGGCCGAACTCCGCGGTGTTGAGATAGACCTCGAGGATCCGCCGCTTCGGCCACAGGGCCTCGATGAAGACGGTGAGCCACGCCTCGCAGGCCTTGCGCGCGATGCTGCGTCCCGGCCACAGGAAGAGGTTCTTCGCCACCTGTTGCGAGATGGTGCTCGCGCCGCGCGGGTTCCGGCGTTCCTCGTCGAGCGCGCGCCCGATCGCGTCGAAGTCGAAGCCGTGGTGCTCGGGGAAGCGCTGGTCCTCGGCCGCCACGACCGCGATCGCGAGCTGCGGCGAGATCTGCGCGAGCGGCACCCAGTGGTAGCGGGGCGCCGCGCCCCGCTCGGCCTGATCGCGCAGCATGAAGGCAGTGGTCGGCGGCGGGACGAAGCGCCACGGCAGGACCAGCAGGACCGTGCCGAGCGCCGCGACGCCGAGGAGCGCGCCGCAGGCGAGGAGGGGCCGACCTGCGAGCTTCCGCCAGCCTCTCCGCCTCATCGCGGGCCTTCTAGCAGCCCGCGCCACGATCCGCTGCGGCCCCTCCGGGTGTAGGATGGGCTCCGGCGCACGCGGAGATCCAATGCCCCGCTATGGCTTCGAGCGTCTGTCCGCGCAGGACAACTCCTTTCTCCTCTTCGAGACGCGCAACGTCCACATGCACGTCGCATCGACCCTGGTGTTCGAGTCGGGGCCGCTGCGGACTCGCGACGGCGGCGTCGACATCGCCGTCATCAAGCGGAGCTTCGAGGCCGTGCTCCACCTGGTGCCGCGCTACCGACAGCGTCTGTTCTTCGTGCCGATCGAGGGCCGCGCGGTCTGGGTCGACGACGCGCACTTCAGCCTCGACTACCACATCCGCCACACCGCGCTGCCGAAGCCGGGCGACGAGTCGCAGCTGAAGAAGCTCTCGTCGCGCGTGATGGCGCAGCAGCTCGACCGCAAGCGGCCGCTGTGGGAGACCTGGATCGTCGAAGGGCTCGAGGGCGGCGACCGATTCGCGATGATCTCGAAGATCCACCACTGCATGATCGACGGCGCGTCCGGGGTCGATCTCGCGCAGATCCAGTTCTCGACGAGCCCCGAGGTCCCGCCGCCGAAGCCCGCTCCGCGCTTCCTGCCGCGACCCGCGCCGAGCCGCGGCGAGCTCGCGCGCGACGAGCTCGCGCGCTGGCTGACCTTGCCGCTGCGCGCGCTGCGCGGCTTCCGCGAGTTCTCGGCCGCGACGGACGACGTGCGGAGCGAGCTGCTGGCGCGCGCGCGCGCGCTGATCGACACGCTCGGCATGGCGAGCGCCGCGTCCGAGACGCCGCTGAACGGCGAGCTCGGACCGCACCGCGCCTTCGACTGGCTGCGCGTGCCGCTCGGCGAGATGAAGTCGATGCGCAAGGCGCTCGACTGCACCATCAACGACGTGGTGTTGACCGTCGTGACCGGCGCCGTCCGCGAGTACCTGATCTCACGCGGCGTGCGGCCCGAGGTGATCGAGTTCCGCGTCGGCGCGCCGGTCAGCATGCGGGGCGAGCAGGAGCGCGGGCGCCTCGGCAATCGCGTGTCCTCGTGGATCCTGACCTTGCCGATCGCGGAGTCCGATCCACGCGCGCAGCTCGCGGCGATCCACGCCGAGACGCAGCGCTTGAAGCAGAGCCGCCAGGCGCTCGGCGTCGAGATGATGATGAAGATGGCCGAGTACACGCCGTCGACCCTGCTGACGCTCGGCGCGCGCTCGATCTCCGGACCGATCAACACGATCGTGACGAACGTGCCGGGCCCCCAGTTCCCGCTCTACTTCCACGGCGCGAAGCTCGTGGCGATGTATCCGCAGGTGCCGCTGCTCGAGAACCTCGGCATCGGCATCGCGCTCGCGAGCTACAACGGCACGGTGCACTGGGGCTTCAACGCGGACCCGGACATCCTGCCCGACCTCGACATCTTCGTGTCGCTGGTGCGCGCCGCCTACGACGGCGTCGCGCGCGCCGCCGGCGTGGCCGTCGAGCCGCAGGCCAGGCGGCTCGAGCTCGACGCAATCCGACGAGAACGCCCTACCAACGGGTCGCCGCGCGAGTCGATCACACCGCGCAGCGCCTAGCGACAGGAGGAAGCATGGCGAGCCGACGCAGGTCGACCGGACGCGGCGCGCGCGAGCGCGCCCGCGATGCGCTGGAGGACTCGCTCCACCAGCTCGAAAAGCAGCTCCCGAAGAATCTCTCGCGCATGGTGCGCCAGCTGCGCGCCAATTTGCGCGCGCTGCAATCGCAGATCGAGAGGTTGCGCGCCGACCGCGACGTGCGCTGGGCGCGGCTCCAGACGCAGGTGCGGCGCGACGCGGCGCGGCTCTTCCGCCGGCTCGAGAAGGCGGTCGAGCCGAAGCCGACGTCGAGGACGGTGCGCGCGTCCCGAGCGGCGGCGAAGAAGCGCGGCGCCCGGTCGACCTCGCGCGCGGGCGGATCCTCCACGCGCAGGTCCGAGCCGCTCCAGGCGGGCCCGGTCGCGCGCAGCGCGCCGCTGGCCGCAGTGCCGCGTCGCGACCCCGGCGCCACACCGATCGGCGAGCCGCCGACGGCGATCTGAAGAAGAAGACGGCGCGCGCTATCCGTCTCGCGTGGCCGAGCACCAGCATCACGTCGACACCGATCTCCCGCCCGAGGTGATCTGGGAGTTCGTGCGCGAGATGGATCACTGGGCGCCCTTCCTCACCGGCTACCAGTCGCACGAGAAGCAGAGCGACACCGAATCGACCTGGACTCTCAAGGGCGACGTCGGCGTGCTCGCGCGCACCTTGCGCTTCCGCGTGCTGATCACCGAGTGGGCCGGTCCCGAGCGCGTCACCTTCGCGTTGAAGGGCATGAACGAGCCGATGGCGGGAGAGGGATCGTTCCGCATCGAGACGCTCGGCGGAGGTGCGCCCGACACCGGCGCGGTGCCGCCGCCCCCTCGTGCCCGCGGCCTCGCCGGACTCTGGGAGCGCATCGTGCGCTTCTTCTTCCGGCGCGTGCGCGGACCGGCCGTCGTGCGCGCGCCGCAGACGGCGGCGCCGAGCACGCGCATGACGTTCTGGCTGCGCGTCACGCCCGGCGGTCCGATGGCGCCGATGATCGACGCGCTGATGAAGCCCGCAATGGCCGCCGCCGCCGAGGACCTCGCGCAGCGGATCGTGGCCCACCTCGAAGCCGGCGCTGCGAAGTCCTGAGACGTTCGTTCGCCGCACCATCGACGGGAGCGCGCGTGATAGCGTGAGGTCTCACGCGGAGGCCCTTCGATGTCCGACCTCTTCGAGCACGTCGCCAGCATCGACTACCCGATCCTCGACGCCGACGCGCACGTGAACGAGCCGCCCCAGCTCTGGCAGGAGTCGGTGCCGAGCAAGTGGAAGGAGCGCGCGCCGAAGCTCGTGAAGACGGAGCGCGGCGACCTGTGGCACTTCGACGGCGGGAAGGAGACCTGGCCGGTCGGACTCACCGCGACCGCGGGGCAGAGCGCCTTCCAGATCGGGCCGATGGGTCAGACCTACGAGACGATGCGGCCCGGCAGCTTCGACACGCAGGCGCGTCTGCACGACATGGACGCCGACGGCATCTATGCGCAGGTGCTCTACCCGTCCGTCACCTTGAAGGGCGCGCGCGTCTACTCGTCGGAGCGCGAGCTCCAGCTCGTGTGCGTGCGCGCCTACAACGAGTGGATCCGCAGCTTCTGCCAGGGCTCCGGCGGACGCCTGATCTCGCAGGCCCTCATCCCGACGACCGGCCTCGACGACGCGGTCGCCGAGCTCGAGCGCGCGATGAAGGACGGACATCGCGGCGCGGTGATCTCGTCGTTCCCGAATGGCTCGCTCTGGCCGCGACCCGAGGACGATCCCTTCTGGGCGCGCGCGCAGGAGACCGGCTTCCCGATCGCGGTGCACATCGGCAGCTTCCTCAAGTCGGCGCCGCCGGGCGCGGCGACTAGCAAAGAGAAGGCCTGGAGCCCGTCGCTCGCCTTCGTCGCGCGCGCGGCCTGGACCAAGGCGGGCGGCCAGACGCTCGACGTCGCCTGCGATCTCCTCTTCTCCGGGATCTTCCAGCGCTTCCCGCGCCTCCGCATCGTGCTCGTGGAGGCGAACATCGGCTGGATCCCGACCTTGCTCGAGCAGGCCGACGACATGTTCCGCCGCTACCGCTGGTGGACCGGCGCACACAAGGAGATGTCGGAGCTGCCGAGCCAGATCTTCCAGCGAAACTTCTACGCGACCTTCATGGTGGACCGCTCGGGCATCGAGCTGCGCCACCGCCTGAACCTCGATCACATCCTCTGGTCGACCGACTACCCGCACAGCGGCAGCGACTGGCCGGACTCCTCGATCGCGATCGAGCGCGTCTTCCGCGGCGTGCCGAAGGCCGAGGTCCGCAAGATGCTCCACGACAACTGCCGCGCGCTCTACGGCCTCGATCACGTGCCGCTGCGCTTCCCCGGACGCGGATAGGCCTCGCGGATCGTGCTCGCCAGCTTCCGCAGGGCCGGAGCCAGCGGAGAGCGCTTCCGCCAAACGAGCGCGACGGTCCGATGCGGCACCGGTGTCGCGAACGCGCGCACGCGCAGCCGCGCTCGCTGCGCCTCGGTCGGCACGGCGAGCTCCGGCAGGATCGTCACGCCCGCGCCGCCCGCGACCATGTGCACGAGTGTCGCGAGGCTCGTCGCGCGGAACTCGAGCTCGTGCACCTTGGCGTCCGAACAGAATGCGAGCGCCTGGTCGCGGAAGCAGTGGCCGTCGTCGAGGAGGAGCACGCTGGCGTCGCGGAGCTCCGCCACCTTCGCGGGCGTGGACTTCGACCCGAGCGGATCGTTGCGCCGCGTGGCGAGCACGAAGGGATCCGCCGCGACGACCTCGTGCTCCACGTCTCCGATCTCCGCTTCGAGCGCGAGGAGCGCCGCGTCGAGGCTTCCGCCCTCGAGGCTCCGCACGAGCGCGTCGGTCTTGTCCTCCACCCAGACGGTGGTGAGGTGCGGGTAGGCGCGTCGCAGGGCGGGTGTCGCGCTCGGCAGCAGATAGGGCGAGATCGTCGGAATGACGCCGATGCGCAAGGTGCCCGCCAGCGGGTCGCCCGCGACCCGCGCCGCCGCCACGAGATCGTCCGCCTCGCGCAACACTCGACGCGCGCGCTCGACCAGCTCCCTTCCGACCGCGGTCACGAGCACGCGGCGCCGGTCGCGCTCGAACAGGCGCACGCCGAGCGCGTCCTCGACCTGCGCGAGCTGCGCGCTGAGCGAGGGCTGCGAGACGTGACAGGCCTCCGCCGCCTTCCGGAAGCTGAGCGACTCGGCGACCGCGACCACGTACTGGAGCTGCCGCAAGCTGAACGGATGGGGCGCGAGGCTCTTGATAGACATTGCCTATCGATTCTATCGAAACAATGTCTTGGAAAAATCAGCGGGCGCGCCGCATCGTGATCCCGCGAGACGGGCGGACTTCCAAGGAGAGAACCATGGCGAGCGAGAGCAAGTGCCCCTTCCACAGCGCGGGCGGCGGGGCCTCGAACCAGAGCTGGTGGCCGGATCAGCTCAGGCTGAACGTGCTGCGCCAGCACTCGCAGAAGTCCGACCCGATGGGTCCCGGCTTCGACTACGCGCGCGAGTTCACGAGCCTCGACTGGAAGGCGCTGAAGAGGGATCTGACGGAGCTGATGACCCGGTCGCAGGACTGGTGGCCGGCGGACTTCGGTCACTACGGGCCTTTCTTCATCCGCATGGCCTGGCACAGCGCCGGCACCTACCGCGTCGGCGACGGCCGCGGCGGCGCGAGCCGCGGCAGCCAGCGCTTCGCGCCGCTGAACAGCTGGCCCGACAATGGCAACCTCGACAAGGCGCGCCGCCTGCTCTGGCCGATCAAGCAGAAGTACGGCCGCAAGATCTCGTGGGCCGATCTGATGATCCTCGCCGGCAACGTCGCGCTGGAATCGATGGGCTTCCGGACCTTCGGCTTCGGCGGCGGTCGCGAAGACATCTGGGAGCCGGAGCAGGACATCGACTGGGGTCGCGAGACGAAGTGGCTCGGCGACGAACGTTATGCGGGCGACCGCCAGCTCGAGAACCCGCTCGGCGCCGTGCAGATGGGACTCATCTACGTGAATCCGGAGGGCCCGAACGGCAAGCCGGACCCTATCGCCGCCGCGCGCGACATCCGCGAGACCTTCGCGCGCATGGCGATGGACGACGAGGAGACGGTGGCGCTCATCGCCGGCGGACATACGTTCGGCAAGACGCACGGCGCCGGACCGGCCACGCACGTCGGGCCCGAGCCCGAGGCGGCCCGCATCGAAGATCAGGGCTTCGGCTGGAAGAGCAGCTACCGCAGCGGCAAGGGCGCGGACGCGATCACCAGCGGCCTCGAGGTCACGTGGACGACTACGCCCACGAAGTGGAGCAACAACTTCTTCGAGAACCTGTTCGGCTTCGAGTGGGAGCTCTCGAAGAGTCCGGCCGGTGCGCACCAGTGGGTCGCCAAGGGAGCCGCGGCCACGATCCCGGACGCCTTCGATCCGTCGAAGAAGCGCGTGCCGACGATGCTGACGACGGACCTGTCACTGCGCTTCGACCCGGCCTACGAGAAGATCTCGCGGCGCTTCATGGAGCACCCGGACGAGTTCGCGCGAGCCTTCGCGCGCGCGTGGTTCAAGCTCACCCACCGCGACATGGGCCCGCGCGCTCGCTACCTCGGCCCGGAGGTGCCGGCGGAGGAGCTGATCTGGCAGGACCCGATTCCGGCCGTAGATCACGCGCTCGTCGACGCGAAGGACATCGCGGCGCTCAAGGCGAAGATCCTCGCGTCGGGCCTCCGGGTCTCCGAGCTGGTGACGACCGCGTGGGCCTCCGCTTCGAGCTTCCGCGGCTCCGACCGGCGCGGCGGCGCCAACGGCGCCCGCATCCGCCTGACACCGCAGAAGGACTGGGAGGTCAATCAGCCCGATCGGCTCGCCGAGGTGCTGAAGACGCTCGAAGGCATCCGGACCGCCTTCGACGGCTCCCAGTCGGGCGGCAAGAAGGTGTCGCTCGCCGATCTGATCGTGCTCGCCGGCTGCGCCGGCGTAGAGCAGGCGGCGAGGAACGCCGGTCACGACGTGAACGTGCCTTTCACGCCGGGACGCATGGACGCGTCGCAGGATCGGACCGACGCGGCGAGCTTCGCCGCGCTGGAGCCGATCGCCGACGGCTTCCGCAACTACGTCGCGGGCCGGTCCAGCGTCCCGGCCGAGGCGCTGCTGGTCGACCGGGCGCAGCTCCTGACGCTCACGGCGCCGGAGATGACGGTGCTCGTCGGCGGCCTGCGGGTTCTCGGCACCAACTTCGGCGACACGAAGCACGGGGTCTTCACGACGCGGCCCGGCGAGCTGCGCAACGACTTCTTCGTGAACGTGCTCGACACGAGCACGGAGTGGAAGCCGGTCTCGAAGGATGCCGACGTGTTCGAAGGTCGCGATCGCAGGACCGGACAGCTCCGCTGGACCGGCACGCGCGTCGACCTGATCTTCGGATCGAACTCGGAGCTGCGCGCGCTCGCCGAGGTCTACGCGAGCTCGGACGCGCAGACGAAGTTCGTCGCCGACTTCGTCGCGGCCTGGACGAAGGTGATGAACCTGGATCGCTTCGACCTCGCTTGATCCCTCTCGAGTACCATGCGGGCCATGCGGAAACGAAGAGCTCTGCCCTCGATCGCAGCAGGCCTCGCGGTCGGCCTCGTGGCGAGCGCGCGGCCTGCTTCCGCGATCAACTGTCGCGAATGGCTGCGGCTCGACGACGCGGGGAAGGAGGCGGCGATCGACGACATGATCGGCGAGGTCGTCGGGGGCCAGCGGGTTCGCCAGTACGACGTCAACCGCGGAGCCCTCGGCCGCTGCCTCTACGCGCACGTCCCCGACATGGCGCTCGACTTCGACGATGCCTGCTCGGATTCACGCAACGCGGACATGCAGGCGATCCGGAATCGCTTCAAGAACTACGTCTGGAGCTGCGACTAGCATGAGCGCGGCGAATCGGTGCCTGCTCGCAGCGCTCGGAGTGCTCTGGCTCCTCGGCTGCGCCGGCCGTGCTCCCGGTCCGAGCGGATTCCTCGGCGACTACAGCGAGCTGAGGCCCCGCGGTGGAAGCCCGGCGAAGCTCGCCTATCTCGACCCGGCCGCCGACTTCTCGCGCTACGAGCGGGTGATCGTCGAGCCCGTCGTCGTCTGGAAGCCGGACGACGAGCGCTTCGCGGGGATCTCTCCTGCGCAGCGCGAAGCGCTCGCGCGCGAGTTCCAGGCGCAGTTCGAGCGCGCGTTCGCGCAGGAGTTCGCGATCGCGGGACGCGATGCCGCTCCCGGGACGCTCCGCGCTCGAAGCGCCTTGACGTCGGCGATCGCGGCGCCGGGGAGCTCCGACCCCGAGCGCCTCCAGTACGTCGAGGTCGAGCTCGAGCTCGTCGATGCGGTCACCAATCGGAGACTCGCGGCGGCGGTCGATTCGAAGGCGCAGGTGGACGCGAAGGCGGCGTTCGAGGAGTGGGCCGATCGGGTGGCGGCTCGCGTCGCGGCGTTGCGAGACGTCGACCGCCAGCCTCGGCAGCCGGAGACGCCTTAGTTCTGCCGGGCCGACTCTCGAGTCGGCCTCCTAGCCGAGCGCCTTGCGCAAGGTCTCGCCCGCGAGCTGCACGATCTCCGGCTGGTGGCCGTTCAGCGGCAGGTTGACGATCAGGCCGTCGAGGCCGCGCCCCATCAGCTCACGCTGCACGAACTCGCCGACCTCATCGGGGTCGCCGATCACGAGTGCGCTCTCGATCGCGCGCCGCATGTTCTCGGGCAGCTTGTCCACCTTGATGCCGCGCCGCGCGAAGAACTCGGCGCGCACGCGCTCCGCCTCCTCGTGTTTGTGCGCGAGCACCACCGAGCCGAGCCAGGTGACGCAGATCTCCGAGCGGTCGCGGCCGAGCTCGGCGCAGTGGCGCTCGAGCGCCTCGAGCTTGCGCGGGATCTCGGCGGGCGCGCAGGTAAGGTTGCTCTCGTCGGCGTAGCGCGCGACGAGCCGCAAGGTGCGCTTCTCTCCGTTTCCGCCGATCAGGATCGGCACGCCGTTCTCCTGGATCGGGTGCGGCGAGTTGATCGCCTCGCGCACGCGGTAGAAGCGGCCGTCGAGCGTCGGGCGCGCGTCGCGCAGCATCGGTCGGATGATCTCGAGGGCCTCCTCGAGGCGCGAGATGCGCTCGCCGAGCGGCGGGAACTCGAAGCCGTAGCCATCGTGCTCCGGCTCGAACCAGCCCGCGCCGATGCCGAGCATCGCGCGTCCGCGGGAGATCACGTCGAGCGTGGTCGCGATCTTCGCGAGCAGCGCGGGATTGCGATAGGTGTTGCCCGTGACCAGCGCCGAGAGCCGCGCCTTGCGCGTGCGCGCGGCGAGCGCTCCGAGCAGCGTGTAGGCCTCGAGCATGTAGAGGTCGGGCGCGCCGAGCGCGGGCAGCTGGTAGAAGTGATCCATCACCAGCACGGTGTCGAAGCCCGCGTTCTCGGCTTCGGCGGCCACCGTCGCGACCCGCTCGAACAGCGCGTCGTCGGGCACGTCGGGATAGGTGAAGTTCGGGATCTGGAGTCCGAGTCGCGTCATGGGGGGTCCTCGGGAAGAAGAGCAATGCGACTTGATACACGACCCCCGCGACGGGCGCTCATCCCGCCTTCGCGCGCTTCGCGAGCTCTTGCTTCAGCTCGGCGAGGCGCGCCTCGGCGCGCGCGCGCTGCTTCGGCGTGAACGCCTGTGTCAGCTCGTTGCGCCACTGCGCCGAGCGCTCGTCGGTGCTGAGCGAGAACCATGCCCACGCCTCGATCGGATCGCGGCGAACGCCCTCGCCGCGCGCGCACGCGATGCCGTAGCGCGCCTGCGCCTTCGGCTCTCCCTGCTCCGCGGCCTTGAGCAGCCAGCTCGCGGCGATGCTCTCGTCCTTCTTGACGCTGCGGCCCTCGAAGTAGAAGACGGCCAGGCTGGCCTGCGCCGCCGCGAGTCCTTGGTCGGCGGCGAGCTGGTACCAGTGAACCGCGGCGGCGTCGCTCTGCGGAACGCCGGCGCCCTTCAGGTAGATGTTGCCGAGCACGAACTGCGCCGGCGCGAAGCCCTGCGACGCCGACTTCCGCATCCACTCGGTCGCGAGCGCCGGGTCGAAGGGAACTCCGCGCGCGCCCGCGTAGCGCTGGCCGAGCTCCGCCTGCGCGATCGGATCGCCGCTCTCCGCGGCGCGCTGGAGCCACTTCAGCGCCTCGGCCTCATCGCGCGGGACGCCGCGGCCCTCCTCGTAGCGTCCCGAGAGCTCGAGCTGCGACGGACCGTGACCCGCCTCCGCCGCCAGCTTGACCAGGCGCAGCGCCTCCGCCGGGTCCGCCGCGCCGCCTCGACCGGACTCCGCCAGCATCGCGAGCGTCGCGTACGCAGGCGCATAGCCCTGGTCGGCGGCCAGCCGGCTCCAGCGCAGCGCCTCGCGGTCGTTCTGCGCGTGCTGCTCGGCGTAGAGCTTCTCGATGTTCTGGCTCGAGCCGGCGAGATTGCCGGCGGCGTTCGCGATGGTGATGCGATTCGCGAACTCGGGGTCGGTGACCTTGCCCTCGGCATAGAGCGCGCCGAGGCGGCCCTGCGCCATCGCCAGACCCTGCTCGGCCGCGGCGCGGTACAGGCGCATCGCCTCGCCGACGTCGGCCACGACGCCGCGCCCGCTCTCGAGCAGGCGCGCGAGCACGGCCTGCGCGCGCGCGTCGCCCTGATCCGCGCCCTTGCGCAGCCACTGCACGGCCTCGGCGAGCATGGATCCCGTCGCGTCGGGAACCGCGAGCGCCTCGCCGAGCGCGCCCTGCGCCGCCGCATCCCCGTGCTCGGCCGCGCGCCGCAACAGCTCCGCGGCGCGCTTCTCGTCCTTCGCCACTCCGTTGCCCGCGGCCGCGAGCAGCGAGAGCTCGTACTCCGCGCGCGGGACCTGCTGCTCGGCCGCGCGCTCGAGCCACTTGACGCTCTCCTCGGGCTTCGGGGCGTCGCCTTCGCGTGTCAGCAGAGCGAGCTCGAGCTGCGCGGGTCCGTAGCCCTGCTCCGCGGCGGCGCGCAGCCAGCGCTCCGCTTCGGCCAGGTTCGCGGCCACTCCGTCTCCCTTGCGGAGCTGCATGCCGATCGCCGCCTGCGACTCGGCGTCGCCCGACTCCGCCGCCCGCCGCAGCCAGCTCTGCGCTCGCTCCGCGTCCTTCGGCACGCCCTCGCCGGTGGCATAGAGATGCGCGAGGCGCGCCTGCGCGCGGGCCGAGCCTCCGTCGGCGGCGCGCTCGAGCCAGCTGAGCCCCGCGCTCGCGTCTTCTGGCGATGCGCCGGGCGCGAGCAGCCGCTCGGCCAGCGCAAGCTGCGCCTCGTGGTCGCCGATTCGAGCGCGCACGCTCGCGCGCGTCGCCTCGTCGCAGCCCGCGAACACGAGCGTCGTGACGGCCAGCCAGGCCGTGCAGAGGGAGGCTTTTCGGAGGGAGCGCATCGGCATCGCAGGGCGCATCGAGCCGGTGCGCCGCATGGCGGCCCATGCTAACAGAGCGCCGGTGAAGTTCGTGCTCTCCGCCGCCTTCAACGCGCCGGAGCACCTCGTGCCCCTCGCGATCGCGGCCGAGGCATGCGGCTTCGCGGCGATGTCGTTCCCGGATCACGTCGTGCATCCCGAGAAGCTCGACACGCCGTATCCGTACACGGCCGACGGCTCGCGCCGCTGGCAGGCGTTCACGCCGTGGGTCGATCCGTGGGTCGCGATCGGCGCGTGCGCCGCGCGGACGACGCGGCTTCGCTTCACGAACAACGTGTTCGTGCTCGCGCTGCGAAACCCGTTCCTCGCCGCGAAGTCGATCGCGACGGCAGCCGCGCTCTCGGGCGGCCGCGTGACGCTGACCGTCGGCGTCGGCTGGTCGAAGATCGAATACAAGCTGGCCGGCCAGGACTTCCACAGCCGGGGGCGCCGCACCGACGAGATGATCGAGATCCTGCGCAAGCTCTGGAGCGGCGAGATGGTCGAGCACCACGGGCGCGACTACGACTTCCCGCGCCTCGAGGCGAATCCGACACCGCCGGCGCCGATCCCCGTCTGGGTGGGCGGCATCTCCGACGCGGCGCTGCGGCGCGCAGCGCGCTACGACGGCTGGCTCTCGGATCTCCAGACCAGCGCCGAGATCGCGGCGTGCATCGAGCGCGTGCGCGCGTACCGCGCCGAGGAGGGCCGCGGCGACGCGCCCTTCGACGTGATGGCGAGCGCGTCCGACGCCTTCACGCCGGATGGCTACCGTCGTCTGCAGGACGCGGGCGTGACCCACGTGCTGACCTTGCCGTGGGTCTTCACGCACGGCGACACCCAGGATCTCGAGAAGAAGAAGGATGGGATGCGCCGCTTCGCGGACGACGTGATCGCGAGGATGTCATGACGGATGCGAGTTCCGCGGCGCGGCGCGCCAAGCGCAAGCCGACCGAGCGCCAGAGCGAGCAGCCGCTCGAGTGGGAGACGCCGATGTACCGCCTCGCGGTCGCGCAGCTCGACCGCACCGCGGAGCAGATGGGGCTCGATCCGAACGTGTGGGAGCGGCTGCGCACGCCGCAGCGCGCGCACGTGGTCTCGTTCCCCTTCCGCCGCGACGACTACGACACGGTCGAGACCGTCTTCGGCTACCGCGTGCAGCACCTGCTCACGATGGGCCCGACCAAGGGCGGCGTCCGCTACGACGAGGACGTGAACCTCGGCGAGGTCACGGCGCTCGCGATGTGGATGAGCTGGAAGTGCTCGATCATGAATCTGCCCTTCGGCGGCGCGAAGGGCGCCGTGCGCATCGACCCGCTGACGCTCTCCCACACCGAGCTCCAGCGCGTGACGCGCCGCTACACGGCCGAGATCATCGAGGTGATCGGCCCCGACCGCGACATCCCGGCCCCCGATCTCGGGACGAACGAGCTCGTGATGGCGTGGATGATGGACACCTACTCGCAGCAGAAGGGCCACGCGGTGCCGGGCGTCGTGACGGGCAAGCCGATCGAGATCGGCGGCTCGCAGGGTCGCCGCGACGCGACCGGCCGCGGCGTCGTGACGTGCGGGCTCGAGGCCTGCCGGCAGATGGGCTTCGACCTGAAAGGCGCGGCGGTCGCGGTGCAGGGCTACGGGCAGGTGGGCTCCGCGGCGGCGCGCATCGCCGCGGGCCTCGGAGCTCGCATCGTCGCGATCTCTGACGTGAAGGGAGGTCTCTTCGACCCGAACGGGCTCGACCTCACTGCGATCGACGCGTGGGTGAAGGAGCACCGCTTCCTCGAGGGCTTCCCCGGTCCGGATCCGGTCACGCCGCAGGAGCTGCTCGAGCTGCCGTGCGACGTGTTGATCCCCGCCGCCGTGCAGAACCAGATCGGCGCGCACAACGCCGACAGGCTGCGCTGTCGGATGGTGGTCGAGGGCGCGAACGGGCCGACCGATCTCGAGGCCGACGCGATCCTCTCGGAGCGACGCATCCTGGTTGTACCCGACATCCTCGCCAACGCGGGCGGTGTCACGGTCTCCTACTTCGAGTGGCTCCAGGGAAGCCAGCAGTTCTTCTGGTCGGAGCAGGAGGTGAACAACCGCCTGATCCAGCTGATGCAGCGCGCCTACCGCGAGGTCTACCAGACCTCCGAGCAGCGCAAGGTGAGCCTCCGCACGGCGGCGCTGATGCGCGGCATCGCGCGCATCAGCGAGGCCAAGCGCGTGCGCGGGGTGTTCCCTTGAAGCGCGTCGCGCCTCGTGTCGACGTCAAGGTTCGCGCACGCCATCCCGCTCGTGCGGCACTCGGTGACCGTGCCGATGATGCGGCGGCCGCGTGCCATGACACGCGTGCCTGTGCTCCCCGAGGTAGACGAACGCGGCGCCCTCGTTGAGCTCTCCATCGTCGTAGTTGCCCGCGCCGACGATCACGTCGTCCGAGCCGTCGCCGTTCACGTCGCCGGCGGACGCCACCGCGGCGCCGAAATCCGCGCCCTGCTGATTCACTTCGAGCCGCGCCGCGGCGGTGGCGGGATTCCCGCTCGCGAGGCCGTGGCGGCTGCCGAGGAAGAGGAAGGCGGCTCCCTCGTTCAACTCGCCATCGTCGTAGGTGTGCGCGCCGATGATCAGGTCGTCCGAGGCATCCCCGCCGAAGTCGCCCGCGGCCACGCTGGCGAAGAACGCACCGGGCTGATCCGACTGGAAGACCGCGTCGGCCGTCGCCGGATTCCCGTCGCGAAGCCCCGCGCGGCTCCCGAGGAACACGAAGACCGCGCCCTCGTTCGCGTCGGGCGCGTCGTAGTTGCCGCCGCCGATCGCGACGTCGCTGTAGCCGTCGCCGTTGAAGTCTCCCGAAGCGACCGAGCTCCCGAAGAAGGAGCGTGCCTGATTCGATTCGAAGCGAGCGTCCGCCGTCATCGGATTGCCGTCCGCGATACCGCCACGACTTCCGAGGAACACGAAGGCGGCTCCCTCGTTCGTGTCGGGTGCGTCGTACGCGTTCGCTCCGACGATCACGTCGTCGTAGCCGTCGCCGTTCACGTCACCCGCGCTCGCGACGGCGGTGAGGTTGCCGCCGAGCTGATTCGTCTCGAGTCGGGTGTCGGCGGTCGTCGGATCGCCGTGCGCGACGATGCCATGGCGGCTGCCGAGGAAGATGAACGCCGCCCCTTCGTCGGTCTCGCTCACGCGGTCCTCGTATCCGTTCGCCCCCACGATCACGTCGTCGTAGCCATCGCCGTTCACGTCGCCTGCGCTGGCGACGCTGCCGCCGAAGTACGCGTTCGCCTGGTTGGACTCGAGCGTCGCGTCCGCGTTCGTCGGATCGCCGCGCGCCACGATGCCGTGGCGGCTCCCGAGGAAGACGAAGGCTGCGCCCTCGGCGATCTCCCCGTCCGCGTACTTCTGCGCCCCGACGATCACGTCGTCGTAGCCGTCGCCGTTCACGTCGCCCGCGCTCGCGACGCTCCCGAGCCAGGCTCCCGCCTGATTCGACTGGATCATCGAGGCCGGAGCGCCGCTGATGCCCGTGCAGCTGCCGAGGTAGACGAAGGCCGCTCCCTCGTCGGTCTCGCCAGCGTCGAACTTGTACGCTCCCACGATCACGTCGTCGTAGCCATCGCCGTTCACGTCGCCTGCGCCGGCGACGCTGATTCCGAGGTTCGCGCCGGCCTGGTTGGTCTCGATCCGCGCGTCCTCGCTTGCCGTCAGCAGCGGGTCGATCGTGAGCGGGTACGCTGCTTCCGAGTCGTCGACCACCAATCGCACGCGCTGCGGATCCGGCGCTTCGAGACGCGCCACGACGACCTTGCCCGCTGCGTCCCGCGCTTCGATCCGCCCGTAGGAGAGGCGGCGCCCGGTCTCCGACCGGAACACGACGGCGTCATCCTCCACCGACGCTGCCGCGTCGAGAATCGCGAGCTCGAGCACGAGGGACCCTCGACCTCCCGGTCGCGTCTCGAGATCGAAGCCCTGCTCGAGGCCGTCGCTCGAATTCCGGTACCACTCCACCAGGCCCGCGCGGCGGATCTCCACGCGCTCGCGCTCGCTCGACACGACACCCGGCTGAATCTCTGCGAGCGGCACCTCCGCGCGCCCCATGCGCGCGAGCGACACGCCTAACAATCTCCGGCTCTGCAGAGATCGGTCGTCCACGCGAATTCCGGTGGGCTCGAACCAAGTGCGCAAGTCGTGCGCGCGATTGGGAGCCTGGAGCGAGCCGGGCTCTCCGCTCGCCCAGTATTCGCGCGCCGCGATCTCATCTCGTGCGCGGATCAGGCCGAACGATCGGCTTTGGCCAAGGGACGAAGCGGCCGGCGAGGTGGCGCATTCAGCCCGCGGACACCATGACTCGTCGCACTCGTGCGACAAGGGACTGCCGCCGGTGGCGGCGAGCAGCAAGCCGGTTCCGAACACGGAGAATGCGCGCGACTCCATCGACCCCCAGCTCCGTCGGGGTTCGCCAGACGAACGAAACCCAACGCCGGATGCGCTGCATCTTGGCAAGGAGCCACGCAGAGAATCAACAACGAAGCCGCGAATCTGCCGACCGCAACTGCGAAGAGAACTCGACCAGGCGTTCGCAGCGACGGCGGTGTGCGCGTGGCCCCAGTGGGTGAGCAAATCCCCGTCCCTCCGGACCTCTCCTCGCAGCGCCGATCCGGGCACCCATGTAGACGAGGTGGCTCTCGTCGTCGCGCCAGTGCGGGCCGTAGCCGCGCAGATTGTCGGCAGCGCCGATCGTCTGGATCGAGTCGCTGGAAGGCCGCGTACTCGTAGACCAATTCAGCTCTGTCCGCTGACGAATTCGTTAAGCGGTTGCCCTGCTCGCGCGTCGCGAGGAGATGCCAGCTTGGAGTGCCCCTCCCACTCGTCACAGACCCAGGGCGCGGAGCAGCGGCGGCGCCTGCGTCCACGGCGCCGGGCCCGGCGCGAGGCGCGGGATCTCCGCGCACGCGAGCTCACCCGTGAAGCGCAGGAGCGCGGCGCGCGTCTCGGAGAGCGGCACCGGGCTCTCGGGCGACTCGCAGAGCACGAGACCCGCGAGCGCGATGCCGCGCGCGCGCAGCACCGACACCGCCGTCAAGGTGTGCGAGAGCGTCCCGAGATAGGAGCCCGCGACGAGCAGCGCGGGGAGCCCGCTCTCCGCGATCCAATCGAGCACCGTGCGCGTCTCGTCGAGCGGCACGCACACGCCGCCAACGCCCTCGACGAGCACGCGCTCGTCCGCCGCGCAGGCCTCGCGCGTGAACGCGACGAGCCGCTCGAAGTCGATGCGGCGCCGCTCGCGCGCGGCCGCCATGTCGGGCGAGAGCGGCGCGCGGAATCGCCATGGCGCGATTGCCTCGACGCGAGCGGGTGTCGGATCGATTCCCTGCGCCCGAAGCAGGAGCTCCGGATCCGACGGCTCGCCCGACGGATCCGGAAAGCCCGAGAGCACCGGCTTGCGCGCGCTGCAGCGGCGTCCCTCCGCGCGGAGCTGGTGGAGCAGCGCGGCCGCGACGAGCGTCTTCCCGACCCCCGTGCCGGTCGCGGTGACGAAGAGCCCGCTCAAGCCGTCGCGCGCTCGCGCCACGGACGCACGGCCTCGGCGAGCCGCCGGACGTCCTCTTCCTCGTGCGCGGCAGTGAAGGTGAGGCGCAGGCGCGCCGTGCCCTCCGGCACCGTCGGCGGACGGATCGCCGCGACGAGGAAGCCCTGGCGCGCGAGGTCGGCGCTCGCGGCGAGCGCCGTCTCGGCGTCGCCGAGGACGAGCGGCACGATGCAGCTCGCCGGCTCTTGCAGCGAGAGCCGCGCGCAGAAGAGCGCCGCGTTGCGCATCGGGCGCGCGACGAGATCGGAGTCGCTCGCGATCCGGTCGAGCGCCGCGCAGGCCGCGGCCACCGTCGCGGGCGGGAGCCCCGTCGAGTACACCAGCGTGCGTGCGCGGCCGACGAGCAGCGAGACGACGGCCTCCGACGCGCAGAGATAGCCGCCGTAGCCGCCGACGGCCTTCGAGAGCGTGCCCATCTGGAGCGGCACGGGGATCTTCTGCCCGTCGACGACGCAGCTTCCGCGTCCGGCCTCGACGACGCCGAGCCCGTGCGCGTCGTCGACGAGGAGCCACGCGTCCCACGCCTCGCAGAGCGCCTGGAGCTCGCCGACCGGCGCGCGATCGCCGTCCATGCTGAAGACGCCGTCCGTCACCACCAGGCAGCGCGCGTGCTCGCCGCGCCGCTCCTTCAGCAAGGACTCGCAGTGCGCGAGGTCGTTGTGCGCGAAGACGGCGACGCGCGCGCCCGAAAGACGCGCGCCGCCGAAGAGGCAGGCGTGGGAGAGGGCGTCGGCGACGATCAGATCGCCCGCGCCGGCAAACGCGGGAACGATGCCGAGATTCGCGAGATAGCCGCTGCCGAAGACGAGCGCGCGCGGCGTTCCCTTCCAGCGCGCGAGCCGCGTCTCGAGCTCCGCGTAGAGCGGGTGGTTGCCGGTCACGAGGCGCGACGCGCCCGAGCCGACGCCGTAGCGCGCCGCGGCCTGCTGCGCGGCGGCGACGACCTGCGGATCGTGCGAGAGCGCGAGGTAGTCGTTGCAGCAGAAGGAGACGAGCTCGCGCCCGTCGCGGCGCGCCCGCGACGGCGCGTGGCGATCCGTCGCGACGAGCTCGCGGCGGAGCCGCGCCGACTCGAGACCGGCGAGCTTCTCGCGCGCGAAGCGTTCGAGCGAGTCCACGGGCCGCCTATGATATCCGCCCTCACCACCCCGGCAGGTCGATGCGCGAAGGACGCGGGCGCGGGCGCGGTCACCTCTGGCTGCCCTACGCGCAGATGAAGACGACGCCGGCTCCGCTCGTCGCGGAGCGGAGCGCCGGCGTGCGCATCGCGCTCTCCGACGGGCGTGAGCTGATCGACGGTGTCTCGAACTGGTGGACTGCCTGTCACGGGCACTCGCATCCGGCGCTGCGCGCGGCCGTCGAGGCGCAGCTCGAGTCGCTGCCGCATGTGATGCTCGGCGGTCTCGCGGCGGCCCCGACGCTCGCGCTCGCGAGCCGCCTCGCGGCGCTGCTCCCCGGCACGCTCGACCACGTCTTCTTCTCGGAGTCGGGCTCGGTCGCCGTCGAGGTGGGACTCAAGATCGCGCTCCAGTACTGGCGCCAGCGCGGCCAACCCGCGCGGCGTCGCTTCGTCTGCTTCCGCCACGGCTACCACGGCGACACCTTCGCGGCGATGTCGATCTGCGATCCCGACGAGGGCATGCACGCGCTCTTCCGCGGCGCCTTCCCCGAGCAGCTGCTCGCCGAGCTGCCGCAGAGCGACACGCAGGCGCGCGCGCTCGATGCGCTCTGCGCGGCGCACGCGGGCGAGATCGCAGCGGTCGTCGTCGAGCCGCTCGCGCAGTGCGCGGGCGGCATGAAGTTCCACGCGCCCGAGGTGCTGCGACGCGTCGCGGCGTCGGCGCGCCGTTGCGGCGCGCTGCTCTTCCTCGACGAGATCGCGACCGGCTTCGGGCGCACCGGGACGCTCTTCGCGTGCGAGCAGGCAGACGTCACGCCGGACCTGATGGCGCTCGGCAAGGCGCTTACCGGCGGCGTGCTGCCGCTCGCGGCGACGGTCGCGTCGGCCGAGGTCTTCGACGCCTTCTGGAGCGACGACCCGCAGCTCGCGTTGATGCACGGCCCGACCTACTCGGGTCACGCGCTCGCGTGCGCGGCCGCCAACGCCTCGCTCGATCTCTTCGAGA
>DATKND010000036.1:0-2069 GCA_035541475.1 Myxococcota bacterium | reverse complement strand
GGGCGACGCGCGCGCCGCCGCATGGCTCGCGCGAGCGCACGAGGGTCTCGAGGCGCAGGCCGCGACGATCTCCGACCCGTCGGTGCGCGCGCGCTTCCTCGACGACATTCCGTATCACCGCGAGATCGCGGCGGCATGGGCGACGCGCGAGGAGCCGGCAGCGACCGCCTGATGGCGCGCGATCAACCGACCGGTCGCAGGTTGACCTCGCGCAGGATCACGCGGCTGTAGGTCTCCATCGCGCCCGCCTGGTGGCGGATCGTCTCGGCCACCTCGACGAGCTCCGCGCGGCTGGCGCATTCGACACGCAACGAATAGTCGAACGATCCCGTCATCAGCGTCGCGCTCGTCACCTGCGGGAGGTCGCGGATCGCGTGCTCGAACTCGGCCGCGCTCGTGGTTGGCCGAAGCTTCACGTCGATCTGCGCTTCGAGCGTCCGGCCGAAGGCCGAAGGGTCGACGACCGCGCGAAACCCGCGGATGGTCCCGTTGGCCTGCATGCGGCGAACCCGCTCGGCCACGGCATTGGCCGAGAGGTGCACGCGTTCGGCGAGCTGGTTGTAGCCGCAGCGTCCGTCGGTGGCGAGGACACGGAGGATTTCGCGGTCGATCTTGTCCATGCAGAGATTATCTCGGCGAGTGTCGCGCCGCTGCAGCGAACTTCTCCGACAAACGCGCCGGACGCGGTTCGATACTGCGGCCCTCCGACGCTGCGATCCCACACGCCCATGAAGCGCCTGCAACTCCTCGCGACCTTGCTGCTTCCCGCCTGCACATGGGCTGCGCCAACGGCTCCCGCACCCGCTCTCGATGCGCAGGCGCGCCAGGACGTGATCGAGCATCTGATCGACGAGATGAACCGGCGCTACGTCTTCCCCGACGTCGCGCGGCGGGTCGAAGCCGCGTTGCGCGCCGATGGGGCGCGCGCATTCGACGGCATCACGGACGGCCGCGAGTTCGCCGCGCGCCTCACGCGTTCGCTGCAGGACGTGACGCACGACAAGCACGTTCGCGTGCGCTACAGCGACGCGCCGGTGCCGGTGCGGCAGCGACCGGACGACGACCGTCCCACGCCGGCGCAGCTCGCGGCGTGGCGCGAAGAGGAGTCGAAGCGCAACTTCGGCGTGGAGCGCGTCGAACGGCTCCCCGGGAACATTGGCTACGTGGAGCTGCGCGGCTTCGCCCCGGCGCCGCTCGCCGCGCCCGCACTGGCCGCGGCGATGACGCTCGTGGCGCACGCCGACGCGCTCGTCATCGACCTGCGCCGCAACGGCGGCGGAGATCCCGAGACGGTGGCGCTGGTGTGCAGCTACCTCTTCGAGCACCGCACGCATCTGAACGACCTGCAGTGGCGCGAAGGCGATCGCATCGAGCAGTTCTGGACCCAGGAGTGGGTGCCGGGCGAGCGCTACGGAGAGACGAAGCCGGTCTACGTGCTCACCTCGTCGCACACCTTCTCGGGCGCCGAGGAGTTCAGCTACAACCTGCGAGCGCTCGGCCGCGCGACGCTCGTCGGCGAGACGACCGGCGGCGGCGCGAATCCGGGCGATCTGCGGCGGCTCACGGAGCACTTCGAGGTCTTCGTTCCCACCGGGCGGGCCGTCAATCCGATCACGAAGACGAACTGGGAGGGCGTGGGCGTCGAGCCGCACGTGAAGACGACGGCGTCGCTGGCGCTTTCGACGGCGGAGGCGCTCGCGCTGCGCGCCCTGATCGATCGGGAGCAGGACGGCGAGCGTCGGGGCGCGCTGCAAAAGCGCCTCGACGACGTCCAGAAGACGCTCGGCGCCCCCGGCTGAGCAGGCGCCTTCGCGCGCATCGTCGATGGCCCGGTTTGCGTCCCTCGCCGGCGCGCCGCTTGCCGCACGCTCGGGCATGCCCGAATCCCGCCCCGACCCGACGGATCCGCTGGCCCGCCTCGAGGCTCAGGGCGAGCGGCTCGAAGACCTGCAGGCGATGCTGACGGGCGTGCTCAGCATGAGCCGCGACGAGATGTGCGAGAGCAAAGAGGCGGTCCTGCGCGAGCGCCTGCTGTGCAAGGCGATCGAGCTGCTCGAGGACATCGCGCG
>DATKND010000035.1:0-24176 GCA_035541475.1 Myxococcota bacterium | reverse complement strand
TGGCGCTGCGCGCCCTGGCGCGCCGGCGGCGCGCGCGGGAGGCCGCGCTGGTGCGGAGCGTGAAGAGCGCCGAGGCGATCGCCGCGACGCCGTGGAACCGCTGGCTCTATGGTCCGGCGAGCGACGGACTCCTCTGTGTGTCACCCGAGTCGGCGCGCCGCAATGCGCGGCTGCGCGGCGGGCGCGCGCTCCTCGGCGCGTTCGGCGCGGTCGACACGGCGCGCTTTCGCCCGGCGCCGCGCCGCGCGGCGCTCGCCGCCGAGCTCGGACTGCTGCCGCGCCACCGGGTGGTCGGCGTGGTGGCGCGCGCGCAGCGCCACCGGCGCTTCGACCTGCTGCTCGAGGCGACGCGGCGCCTCGCGCTCTCGGATCCGGATCTGCGCCTGCTCGTGATCGGACGCGGCACGCACATCGAGGAGACCGCGCACGAGCCCGCGCGCCGGCTCGGGATCGAGGAGCGCGTGGTCTTCGCTGGATATCGCGGCGACGACTACACCGATGCGTTGTGCCTGTGCGACGTGCTGGTGCTCCTGGTTCCGGGCTCGGACGGCGGCTGCCGTGCGGTGCTTGAGGCGGCGGCCTGCGGCATCCCGGCCGTCACCACGCGGCGCGGCGCGCTGCCCGAGATCGTGCGGGACGGCGACACTGGGATCCTGGTCGACGAGGATCCCGCGAGCCTCGCCGCCGCGCTCGGCGCGCTCCTCGCCGACGGCGGGCGGCGCGCGCGCATGGGCGGCGCCGCTCGGCAACGCGCGCTCGACCGGTTCACGCCCGCGCGACTGGCCGAAGCGGTGGAGCGGCTGTATCGGGAATCGCTGGCGCGCCGGCGCTGAGCGACTCGCCGGTCTGGAGCGCGACGAGCTCGCGGTAGAGCCCGCCCGACGCGAGCAGCTCCTCGTGCGTGCCGGACTGTGACACGCACCCGTGTTCGAGCACCAGGATGCGGTCGGCGCGGCGCACCGTCGACAGGCGGTGCGCGATCACGAACACGGTGCGCCCCGGCAGCAGCGCCTCGAGCGCCTGCTGCAGCACGCGCTCGCTCTGCGAGTCGAGCGACGAGGTCGCCTCGTCGAGGATCAGGATCGCGGGATCGCGCAGGATCGCGCGCGCGATGGTGATGCGCTGGCGCTGGCCGCCCGAGAGCCGCGTGCCGCCGACGCCGACCTCCGTGTCGTAGCCCTGGGGCAGCGACGTCGCGAACTCTTCCACGTAGGCGGCCTTCGCCGCCGCGAGCACCTCGGCGTCGCTGGCGTCGCGACGCCCGTAGCGGATGTTCTCCGCGATCGTGCCGTCGAAGAGGAAGGGCTCCTGCGTCACCACCGCGATCTGACGCAGCAGCGCGTCGCGGCGCACGCGCCGGAGGTCGACCCCGTCGATCTCGATGGCACCCTCCTGCGGGTCGTAGAAGCGCAGCAGCAGGTCGACCAGGGTGGTCTTGCCGGCGCCGGTGCGGCCGACGAGCGCCACGACCTCACCGGCGCGCGCCTCGAAGTCGACGTCGCGCAGCACTGGCTCGCGGCCGTAGGAGAAGCTCACGTGGCGGAAGCGGATCGCGTCGCGGAGCCGCCCGATCTCCACGGCGTCGGGCGTGTCGCGGATCTCGACCTCGGTGTCGAGCACCTCGAAGAAGCGCACGGCCGAGGGATGCGTCTCCTGGAGCTTCGACCAGCTCCGCGCCAGGGTGCGCAGCGGGCGATAGAGCGTGGCCGAGACGAACGAGAAAGCGGTGAGGTCCCCGATCGAGAGTCGACCCGACATCACGAGGGCGATGCCGAGCAGCAGCACGCCGAGCATCGACGCGTTGTTCAGCGCGTCCACGAGGACGCGCGACTGGATGCGCGCCACGACCACCTTCATGCTGCGGCGGAAGAGCAGTCGCGACGCGCTGCGGAAACCGCGGTGCTCCTGCCGCTCGGCGCGGAAAGCCTTGATGATCTTGATGCCGGCGAGGATCTCGACGAGCCGCTGCGTCACCTCGGCCGACTGGACCTGTCGCCGGCGCGCGCTTCGGCGGATGCGCCCTCCGTAGCCCGCGATCACACCGATGATCACCGGGCCGACGACTAGCATCACGAGCGTGAGGCTCATCGAGATCCAGAAGAGCGCGAGCACGCCGATCGCGATCATCAGGATCGATTCGACCAGATCGGAGAAGAGCAGCTCGAGCGCCTGCTGTGCGCGTCCCGCGTCGCCGATGGCGCGGGCGAGCAGGTCGCCGCGCTGCTTGTCGCGGTGATAGCGGAGCGGCAGCGCCAGCAGCTTTCCGCAGATGTCGACCTTCATCTCGAGCTCGATGCGCCCGAGCACGAACTCGACCCCGTAGTCGTGCGCGAAGCCGAGGATCGGCAGCAGCACGACCAGGGTGATCGCCATCAGCACGATCGACCAGAACTTGTCGAGCACGTGCTGCTTGAGCTTCTCCTTGCGCGCCTCCTCCTGCGCCGCGGCGGTCGCGTCGGCGGGTGAAGCGGGGCTCTCGGCGCGGCCGACCAGCTTGCCGAGCCCGGGGATGTGAACCGGGATGTGGCCGAGCCCGACCGCCGGGATCGCGATGTCGTCGAGGACCGGCTTGATCATCCAGGCGCGCACGTAGCGCGCGCCGCTGTCGAGCGAGGAGAGCAGGATGGTGACGAGGATCAGGCCCAGGTAGGGACGCGCGTACGCGAACAGGCGCAGCATCGGTCGCTGCCGCAGGCTCTCGCTCAGCGGCTTCTGCTCCTCGAGGGAGCCCTCCGCGCTGTCGGCGGCCATCTCAGCGCAGCTCGGAACGCCACTCGTCGCCGGTGCGCCAGCCGAGCAGCAGCGAGCCCTCGAAGCCGAAGGCGGCGGCGTCGCCCGGCTCGAGCGACACCACCGGGGGACGCGTCGACAGGCGCGCGCCCGGGCCGACGTCGCGCGCCTCGCCCGAGGCCTCGTGCACGAGGTCGTCGCGGTCCCAGCGTGCGGCGGGCGCGGGGCGGCGCTCGAGATGCGGCGCGCAGAACGGCGCGAGCTCGTGGAGCGTGCGCTCGAGCCGCGCGCGCACCGACTCCGCGTCCTCCGCGTGCGATGCGATCGTCGACAGCAGGAAGTCGTCGTGTCCGCCCGCGTGCGGGCCCGGATGGCGGGCTACGCGGATCGGAGGGCCGTCGCCTTGCACGACGAGGCGCGGCGCCATCGCCTCGGGCAGGAGCCCCGCCGGAGCCCGCAGGTGCAGGCCGACACGACGATGTGCCGCGGCGGGCCCGCGCAGCAGTGCGGGCGCCGGACCTTCGTGCACCTCGGCCAGCGCCTCGCGCGGCGCGTTCAGCAGCAGCACGCGCCCGGCCCAGATCTCCTGCACGCCGATCGCCTCGACCGCCGGAAGATGCGACGCCGCGACCAGCCGCAGCGGCCCCGGGATCGCGCGCCGCTCGCCGAACAACGCGGCGAGACGTCGCCACAGCAGCTCGCGCAATCCGCCGTTGCCCGCGACGATCGCACCGCCGCCGAGCGGCGCGCCGAGCAGACGCAAGGTCGCGGGCTCGTGCGGCAGCCCCGCCTGATCGGTCAGCGCGCGGGCGAGGTCGCGCAGCAGGCCGCGCAGGCTCGGGTGCGTCTCGAGCAGCGCATCGCTCCAGCGCGCCGATGGCACGGGATGACTCGGCGCCGTCGCGCCGCGCGTCGGAGCGCCCGCGCCTCGCCGCGGCGACGTGTTCGCGAGCAGCGCCTCGCGCACCGCCTCGGCCGCCGCGGAGAGCTCGGCGAGCAGTCCGCGCGCGTCGTCGGGCTTCGCGAGGCCCCAGCTCGTCAGCTCCGCGGCGGCGAGCTGCGCGCGGCCCCAGTCGAGGCGCGCGTCCTTCGTCGCGAGCTGGAGTGCGAGGTCGTCCGCGACGAGGCGGCGCTGGTCGATCAGCGGGACGGCGAGTGCGCGCAGGCAGGCGCCGAGCACGCCCGCAGGCTCGGAGTCCCAGAGCAGGAAGGGCTCGCGCCAGCCCGGGTGCGCACGGGCGGCCGCCTCCTCCTCGACGACCAGCACGCGCGCGCCGCGCTGCGCCAGGCGGATCGCGGCGACGATCCCGGGCAATGCCCCGCCGAGCACGACGGCGTCGAAGCGGCGCACGCGGTGCACGTCCGCTGCGGCGATCCGCGGCAGGCTCGCCATGTTAGGAGGCCGACTCGAAAGTCGGCCGACGCGCGCAAGCGCCGCAGGCGCGCGCAGCGAGCCGAAGGCGAGCGAAGGTGGGCCCCCGCGAAGACAGGCGAAGCCGAGCGGAGCTCATCGGGCTAGCTGCCTTCGGAGGGAAGCTCCGCGAAGAGCAGGGGCGGCTCGTCGGGAGCCTTCGCCTCGATCACGCCGATGCGATACGCGCGCTCGCCGACGGCGCGCAGGCGGTCGATCACGTCGGCGGCCTGCTCGGCCGGCACGATCGCGACCATGCCGATGCCGCAGTTGAAGACGCGCAGCATCTCCTGGTCGTCGATCTCGCCCTGGCGCTGGAGCCACTCGAAGATCGGCGGGCGCGGCCAGGAGGTCGCGTCGATGCGCGCGCGCACGCCCTTCGGCAGCACGCGCGGGACGTTCCCGACGAATCCGCCGCCTGTGATGTGGGCCATGCTCTTCAGGCTGAAATCGCGCGCGACGTTGAGCATCGGCTTCACGTAGATGCGGGTCGGCGTGAGCAGCGCGCTCGCGAGCGAGGTGTTGAGCTCCGGGACCTCGGCGCGCAGCTCGGCGCGGCCGTCGCGCATGGCGTCGTCGACGATGCGCCGCACCAGGCTGTAGCCGTTGCTGTGGCAGCCGCTCGACGCGAGGCCGAGCACGGCGTCGCCCTGACTGACGCTCGATCCGTCGATCAGTCGATCGCGCTCGGCCACGCCGACGCCGAAGCCCACCAGCTCGATCTCGCCCTCGGTGTAGACGCCGGGCATCGAGGCCGTCTCGCCGCCGAGCAGCGCGCAGCCCGCCCGCTTGCAGCCCTCGGCGATGCCGCGCAGCGCCTGCTTCGCGCGCTCGCGGTCGAGGCTCGCCATCGCGATGTAGTCGAGGAACACGATCGGTTCGGCGCCCTGGACCACGAGGTCGTTCACGACCATCGCGACGCAGTCGATGCCGACCGTGTCGAACCGCCCGAGCTCGGCCGCGAGCTTCAGCTTGGTGCCGACGCCGTCGGCGCTGGCGACGAAGACGGGGTTCTCGTAGCGCTCCGGGGCCTTGAAGAGGCCGGCGAAGCCGCCGACCTGCGACAGGATCTCGGGCCGCAAGGTTCCGCGCGTGATCTCCCGGATCTCATCGACGAAACCCTCGTCGTGGTCGAGGTCGACGCCGGCCCGGGCGTAGGCGGGCGCGCTGCCGGGGCGATCGGAGGGCCGCGTCACGCGCCGATGGATAGGCAAGCGGCCGAATGGCCGCAATGCGGCCGTTCACGCACCGCGCACGCGCGAGCGGGTGCTAATCTCGGCCGCCGGTGCGGCTCTCGGTGGTGATTCCGGCTCTCGACGAAGCGGAGCGGATCGCCGGCGCGGTCGCCAGCGCGCGCGCCCCGAACGTCGAGGTGATCGTCGTGGACGGCGGCAGCAGCGATGCGACCCGCGCGCGCGCCGGTGCGGCTGGCGCCCGCGTGATCCGCTGCGCGCGCGGCCGCGCGCGCCAGCTCGACGCCGGCGCGCGGGCGGCCGGCGGCGACGCGCTGCTCTTCCTGCACGCCGACACGCGACTTCCGTGCGGCTACGCCGACGTGGCGCTGCGCGCGCTCTCCGACCCGCGCATCGCGGGCGGCGCGTTCCGCCTGCGCTTCGAGGAGCGCACGCGGGGGCTGCGCTGGATCGAGCGGATCGCGCGGCTGCGCGTCCGGATCTTCGGCCTGCCCTACGGCGACCAGGCGCTGTTCCTGCGGCGCGAGACGCTGGAGGCGATCGGCGGCGTGCCGCAGGTGCCGATCCTCGAGGACCTCGACCTCGTGCGCGCGCTGAAGCGGCGCGGGCGGCTCGCCCTGCTCCGCGAGGAGGCCGTCACCTCGGCGCGTCGGCATCTCGCGGGCGGGCCCTGGCGCACCGCGCTCCGCCACGTGGCGATCGCGCTCGGCGGGTCGCTCGGCGTGGATCGCGCGCGCCTCGCGTCATGGGCCCGGCGTTGAGCGCGTCGGCGGCGACGGTTGCCCTTCCGCGGGTCTCGGGTGCTCGTTCGGCCTGGCGCCGGCTGGCCCGCTACATCGTGCGCCACCCCGTCTACTACGGCGTCTGGACCGCCGTCACGCTGGCCTACACCGCGGGCTTCGTGGCCGTCGGCCGGCTGGTCGGCTGGGCGGTGGAGGGCGTGGCGAAGGGGCTGCCGCACGCCGAGGTGAGTCGGCGCGTGGTGTGGCTGGTGGCGGTGATCGCGGGCAGCGCGGTGCTGCGCTTCTACTCGCGCACGCTCGTCTTCAACGCGGCGCGCGAGATCGAGTACGAGCTGCGCAACGACCTCTTCGCCCAGCTGCTGCGCCTGCCGCAGTCCTTCTACGGGCGCTGGCGCACCGGCGACATCATGAGCCGCTGCGTGAACGACACCAACGCGGTGCGCCTGCTGATGGGCGTCGCGGTGCTGAACATCCTGCAGACGCCTGTGCTCTACGTCGCGGTGGTGGCCACGATGCTGGCGCGCAACGCGCGACTCGCGCTGTTCGTGCTGCTGCCGTACCCGCTCTTCATCCTGGTCGCGCGCGCGATCGGACGGCGCGTGCACCACTGGAGTCTGCTGACGCAGGAGGGCCTGGGCGAGGCCTCGAACCAGCTGCAGGAGGTGATCTCCGGCATCGCGGTGGTGAAGGCGTACGCCATGGAGGGCGTGACGCGGCGCCGCTTCGACCAGGTGAACGACGCGCTGTGGCAGCGACAGCTGGGACTCGTGCGCACCAACGCCGCGATGCCCGGCATCACGCTGCTGCTGCCCGCGCTCGCGGTCAGCCTGATCCTCGTCATCGGCGGCGGTGACATCGTGGCGGGACGCATGGAGGTGGCCGACTTCTTCACCTTCTCGTTCTACGTGTTCCAGCTCGCCTTCCCCACCTTCATCATGGGTTGGGTGGTGGCGCTGGTGCAGCGCGGCGCCGCGTCGATGCAGCGCATCGACGAGCTGCTCTCGGTGACGCCGTCGATCGCCGAGCCGCGCGATCCGGTTCCGATTTCCGCGCTGCGTGGCGAGATCGAGTTCCGCCACCTCGACTTCCGCTACGACAGCAGCGACGCGCGCGAGCCCGCGCTGCGCGACGTCTCGCTGCGCGTCCCGGCCGGCACCACGCTCGGCGTCGTCGGCAGCGTCGGCGCGGGCAAGACCACGCTGGCTTCGCTGATCCCGCGCCTGTTCGAGGTGGAGGACGGGAAGGTCTTCGTCGACGGCGTCGACATCAACCGGCTGCCGCTCGCGACCTTGCGCCGACACATCGCGATGGTTCCGCAGGACTCCTTCCTGTTCTCGGCCACGCTCGCGCAGAACATCGCCTTCGGCCGTCCCGACGCGCCGCGCGCGGAGATCGAGCGGGCCGCACAGCGTGCGCAGCTCGCGAAGGACGTCGCGGATCTCCCGAACGGCTACGACACGCTGGTCGGCGAGCGCGGCGTGATGCTCTCGGGCGGCCAGCGACAGCGCACCGCGCTGGCGCGCGCGCTGATCCTCGAGCCGAGCATCCTGGTGCTCGACGACACGCTCTCCGCGGTCGACGCCGAGACGGAGGCCGCGATCCAGCGCGAGCTCGACGCGGTCTTCCGCGGCCGCACGGTGGTGGTGGTCTCGTCGCGCGTCTCGGCCGTGCGCGGCGCGGATCAGATCGTCGTGCTGCACGACGGGCGCATCGTCGAGCGCGGACGGCACGAGGAGCTGCTGCGCGCGGGTGGACTCTACGCCCGGCTCTCGCGCGAGCAGGCCGCGGAGCAGGGCGCCGCGGAGGAGCTCGCGCTCGCGGGAGCGGGCTCGTGAGCGCCGCCGCACGCGCTCCGACTGCCGGATCCGCACGCGAGGCGCTCTTCGAGGAGGAGACGCTCGGCAAGGCCTACGACGCGCGGCTGCTGCGCCGGCTCTGGCCCTTCGTGGCGCCGTACCGGCGTCAGGTAACGCTCACGATTCTCTTCCTGTTCCCGCTACTGTTGTTCGAGCTCGCTCCGGCATGGATCGTCAAGACGGGTCTCGACCACATCATCGTGCCCGCCGCGACCGGGAAGCCCGCGCCCGAGGGCGCTTTCCTCGGACCGCTGCGCGCGCCGTCGGGCTTCCCGCCGCTGCTCTGGCTGGCGGGGGTCTACTTCGCGTTCTCGATGGCGAATGGCGCGTTCACCTATCTCGACGAGATGATCATGGGGAGCACGGGCCAGTCGGCCATGCGCGACCTGCGCGCCGCGGTCTTCGATCAGCTGCAGCGACTGCACATCGGATACTTCGACACGGTGCCGGTCGGACGCCTGGTCACGCGCGCGACCAACGACGTCGAGAACGTGGCCGAGATGTTCTCGGCGGGCTTCGTGGCGCTGATGCGCGACGTGCTGCGCATGCTCGGCATCGCCGTCGCGCTGTTCCTGGTGAACGCGCGGCTCGCCTCCTACGCATTCCTGGTGGTGCCGGTGATCGCGGTGATCGCGGCGCTATTCCGGCTCAAGGTGCGCGCCGCCTTCCGCTCGATTCGCGTCCGCATCGCGCGCATCAACGCCTACGTCCAGGAGAACGTGACCGGCATGAAGGTCGTGCAGTTGTTCACGCGCGAGCCACGCAACACGCGCGACTTCGACGCGATGAACGCCGACCACCGCGATGCCTGGCTGCAGTCGATCCGCTACGACGCGGCGCTGTTCGCGGCCGTCGATCTCGCCTCGAGCCTCACCACCGCGGTGGTGATCTGGCAGGCCGCGGGGCTGGCCGCGGCGGGAACGATCTACGTGTTCTTCGACTGGATGCGGCGCTTCTACACGCCGCTGCGCGACCTCTCGGCCAAGTACTCGGTGATGCAGTCCTCGATGGCGTCGTGTGAGCGCATCTTCCAGCTGCTCGACACGCCGCCCGCCGTGCAGGACCGCCCGGGCGCGCGCGCGCCCGAGCGCGGGCCGCTCGGGCGCTCGGGCGCGGTCGAGTTCGAGCACGTGTGGTTCACGTACGGCGCGAAGCAGGGCGAGAAGGAGCCCGACTGGGTGCTGCGCGACGTCAGCTTCCGCGTCGAGCCGGGCGAGCGCGTCGCGCTCGTCGGGGCGACCGGCAGCGGCAAGACGACCTTGATCAAGCTGCTCTCGCGGCTCTACGACGTCCGCCGCGGCCGCATCCTGATCGACGGCGTCGACATCCGCGACTGGCCGCAGTCGGCGCTTCGCCAGCGCGTCGCGATGGTCCTCCAGGACGTCTTCCTCTTCAGCGGAACGATCGCCGAGAACATCGCGCTCGAGCGGCCGGAGGTCGGGCCCGAGGAGGTGCGGCGGGTCGCGGAGGCGGTGCACGCGGACTCTTTCGTGCGGCGGCTTCCCGCCGGCTACGACACGCTGGTGCGCGAGCGCGGCGGCAACTTCTCGGCCGGGCAGCGCCAGCTCCTCTCGTTCGCGCGCGCGCTCGCGCACGGCGCCGACGTCCTCGTGCTCGACGAGGCGACGAGCTCGATCGACACGGAGACCGAGGCGCTGGTGCAGCAGGGCATCCACGCGCTGATGCAGGGCAAGACGGCGATCGCGATCGCGCACCGCCTCTCGACCATCGAGGACGTCGACCGGATCTACGTGCTGCACCGCGGCCGGCTGGTCGAGTCGGGGCGACACGCGGAGCTGCTCGCGCGCGGCGGCGTGTACGAGCGCCTGCATCGGCTCCAGATGGCGGGGCGGGGCGTGTCGGCCGCGGCGAGCTGAGCGCGCAAGGGGCTCGCGACGCGCGCCGGGCTAGCCGCCGCCGCGCTCGATGTCGTCGCCGGCCAGCGACTAGGCGAGCTCCAGGGCGAGAGCGAAGAAGAACGAGGTGTCGCCGTCGAGCAGCGGATCGTAGATCACGCGGTCGGGATGGCGGCCGTAGAGGGGGCCGCTCTGCGCGTCGGCGAGCTCGAGCAGGCGCGTGGTCGCGTCGAGGCGGGAGTCGCCGTCGCGCCCCGACCCGTCGGTGAGGACGCAGACCGCAGTCGCGTGGCCCGCAGCCAGCCGTGCAGCAACAACTCGTGACCGGGATGGGCGACCAGCAGGGCCGAACGCGGCTGGAAGCCTCGAATCCGGGAGGATCGGACGCTGCAGACGGGGATGAACGGGACGCAGCAATATCCGAAACGTCACGTTCGACGCAGGAGGAGATCACCCCGCGGGCCCGACCGTTGCACGAGGCCCCGGCTGGGTGGTAAAAGATCGGTCGCCTCCCCAACTGCCCCAGGACAACCCCCGTGTAGGGCCCGGTCCGCCCGCGCGCCTTCGCGCGCCGCCGACCGTCCGACCGGGGAGGCTTCGAGGCCCGGTGCGACTCAAGTCCCTCGAGCTACACGGTTTCAAGTCGTTCGTCGACAAGACCGCGATCCGGTTCCAGCCCGGCATCACGGCCGTCGTCGGTCCCAACGGCTGCGGCAAGTCGAACGTGGTCGACGCCATGCGCTGGGTGATGGGCGAGCAATCGCCGCGCCGGCTGCGCGGCAAGGGCATGGACGACGTGATCTTCGCCGGCTCCGAAGGCCGCGCGCCGGTCGGCATGGCCGAGGTCGTGCTGTCCTTCGACAACAGCCATGGCACGGCGCCGCCCGCGTTCGCCACCTTCGCCGAGATCCAGATCGCGAGGCGCCTGTACCGCAGCGGCGAGTCCGAGTACCTGATGAACAAGGTGCCCTGCCGCCTGCGCGACGTGCAGGACTTCTTCCGCGACACGGGCATCGGAGCCAAGGGCTACACGATCGTGGAACAGGGTCGGATCGCGGAGATCGTGTCCGCGAAGCCCGAGGAGCGCCGCATCCTGATCGAAGAAGCGGCCGGCATCGGCAAGTACAAGGCCCGTCGCCGCGAGGCCGAGAGCAAGATCGAGTCGACCCAGCAGAACCTGCTGCGCGTCTCGGATGTGCTCGGCGAGATCCGCCGGCAGATCGCGAGCACCGAGCGACAGGCGCGCAAGGCGGCGCGCTACAAGCGACTGCGCGAGACGCTGCGCGTGCTCGAGCTCTCGCTCGCGGCGGACGAGCGCGCCGAGATCGCCGCGGCCGCGGCGTCCTCGCAGGCCGAGCTGCAGGCGCTCCGCGACCGCGTGACCGCGACGGAGATGGCGCAGGCCGAGCGCGAGCTCGCGATCCAGAACGAGCGGATCGCGCTCGCCGAGTGCGAGCGAGCGCTCTCGCAGGACAACGAGGAGCTGCTCGCGCTGCGCGGGCAGATCAAGGACTGCGAGGGCCAGGTCGAGTACGGGCGCCGCGAGCGCGAAACGCTGGCCGAGCTGGCGGCGGCGCGCCGCGCGGAGCTCGAGGGGCTGCACGAGCAGCGCGCGGCGCAGCAGCGCGAGGTCGGGGAGCTCGAGGAGGAACTCTCCGCCGCGTCGCGTTCCGTCGCGGCGGAGCGCGACGCGTTGGCCGCGAGCGAGACCGCGCTGCGCGAGGCGCGCGAGAGCCAGCGCGCGCTGGAGGCGCAGCGGGAGGCCGCCAGCGCGGCGCAGGTCGAGGTATTGACCGCCGTCGCGCGCGCGGAGGACCGCATCGCCGCGATCGACGACCGCTCCGCCGAGCTCGACCTGCGGCTGCGCAGCGCCGACGAGGGCCTCGAGGTCGGACAGAACGAGGCGGCGCGGGCCGACCGCGAGCAGCGCGTGCTCGAGGAGGGCCTGCGAAATCTGCTGGCCGAGCGCGACCGCGTGATGGGTCTGCTGCGCGACGCGCTCGAGACGCATCGCCAGGCCGTCGAGCGCGAGCGTCGCGACACCGCGAGGCTTCGCGCGACGCGCGAGCTGCTGGAGGGTCGTCGTGCGCGGCTCGTGTCGCTGCGCGAGGTGCTGGCGCGGCGCGACGACGTCGCCGAGGGCACGCGTCACCTGCTCGAGGGCGGCGAGGAGGCGCGGCGCCGCTTCGGCCTGCGCGCGCTCGTGCGCGACGTGATCGAGGTCGAGCCCGAGCTCGAGCGCGCGGCCGAGGCCGTGCTCGCGGAGCGCGCCGAGGCGCTGATCGTCCAGCGCGCGGAGGACGCGCTCGCCGCGCTCGCGTCGCTGCGCGCGCAGCGCGCGGGCCGCGGGATCTTCCTGTCGCTGCCGCCCGCGCACGAACCGCAGGGATTCGTGCCGCTCGGCGAGCCGCTGCTCGGGCGCGTCCGCGTCCGCTCCGGCTTCGAGGATCTGGCACGCGCGCTCTTCGCGGGCGTGAACCTGGTCGACGACCTCGCCGAGGTGCTGCGCATCTACGGCGGCCGCCGGCTGCCGGCCGTCTTCGCGACGCGCGACGGCGACGTGCTGACGCCGGACGGCGTCGTGCGCGGCGGAGCGCCGCCCGAGGGAGGCGTGCTGGCGCGGGTCCGCGAGGTGCGTGATCTCGAGCACGAGGTGCAATCGCTCGAGGCGCGCGTGCTCGACGAGCATGCCGCGCATCGCGACGCCGAGCAGGCGCTCGCGCGCGCCGGCGACGAGCTCGAGAACCTGCGCAATCGCCACCACACGGCGGCACTCGCGGTCGCCAACCACGAGAAGGACCTCGAGCGCACGCGCGAGCGCGTGAAGGCACTCGGCGAGGTCCACGAGAGCCGCGTGCAGGAGCGCTCGGATCTGCTGGCCGAGCAGAGCGCGCTCGGCGAGGAGCGCGTGCGACTCGATGTCGCGCTCGCGGACGCGCGCGAGCGGCGGCTCGCGGGACAGCGAAGCCTCGACGCGCTCGGGCTGCGCCTCGGCTCCGCCGGGCGCGAGCTGTCGCGCGTCGAAACCCTGGCCGCGGAGCAGCGGGCGCTCTACGCGGGCCGCGAGGAGCGGCGCGAGCGCGTTCACGCGGCCGTGGAGCGGATGCGCTCGTCGCTCTCGGATACGCAGAACTGGATCGCGCGCCGCGATCAGGAGATCGCGGCGGCGGAGCAGCGCCGCGAGGAGCTCGCCCGGACCATCGAGTCGGCGAGGCAGAGCCTCGAGGCTCGGCTCGCCGACGAAGAGCAGGCGCGCGCGCGCCACGAGGGCCGGCGCGAGGCCTTCGATCGCGCGGCGCAGGCGGTTGCCTCGCTCGAAGAAGGGGTGCGCGAGCTGCGGGCGTCGATCGCGCGTGCGCGCGACGAGATGTCGCAGCACGAGCTCCGCGCGCGCGAGCTCGAGATGCGCCGCGAGCACCTCGAGAACGCGATCCGCGAGAAGTGGGGCGTCGAGCTCGCGAGCTGGGAGGCTCCGAAGCTCGACGTCGACGCGTTGCCGGCCCCCGAGCCGGCGCCGGAGATGGAGGCCGCGCCGGCGCCCGAGGGTGAGGACGCCGAGCACGAGCCGGCGCCGGACGCGGCGCGCGAGGCTCGCGCCCACGCCGAGCTCGTGCGCCTCCCGATCGAGGCGCGGCGCGAGCAGCAGATGGAGCTGCGACGCAAGCTCGAAGCGCTCGGCGACGTGAACCTCGGCGCGATCGAGGAGCACGAGGAGCTGAAGGAACGCAACCGCTTCCTCTCCGAGCAGAAGCAGGACCTCGAGTCCACCTTGACGTCGCTGCGCGACGCGATCGCGCGCATCAACCGCGCGAGCCGTCAGCGCTTCCGCGAGACCTTCGAGGCCGTCGCGAAGCGCTTCTCGGAGAACTTCCCGCGCCTCTTCCGCGGCGGTCGCGCGAGCCTCTCGCTGACCGAGAGCGAGGACGTGCTCGAGGCGGGGATCGAGATCCTGGCGATGCCGCCGGGCAAGCGCCTGCAGAACGTCAACCTGCTGTCGGGCGGCGAAAAGACGCTCACGGCGATCGCGCTCCTGGTGGCCGTCTTCCAGGTGCGCCCGTCGCCGTTCTTCCTGCTCGACGAGGTGGACGCGGCGCTCGACGATGCGAACGTCGGTCGCTTCAACGAGATCGTGCGCGAGCTCGCGGGCGACTCCCAGTTCGTGCTGATCACGCACAACAAGCGCACGATCGAAATCGCCGACGTGCTGTACGGCGTGACGATGGAGCGAAAGGGCGTCAGCACGATCGTCTCGGTCGAGATGCACGCCGAGCAAGCGCGGTCGTAGGGCCGCGCGCGGCCTACGGCCGCTAGCCGCGGAAGTACGGGATCACCTCGCGCCCGATCTGGCGGATCGTCTCGAGGATGGCCGCCTGCGGGACCGTCCCCATCTGCATCAGGAACAGGATCTCGTCGGCGCCGGCGGCCGCGAGCCGCTCGACGTAGCCGATCGCGTCCTTCGCGGTGCCGTAGGCGTGGTTCGGGTTGAAGAGACCGGTGGTCTCCGTACCCGCCTCGATCTTCTCCTCGTGGAGATAGGCGACGAGCGCTTCGCCCTCCCGCCGCAGCGCCTGCGCGTTGTCGTCCCCTTCGGTGTCGAGCCGCGGCGGCGGTCCGCCGCCGTACCAGTGGCGGATCGCCTCGGTGAAGAAGCGTTGTCCACGCGCGCCGATCTCACGGGCGCGGCGCCCGTCGTCGAGCACGATGGCCGGACACAGCGCCGAGAGGCGATCGACGGCGAACTCGCCGACCTGCGACGCCGCAGTGCGTCGCACGATCGCCTCGCGGTAGACGCGGTTCTTCTGCTCGATGTCCTCCGGACCCGCGAAGCCGAGGACCAGCGCGCCGAGTCCCCATTCGCCCGCCTGGTTGAGCGTAGCCTCGCGCGTACAGGCGAGGTAGAGAGGCGGGTGCGGGCGCTGGTAGGGCTTCGGGTGGATGGGGCGCGGCGGGATCCGGATGCGCTCGCTCTCGTGGGAGAAGACGTCCTCGCGCCACATGCGGGGGATCATGCGGACCGATTCCTCGAGCTGTGCCGGGATGTCCTCGAGCTTCGTGTCGAAGGCGCCGGCCTCCTGTTCGGTACCTCCCTTGCCGACGCCGAAGTCGACGCGCCCCTTCGAGAGCACGTCGAGCATGGCGATGCGCTCGGCCACCTTGATCGGGTGATTCATCCGGAACGGCAGGCAGACGACCCCGTGGCCGACACGGATGCGAGAGGTCGCGCTCGCCACGTAGGCGAGGAAGGTCTCGGGCGCGCTCATGTGCGCGTACCACTTGAGGCAGTGATGCTCGACCGCCCACACGCGGTCGAAGCCCATGCGCTCGGCGAGGACCGCCTGCTCTACGCACTCGTGCAACACCTGGGATTCGCGCGCAGGCGTGGCATCGGCCGTCTGCGCCTCGAGGATGATCGAGAATTCCATGCGCGGCATTCTACGGGGCCCTCGCGCTCGCGTCGTCTGCCCCGCGCGAACCCGAGGCATCCGTGGGGTGCTGCCCGCGGGACGAGGCGACGGCGAGCCGCGGCGCGCGCCGCACAAGCAAGAGAGGATGGTATGTTGAGCACCCGATGGAACATTGGTTCGAGCTCGCCGCCAGCTGGATCGCCGCGAACCCGTCCGAGTTCCTGCTCGCGGTCTTCAGCCTCCCGCTCGTGCTCACCGCGATCGCGCTCGCGCGCCGGGAGCGGATCGGAGAGCAGCCCGCGGCGACCGCAGAGGCGGAGGCCGAGGCCGAGCTCCTGGTCGTTCCGCCGCGCGCGCGGCTGCGAGATCGGCTGCGCAGGACCCACGATGCGCTCGTCGGTCGGCTCGGTTCGCTGCTCGGCGGCCGCGTGCTCGACGCCGAGCTCTTCGACGAGCTCGAGGAGATCCTGCTCGGCTCGGACCTCGGCGTCGCGACGGCCGAGGCGCTGCTCGATCGCGTACGCCGCGAAGCGTCCGGCAAGGACGCCGACGCGGTGCGCGCGGTGCTGCGCGACGCGATCCTGGAGCGACTGCGGCGCGTCGAGTCGAAGCCGGGGCTGCCGCTCTCGGGCAGCCCGCACGTCGTGCTGGTGCTCGGCGTCAACGGCTCGGGCAAGACGACCACGATCGGCAAGCTCGCCGCTCGCCACGCGGCACTCGGCCGCAAGGTGCTCCTCGGTGCGGCTGACACCTTCCGCGCTGCCGCCAGCGAGCAGCTCCAGATCTGGGGCGAGCGCGTCGGCTGCGAGGTGATCGCCGGGCGCCCCGGCGGCGACCCGGCTTCGGTGGCCTTCGAGACGGTGAAGGCGGCGCGCGCGCGCGGAATCGACGTCGCCATCATCGACACCGCCGGGCGACTTCAGACGCGCAAGCCGCTCATGGAGGAGCTCGGCAAGATCGTGCGCGTGATCGCGCGCGATCAGGGCGGAGCGCCGCACGAGGTGCTGCTGGTGCTCGACGCCAACACGGGCCAGAACGCGATCTCCCAGGCGCGGCTCTTTACCGAGGCGGCGGGAGTGACGGGTCTCGTGCTCACGAAGCTCGACGGCACCGCCAAGGGCGGCGTGCTCGTCGGGCTGGCCGAGGAGTTCGGCATCCCGGTGAAGTGTGTCGGCGTCGGAGAATCGGTCGAGGATCTGCGCGACTTCTCGGCCGAGGAGTTCGTCGACGCGCTGTTCGCGGATTAGTCGGCGCGAGCCCGGAGAGACGGCGCGTGGCCCGCTTCGTCATGGCGCTCGACCAGGGAACCACGTCGTCGCGCGCGATCCTGTTCGACCGCGACGGCTCGGTCGTGGCGGTCGATCAGCACGAGTTCACGCAGCACTTCCCGAAGCCCGGATGGGTCGAGCACGACGCGGACGAGATCTGGCAGAGCCAGCTGCGCGCGGCGCGCGGCGCGCTCGGAAAGGCCGGAGCGGTCGGGATGGACATCGCGGCGATCGGCATCACGAACCAGCGCGAGACCACCGTCGTGTGGGAGCGCGCGTCGGGGGCGCCGGTCCACCGCGCGATCGTGTGGCAGTCGCGCCAGACCGGGCCGATCTGCGACGCGCTCCGGCGTCGCGGGCTCGAGGACGAGGTGCGCAAGCGCACGGGCCTCGTGATCGACGCCTACTTCTCGGGCACGAAGGTGCGCTTCATCCTGGACGCGATTCCCGACGGCCAGAAGCGCGCCGAGCGCGGCGAGCTCGCGTTCGGCACGGTCGACAGCTGGCTGCTGCACAAGCTGACGCGCGGTCGCGTCCACGCGACCGAGTACTCGAACGCGTCGCGCACCCTGCTCTACAACATCCACGAGCGCGCCTGGGATCCGCTGCTGCTCGAGGCGCTGAACATCCCGCGCGCGCTGCTGCCCTCGGTGCGCGAGTCGAGCGGCGTCTTCGGGCTCGTCGATCGCGAGTGGTTCGGCGCGGAGATCCCGGTGGCGGGGATCGCGGGCGATCAGCAGGCGGCTCTCTTCGGACAGCGGTGCACGCAGCCCGGTCAGGCCAAGAACACCTACGGAACCGGTTGCTTCCTGCTGATGAACACCGGCGCAGAGGCGCCGCAGTCGCAGAGCGGGCTCGTCACGACGATCGCGTGGGGGTTCGGCGGCCGCGTCGACTACGCGCTCGAGGGCAGCGTGTTCGTGACCGGCTCCGCGGTGCAGTGGCTGCGCGACGGGCTCCAGATCGTGGCGAGCGCCGCAGAGACGGAAACGCTCGCACGCGAGGTTCCCGACAGCGGTGGCGTGTACCTCGTGCCGGCCTTCACGGGGCTCGGCGCGCCGTACTGGGACGAACGCGCGCGGGGCGTGCTGGTCGGGTTGACCCGCGGAACCACACGCCAGCACGTCGTGCGCGCGACGCTCGAGGCCATCGCGTACCAGACCCGCGACGTGGTCGAGTGCCTGCAGCAGGACGCGGACATCTCGCTGGCCGCGCTGCGGGTCGACGGGGGCGCGGCGGCGAACGACTTCCTGATGCAGTTCCAGGCGGACATCCTCGGCAAGACGGTCGAGCGCCCGGCGCAGCTCGAGGTGACGGCGCTCGGAGCGGCGCTGCTGGCCGGGCTCGCGACCGGCTTCTGGTCGGATCCCTCGGCGCTCGCGTCGGCGACCTCGATGCGATTCGAGCCTCGGATGGAGACCGACCGACGCGAGGCGCTCTACGCCGGCTGGAAGCGCGCCGTCGAGCGTGCCCGCGGCTGGGCCGAGGACTGAGGTGCGCCCCGCGCGACCGCTCGTGATCGCCCATCGCGGCGCCTCCGGGCATCGGCCCGAGAACACGCTTCCGGCCTACGAGCTCGCCATCCGGCAGCGAGCGGACATGATCGAGATCGACCTCCACCGCACGCGCGACGGCGAGATCGTCGTCACGCACGACGAGCGGCTCCAGGGGCTCGGCGGTCGGGGCGAGATCGCGGACGCGAGCCTCGCTGAGGTCCGAAGTCTCGACGCGGGAGGCGGAGAGCGGGTCCCGACGCTCGACGAGGTGCTCGACGGCTTCGGCGCCCGCATCCCCTTCAACCTCGAGCTCAAGCAATCGACCCGTGGCCCGTATGCGGGGCTCGTGGTGGAGGCACTGAAGCGCGTCGACTCGCGGGGCCTCCTCGACGAGACCCTCTTCTCGTCGTTCTACGACCCGGTTCTCGCCGAGCTGCGAGAGCGGTCGCCCGATGCGCGGATCGGCGTGCTGGTGTCGTCGCGCGCGGCCGAGGGCTGGCGGGAGCGAGCGCGCCGCTTCGGCGCAGAGGCCGTCCACTTCTCCGCCGTGCTCGCGACCTCGGACACGGTGGCCGCGGCGCACGCGGAAGGCCTGGCCGTCCACGTCTACACCGTCGACGAGCCCGACGCGATGCGCCGGCTGCTCGCGATCGGCGTCGACGGCCTCTTCACCAACTTCCCCGATCGGCTCCGCGCGTTGGTGGGATAGGTCACACCGCGCGGCTTGGTCGGGTTTCCCCGTGGGGAATCGACCGGAATTTGGCCGAATGGAGAGGGGGTCTCCAGGCGATGTGCGTGTGTTTTCTCTTGACGAGGATGAGAGAAATGCCGTACTCATTCCCTCGATTCAGGAGAATTCCTAATGAAATTAAACCGGATCGCGCTGGAGCTCGACGCCACCGACCGCGCCATTCTCGATCTGCTGCAGGAGAACTGTAAGCAGCCTCTCGCGGCCATCGGCGAGAAGGTCGGCCTCTCCGCACCCGCGGTGCTCGAGCGCATCCACAAGCTCGAGGAAGCGGGCGTGATCCAGGCCTACACCGCACTGCTCGACGCCCGCCGACTCGGTCTCGACGTCACCGCCTTCATCGGCGTGTCGACCGATCGCCCGGTCGCGGTGCGCGGCATCGAGGTCGCGGTGATGGCGATGGACGAGGTGCTCGAGTGCCACCACGTGACCGGCGCGCACACGCTGATGCTGAAGATCAAGACGCAGAACACGGAGAGCCTCGAGGACCTGATCGATCGCGTTCGATCGCTCGAGGGCGTCTCCCGCACCGAGACGATGATCGTGCTCTCGACGCACATGGAGCGCGCGCGCATCGCGATGCCTCCGGAGGAGGTCGCCGTGGAACGGCCTCGGCGATCGGGAGGCCGCTCGCGCAAGGGCGCAGGAGGGGACGAGGCATGACCGGCATGCGGCGCGAGCCCCGAGGCCTCTACGACCCGGCGAACGAGCACGACGCCTGCGGCGTCGGCTTCGTCGCCAACATTCGCGGCGAGAAGTCGCACGACGTGGTGCACCAGGGCGTGCAGGTGCTCTGCAACCTCGAGCACCGCGGCGCGTGCGGCTGCGACCCGGAGACCGGCGACGGCGCCGGTCTGCTCGTGCAGATTCCCGACGCATTCATGCGTCGCGAGGCGGCGGCGCTCGGGATCGAGCTGCCGGCGGTCGGCCGCTACGCGGTCGGCATGATCTTCCTGGCGCGCGATGCCGCGCGCGCCGTGGAGCAGGCGGCGGAGCTCGAGCGCATCGCTCGTGCCGAGGGGCAGCGCGTGCTCGGCTGGAGGGAGGTGCCGCACGACCCGCAGGCGATCGGTCGCGTCGCGCGCGAGAGCCTGCCGCGCATCCGGCAGGTCTTCGTCGCGGCGGAGGGCCGCGAGGCGCGCGACCAGGATGCCTTCGAGCGCAGGCTCTACGTGATCCGTCGCCTCGCCGAGAAGGCGCTCGGTCAGGGAACCGAGGGCGCGGAGGGCTTCTTCTACGTCCCGAGCCTCTCGAGCCGCACGCTCGCCTACGTCGGCCTGCTGATCGCCGGTCAGATCGAGGGCTTCTATCCCGACGTGTGCGCTCCGGACTTCGTGTCGGCGCTCTGTCTCGTGCACTCGCGATACAGCACCAACACGCTCGGCGCCTGGGACCTCGCGCACCCCTTCCGATATCTGGCCCACAACGGCGAGATCAACACGATCCAGGGAAACCAGAACTGGATGAACGCGCGCGAGGGCACGCTGCGCTCGCCGCTCTTCGGCGCGGATCTCTCGAAGCTCTATCCGATCGTCCGGTCGGGAGCCTCGGACTCCGCGCGCTTCGACAACGCGCTCGAGTTCCTGGTGCTCGCGGGCCGCGAGCTGCCGGAGGCCATTCTGTTGATGATCCCGGAGGCCTGGGAGAACCGGGACGACATGGATCCCGATCTGCGAGCCTTCTACGAGTACCACTCGTTCGTGATGGAGCCGTGGGACGGACCGGCGTCGATCGCCTTCACGGACGGGCGGAAGATCGGCGCGGTGCTCGACCGCAACGGGCTGCGCCCGTCGCGCTACGTGGTCACGAAGGACGGCCTCGTCGTGATGGCGTCGGAGGTGGGCGTCCTCGACATCGCGCCGGAACGGGTGCTCCAGAAGGAGCGCCTGCACCCCGGGAAGATCTTCTTCATCGACCTCGAGGAGGGCCGCATCGTCGAGGACGCGGAGATCAAGGCGCGCTACGTGGCGCGGCGCCCGTATCGGGACTGGGTGGAGCGCGAGCGCGTGCTGCTGCGCGACCTGCCTCGCCGGGAGGTGCCGGCGGAGCACCGCAATCCCGAGCTGCGCTTCGCCTTGCAGGAGGTCTTTGGCTACACCGCGGAGGATCTCCGGATCCTGCTCGCGCCGATGGCGGTCCAGGGCAAGTGGCCGATCGGGTCGATGGGCGAGGACGCCGCGCTCGCCTGCCTCTCGGATCGGCCGCAGACGCTGTACCGCTACTTCAAGCAGAAGTTCGCGCAGGTCTCGAATCCCGCGATGGACTCGATCAACGAGCGCCCGGTGATGGCGCTCCACTCGACGGTCGGCGCCGAGGGCAATCTGCTCGAGGAGACGCCCGAGCACGCGCGTCTCCTTCGCATCGAGCACCCCGTGCTCACCGACGACGAGCTCGAGCGGATCCGACAGATCGATCTGCCGGGCTTCCGTTCGCGCACGCTGGCCTGCCTCTTCAAGCTCGCCGAGGGCGGCCAGGGACTCCGCGCCGCGCTCGATTCGGTGTGTGCGCAGGCGGAGGCGGCGGTCCGCGAAGGAGTGAACATCCTGATCCTCTCGGATCGCGGTGTCTCGCCCGATCTCGCGCCGATCCCGATGTTGCTCGCGACCGGAGCCGTGCACCACCATCTGATGCGCGAGAAGCTCCGCACCCGCTGCGGCCTCGTGTGCGAGGCGGGCGACGCTCGCGAGGTCGCGCAGCTCGCGCTGCTGATCGGCTACGGCGCCGCCGCGGTGAACCCGTACCTCGCGCTCCAGACGATCGAGCAGCTCACTCTGGAAGGGACCTACGTCGGCGAGGGGCTCGACGTCGCGACCGCGACGAAGAACTTCGTGAAGGCCTGCGACAAGGGCCTGCTGAAGACCTTCGCGAAGATGGGGATCTCGACGCTCCAGAGCTATCGCGGCGCGCAGATCTTCGAGGCGGTCGGCCTGGACCGCGATCTCGTCGCGCACTGCTTCACGGGGACGGCCTCGCGCGTATCGGGAGTCGGGTATGACGTGCTCGCGCGCGAGGTGGCGATGCGCCACGAGCGCGCTTTCGCGCCTCACGACTTCGTGTACCCGGAGCTCGACCCCGGCGGCCTCTACCAGTGGAGGGCGCGCGGCGAGCGGCACACCTTCGATCCGGAGACGGTGTCGAAGCTCCAGATCGCCTTGAAGCGGCGCAGCTACGAGGACTTCAAGGAGTTCTCGCGCGCCTCGAACGGCGAGGCCGCGACGGCCTGCACGCTGCGCGGGCTGCTGCGCTTCAAGTCGGGCCTGCAGCCGTCGGTCCCGATCGACGAGGTGGAGCCGGTCTCCGAGATCGTGAAGCGCTTCTGCACCGGCGCGATGTCGTACGGCTCGATCTCGCTCGACGCGCACCAGACGCTCGCGATCGCGATGAATCGCCTCGGCGGACGCAGCAACACGGGCGAGGGCGGCGAGGACCCCGCGCGTTACAAGCCGGAGCCGAACGGCGACTCGCGGCGCAGCGCGATCAAGCAGGTGGCGTCGGGGCGCTTCGGCGTCACGAGCTGGTATCTCGTCAACGCCGACGAGCTGCAGATCAAGATCGCGCAGGGGGCGAAGCCCGGAGAGGGCGGCGAGCTGCCGGGGCACAAGGTCGACGAGACGATCGCGCGCACGCGCCACTCGACCCCCGGCGTCGGTCTGATCTCGCCGCCGCCGCACCACGACATCTACTCGATCGAGGATCTCGCGCAGCTGATCTACGACCTGAAGAACGCGAACCGGCGCGCGCGCGTCAGCGTGAAGCTGGTGTCGGTGAGCGGTGTCGGCACGATCGCCGCAGGCGTCGCAAAGGGGAAGGCGGACGGTGTCCTCATCAGCGGGATGGACGGAGGCACCGGCGCCTCGCCGCTCGCGTCGATCAAGCACGCGGGCCTGCCCTGGGAGATCGGCCTGGCCGAGACGCAGCAGACCTTGGTGCTGAACGACCTGCGCGCGCGCATCCGCGTGCAGACCGACGGCGGCCTCAAGACGGGTCGCGACGTCGCGATCGCGGCGCTGCTCGGAGCCGACGAGTTCGGCTTCTCGACGGCGCCGCTCGTGGCGCTCGGCTGCATCCTGATGCGGGTGTGCCACCTCAACACGTGCCCCGTCGGCATCGCGACGCAGGACCCCGTGCTGCGCAAGCGCTTCGCGGGGACACCTGAGAGCGTCGTGCAGTACTTCCTGTGGATCGCGGAGGAGCTGCGCGAGATCATGGCAGGGCTCGGCTTCCGCCGCGTCGACGACATGATCGGCCGCGTCGAGTTCCTCGAGGCGGGCCCGGCCGTCCATCACTGGAAGCAGAAGGGCCTCGACTTCTCGCCGCTGCTGCAGCGGATGGACGTGCCGCACGCGATCCACCACTGCGAGAAGCAGGCGCTCGAGGGCGAGCTCGAGAAGGTCACGGACGCGGAGCTCCTGCGGCTCGCGCGGCCCGCGCTCGAGAGCGGCGAGAAGGTGCTGATCGAGCGCGAGATCCGGAACACCGAGCGCACGCTCGGAACGATCCTCGGCTCCGAGGTCTCCCGTCGATATGGCGAGGAAGGCCTTCCGGACAACACCATCACCTTGCGGCTGCGCGGCAGTGCGGGACAGAGCCTGGCCGCCTTCTGCACGCGAGGCATGACCTTCGAGGTGGAGGGCGAGACGAACGACTACTGCGGCAAGGGTCTGTGCGGCGCGCGGATCGTCGTGCGCGTTCCGCGCGGCGCGACCTTCGATCCCGCGGAGAACATCATCACCGGCAACGTCGTGCTCTACGGCGCGACCAGCGGAGAGGCCTACTTCCAGGGTCTCGCGGGTGAGCGCTTCGGCGTGCGGAACAGCGGCGCGTCGGCGGTGGTGGAGGGCGTCGGCGACCACGGCTGCGAGTACATGACGGGCGGCGTGGTGGTCGTGCTCGGTCGCACCGGCCGGAACTTCGCGGCAGGCATGAGCGGCGGCATCGCCTACGTCCTCGACGAGGACGGTCAGTTCGCGAGCCGCGTCAACACCGAGACCGTGGACCTCGATCCGCTCCAGGATTCCGATCTCGAGGTGATCGAGCGCATGGTGCGCAAGCACTTCCAGTACACGAGGAGCCGGAAGGCGGAGGAAGTGCTGCGCAAGTGGGACGATCTGGCGCGCCGATTCGTGAAGGTCTTCCCGCGAGACTACAAGCGCGCGCTGTCCGAGCGCATCGAAGCGGGGAGCGGCAATGGCTGACGTTCGCGGATTCCTGAAGTACGCCCGACGCGGCACGGCGTACCGCGCGGTCGACGAGCGGGTGCAGGACTGGAAGTGCGTGCAGTCGGACTTCCAGCCCGACGAGACGCGTCAGCAGGCGGCGCGCTGCATGGATTGCGGCATTCCGTTCTGCAACAACGGCTGTCCCCTTGGCAACATCATCCCGGAATGGAATGACCTGGTTTACAAGAACCGATGGCGCGAGGCGCTGGAGATGTTGTTCAAGACGAACAACTTTCCCGAGTTCACCGGGC
>DATKND010000034.1:0-2603 GCA_035541475.1 Myxococcota bacterium | reverse complement strand
GGCTGTCTCGTGCTGTCGCTCCCCAACATGGAATCCTCGTCGTGGAAGCAGCTCGACGCCGACGATGCGAACCCCTACTGGGTCGAGATCGAGCATCACCACAATTTCTCCTTCACGCGGCTCTCGCGCCTGCTCGCGGAGCACGGGTTCGAGATCGCCCTCTTCGACATCCCCTCGCGATACGTGGCGAGCATGGAGCTGTATGCCGTTCGCAAAGTGTAGGCATTCACCGGGCGCGCGCGTCCTTCGCGCGCTTCTTGCGGCCGCCGTGCTCGCGCTGTCGCCGCACGCGGCGGCGCAGGCGTGGCCGGGCAAGCCGATCAGGCTCGTCGCGCCGAGCACGCCGGGCGACGCGCCGGACGTGATCGCGCGCCTTTTCGCCGACAAGCTCTCGATCGCGCTCGGCCAGCCCGTCGTGGTCGAGAACAGGCCCGGCGCCGGGGGTGTGGTCGGCTCCGACGCCGTCGCCAAGGCCGCGCCGGACGGCTACACGCTGATCATGGGCAATGCCGGATCGCACGGCATCAACGCGGCCGTGTACGCGAACCTGCCGTACGACATCCAGCGCGACTTCGCGCCGGTCAGCCAGGTCGCCGTTTCGCCCAACGTGATGGTGATCAATCCCGCGGTGCCGGCCAGCACGGTCGCCGAGTTCATCGCGTACGCGAAGAGCCGGCCCGGGAAGCTCTCCTACGCGTCGGGCGGCAACGGCAGCAGCGCGCACATGTCGATGGAGCTGTTCAAGTCGATGGCAGGTGTCGAGATCGAGCACATCCCCTACAAGGGCAGCTCGCCGGCGCTCACCGACGTCGTGTCGGGGCAGGTGGCCGTGTTCATCGGCAACATGCCGCCGACGGTGCCGCTCATCAAGGCGGGCAAGCTGCGCGCGCTCGCGGTCACCACGAAATCGCGCTCGGCGCTGATGCCCGAGCTGCCGACGATCGCGGAAAGCGGGCTGCCCGGCTTCGAGACCGTCGCGTGGTTCGGCGTGCTTGCGCCCGCGGGCACGCCGCCCGAGATCGTGCGCCGGCTCTCGGCGGAGATCGCGAAGATCGCGCGCTCGCCCGAGATGCGCGAGAAGCTCCTCGCGATGGGCGCGGAGCCCGTCGGCAGCACGCCGGAGGAGTTCAAGGCGGTCATCGACCGCGACATCGCGAAGTGGAAGCCGCTCGCGCAGAAGGTCGGCATTAAAATCGACTGATGGCTTCCCTCGAGGCGGATCTGGGGCATCTCGGCCCCGGGGGTGCGGCGGCGCCCGCCGTGGCCGGCCTGCGCGCGCTGGGGCGCGGCGATCGCCGGGCAGCCGAGCTCGCGTTCGCCGCCTGCCCGGCGTCTCCGCCGAAAGACGCCGACGCGCTGCATTCGATCGGCGTTCTCGCGGTTCTGCTCGGGCACCACGGGCGAGGCGCCGAGCTCCTGACGGCCGCGGTCGATCTCGCTCCGCAACGTCCCGACCTGCGCTGCCATCTTGCGGTTGCGCTTCGCCGCCTCGGCGAAAACGCGACCGCCATCGGGCACCTCGAGGCGGCATTGCGGCTCGACCCCTCGCTCGCGGAGGCGCATTCGAGCCTGGGCAATCTCCTGCTCGATCGGGCGGAACACGCGGCGGCGCGCCGCCACTTCGAGCACGCGCTCGCGCTTCACGCCGCGAGTCCCGACGCCCTGAACGGACTGGGGAACTGCGATCTCGCGCTGGGGTTTCCGGAGCGCGCCTGCGCGAGCTACGAGCGGGCGCTTGCGCTGGAGCCGACGTTCCACGAGGCCTGGTACAACCTCTCTTGCGCGCGGCTCCAATGCGGCGGCGGGTCCGACGCCAACAGGCGGCTCGCGCTCCAGAGCATCGTGTCGGCATTGCGCTTCGCGCCGGATCCGCCCGCCCACTGGATCCAGCTCGAGGCCTGCGTGCGCGATCTCGACCTGCGGCATCCGGCGGATCCTCACCTGCGTCAGGCGCTGCAAGGCGCGCTTGCGCATCCATCGGTGGACCCCATGCGCCTCGTGCGCCCCGTCGTGGGCCTCGTGCTGTCGGCGCCGGGAGTCGACGCCGCGCTTGCGGCGCTCGGGGGCGGCAGCCCGCCCACGGCCGTCGAGCGCGAGCTGCGCGACGCCGTGCGAAGCGTTCTTGCCGACCCCTTGCTCGCGCGCCTGCTCGAGGAGGTCGTGATCGCGCACGAACCCGTGCAGCGCATCGTCGCGTTCGCGAGGGAGCGGCTGCTCGCGGACCGGCTGTCCGGAGCGCGGGGCGAGCCGTTTCTTCCTCTGGAAAGCGTGATCGCGGCGGCTCACCAGCACTTCAACACCGAGTACGTCAACGAGGAGGCGGACGTCGAGCGGGAGAGGGTGGCGAGGCTCGTGGCCGAGGTCACGGAAGCGGCGCGTGCCGGCGGATCGCCTTCGCTTCACGACGTAGCACTTCTGGCCTGCTATCGCCCACTGGGCTCGCTCCCGGAAGTCGCGCGCGCGGCTGCGAGCCTGACGGCGACGCCGCTTGCGTCGCTGCTGCGCCGGCAGATCGAGGAGCCGCACGCCGAAGAGGCGCTGCGCCCGTCGATCGCGTCGCTTACGCCGGTGCTCGACGGCGTTTCGAACGCGGTGCGGGCGCA
>DATKND010000033.1:0-37503 GCA_035541475.1 Myxococcota bacterium | reverse complement strand
GCGATGAGCGGCGCGCCGCGCGACGCCTACGACGCGGGCCGCGCGCTCCACCCGGCGGACCCGGCGGGCGCGCGGGTCTGGTTCGCGCGCATCCCGGCGTCGGCGCGCTCGCAGTTCCCGCGCCTCGCCTACTACGAGGCCTACGCCGCGCTCGATCGCGGGGTGCGAGGCGCGGCGCTCGAGCCCTACGACACGGCGCTCGAGCGCTTCCTCGCGACCGATGCGGGCCGCAGCTATCCCGGCGCCCACGAGCTCGCGAGCCGCGTCGCCTTCGCGCGCGGCGACGTCGAGCGCGCGCGCCGACACGCCGACGCCGACGCACAGCAGCGGAGCGCGAAGGCGCGGCCGCTGCTCGCCCGCGCCGCCGCAGCGCTCGACCGCAGCCGACCCGACGAAGCGCGCGCGGCGCTCGGCGAAGCCGCGCGACTGGTGCCCGGAAACGAGCGGCTTGCGTGGCTCGAGGCGGAGCTCGCCGCGAAGAGCGGAAACGAGGGCGAGCTCGCGCACGCCTTCGCCGCGCTGCGCGAGGCCGCGCCGAGCGGGGCGGCCGCGGTCGGCGCCGAGAACGCCATCCGCAGCGAGCACGGGCTGCCGCTCGCCACGCCGTCCGCATCCGGAGAGTCCGCGGCGCAGTAGAGACGCGACCGCGATTGCGGGCTAGGATGCGCGCCTCGCCGGAGCTCCCATCGTCTAGCGGTCCAGGACGCAGCCCTCTCAAGGCTGAGACACGGGTTCGATTCCCGTTGGGAGCGCCACGCGACGCACGCCATGTCGAACTTCGCCTTCGCATTCCTCGACTGCGAGTTCGGCGGGCTGGACCCGGAGCTCCACGACATCACCGAGATCGCGGTGATCGTGACCGACGAGCGGCTCGCCGAGCTCGCGAGCGCGGAGTGGAAGGTCGCCGCGCGCGCCGAGCGCATCAGCGCCGAGGCCGCGCAGATCAGCGGCTACGACGCCGCGGCCTGGAGCGGCGCGCCGCACGTGCGCACCGCGCTCACCGAGCTCAGCGCGCTGCTGCCCGCCGGCAAGACCGTCGTGCCGGCGGGGCAGAACGTCCGCATGGACGTGCTCTTCCTCGAGCGTGCCTACCGCAACTGCGGACTGCCGTGGCCCTTCGACTACCACGTGATCGATCTGGCGACGCTCTTCTACGCGTGGTCGCTGGTCGCGGGCGAGCCCGTGCCGGCCCTCTCGCTGCGACAGGCCGCGGCGACCGCGGGCCTGATCGACGGCGCGGTGCCGCACCGCGCGATGGCGGATGCGCGTCTCACGCTCGACACCTTCCGGCACTACATCGGCCGACTCGCGCCCCGGCCGATGCCCGAGGCGCCTCCCGCTCCGGAAAACGCCACCTAGCGTCGATCGGCGTCGAGCAGCGCGACCTCGCGCGAGCTGACGGGCTCTCCGGCATCGCGGCACGCACGGAGCGACGGGAGCGCCCGCTCGGGACGCTCCATCCACCAGGCGAGCAGTCGGCCTTCGGCGCAGGCTAGCGCGGGCGTGCGACTGCCCTCGGGCGCAGCGCGCGCGACGGCGAGCGCGCCGTCGTAGTCGCCCTGTGCGCCGAGCAGACGGAAGAGCTCGAGGCGGGTCGGGCCATCATCGGGGTGTCGCTCGAGCCAGACGCGGTACCAACGCGCCGCCTCGTCGAGCTCGCCGAGGCGGTGGAGCACCAGGGCGAGATCGTGCGCGGCGCCCGGGTGGTCCGGATGCGCGGCCAAGGTGACGCGAATCCGCTGCGCCAGCTCGCGATCGCGCGCGCGCGCGAGCACGGCGTCGCGCAGCTCGCTCTCGAGGCGTGTCTCGTCCGGGTAGGCGTCGCGCGACTCGCGCAGCACCGCGATCGCCTCGTCGGGCCGCGCGAGCGCGGCGAGCCGGTCGGCGCGATAGAAGGCCAGCGCGGGCAGCGGACCGAAGCGCTTCGCCAGCGCCTCGGCTCGCGCGAGCGCTGCCGCCGGGGTCTTCTCGGTGTTGTCCTCCATCCAGAGCGCCGCGACCGGCAGCAGATCCTTCGGGTCCGGACGCGCCCTCGGTCCCGCCCCGCTCGACGCGGCGCCTCGCGCGGCGAGGTAGCCGAGGGCCTCGAGCTGGGCCTGCTCGTCGGGTGCGAGCGCGGGCGGGTCGAGCCGCGGCGGAAAGGCGCGCGGATGGCGCGCGAAGAGCGCGTCGGCCTCGGAGGCGCGCGCGTCCGAGTAGACGTCGCGGAGCTCTGCCGGATCGCTCGCGACGTCGTAGATCTCGCGCCGTGGCGCGTCGATCCACACGTCGCCCGCCGTGTCCACGACACCGAAAAGCGGCGCGCTGCCGAAGACGTAGTAGGGGTCGACGGTCTCGAGCGCGAGCTCCCGCGGCGGTGGCGCGCCGCCCTCGATCGCCGCGCGCAGCGAGACTCCGTCGCCGCTCCAGGGTCCGAGCGCCAGCCAATCCACCAGAGTCGGCGCCAGATCCACGATCGAGACGGGCGCGTCGATGCGCCGATCCGCCGGAAGCGCGACGCCGGAGCGGGGCCCGGCCCAGATGCAGAGCGGGATGCGGACCGTCGAGTCGTAGAGGAAGTAGCCGTGCGTCCGCTCGCCGTGTTCGCCGAGGCCCTCGCCGTGATCGGCCGTCAGCACGACGAGCGCGCGATCGAGTCGCCCGGCCGCGCGCAATCCATCGAGCCGGCGGCCGGTCTGCGCATCCACGTAGGCGATCTCCGCCCGATAGGGTTGCCCCGGGTACTTCGACTCGAACGACGGCGGCACGGACCACGGACCGTGCGGGTCGAAGAGGTGCACCCACAGGAAGACGGGCTCTTCCGGCGGCACGTCGCGAAGCCATGCGAGCGCCGCGTCGACGGTGGCCTCGCCGCGCCGCGCCCCGAAGTCGCGGCCGTGCGCAGCGCCGACCCGGTCGTCGTAGCGCGAGAAGCCCTGCGCGAGGCCGAAGTGCGCGTCGAGCACGGCGGCAGAGACGAACGCCGCGGTCTTCCATCCCGACGCGCCGAGCCTCTCCGCGAGCGTCTCCGCGGAGTCCGGCAACGTGAAGAGCGCATTCTCGCGCACCCCGTTGCGCGGCGGCGACGAGCCCGTCATCAGGCTCGCGTGCGCCGGGAGGGTCGACGGACTCGACGTGCGCGCGAGCGTGAAGCGCACGCCGGATCGGGCCACCGCGTTCCACCGCGGTGTCAGCTCGCCGATGGCCGCGTCGGGGCCGACGTGGTCCGCGCGCGACGTGTCCCACGTGACGAGCACGACGTCGGGGCGCGCCGCATGCGGTTCACCGCGCGAGCAGGCCGCGAGCAGCGCCACGCAGGCGATCGCATGCGATCGCCTGCCGCGCAGACAGCGCGCGCGAGCTGTGCCCCCCCTCACCGCGCCGCAGCATACCGCCGGACCGCGAGCGTCGCGGAGTGCGCGGAGTCGCTCGGCGGACTAGGCGTCTCCCCGCCGCTTGCGGAGCTGCTCCTGCAGCAGGTCCCAGAGCTTGCGGCGCAAACGCTCCTTGAAGGCCGGGTCTACCGGCACCTCGAGAGAGTCCGCCTGGAGGAACTCTCGCAGCTCCTCGATCGTGAAATCCGCCATCGCCTCGTCCGTCATCACCTGGTTCCGCTCGGCTCTCTGCTTGGAAGTCGTCCGTCGCCGCGGCTCCCGCGGCTCGACACGCTTCACGTCGCCCCCCCTTCCGACGCCTGCTGGCTCAGGCCTCGCCCGTCGCCATCTCTGGATCCACCGCCTCCACCACCAACCGCTTCACGCGGTAGAGACTCGACCGGATCGCGTCGTTGGAGCGCTGCATGCGATCCGCGATCTCCTGGATGGGCAGATCCTCGAAGTGACGCAAGACGAAGACCTCGGCCTGCCACGACGTCACCGACGAGAGGGCGGCATCGATCGCCTCGGCGCAGCGACGCAGATCCAGCCGCTCTTCGGGCGTGCAGCTCTCGAGGGCGTGCCCCGCTTCGCGGACCAGATCCCCTTGCGCACGCTCGATGCGCTGCTCCTGAGCGCGGGTGCGGCGGATCTGGTTGTTCACGGTGTTCTTCGCGATGCCGTAGATCCACGACAGGAGAGATGACTGCCCGCGGTAGGCGTCCATCGAACGGAACACCGCGGTGAAGGTCTCCTGCGCGGCCTCCTCGGCGTCCGCGGCGTTGCGCATGCGCGCGTAGGCGAAGTGATAGACCCGCTGGAAGTAGCGGTCGTAGAGGATGTTGAAGGCCGATGCGTCCCCCAGGCGGATGGCATCGACGAGCTCGGCATCGGAACGGCGGTCACTGGGATGTGCAAACGCGGCTGCTCGGGGCAACGCGGGGCTCCTCGCGTTGTCCCTTCCCAGGTCGGGGCCAGGCCCCGTCAGAGTGGAATGTGGCCTCCCTGCGAACTTCGTGGCACGAAATTCATTTCATACTTCGCGTCATTGCGAAGCCCCTGGGATAAATCCGCCCAGCGATCCGAAGCCGAGCGGAGATCGCTTTAGCTCGCGTCGAGGAGTGACTCGAGTCCCGGCGCGTTCTGAGCGATCGCACGGCGCATCCGATAGAGGTTCGCCTTGATCGCGTCCTCGGACTTGCCGAGCGCGCGCGCGATGCTGCGAATCGACTGACGGCGCAAGTGCTTCAGATGGAAGATGCGCCGCTGCAGCGGCGTCAGGTCGTCCTCGATGACGGTCTCGCATAGGCGCAGCATTCGACGGGCGTCGACGGCCTGATCGGGCGGCGCGAACCCCCCCGACAGCTCGTGTACCTCGTCCGCGTCGATCGACTCGAATCGGGGACGCGCCCGCCGGAAGCGGCGGTTCACGGTGTTCCGAGTCACTCCGAAGATCCAGATCAGGAGCGGCGCGTTCCCCTGATAGCTCGGGAGCGACCGGAAGACCGTGAAGAAGACTTCCTGCGCGACGTCCTCGGCTTCACCGGCATCGCCGAGGCGCTTCAACGCGAAGCGGAAGACCCGAGGGAAATAGGATTCGTAGAGTTGTTCGAAGTGCTCGCGGCTTCCATTCAGGATTTGCTCCACGAGCTCGCGATCATTGGCCCATGCAACTTCCGACTGCGGCACACACGACTCCTGTGGTCCGCACGGAGCTGGCAGCACCGAGTGCCTGGAAATCGGGATTGCCCACGATCTTCGGTGTCACAGCGCACCGACCCGTCTTCCCGGAGCTCGATTCTTCTGGGGGGATTTTGAATCCGACCCTTTCTTCCTCCCTGGCTGCGCGCTTCGCGCTGAGACCCGGCTTTTCAAAAGTGAGGGACCGAAGTCCCGGCTAGAAGGATCTGCACGGCGCGTGCCACGCGATCGAAATGTGCAGGTCAATGACTCAAGCTCTCGCTAAAAGAGAGTTTTATCCGAGTGGTAACCCGCGGGTGTCATGCGGGACGGCAGTTCGTTTCAGTGAAAAACCTTTCCTTTTTGTGTGAAATCGATTCCACACACCTGCGTCAGTGCACCGGGAGGGAGGGCAACGCCTCCGAGACTTTCCCTGGCCGGATCCACCAGGTCCCGTCAGCCCATTCCCAGCGATCCACCCGCACGAGATCCACGTGGCCGGCCCGCAGCGGTCGATTGTCCTCGCCTCGGAAACGGATCTGCACCTGCGCAGTCAGCGAGTCTTCGAAGAGGAAGCCCTCGATCTCGACCTTGTCGGGCCGCTCCTGCTCGAAGTGCGCATTGCCGAACGCCTCGGCGAGGTCGGCGTAGTAGTCGAGGAAGAGCTCGGGCGTACGGAAGTGGGAACGCGTGATGAAGTCCCGATAGGTCTCGAGCGAGTTGAAGCGCCGCTCGGCCAGCCGCAGGTAGAAGCCGCGCACGCGACGGAGCAAGGCGAAGGCGGAGTCCGAATCGACCGCGACCGCGCCGGTGTCGGGCGCGGCCTGGGGCGCGATGCCGCCGCAGCCGAGCGCGACGAGCAGCAGCAGCGCGATCCAGGGGCGCAGCCTCCGCATCAGGCGTCCAGGGCGGCCTGCGCCGCGGCCAGCCGCGCGATCGGGACGCGGAAGGGGGAGCACGAGACGTAGTCCAGTCCGATACGCGCACAGAAGTGTACGCTGCTCGAGTCGCCGCCGTGCTCGCCGCACAGCCCGAGCTTGAGGTCGGGCCGCGCCGCGCGGCCCTTCTGGGCGGCGATCTCGATCAGCGCGCCGATCCCGTCCTCGTCGATCGAGACGAAGGGATCCGCCGGCAGGATCCCTGACTCGATGTACTCCGGCAGGAAGCGGCCGGCATCGTCGCGCGAGAGCGCGTAGCCCATCTGGGTCAGGTCGTTCGTGCCAAAGCTGAAGAAGTCCGCGACGCCTGCGATCGAGTCCGCCGTGAGCGCCGCGCGGGGAACTTCGATCATCGTGCCGACCCGGAGCGGCACGCGCGGACGCACGCCCTCGAGCACGCGCGCGGCCTCTTCGACCACCAGTGCACGCAGGCGGGCGAGCTCCTCACGATGCGACACCAGCGGGATCATGATCTCGGGCCGCACGCGCACCCCATCGCCCGCGACCAGCCGCGCCGCCTGCGCGATCGCGCGCACCTGCATGCGGTAGATCTCGGGGAAGGTGATGCCGAGCCGGCAGCCGCGGTGGCCGAGCATCGGGTTCTGCTCGCGCAACGACTCGACCTGCGCGCGTACCTCGGCAACGCCCGTGTCGAGCGCGGCCGCCACCTCGGCGAGCTCGTCGTGCTCGTGCGGCAGGAACTCGTGCAGCGGCGGGTCCAGCAGGCGCACCGTCACCGGCAGGCCGTCCATCACGCGGAAGATCTCCGCGAAGTCGCCGCGCTGCATCGGCTCGAGGCGCGCGAGCGCTCGCTGCCGCTTCTCCGCGCTCGTCGCGAGGATCAGCTGGCGGACCACCAGGATCCGCTGCGGCTCGAAGAACATGTGCTCGGTGCGGCACAGGCCGATGCCCTCGGCGCCGAACTCGCGCGCGATGCGCGCGTCGTGCGGCGTGTCGGCATTCGTGCGCACATGCAGCCGGCGCACGCCGTCGGCCCAGCGCATCAGCTTCGCGAACGAGCCGCCGAGCGCCGGCGTGACCGTCGGAAGCCGGCCGAGCATCACCTCTCCCGTCGAGCCGTCGAGCGTGATCGGCTCGCCTTCACGGACGTCGGCGCCGCCGACGTTCATGACGCCGGCAGCGGGGTCGATCCGCACGTCGCCGCAACCGACCACGCAGCACTTCCCCATGCCGCGCGCGACCACCGCCGCGTGCGAGGTCATGCCGCCGCGCACGGTCAGCACGCCTTCCGCGGCGTGCATGCCGTGGATGTCCTCGGGCGAGGTCTCCGTGCGGACGAGGATCACCTTCTCGCCCGCCTTCGCGTGCGCCTCGGCCGCGTCGGCCGTGAAGACGACGCTGCCGACCGCCGCGCCCGGCGAGGCGGGCAACCCGCGCGCCATCACCTTGCGCGGCGCGTCCGGGTCGAGCGTCGGGTGGAGCAGCTGCTCGAGCTGCGCCGGGTCGACGCGCCGCAGCGCCTCGTCGCGCCGGATGCGCTTCTCCTCGGCGAGGTCGACGGCGATGCGCACGGCGGCCTGCGCGGTGCGCTTGCCCGAGCGCGTCTGCAGGAGCCACAGGCGACCGCGCTCGATCGTGAACTCGATGTCCTGCATGTCGCGGTAATGGCGCTCGAGGCGTTGCGCGGTGCGCCAGAGCTCGCGGTACAGGCGCGGCATCGTCTCCTCGAGCGTCGGCAGGCCGCGCGTCAGCGCGGTCCGCACCGCCCGATTGATCGGGTGCGGCGTGCGGATGCCCGCCACGACGTCCTCGCCCTGCGCGTTCTCGAGGTACTCGCCGAAGAAGACGCGCGCGCCGGTCGTCGGGTCGCGCGTGAAGGCGACGCCCGTGGCGCAGTCCGGCCCCATGTTTCCGTACACCATCGCCTGTACGTTGACGGCGGTGCCGAGGCCGTCGGGGATGCCGTGGAGGCGGCGGTAGCGCACGGCGCGCTCATTGCCCCAGGAGCGGAAGACGGCGCCGACGGCGCCCCAGAGCTGCTCTTCCGGATCCTCCGGAAGATCTCGGCCCGTGTGGGTGCGCACGGCCGCCCGGTACTCCTCGCACACGCGGCGCAGCGAGTCGGCGTCGAGCTCGCTGTCGACGCGCGCCCCGCGCTCGTCGCGCACCGCCTCGAGCAGGCTCTCGAAGCGCTCGTGTGGCACGCCGAGCACCACGTCGCCGTACATCTGGAGGAAGCGCCGGTAGCTGTCCCAGGCGAAGCGCGCGTCGGCTCGCGCCGCGAGCCCTTCCGCGATCGCGGGTGAGAGCCCGAGGTTCAGCACCGTGTCCATCATGCCGGGCATCGAGACCGGCGCGCCCGAGCGGACCGACACGAGAAGCGGTCGACGGGGGTCGCCGAAGCGCGCGTCCATCACCTGCTCCACTCGGGCGAGCGCGCGGCGCGCGGCGCGCACGACGTCGCGCGGGAGCCGTCCCGCGCGCGTGTAGAGGCCCGCCACCTCGGTCGAGATCGTGAAGCCCGGCGGCACCGGGATGCCGAGCCGCGTCATCTCCGCGAGATTCGCCCCCTTGCCGCCGAGCAGCGAGCGCTGAGCGCGCCCGCCGTCGGCGCGTCCGGCTCCGAAGAAGAAGACGCGGCGCGCGCGGGCCGTGCGCGCCCGCGACGCCCTCCCCCCGGCGAGTCGGCTCAAGCCGGCTCCAGGCGCGCGGCGACCCAGCTCTCTACGGCGTCGATCGCGATGCGCTCCTGCGCCATCGAATCGCGCTCGCGCACCGTGACGCGTCCGTCGTTCGCGGTCTCGAAGTCGACCGTGACACACCACGGCGTCCCCGCCTCGTCCATGCGTCGGTAGCGCCGCCCGATGTTGCCGGCGTCGTCGTAGAAGACGTTCCAGCGCCGGCGCAGTCGCGCGGCCAGCGCCTCGGCCGGCTCGGCCAGCTTCTTCGAGAGCGGCAGCACGGCGACCGTGAGCGGCGCCAGCGCCGGCGCGAAGCCCATCACGATGCGCGTCTCGCCGCCCTCGAGCGCCTCCTCGCGCCAGGCGTCGCAGAGGAGCGCCAGGCACGTGCGGTCCACGCCGACCGACGTCTCGATCACCATGGGCACATAGTGCTCCTTGGTCTCCGGGTCGGTCACGCCGAGGTCCTTGCCCGAGAACTCGCCGTGGCGCCGGAGGTCCCAGTCGCCGCGGTCGTGGACGCCCTCGATCTCCTGCCAGCCGAACGGGAACTCGTACTCGATGTCGACCGCCGCGCGCGCGTAGTGGGCGAGCTCCTTCGCCTCGTGCGGGCGCGTGCGCAGCCTCGCCTCCGAGAGGCCGATCTCGCGGTGGAAGCGCAGTCGCTGCTCGAGCCAGTGGTCGAACCACTTCTCGCGCTCGGACGGGTGCACGAAGTACTCGAGCTCGGCCTGCTCGAACTCGCGCGAGCGGAAGGTGAAGTTGCGCGGGTTGATCTCGTTGCGGAACGCCTTGCCGATCTGCGCGATGCCAAAGGGGATCGACTGGCGCGCCGCCTCGCGCACGCGCTTCATGTCGTTGAAGATCGGCTGGCAGGTCTCGGCGCGCAGGTACGCGACGAAGCCGGCCTCCTCGGAGGCGCCGATGTGCGTCGTCAGCATCAGGTTGAAGTTGCGCGCCTCGGTGAAGTCGTGCGCGCCGCCGTCGCTCGCGCTGCACGGCTCGGCGTCGGCGAGCTGATCGGCGCGGAAGCGCTTCTTGCAGGCGCGGCAGTCGACCAGCGGATCGCTGAAGTGCTCGACGTGGCCCGACGCCTCCCAGGTACGCGGATGCGCGATGATCGCGCTGTCGATGCCCTCGACGTCGGGCCGCTCGCGCACGACGCGCTGCCACCAGTGGGCGCGCAGATTCTGCTTCAGCTCCGCGCCGAGCGGGCCGTAATCCCAGAAGCCGTTGATGCCTCCGTAGATCTCGCTCGACTGGAAGATGAATCCGCGGCGCGCGCATAGCGACACGAGGTCGTCCATGCGCTCGAGCCGGCGTGCGGTCGACTTCTGCGCCTCGGGCATCGGTTCGTGCGGGGAATCCGGAAGGGCGCACTATATCAGCCCACGCGCAGCTGGTCGCTTCTCTGATCTTCGCTCGGCTACGCCTCGCTGCGCGCGGCTTCGCCGCTTGCGATCAGCTCGCGCAGGAAGCGCTCGCTAGCGAGTTCGACGCCGAGATGGAAGCGCGAGAAGCGATCGAGGAGCTGCTCCGCCTCCGCGAGCGCGCGCGGCGGCAGCACGAGGCGATCGAGCTGCGCCGGATCGAGCCGCGCGCCCTGCTCGAGCGCGCGCAAGGTCCCGCGCTGCACCGGCAGGAGCCCCGCCAGGGTCGCAGCACAGGACTCGCACACGGGCCCGCCCTCGGCGACGTGGAAGCGAGACGCCTCGCGCGCGGCGGGCTCGCGCCCGCAGCGCACGCAGTTCCGGAGCTCGGGGCGGAGCCCGAGCGCGTCGAGCGCGCGCAGCAGGACCAGCACGCGAAGCTGCGGCGAGGCCGGTCGCGTCGCGACCCAGTCCAGTGTCTGGAGCGCGAAGGCGAAGAGCCGCGCTCCCTCGACGCGCTCGGCGCCCTCCGGCGCGAGGCGGTCGAGCAGCTCGAGCAGGTAGCAGCCGAGCGCGAAGCGCGAGGGGTCGCTGCGCAGCGGCGCGAAGCTCCGCACGAGCCGCGCCTGATCGAGGCGGCTCACCTGCCCCGGGCGCCGCAGGTCGAGGCGCACGTGCAGGTGGTTGAAGAGGTCGAGCGTGCCGGCGAAGCGCCGCACGCTGCGCCGCGCGCCCTTGGCGATCGCCGTGAGTCGCCCGGCGTCGGGCACCAGCAGGTGCAGGATCCGGTCGGACTCGCCGAAATCGACGGAGCGCAGGATCAGCGCCTCGGTCTCGAGCGACGCCACCGCCGTCTCAGGGCGCTTCGCGCTGCGGCGCCGGAGCGGGGCCCGTCTCGCGCTGCTCTCGCTCCGCGAGTCCGCGCACGGCGTCACGGCGCCAGGTCAGCGCGGGGGGCTTCGCGTCCTCGTGCGCCGGCGCGCGCAGCACGAGGTAGAGCCCGCCGAGGAAGACGAGCACCGCGACGGCCACGAGCGCCGCGACCCGCCACATCAGCGCGCGGCGGGCGGCCACGAGCGCGCGCAGCTCGTCGGCGCGAGGCTCGTCGACGAGCCGCATCACCGCTTCGTTGGCGTCGAGACCGAGCGCCTCGGCCACCGTGCGCACGAAGCCGCGCGTGAAGCCGTCCGCCGTCGCGTCGAAGGCGCCGGACTCGAGCCGCTCGAGATTGCGACGCGGGATGCGCGTCATCTCGGAGAGCTCCTCGAGCGAGATGCGGCGGAGCCGCCGCTGATTGGCCAGGTACTGGCCGACCGAAGGGCCGGGCGGCGTCTCCTCCGCCGACCGCTTCGCGCCGGGCGCGTCCGCGCGCTCGCCAGGTTTCACGCGGCGGAACGTAGCTTGATGGCGTGCCCCTAGCGCAGCTGCTTCAGGGACTCCTGCGAGCGGCGGCCCCAGAGTCCGTCCGGCGTCTGCGCCACCGCGGTGGTGAGGTGCGCCACCGCCTCCTCGCGCTGTCCGAGCGAGACGTAGATCTGCGCGATCTCGTAGTTGGCCTGCGCCTGCACCGAAGGTGCGGGCGACAGCGCGAGCACCTCGCTCAGCAGCGAGAGCGCCTCGCGCTTCCGGTTCTCGCTCAGCTCGACCTGTGCGAGCGTCAGCCTCGCCGGCCAGTACTCCTTCTGGTACTCGAGCGCCTGCGTCAGGTGCTTGCGCGCCTCGATCAGGTTCTTCTGCTGGAGCTCGGCGAAGCCGAGGTTCGCGAGCGCGCGCCATGGCGCCGGGAAGGTCGGGTCGTCGAGCAGCTTCTGGCACTCGACTGCCGCGTCCGCGTAACGCTCCTCGACGATGTAGAGCACGGAGAGCGAGAGGCGCGCGTCGTGGTAGTCGGGAGCGAGCTCGAGGGCGCGGCGATAGTGCGCCTCCGCCTCGACCCGCTTGTTCTGCGCGAAGTAGCCCTCGCCGAGCGCGTTCTGGACCTGCGCGTTGCGCGGGTCGAACTTCTCGGCGACGAGGAACTCGTGCAGCGCGAGCGCGTTGCGGCCGTTCTTCAGGTGGTCGGCGCCGATCGCGAGGTGCGCCTTCGCCTGGCGCGCGGCGGCTTCGCGCTCGTCCTGCTGGCCGAAGCTCGCGCAGCCGGTGGCGAGCGGCGCGAGCGCGAGCCACACGATGCCGGCCAGCGTGGCGGAGAGTCGAGCCTGGAAGTGCATTCGCGGGTCCTCCTGACGCTCAGGCACGTCCTGTCGTGAATCGGAACTTCGAGAGCGCGTGCACGACGGCGGGCTCCGCGGACTCGAAGAGGTCGTCGTCGCCCCAGAGATCGTCGTCGTCGTCGTCCGTCTCGAGATCGTCCGCGTCGAGGCGCGGTGACGCGGGCGCGCTGTCGCCGCAGAGCTCCACCCAGAGATCGAGCGCAGCCTCGTCGCCGCGCAGCCGCAGCTCGTCCTCGTCGAACAGGAAGCCGAGCCCCTCGGCGAACGAGAGCGCCGCGTCGAGCGCGAGCCGCGGCGACGGCGCGAGCTCCTCCGCGGTGCAGAAGAACACGCGGCGGCCCGTCCGCACCGAGCGCAGGCACACGAGCGCGCCGTGCGCGTCGAGCGCGACCGCGGCGGACGCCGGCCCGCGCGGCAGCGACTCGTGCGCGACCACGGGGCTGTTGAGCGACACGTGGAGCGCGTGGAGTCCGCCGGCGCGCAGTGCGCGCGGAAACCTGGCGGGCTGGATCATGAACGGGCCTATCGGGCCGTCGATGCGCCGACTTGAGCCTCATCGGCGCGCAGCCGCGCTCCGAAGCCCCCGCCCGTTCGGCTACTTTCCGCTGGCGTCCCGCGCGATGCGCGAGCCCGGTCGGGGCTTTTCCCGTGGCTGCCGCCCGATACAATCCGCCGCATCCGAGCCCGAAGGTTCTCGATGCCCGTCAAGCCGACCCAGGAGATCGACCGAGTCGCCATCCGCTTCTGCGGAGATTCCGGCGACGGCATGCAGCTCACCGGGACGAAGTTCACCGAGTCCACGGCGCTCGCGGGCAACGATCTCTCCACCCTGCCCGACTTCCCAGCAGAGATCCGCGCGCCAGCAGGAACCCTGGCAGGCGTCTCCGGCTTCCAGATCCACTTCTCCTCGCACGACATCCGCACGCCCGCGGACAACCCGGACGTCCTTCTCGCCTTCAACCCGGCCGCGCTGCGCGCAAACATCGGCGATGTCCGGCCCGGCGGCCTCGTGGTCGTCAACAGCGACGCCTTCACGAAGGGCAACCTGCAGCGCGCGGGCTACGAGGACGACCCGTTGCCCGCGCTGCGCGACCGCTTCCGCGTGGTCGAGATCCCCGCCACCACCTTGACGCGCGAGGCGGTCAAGGATCTCGGGATCGGCGCGCGCGAGGGCGACCGCTCGAAGAACTTCTTCGCGCTCGGACTCGTGTACTGGCTCTACAACCGGCCGATGGAAACCACGATCGAGTGGCTCGAGAGCCGCTTCAAGGGCAAGGTGCTCGACGCGAACGTGCGCGTGCTGAAGGCGGGCTACGCGTTCGGCGAGACGACCGAGCTCTTCCCGACTTCGTACATCGTCCCGAAGGCGAAGATCCAGCCGGGCCTGTACCGGAACATCACGGGCAACACCGCGCTGGCCTGGGGCATCGTGGCCGCCTCCGTCCAGATGCAGCGGCCGGTCTTCCTCGGTGCCTACCCGATCACGCCGGCCAGCGACGTGCTCCACGAGGTCGCGCGCTACCGCCACTTCGGCGTGAAGACCTTCCAGGCCGAGGACGAGATCGCGGCGATCAGCGCCGCGATCGGCGCGGCCTTCGCGGGCGACCTCGCGATCTGCACGACCAGCGGACCGGGCATGGTGCTGAAGCAGGAGGCGCTCGGCCTCGCGGTCATGACCGAGCTGCCGCTCGTAGTCGTCGACATCCAGCGCGCCGGGCCGTCGACGGGCATGCCCACCAAGATCGAGCAGGGCGACCTGCTGCTCGCGCTGCACGGGCGCAACGGCGAGAGCCCGCTGCCCGTGATCGCGGCGTCGACCCCGGGCGACTGCTTCTACGCGGCGCTCGAGGCCTTCCGCATCGCCGTCACCTACATGACGCCCGTGGTGCTGCTCTCGGACAGCTACCTCGCGAACAGCGCCGAGCCGTGGCTGATCCCGGACGTCGCCTCGCTGCGTCGCGCTCCGGTGTCGCTGCGCACCGACCCGAACGGCTTCCGCCCCTACGACCGCAACCCCGACACGCTCGCGCGCGCGTGGGCGGTCCCGGGCACGCCCGGCCTCGAGCACCGCATCGGCGGTCTCTCGAAGGAGGACGGCACGGGCAACGTCTCCTATGACCCGCGCAACCACGAGAAGATGATCCACCTGCGCGCCGAGAAGGTCGCGCGCATCGCGCAGGAGATCCCGGCGGTCGAGGTCTTCGGCCCGGATCGCGGCGAGCTGCTCGTGGTCGGCTGGGGCGGGACGCACGGCGCGATCACCTCGGCGGTCGAGGGGGCGCGCGCCGACGGCCTCTCCGTCTCGAGCATCCACCTGCGCCACCTGAATCCCTTCCCGGCGAATCTCGGCGAGGTGCTGTCGCGCTTCGAGCGCGTGCTCGTGCCCGAGCTCAACATGGGCCAGCTGACCTCGCTCTTGCGCGCGGAGTTCCTGGTCCCGGCGCAGAACCTCTCGAAGCAGCAGGGTCAGCCCTTCAAGGTCGCGGAGATCCGCAAGGGCATCGACGCGATGCTGCGCGGGGAGAAGCTCTGATGGCGCAGACGGCGGGCAAGCCCACGGCTCAGGAGTTCCAGTCCGATCAGGACGTCCGCTGGTGCCCAGGCTGCGGCGACTACTCGATCCTCGCCAACGTGCAGCGCGTGATGCCGGAGCTCGGCGTGCCGCGCGAGAACTTCGTGTTCGTGTCGGGGATCGGCTGCTCCTCGCGCTTCCCCTACTACATGAACACCTACGGCATGCATACGATCCACGGGCGCGCGCCGGCCTTCGCGACGGGCATCAAGGCCAGCCGCCCGGAGCTCTCCGTCTGGGTCGTGACGGGCGACGGCGACGGCCTCTCGATCGGCGGCAACCACCTGCTCCACACGATCCGCCGCAACGTCGACGTGAAGATCCTGCTCTTCAACAACCGTGTGTATGGCCTCACGAAGGGCCAGTACTCGCCGACCTCGCGGATCGGCATGAAGACGAAGTCGACGCCCGACGGCTCGATCGACCACCCGATCGACCCGATCGCCTTCGCACTCGGCGCCGGCGCCACCTTCGTCGCGCGCACGGTCGACGTGCACGCGCCGCACCTCCAGGAGATGCTGCGGCGCGCCCACGCGCACCCGGGCACCGCCTTCATCGAGATCCTGCAGAACTGCCCCGTCTACAACGACGACGAGTGGATCGAGATCGAGGACCGCAAGCAGCGCATCGAGGCCGGCCTCTCGCTCGAGGACGGACAGCCGCTCGTGTGGGGCGCCGAGGACCAGCGCAAGGGAATCCGCATCGAGAACGGGATCCCGTCGATCGTCCACCTCGGCAAGGAAGGCGACGCCGTTTCGAAGGGCGTGGCCGTGCACCACGAGCGCCACGAGACGCCGGCCTACGCCTTCGCGCTCGCCAGCCTGCAGCGCCCGGCCTTCCCGCTGCCGATCGGCGTCTTCCGCGCGGTGGACCAGCCGACCTACGACGCGATGCTCGGCGACCAGGTCGCGCAGGCGATCGCGAAGCGGGGCCAGGGCGACCTGACCAAGCTGCTGCGCTCCGGCGACACCTGGAGCGTGGAGGGCTGAGCCCTCCGCTCGTGTTCGATCCCGAACGCCCGACGCAGCCATTCAGCTGTCGCCACACTCCCGAGCTGCCCGAGCTGCTCGCCACGCTCGGCTGCTCGCTCGTGCTGAGCACCTACCAGGCCGGCAAGGTGATCCTGCTCTCGTCGGACGGCGAGCGCATCGTGCAGCTGCCGCGCACCTTCGAGATGCCGATGGGCATCGCGGCCGACGGCGACCGCCTCGCCGTGGCGACCCGACACGAGATCGTGCTGCTCGCCAACGAACCGCGCCTTGCGGCGACCTATCCGAAGCAGCCCGCCACCTACGACGCCCTCTTCGTCCCCCGCTCGGTCCACTTCACCGGCGCGCTCGACGTCCACGACATGCTGTGGACCCCGCGCGGGCTGCTCGGCGTCAACACGCTCTTCTCGTGTCTCTTCGAGCTCGACGAGCGCTTCAGCTTCCGCCCGCTCTGGAAGCCGCGCTTCGTCTCCGCGCTCGCGCCGGAGGACCGCTGCCACTTGAACGGGATCGCGGCGCAGGGCGGCGCGCCGCGCTTCGCGACGGCGCTCGGCACCAGCGACGTACGCGAGGGCTGGCGCGAGGGCAAGGAGCGAGACGGCGTGATCCTCGACGTCGCGAGCGGCGAGATCGCGCTCTCGGGGCTCGCGATGCCGCACTCGCCGCGCATCGTCGATGGCGTGCTCTATGCGCTGCTCTCGGCGAAGGGCGAGCTGATCGCGGTCGATCCGGCGCGCGGGCAGTACGAGACGGTGCGCCGCATCGACGGCTTCGCCCGCGGTCTCGCATGCGTGGGCGACTACCTGTTCGTCGCGACCTCGCGCCTGCGCAAGACGCACACGTTCGGCGACCTCGGCCTCGCCGGGCGCCCCGAGCTCTTCTGCGGCATCACGGTCGTGCACCGGCAGAGCGGTGCGTTCGTCGGCGAGCTGCGCTTCCTGCAGAGCTGCGAGGAGATCTACGACGTGCAGGTGCTGCCGGGCGTGCGGCGTCCCGGGATCCTCGGCATCCGCGACGAGACCTTCCGCCATGCGCTCGCGATGCCGGATCAGACCTTCTGGGCGGCGCTGCCCGAGCCCGCGACGTCCGGCGGCACGCGGATCGGCCGCGGCCCCGTCCCGTCGCGATGATCGCGCCACATCAGGCGGTAGGCGCTCTCGAGCTGACGGACGAAGCGCGGCCCGTCGAAGAGCGGCGCGCTCGCGCGCGCCTGCGCGAGGCGCTCCTTCAGCGACGCGGCGAGCGACCGATCGCGCCCGATCCGCACGGCGCGCTCCTCGTACTCCGCTTCGCTCTCGCAGATCAGATCGGGAAGCGCGGCGGCCGCGCAGAAGCTCGCGCCCATGCGCGACACGAAGCTCTCGCCCGGCAACGTAAGGAGCGGCAATCCGGCGAAGAGCGCTCCGAGCGCGGTGGCGCCGGCGTTGTAGTCGAAGCTGTCGAGGAAGAGGTCGGCCAGCCGATAGCACGCGAGGTACTCCGGCACGGGAAGTCGCGAAGCGAAGACGATCCGCGAGGGATCGACACTCGAGCGCTCCGCCTCGCGCCGCAGCCTCTCCTTGCCGGCGGCGCTCGTCCCGTCGTAGAGCCAGAGCACCGACTCGGGAGTCCGCGCCAGGATTCGCATCCACGCCGCGAACGTGCGCGGGTCGAGCTTCTGGAAGCCGTTCATCGAGCAGAAGACGAAGCGATCCTCGGGAAGCCCGCAGGCCGCGCGCGTCGGGGTCTCCGGCGCGATCGGCAGATCCGCCGCGACCGCGAAGCAATCCGGCAGCGCGACGATCGCCTCGCTGTAGTGGGCCGCCGACGCCTCGGACACGGCGCGCGAGTCCGCCAGGATGTACGGCACGAAGTCGGCGCCGAGCGTGTCGAGATAGCCGAGCCAGTGCGCCTGCACCGGCGCGGGGCGCAGCGCGAAGATCGCGGTGCGCGAATAGGTGGTGTAGCCGGCGAGGTCGATCAGCACGTCGATCTCGTCGGCGCGGATGCGCCGCGCGGTCTCCTCGGGCGACTCCTTCGATGCATCGACGTAGACGTCGCAGCCAGCGCGCACGCGGCGGTTGAAGGCGTCGTCCACCTGCACGAGTGCGTAGGCGAAGACTTCGAAGGACGAGCGGTCGTGGAGCTCGAAGAGCGGCGCGATCAAGGTGCCGACGGCGTGCTGGCGGAAATCGGGGGAGACGTAGCCGATCCGCAGCCGGTCCCGCGCCGGTCGCGTCTGCCCGATCGCGGCGTGCGCGCGCGCCTCGCGGCACGAGTGTGCGATCGCGCGCGCCTGCTGCGCGGACGCGGCGCGCCGGAGCGCCGCGGGCGCGGCGAAGAGATTGAGCGTCAGCGGCGGGAGCCCGCGCTGCGCCGCCGGATCGTCGAGATGCGCCTTCACGGCCGCGAGCAGCGCCGCGCGCTGCGCCTCCGCATCGCTCCAATCGCACAGCTTGCGCCGCACGATCGAGAGGTGGCAGAGGACCTCGGGCACGAGCGCCGGCGAGAGCGCCGCGGCGGTCTCGTAGGCGTCGCGCGCCGGCTCGAGCTCGTCGATCTCGTCGAGCAGCCGCGCCAGGTTGAAGTGGGCCTGCGGCGAGCGGGGGTCGAGCTCGATCGCGCGCCGAAAGGCGGCGCGTGCCGCGTCGACCTCTCCGCGCAGCTGCATCAGGGCTCCCAGATTGGTGTAACCCCCGGCCATCTTCGGCTCGCAGCGGACCGCTCGTTGGAAGCTGGCGATCGCCTCGTCCACGCGGCCCTGCTCGCGGAGCGCGTTGCCGAGCTCGAAGTGGGCGGCAGCGTGCTGCGGCTCGGCGATCAGCGCGCGGCGACAGCAGGCCTCCGCCTCCCGCAGGCGTCCGCTGCGAGCCTCCACTCCGGCAAGCGCGAGGTGCGCCTCGACCCGTCTCGGCGACAGCGCGAGGCAACGGCGCAGCAGCGCATTCGACTCCTCGAGTCGCCCGGAGTCCGCGAGCAGCGCACCGAGGTTATAGAGAGCGCCCGCGTAGTCGGCGCGCAGGCGGAGCGCGGAGCGATAGGCGTGTTCGGCCTGCGCCGGCCGCCCGAGCGCGCGCAGCGCGTTGCCGAGGTTGTTGTGGTACGCGGGATCGTCGGCGCGCCGGGCGATCGCGCGCTCGATCAGCTCGACCGCGCGGACGGGATCGCCCTGCTCGTGCACGAGCACGCCGAGCTTGTGCAGCACGGCGGGGTGATCGGGCACCGCGCGCAGCACCTGATCGTAGAGCGCGCGCGCCGGCTCGAGACGCCCCGCCCTGTGGTGCGCCACCGCCGTCCGGTACCAATGCTGCAGCTCTGTGCCCTGCGCCCGCGGGTCGCGCGGCTCCACGGATCCGCCTCCGACGCGATGGAGGATACGAGGGATCCCGGTGGCGGCACCTCTACCGCAGGTAGCCGAGCGCGCGAAGCTCAGCGTCGAGCGAGTCCGCGACTTCGGCCGAGCGCTCCGGCGACGAGAGCTCCTCGCTCCGCAGTCGCTCCGCCAGCGCGCGCACCAGCTGCGGCTCCGCAGCCGCGAGATCGCGCCGCTCGCCCGGATCGGAGGCGAGGTCGTAGAGCGCCAGCTTCCGCTCGGTCCCTTCGTAGCTCTCTTCGGTGGCGACGAGCTTCTTCGTGCCGGAGACGACGCCGCGCGCCACGAGGCGCGGCGAGAACTCCGCCAGCAGGTAGAGGGAATCCCGGGCGGGCGCCGAGCCGCCCTGCGCCAGCGGCAGGAGGCTCGCGCCCTCGACCGCCCGAGGCGTCCGCGCCCCGACCCCGTCGGCGATCGTCGGATAGACGTCGAGCAGCGACACGCGCGTCTCGACCTCCCGCGCCGCGCGCTGGCCCGGCAGCTTCACGAGCAGAGGGACCCGCAGCACCTCCTCGTGCAGCGAGTAGCCGTGAGAGAAGCCGCCGTGCTCGAAGAACTCCTCGCCGTGGTCGGCCGTCACCACGATCAGCGCGTCGTCGAATCGCCCGCTGCGCTCGAGCTCGTCGAGCAGCTTGCCGAGCTCGTCCGTCGCATAGCGAATCGCGGTGTCGTAGCGCTCGATCCCGCTGCGGACGTACTCGGGCGTGACCTCGGCGCGGCGAGCCAGCTTGCCGCCGAGGATGTCGGCCATGAGCGGGTCGTAGTAGCGGAAGACGGGAGAGGGCGGCCGTCCCAGCAAGGTGTCGCGTCGATCCGCGGGCACGAGATACGGGCCGTGCGTGTTCATGGGCTGGAAGTAGACGAAGAGCGGATCGTCGGTCTCGCCGAGCCAGCGCCCGATCACGGCGAGCCCGTCGGCCATGTCCGGGTAGAGGTTGAAGGGCGAGCCCCGCTCGCGCTCGACGAATTCGTGGAAGCCCTGCGTGAACCCGGTCGCGTGGGAGACCACGGGGTTGAAGCTGACGCCGTGCGCGCGGTAGCCGCGCTCGCGCAGCAGCTCTGCGAGCGTGACGTGCCGCTCGTCGAGCCGCGCTGCCTGACGCCTCGCGCCGTGGCGCAGGGGCGAGAGGCCGGTCATCAGGCTCGCCGTACTCGCGGTCGTGTAGGAGGCCGGCGCGTAGGCGTTGCGGAACAACGTTGCGCGCGAGGCCAGCCGCGCGAGTCCCGGGCTGGTCGGCAGCGCGTAGCCGTACTGGCTGAGGTGGTCGGCGCGGAGCGCGTCGAACACGACGAGCAGCACGAGCGGAGGCGGCTCCGGCGGGGCGAAGTCGACGACGAGCGGAAGCGCCGCAGCCGCGAGGAGCAGCAGCAAGACGACCCACAGCGAGCGCACCCTACGGCTCGAAGCCGACCCGCCGGCGCATTCCGCACATCGCCCCGCCACGCATTCCTTCTCGGTCGGAGTCGCTTCAGGATGAAGCCCAAACGCGCTCCGGACCGCGCCCTCCACCATCGCGTGTTTTTCAGCTCCGACGGCGATCTGCGCACGCGTTTGCCGGTCGGGCCGGACTCGATCCCGCCGGATTCGATCTCGAGATCCGAGGCTCCTTCCTCCGTTCATCGAATTGTCATTGCTATTCGCAACGACGCGGATGTATAAGGGCTTCGCCTCTTCGTGATCGATGCGTCACGGGGATTCGGATGCGGATGGATGCTGGCCCCGGCCGGGGCGATCGCGAAGAACGGGATCTGCTTCGCCGCTGTGAGCGCGCGCTCACGACGGCGGGACGCGCCGCGTTCGGCGGCTCGCGACAGCAGGTCCGCGCGGCGGCCCGGCGCTTCGTGCGCCGACACCGCCGGAACGGCTCGTACCTCTCCTTCGTCCTGCGCAGCGTCCTCGCGAACTCCGCGATCGCCGTCACCTTGCTCGGGCTCTCGCCGAGCCCCGCGCATGCGCGCGCGACGCTCTTCACCGAGATCACGGGCGCCTCGAGCCCCGTCAACGGCCTGACTCCCGGCAACGGCAGCGCTCCGGCCGTCGGCGACCTCAACGGAGACGGCAAGCTCGACCTCGTGGTCGGCAACTCGGCCGGCACGTTCGTCTACTACAAGAACGTCGGGACCGCGATCGCCCCGGTGTTCCAGCTGCAGACGGGCACCGCAAACCCGCTCAACGGTGTGGACGTGGGGATCGCCTCGGCGCCTGCGCTCGTAGACCTCGACGGCGACGGCGACCTCGATCTCGTCTCGGGCGAGCGCTACGGCAGGTTCCTCTACTTCGAGAACACCGGTAGCCCGACCGCGCCGGCGTTCGTGCAACGCACGGGAACCGCGAACCCCTTCAACGGACTCGACGCGGGCGACATCTCGGCGCCGGCGTTCGCCGATCTCGACGGCGACGGCGACTTCGACATGATGTCGGGCAATCTGGCCGGCACGTTCGTCTACTACAAGAATGTCGGCACCGCGACGGCACCCGCGTTCCAGCTGCAGACGGGCACCAATCGCCCGCTCGGCGACATCGATGTGGGGAGCTACTCGGTTCCCCGGTTCGCCGACCTCGACGGCGACGGCGACCTCGATCTCGTCGTCGGCAATCGCGACGCCACGTTCGGCGCGCTCCGATACTTCGAGAACCTCGGCTTCCCGACCCAACCGGCATTCGGCAACGGGGAGCTGCTCTCGATCGCGAACCCGCTCGCCGACACGAACCTCGGGCCCTACGCCAATGCCTTCCCCGCATTCGGTGACTTCGACGGCGACGGCGACTTCGATCTCGTCGTGGGCAACAGCAGCAACTCGCTTCACTACTTCAAGAACCTGCGCGGCCAGCTTCTCGTCGCGCGGACCGGGACGGCGAATCCGCTCAACGGGTTCAGCGCGGGGGCGTACCACGCGGCTCCGGCGTTCGGAGATCTCGACGGCGACGGCGACGTCGACATGATCTCCGGGAACGTGTCGGGCACGTTCACCTACTTCCAGAACACCGGGAACGTCCTCAACCCCGCCGCCTTCGTGCAGCGGACGGGCACCGCCAACCCGCTGAACGGGCTGACCGTCGGGGTCAGCTCCGTCCCGACCCTCGGCGACATCGACGGCGACGGCGATCTCGACCTGATCGCCGGCGAGGGCCTCGGCACCTTCCTCTACTTCCAGAACACCGGCACCAAGCTGGCGCCAGCCTTCGTGCAACGCACGGGCACTGCGAATCCGATGAACGGCGTCGACGTCGGCACGCAGGCCGCGCCCTTCCTCGTGGACGTCGACGGGGATGGTGACCTCGATCTGATCGCCGGCCGCTACACCGGCGACATCCTCTACTTCGAGAACACGGGGACCAAGCTGACTCCGCACTTCGTGCAGCGCACGGGTGGCGCCAACCCGTTCAACGGCATCGACGTCGGCGTCTATTCCAGGCCCGCGCTCCGTGATGTCGACGGAGACGGCGACCTCGACCTCGTCGTCGGCGAGTCGCTCGGCGAGTTCTTCTACTTCGAGAACACCGGCAGCCGCACCCTGCCGGCCTACGTGGCGCGCACGGGCACCGCGAATCCGCTGAACGGTCAGGACGTCTTGACCTTCTCCGGGCCCGCGCTGGTCGATCTCGACGGGGATGGCGATCTCGACGTCGTGGCGGGGGGCTCCTACGGGACGTTCTTCTTCTACGAGAACGCGCTCGTGCGGCCGACGCCGCGCTACGTCGGGCCGAACCCGGTGCCGTTCGACGGCACGGACGTCGGCTCGTTCTCCTCGCCCGCCGCCGGCGATCTCGACGGAGACGGGGATCCCGACTTCGTGGCCAGCACCAGCTTCGGGGACGGATCGATCCACTACTTCCAGAACATCGGTAGCGCGGTGCAGCCCGTCGTCGTCGAGCGCACCGGCACGGCGAATCCCTTCAACGGCCTGAACGCGGGGTTCAACGCTCGCCTCGCGCTCGCCGACGTCGATGCCGACGGAGATCTCGATCTGATCTCGGGCCAGAACTCGGGCTACGGCGGCGCCGGGACGCTCTTCTTCGAGAATACCGGCACCGCGACGAGCCCGGCCTTCGTCGCGCGCACCGGGACCGGGACGGCCAACCCGTTCGACGGCGTGAAGGCGGGGCGCGCCGCGCCCACCTTCGGCGACCTCGACCACGATGGCGATCTCGACATCGTCGTCGGCGACTTCTACGGGAACTTCCACTACTACGAGAACACCGGAAATGCCGAGGCGCCGCAGTACGTCGAGCGCACCGGTACGGCGAACCCGTTCAACGGACTCACCACCACGAACTTCGCGACGGTCGCGCTCGGCGACGTCGACCGCGACGGCGATCTCGATCTCGTGGCGGGCGAGGAGTCGCCCGGCATCTTCCACTACTACGAGAACACGGGCACCCGGACCACGCCGGCCTTCGTCGAGCGCACGGGCACGGCGAACCCGCTCGACGGCAAGAGCGTCGGAGCCGACTCCTCTCCGACCTTCGTCGACCTCGAGGGCGATGGCGATCTCGACGTCGTCTCGGGCGAGAGCAACGGCACGCTCCCGACGTACTACCTGCCCGAGCCCGCGGCGCCCGCGATGCTCGGCGCGGGCGCGGGCCTGCTCGGGTGGCTGGCTCGCTGGCGCAGGCGGAAGCGCACCTAGCGTTCCTCACTCCCGCAGGTGCGCCCGCTCGTTGAGGCTCGCGACCATGCGCTCTCCGCTCGCGGCGGCGAGGAAGCGCTGGATGCTCGTGTAGTCGGGGTCGAAGAAGATCGGCGCCTCGATGCCGAGGACGTGCGCCGCCCAGGCGTTGATCACACCCGAGTGACAGACGACCGCGACGCGGCCGCCCGGGTGCGCGCGGATGATCGACTCGAAGGTCGCGACGACGCCGCGCCGGAACGCGACCACGTCGATGTTCGCGTAGAGGCCGCCCTGCACCAGCGCGAGCCACGCCTCGCGGTTCTCGGCCTTCAGCTCCTCCATCGGCACGTAGGCGTCGGCGCGGTGGTCGAGCTCGACGAGACCCGCGTCGAGTCCGATCTCGAGACCGCGCGCGACGGCGAGCGGCGTCGCGGTCTCTCGCGCGCGACGCATCGGGCTCGCGTAGATCGCGTCGAGGCGATCGTCTGCGAGCCAGGTCGCGAGCCGCTCCGCCTGGAGCCGCCCGGCCTCGGAGAGCGGCGGGTCCGCCGGGCTGCCGTCCGGAGTCGCGATCCGCACGGGCAGCGCGTGGCGGATGACGAGCAGCTCCATGGAGTTTCCACTCTAGCCGGCGCAGCTCGCGATGGTGGCGTACGAGCATCGACCCTTTTCGCTACACAATTCGTGGTCTCTGGACGGAGCGTCGGACCTGGAGCAGCCGTGCGCCGATCCACCCGGATGGGGCGAAACCACTCTTCGCGTGAACGTGACAAAGTTTCTCTTGTGTCGTTCGCGTCCGGCCCAACATACTCGTCCTCGACCGACACCTTGGAGTTCTCCCATGCGACTCCGGACTGCTTCGGGCGACCCGAGCGATCTGCTCCGGCACTGCGAGCGCGTGCTGGTCGCTGCGGGACGGGCCGCCGGAGCGGGCTCTCGCCAGCAGCTGCGCGCGGCCGCACGACGCTTCGTGCGGCGCCACCGCAGCGATCGCTCCTACCTCGAGTGGGTGCTGCGCTGCGCCAGCGCGAGCGCGGCGCTGGCCGTCGCGCTGCTCGGACTCGGCGCCGAGCCCTCGAGCGCAAAGGCAACGCTTTTCCGTGTCGCTCCGAGCAATCCGTTCAACGGCATCGACGTCGGCGGATTCTCCACTATCGCCGCCGGCGACCTCGACGGCGACGGAGACCCCGATTTCGTCGCCAGCGAGGAATTCGGCTCGGGCGCGATCCACTATTTCCAGAACACCGGAACCGCTCTGGTGCCGAGCGTCGTCGAGCGCACCGGGACCGCGAACCCCTTCAACGGCCTCAGCGCGGGCGCGACGCCGCGCCTCGCGCTCGGCGACATCGACCACGACGGCGACCTCGACCTCGTGTCCGGCGAGAACTATGGCAATTCGCTCCGCTACTACGAGAACACGGGGACGCCGATCGCACCCGCCTTCGTCGAGCGAACGGGAACCCGCAATCCGTTCGCGGCGGTCGTCGCCGGCCGCTCCGCGCCCGCTCTCGGCGACCTCGATCACGATGGCGATCTCGATCTCGTCGTCGCCGATTTCTACGGAGTCTTCCGCTACTTCCAGAACACGGGCGACGCGGTGCATCCCGCCTTCGTGGAGCGCACGGGCAGCGGGAATCCGCTCGACGGTTTCGACGTCGGCAGCTTCGCGACGGCGGCGCTCGGCGACCTCGACGGAGACGGCGATCTCGATCTGCTGGCGGGCGACGAGCCGACGGGCACGTTCCACTACCTCGAGAACACGGGGAACCCGCGAGCACCCGCCTTCCGCGTGCGCACCGGCTGGGACAACCCGCTCCACGGCGAGACGCCCGGGGCCGATTCCACTCCGGCGCTGGTCGATCTCGACGGGGACCACGATCTGGACCTGGTGTCGGGCAACCTGAACGGCACCTTCGTCAGCTACCAGAATCTGCAGGGATCCGGGATCGCTCGCACAGGCGCAGCGAACCCCTTCGACTTCTTTACGATGCCCGACGCGCGGGTCGGCCTTCCGGCGCTCGGCGATCTCGATGGCGACGGCGATCTCGATGCAGTCGTCGGAGTGGCCTACGGAATCCAGACCGGAACGTTCCTCTATCTCGAGAACACCGGAAGCGCGGACAGCCCCGCATTCGTGCAGCGCACCGGCAGCGCGAATCCACTGGACGGATTGGGGGTGGGCTTCGTCGCGACTCCCACGCTCGGCGATCTCGACGGGGACGGCGATCTGGACCTAGTCTCGGGTGAGTACCACGGCACGCTCCTCTACTTCGAGAACACGGGGACGCCGACTTCGCCCTCCTTCCTCCAGCGAACGGGGACCGCCAATCCCCTGAACGGCAAGAACGCGGGACAACAATCGGCGCCCGCCCTCGCCGATCTCGATGGAGACGGCGATCTCGATGTCGTCTGCGGGCACTATGGCGCAATCAACACCCGCTTCGCCTACTACGAGAACACGGGCAGCGCCTCGACGCCCGCGTTCGTCGAGCGCACGGGCAGCGCGAATCCGCTCGACTTCTTCGTGGTCGACGATGTCTGGCTCTTGCCCGCACTCGGCGATGCCGATGGCGACGGAGATCTCGACCTGCTGTCCCCGTTGGGTCCCATCTTCGACGCCTACCTCGAGAACACGGGGAGTGCGCGAGCCCCGGCGTTCGTGGCGGGCGCGAGCGACCCGTTCGCAGGCACGCCCATGGGGCCGATGACGTTCGGGGATCTCGATGGCGACGGAGATCTCGATGTCATCCGAGCCACCGGCGCCGGAAAGCTGCAACTCCTGGAGAACGCGATCGTCGCTCGATCGCCGCGCTACTTCGGACCCACCCCCCTGCCCTTCCCAGGTGTGGACATCGGCGGGTTCTCCTCGCCCGCCGCGGGCGACCTCGACGGCGACGGCGATCCCGACTTCGTCGCGAGCGAGAGCTTCTCGGATGGCAAGCTACACTACTTCGAGAACACCGGCGATGCGATGCGGCCGAGCGTCGTCGAGATCACGGGCACGGCGAATCCCTTCGACAGCTTGAACGCGGGCTTCACGCCGCGCCTGGCGCTCGGGGACATCGACGACGACGGCGATCTCGACCTCATCTCCGGAGAGAACTACGGCAATCCGGTCCACTTCTTCCAGAACACCGGCACGCCCACGGCGCCGGACTTCGTGGAACGAACCGGGACCGCCAACCCGTTCAACGGCGTGATCGTGGGCCGCGGGTCGCCCGCCCTCGGCGACCTCGACCACGACGGCGATCTCGACCTCGTCGTGGGCGAGTTCGGCGGAACCTTCCACTACTTCCAGAACACCGGGAACGCCACGACACCGCACTATGTCGAGCGGACGGGAACTGCGAACCCGCTCAACGGGCTCAGCGCGGGGAACTTCGCGACGCCCGCGCTCGCCGACGTGGACCGCGACGGCGATCTCGACCTCGTGTCCGGCGAGGAGTCTCCCGGCATCTTCCACTACTTCGAGAACACGGGCAGCGCGACGGCGCCGGCCTTCGTCGAGCGCACGGGGACCGCGAACCCGCTCGACGGCAAGAGCGTCGGCCTCGACTCCTCTCCGACGTTCGTGGATCTCGAGGGCGACGGCGATTTCGATCTCGTGTCGGGTGATCGCGACGGGACCTTCACGACGTACTACCTGCCCGAGCCCTCCGCTTCCGCGATGCTCGGTGCGGGCGCCGGCCTGCTCGGCTGGCTGGCGCGTTGGCGGAAGCGGAGACGGAGATCCGACTAGCCCGCGAGCGACGGCGCGCGCTTCGCCAGCGTCTCGCCGATCTCCGCCGGTGAGCGCGCGACCGTCACGCCCGCGGCCTCGAGCGCGGCGATCTTATCGGACGCGCGGCCCTTGCCGCCGGCGATGATCGCGCCCGCGTGTCCCATGCGCTTTCCCTGCGGCGCGTTCTGTCCGGCGATGAACGCCACCACCGGCTTGCTCATCTCCGCGCGCACGAAGGCCGCGGCCGTCTCCTCGGCCGACCCGCCGATCTCGCCGATCATCACGACGGCCTTCGTCTCGGGATCCGCCTCGAAGAGCGCGAGCGCGTCGACGAAGCTCGTGCCGATCACCGGGTCGCCGCCGATGCCGACGCAGGTCGACTGCCCGATGCCGAGGCGCGAGAGCTGGTCGACGGCCTCGTAGGTCAGCGTGCCCGAGCGCGACACCACGCCGACCGGCCCGGGTCGCGTGATCTGCGCGGGCATGATCCCGATGCGGCACTGGCCCGGCGTGACGACGCCCGGGCAGTTCGGACCGACGAGCCGCATCGAGGAGCCGCGCAGCCCCTTCTTCGCGCGCAGCATGTCGAGCGCGGGGATTCCTTCGGTGATGCAGGCGGCGAGCCGGATGCCGGCGTCGGCCGCCTCGAGGATCGCGTCGGCCGCGCCCGGCGGCGGCACGAAGATCACGCTGGCGTCGGCGCCGGTCGCGGCCACCGCCTCGCGCACGGTGTCGAAGAGCGAGATGCCGCCCGCCTGCTGACCGCCCTTGCCGGGCGCGACGCCGCCCACCACCTGCGTGCCGTAGTCGATCGAGAGCTTCGCGTGGTACTGACCCATGCGGCCCATTCCCTGCACGATCAGCTTCGTGTTGCGGTCGCAGAGGATCGCCATGCCTAGTGCCTCGCTCCGCGCGCCGCCGCGACGGCCTTCTCGCCCGCCTCGCCGAGCGTCTCGGCCGGCGTGATGTCGAGCCCCGACGAGCGCAGGATGCGGCGCCCTTCCTCCGCGTTGTTGCCCTGCAGCCGCACCACGAGCGGCACCTTCACGCCGAGCTCGCTCGCGGCCGCGACCACGCCCTCGGCGATCAGGTCGCAGCGCACGATGCCGCCGAAGATGTTGACGAGGATCGCCTTCACCTTCTCGTCGCGCAGGATGATCTTGAAGGCCTCCTTGACCTTGTCCTTGTCCGCGCCGCCGCCGGCGTCGAGGAAGTTCGCGGGGCGGCCGCCGCAGTGCGCGATCATGTCGAGCGTCGCCATCGCGAGGCCGGCGCCGTTCACCATGCAGCCGATGTCGCCGTCGAGGCCGACGTAGGCGAGGTCGATCTTGCGCGCCTCGAGCTCGCGCGGGTCGTCCTCGTCGGGATCGTGCAGCGCCGCCACGTCGGCGTGTCGGTAGAGCGCGTTGTCGTCGAAGTTGAGCTTCGCGTCGAGCGCGACGAGATCGCCCTGCTCCGTCACCACGAGCGGATTGATCTCGACCTGCGAGGCGTCTTTGTCGAGGAAGAGCCGGTAGAGACCGCCGACGAAGGCGTGGAGCTTCTCCTGCTGCGCCGCGTCGAGCCCGAGCCCGAAGCCGATGCGCCGCACCTGAAAGGGCATGAGCCCGACGGTCGGATCGACCGCGACGCTGAGGATCTTCTCCGGCGTGCGCGCGGCCACCTCCTCGATCTCCATGCCGCCTTCGGTCGACGCGATGATCGCGAGCGACTCGCTGGCGCGGTCGAGCACGATGCCGAGATAGAGCTCGCGCGCGATGCGCGAGCCGGCCTCGACCCACACCTTGCGGACCACTTTGCCCTCGGCGCCGGTCTGTGGCGTGTGGAGCCGCATGCCGAGGATCTCACTGGCGACGCGCTTCGCCTCGGACGGCGACTTCGCGAGCTTGATGCCGCCGGCCTTGCCGCGTCCGCCCGCGTGCACCTGCGCCTTCACCACCACGACGTCGGCGCCGAGCGCGCGCGCGGCCTCCTCGGCCTCGGCGGGGGTCTTGGCGAGCCGGCCCGGCGGCACGGCGACGCCGAACGAGCGCAGCACTTCCTTCGCCTGGTACTCGTGAACGTTCACGGGTTCTGCCTCAGAGCTGGATCTGATCGACGAGCGTGCGCACGTGCTCGAGCGAGGCGTCGAAGAGCTTGCGCTCGTCGCCGGTCATCTCGACCTCGAGCACCTTCTCGACGCCGCCCGCGCCGATCACGCAGGGCACGCCGACGTAGAGGCCGTTCACGCCGTACTCGCCCTCGAGCAGGCAGGCGCACGCGAGCACGCGCTTCTTGTCGCGCAGGTACGCCTCGGCCATCTCGATCGCGGAGAGCGCGGGCGAGACGAAGGCGGAGCCCGTCTTGAGCAGCGCCACCACTTCGCCGCCGGCGTTCTTCGTGCGCTCGACGATGGCGTCGATCTTCTGCTTCGAGAGCAGCTTCGAGACCGGGATGCCGGCCACCGTGCAGTAGCGGACCAGCGGCACCATCGTGTCGCCGTGTCCGCCGAGCACGAGCGCCGTCACGTCCTGCACCGAGACGCCGAGCTCCCACGCGACGAACGCGCGGAAGCGCGCCGAGTCGAGCACGCCGGCCATCCCGACCACGCGCTGCTTCGGGAAGCGCGAGATCTGCTTCATCGTGTAGACCATCGCGTCGAGCGGATTCGACACGACGATCACGAAGGCGTTCGGGGCGTGGTCGCGCACGCCGGTCGCGACCTGCTTCATGATCGCGAGGTTGGTCTTCAGCAGATCGTCGCGCGACATGCCGGGCTTGCGCGCGAGGCCGGCTGTCACGATCACGACGTCCGAGCCGGCGATGTCCTTGTAGTCGTTGGTGCCGCGGATCGCCGCGTCGGCGCCGAGGATCGGCGCGCCCTCCGCCATGTCGAGCGCCTTGCCCTGCGGCAGGCCCTCGACCACGTCGAAGATCATGACGTCGCCGAGCTCGCGGTAGGCGGCCTCCTGCGCCAGGACGCCGCCGATGTTGCCGCCTCCGATCAGCGAGATCTTGCTGCGTGCCACGTGGGGGAATTCCTCTCGTTGTCTATCGGCGCCGGCGCTTCGGCGCGCGGGACTTCGCGGGCTTGCGCTTCTGCTTCGCGCCGGAGCGCGCGCGCGCGGCCTTCGACTTCGCCGGCTTGCGCGTGCTCTTCGGCGGCCGCGCGGGCTTCGGCGAGCTTCTCTGATCCTCCGCTCGCTTGCGGCTCGCTGCGCGCGCGCCTTCGGCGCGCTTGCCCATATTCCGGATGATCGCGTCTCCGAACTCGGAGCACTTCAGCAGCTTCGCGCCCTTCATCAGGCGATGGAAGTCGTAGGTCACCTGCTTCGACGCGATCGCGCGCGAGATGCCCTGCTCGATCCGCTCGGCGGCCTCGTGCCAGCCGAGGTGCGTCAGCATCATCACGGCCGAGAGGATCACCGACGAGGGATTCACCTTGTCCTGACCCGCGTACTTCGGCGCGGTGCCGTGGGTGGCTTCGAAGATGCCGTGACCCGTGCGGTAGTTGATGTTGGCGCCGGGCGCGATGCCGATGCCGCCGACCTGCGCGGCGAGCGCGTCCGACAGGTAGTCGCCGTTCAGATTCATGGTGGCGATCACGTCGAACTCGTCGGGCCGAGTCAGCACCTGCTGCAGGGTGATGTCAGCGATCGAGTCCTTCACCAGCACCTGGCCGGCGGGCGGCTTGCCGCCGCAGTCGTCCCAGCCGACGGCCCTGCCCTGGTACTCGCGCCGCACCAGCTCGTAGCCCCAGTCCCGGAAGGCGCCTTCCGTGAACTTCATGATGTTGCCCTTGTGCACCAACGTCACACTCTTGCGTCGCTGGCGCACGGCGTAGTCGAGCGCGGCGCGCACCAGGCGCTCGGTGCCCTCGCGCGACACGGGCTTGATGCCGATGCCCGAGCTCTGCGGGAAGCGGATCTTCTTCGCCTCCTTCGGGAACGACTCGTTCAGGTAGGCGATCAGCTTCTGCACCTCGGGCGAGCCGGCCGGCCACTCGATGCCCGCGTAGATGTCCTCGGTGTTCTCGCGAAAGATCACCATGTCGACGAGCTGCGGCTGCTTCACCGGCGACGGCACGCCCTCGTACCAGCGCACCGGACGCAGACACACGTAGAGGTCGAGGATCTGGCGCAGCGCGACGTTGAGGCTGCGGATGCCGCCGCCGATCGGCGTCGTGAGCGGGCCCTTGATCCCGACGAGGTAGGTGCGGAACGCGTCGAGCGTCGCGTCGGGCAGCCACTCGCCGGTCTGGTCGAAGGCCTTCTGGCCGGCGAGCACCTCGACCCACGCGATGCGGCGCTTGCCGCCGTACGCCTTCTCGACCGCCGCGTCGATCACGCGCACCGATGCCGCCCAGATGTCGGGGCCGGTGCCGTCGCCTTCGATGAAGGGGATGATCGGATCGTCGGGAACCGCGAGCTGGCCGTCGCTGCGAAGCGTGATCCGCGTTCCGGAAGCGGGCGAAGGGATCGTCATGGGTGTGGCGGTATAAGGCATCCGCAGGTCGTGCGCTACGGGGGCAATCTAGGACTCTTCGGCGCGAATCCGCAGGTGCAGATCGTCGAGCGCGCGCGCATCCACCGGCGACGGCGCGCCCATCAAGAGATCCTGCCCGCGCTGCGTCTTCGGGAAGGCGATCACGTCGCGCAGGCTCTCGCAGCCGGCGAGCACCATGGCCCAGCGGTCGAAACCGAACGCGAAGCCGCCGTGCGGCGGCGCGCCGGCGTCGAGCGCGTTCAGCATGAAGCCGAAGCGCTCCTCGGTCTCGCTCTTCGCGTAGCCCATCACCTCGAAGATTCGGCGCTGCACGTCGGAGCGGTGGTTGCGGAGGCTGCCCGAGCCGAGCTCGACCCCGTTCAGCACGACGTCGTAGTGCGTTCCGCGCACGCGCGCCGGATCACCGTCGAGGAGCGCGAGGTCGTCGTCGAGCGGCGCGACGAACGGCTGGTGCACGTAGGTGAGCTTCCCGTCCTCGCCGGGCTCGAAGAGCGGGAAGTCGACGACGAAGAGCACGTCCCACGGGCGCGGATCGACGCGGCCGAGTCGCTGGCCGAGGTCGACGCGCAGGCGCGATAGGATCGCGTTGGCGCGCACCGGCTCGTCGGCCTGGAAGAAGAGCAGGCTGCCCGAGCGCGCGCCGGTGCGCTGAGCGACCGCCGCGCGCTCGGCCTCTGAGAGGAACTTCGCGATCGGCGACTGCCAGCCGCCGTCCGCTTCGATCCGCACCCACGCGAGCCCCTTGCCGCCGAGCTCCTTCTTGACCAGCGCCTCGAGGCGATCGATCTGGTTGCGGCCGAGCTCGGATGCATCGTGCACCGGCAGGCACTTCACGATTCCGCCCGCGTCGACGGCCGCGCGGAAGGCGCGGAAGGCGCTCGCCGCGAAGACGTCCGTCAGCTCGACGAGCTCGAGGCGGATGCGCGTGTCCGGACGGTCGCTGCCGTAGCGCGCCATCGCCTCGCGATAGGCGATCCGCGGGAAGGGCCGCGGCAGCGAGACGCCCGCGGCGGCGCAGCCCGCGGCGGTCACCTCCTCGAGCACCGCGAGCACGTCCTCGACACCGACGAACGACATCTCGAGGTCCACCTGCGTGAACTCGAGCTGGCGATCGGCGCGCTGGTCCTCGTCGCGGAAGCAGCGCGCGATCTGGTAGTAGCGGTCGAAGCCCGCGACCATCAGCAGCTGTTTCATGATCTGCGGCGACTGCGGGAGGGCGTAGAACTCGCCGGGCTGGAGCCGCGAGGGCACCAGGAAGTCGCGTGCGCCCTCCGGCGTCGACTTCGCGAGCACCGGCGTCTCGATCTCGAGGAAGCTCTGCGTCGAGAGCGACTCGCGCACGGCGCGAGCGATCTCGTGGCGAAGGCGCAGCGCGCGCTGGAGCGGCGGCCGGCGCAGGTCGTGGATGCGGAAGCGAAGCCGCGTCGCCTCGTCGGCCTCCGCCTCCTCCTCGATCGCGAAGGGCGGCGGCGTCGCGCGGTTCAGCACGCGCAGCTCGTCGGCGATCACCTCGACCTCGCCGGTCGCGAGCTTCGGGTTCACCGTCTCCGGCGAGCGGCGCGCCACGCGGCCGCGCACCAGGATCACGTACTCCGATCGCAGCATGGCGGCGCGCTCGTGACACTCGGGCGCGCTGTCGGGCTTGAAGACGATCTGCACCAGGCCTTCTCGGTCGCGCAGATCGACGAAGACGACGCCGCCGTGGTCGCGCCGCCGCTGGACCCAGCCGCCGACCACGACCTCGGATCCGACGAGCGCCGCGCCGACGTCGCCGGCGCGGTGCGTGCGGCGCAGGCTCCCCATGCTGTCGAGCGCTTGCTGCGTCACCTGGCCTCGCGGCGCCTCGTCGGCGGCAGAAGGCCCGGAGGTTTACCACGGTAGAGGTCTATACGCGAAGGTCCGTGGCCGAACAGACGCAGTTCCGTCCCAGCGATTTTGCGCGGTACATCGCCTTGTCCGCGCAGTCGAGCAGAGCGTCGCGCTCGCGCGCGTGTCGCGGCGAAGTCGCGACGCCGATGCTGATCGTGAGGCGCACCGGACCGCCCGCGCCGCCCTCGAAGAGCGTGTCCGCGACCGTGCAGCGGATGCGCTCGGCCACGCCCATCGCGGCGTCGTGCGGCGTGTCGACCAGCAGGATCGTGAACTCGTCGCCGCCGTAGCGCGCGAGGGTGTCGACCTGGCGCACGCATTCCGCCAGCACGCGCGAGAGCTGTCGCAGCACCTGCGAGCCGACCAGGTGGCCGTGCTCGTCGTTGACGCGCTTGAAGCGGTCGAGGTCGAGGAAGAGCACCGAGAGCTCCTTGCCGGAGCGCTCGGCGCGCTGGATCTCGCGCTCGGTCGCCTGGAGCAGGTAACGAGCGTTGTAGACCTCGGTGACGTCGTCGACGAACGCTCGCTCCTTGGCGCGGTGGTACCGCTCGGCGTTCTGGAGGGCGAGCGCCGCGTGCCCGGCGACGAGCCGCGCCTGCTCGCGCTCGGATTCTCCGAAGGGGCGTCCGTCCGCGAACACCCAGGCGAGCCCGACCTCCGCCTCGCCGCCCCGCAGCGGAACGGCGAGCACCGCGCCGCCCGTGATGCCCGCCTCACGCAGCGGCTCCTCGAAGGGCGCGCCGACCTGCTCCTCCAGCGCTGCATCCTCCGCCCGCGCGAGCGCGGGCTTCGCGTCGGCGAGAGCGCGCCGCAGCGAGCGCGCCTGCGTCTCCCCGAGGCCGCGGAACACCATGCCCTCCGAGCCCGGAATCGCCGTGCGGCGGAAGATCGCGACGCCGCGCGCGCGGCCGAGCGTTCGCAACAGCAGGTCGAGCGCGCCGGCGTAGACCTCGCCCGGGTCGGCGCAGTGCAGCAGCGCCCGACACGCCTCGGTGATCGCGAGCGCGCTGCGCAACCGCTCGTTCTCGCGCTGAAGCTCGCGGCGCGCGAGCACGCGCTCGATGCAGAGGGCGAGCTCCTCGCTCGCGAGCGGCTTTCGCAGCGTCTCGGCGGCGCCGAGTCGCAGCGCGCGGACCTCGCTCTCGACCGAGGGCGCGCCCGAGACGAGCACGAACGCCGTCTGCGGCGCGACGCGCAGCAGATCTTCCAGCAGCTCGAGCCCCGAGCCGTCGGGCAGGCCGTGCAGGCACACGACGAGGTCGAAGGCCTCGCGCGCCAGCACCCGGCGCGCGCTGGACAGGCCGTCGGCGCACTCGAGGCGCACGCGGTCGCGAAGCGCCGCGACGGCCTGCTCGCGCGCCGACGCGCTGTCGTCGACGAAGAGCACCCTCGCCGGATGTCCCAGCTCTCCCCGCATGGGCGATTCCTCGAACAACCACCGAGGATCGGCCGGTTCTGCTGCCGCCTTGAGAGCCCCTGTCTCGCCGGCCCGCAGGACTCCGGGCCGGCGCCGATCCGCCGGTCGTAGCGGGCGGTAGCATGCACCGCTCCCCGGAGTCGTGCATGAGCGAGCTCGAACGCCAGCTCGGGAACTATCGCCGGCAGGTCGACGGCTTCCGCTGGGACGTCCCCGACGCCTTCAACTTCGGCCGCGACGTCGTCGACCGGCGCGCGCGCGAGGCGGACGGCCCCGCCCTCCTCTGGCGCGACGCCTCCGGAGCTGCTCGCGATCTGCGCTGGTCCGACGTCCGCAGCGGCACGAACCGGATGGCGCAGCTCGCCCGCGCGCTCGGCATCCGGGCGGGCGAGCCGGTGATCGTGCTGCTGCCGAAGGTGCCGGAGTGGCAGCTCGCCGTGGTCGGGCTGCTGAAGGCCGGCGCGCTCGTGATTCCGTCCGCCACCTCGTTGCGGCCGAAGGACATCGCCTATCGCGCGCAGCACAGCGGCGCGGTGGCGGTGATCGCGGGCCCCGAGTCGACCGCCGCGGTGGACGCCGCGCGCGCGGGGATCCCCGGCGTGCGCCACTTCCTCGCGCTCGCCGCGGACGGCGCGCGTCCGCCCGAGGGCTGGGAATCCTTCGACGAGGCGCTGCGCGCGCAGCCGGACGACGACGTCGCGCAGCGCTCGACGCGCGCGCGCGATCCGGCGCTCGTGTACTACACCTCCGGCACGACGGGGCCGCCGAAGGCGGTGCTGCACGATCACGCCTACACGTACGCGCAGCGGTACACCTCGCGCTTCTGGCACGGCGTGCGCGCAGGCCAGCGCATCTGGACAACCAGCGACACGGGCTGGGCGAAGGCGGCCTACGGCGTGCTCTTCGGGCCTTGGAGCGAGGGCGCCGAGGTGGTGCTCTACCACGGGCGCTTCGAGCCGCGCGCGGAACTCGACTTCCTGATGCATGTCGACCCGCACGTCTTCTGCGCGCCGCCGACGGAGTTCCGGCTGCTGGTGAAGGCGGACCTCTCCGGTCTCCGGCTGCCGCGTCTTCGCGAATGTGTGTCGGCCGGCGAGCCTCTCAATCCCGAGGTGATCCGCGCCTGGCAGCAGGCGACGGGCCTGTGGATCCGCGACGGCTACGGGCAGACCGAGACCATCCTGTTGATCGCCAACCTTCCCGGCATGCCGGTCAAGCCCGGCTCGATGGGCCTGCCGATGCCAGGCCACGAGCTCGAGGTGATCGACGAGCGCGGCGAGGCCGCGCCGCCGGGCGAGGTCGGCGACATCGCGCTGCGCGGGGATCCGCCGAGCCTCTTCCGCGGCTACTGGAAGGACCCGGAGGCGTCGGCGCGCTGCCGACGCGGCGACTGGTACGTCACCGGCGATCGCGCCTTCCGCGACGAGGACGGCTACTTCTGGTTCGTCGGCCGCGACGACGACGTGATCATCTCGGCCGGCTACCGCATCGGGCCCTTCGAGGTGGAGAGCGCGCTCGTCGAGCACCCCGACGTCCTCGAGGCCGCGGCGGTGGCCGCGCCGGACCCCGACCGCGGCGCGGTGGTGAAGGCCTTCGTCGTGCTGCGCCCCGGCGTTCGCGGCGACGCGGCGCTCGTGGCCCGCCTCCAGCAGCACGTGAAGAGCGTGACCGCACCCTACAAGTATCCGCGTCAGATCGAGTTCGTGGACTCGCTGCCGAAGACCGTGAGCGGGAAGATCAGAAGGGTGGAGCTGCGCGCCCGCCCCTAGGAGAACTTCGAGCCCGGACCGCGGCGCTCCGGCGGCGGCAATACCTGCGTCCAGGTCTGACCCGCGTCCTTCGAGCGAAGCACCATGCCGTCCTGCCCGACGATGAAGCCGGTGAGCCGCCCCTTGGTGGCGAACCCGAGGTCGCGCATGAAGGTGAAGATCGGCGGGAACTGGCCGGCGGTCGGCGGCGCCCAACTCTTGCCGCCGTCGCTCGAGTACTGCACCAGGCCCTTCTCGCCGACGGCCACCGCGCGATCCGCGCTGGTGTCGACCGCGAAGAGGGCCTGCTTCCGGCTCGTCTCCACGTAGCTCCAGCTCTTGCCCCCGTCCTCGGAGCGCAGGATCACGCCGCCGAGGCCCGAGATCAGCCCCTCGCGCTCGTTCGCGAACTCGACCGTGAAGAGGAAGGGGTTCTGGATCACCGACACCTTGATCATCGGCGGGCCGTGGCCCGGAGAGCGGCGGGCCTCGACGTAGCGGTCGAGGAAGCTCGGGTCGTGCTCGAGGAAGTCCTCGTAG
>DATKND010000032.1:0-43196 GCA_035541475.1 Myxococcota bacterium | reverse complement strand
GCGACGATCGCCGCCACGCCCTGCTTGGTGACCGACAGGAAATGGTGCGGGTGCGCCGCCGAGCGCATGCCGTCGATCGCGGTCTGCACGTTGCCGTCGGTGCGGTTCTTGAAGCCGACCGGCATCGAGAGGCCCGACGCGAGCTCGCGGTGCACCTGGCTCTCCGACGTGCGCGCGCCGATCGCACCCCACGAGACGAGGTCCGCGATGAACTGCGGCGAGATCGGATCGAGGAACTCGGTGCCCGCCGGCAGGCCGAGCGCGAGCACGTCGAGCAGGAAGCGGCGCGCCTTCCGCAGCCCTTCGTTGATCGCGAAGCTGCCGTCGAGGTGCGGGTCGTTGATCAGGCCCTTCCACCCGACCGTCGTGCGCGGCTTCTCGAAGTAGACGCGCATCACGATGCAGAGCTCGTCGTGGAAGCGCTCCGACACTCGCGCGAGACGCGCCGCGTAGTCGAGTGCGGCTTGCGTGTCGTGCACCGAGCAGGGCCCCACCACGACCAGCATCCGGTCGTCGGCGCCGGAGACGATGCGCGCGATCTCCGCGCGGCTCTGCCAGACCAGGGTCGACGCGCGTTCGTCGAGGGGCAGCTCCTCCATCAGGATCGCGGGCGGGATCAGCGGGCGCAGGCCCTCGATGCGCAGGTCGTCGGTGCGGTGCTGCATGGTGGGAGGGGAAACTACACCAAGGCCCCCGCTCCGCCGAACCGAGTCGTCGCGTCTGGAAGCTCGACGTTCGGAGTGGCAGATTCCCGCCCCCCCGAGCGTCATGCCTCCGACCCGCCAGGAGATTTTCGAGATGGATCACGTACCCGCCAGCGGCGGTGGCTCCTGCTTCCGCTGTCAGCGCTCGCTCGGCCTGCTCTCGGTCAAGTGGAACGACCACTGGTACTGCACCGCCAGCTGCGCCGAGGGCGGACCGCCGACGCCCGCGGTCGGCGCGCCGGTCGTGCCGGAGCCCGCGCTCTACGCGAGGCCGCGTCGCTACTTCCGCCCGCGCATGCCGAAGGAGCTGCGCGCCAGCGCGGTGCCTCGCACGCCGGCCGGCGGGAACGGCGCCACCGGTACTCGCTAGGCCGCGTTCGCGCCACGCAGCACGACCGTGCAGGGGCCCGCTCACTCCCGCCGCGTGCTGCTCGTGCTCACGCTCGCCTACGTGCTGAACTTCGTCGACCGCCAGGTGCTGGCGATCGTGGCGCTCGACGTGAAGAAGGAGCTCGGGCTGTCCGACACGCAGCTCGGTTGGCTTCTCGGCCCGGCCTTCGCGGTCTGCTTCACGCTCTCGGGATTCGTGCTGGCGCGCATCGCCGACGTGCGCTGCGCGCGCAGCGTGCGCGAGGACCTGGCGGCGGCGTCGAGCTAGGCGCGCGCGATCACGTCGATCCGGTCGCCGACCTGCGCGTCGCCGGGCTCGACCACCTTCCAGTAGATGCCGCGCAGATTCCGGTCGCGCGTCGCCGGGGCCTGCACGAAGCGGAGCGCCGCGTCGCCGAATCGCGCGCGGAACTTGTGGCAGCCGTTGTGAGGCTTCGGCGTGACCTCGACGACGGCCGCGCCCACGCGCAGCCGCGAGCCGGTCGGCAGGTTCGCGGCCGACAGATCGAGGTCCACGATCAGGTTGTCGCCGAAGAGCGTCAGCGGCTGGCCGTTGGCGATCAGCTCCGCGACGGCGCGCTGCATCACCGCGAGCTGCGCCTCCGGGTTGCGCGGCGGTCGACGGGTCCAGTCGTCCCCGGGCACGCCTTCGTCGGCGCACAGGCGAACGCGCTCCGGTGTCTCTCGCGCGCCGTCGGCGCGTCGCCGCACGATCAGCGCGACGCGGCCCTCGTCGCGCCCTCCCGGCGGCATGCGTCGCAGCGCGCCCTCGAGCTCGCCGATCGGGAGGTGGCGGCTCGGATCGCCCTGTGGCTCGAAGGGCTTCGGCGTGGAGGTCACCCGCACAGCCTATCGGAGCGCAGCCGCGCCGCGCAGTAGGATGAGCGCGCCATGCGGGCGACTCCCTTCCACCATCGACTGTCGCTGCGGTTCGACGCGGACGCGCTCGCCGCGGACGTCGCGAAGATCGGCCCGGGCGACTGGATCCCGCACTTCAACATCCACCATCACGATGGCGGCTGGGGCGGGGTCGCGCTGCGCGCGCCGGGCGGCGACCCGACGAAGATCTATCCCGATCCCGACGCGCCGCTCGCCTACGCCGCGACGCCCTGGCTCGCGCGCTGTCCCGCGGCGCAGACGGCGCTCTCGGCGCTTCGCTGCCCGATCGGGTCGGCGCGCTTCCTTCGCCTCGCGCCCGGGTCGAAGATCCGCGAGCACCGCGACTACGACCTCGCCTTCGCGGACGGCGAGCTGCGGCTCCACATCCCGGTGACGACCGATCGCGACGTCGAGTTCGTGCTCGCGGGCGAGCGCATCGAGATGCGCCCCGGCGAATGCTGGTACCTCGACGTCAACCAGCGTCACCGCGTCGAGAACCGCGGCGCGCGCGATCGCGTGCACCTCGTCGTGGATTGCGCCGTCGACGAGTGGCTGGCCGCGCAGCTGCCCGACGCGCTGACCGGAGCGGCGCACGAGGCGCGCGCGGCCTTCGAGGCCTTCCGCGCGCGCGTGCTCGCCGAGCCCGCGCTTCAGCAGGCGCTGCTCGCGGAGGCGGCCGATCGCGGGCGCTTCGTCCCGCGCGTGGTGCGGCGCGGTCGGGCCGAGGGCTTCGGCTTCGGCGCGCCCGAGGTGCTGGAGGCGCTGCGCGATGGTCGCCGCAGCCGGACGCTTCGATGGCTCTGACCGCGCGCGCGGCGGCGATGGACGGGTTCGTGCCGTACCGCATCGACGGGAGCGCCGACCCGCCGCGCGTGCACTGGTGTCGGCTGGGCGACCGCCGCTTCGTCGAGCCGTTCTTCGAGCAGACGATCCAGGCGGCACTCGAGGATCCGTTCGCGCTGGTCTTCCAGCATCGGACTCCGCTCGCCCTGCTGCGCGAGTTCGCGCCACCGGCCTTCGGTCCCGAGCCGGCGGGCTTCGTCTTCCATGTCTCGCGCTGCGGCTCGACGCTCGTCTCGCAGATGCTCGCGTCGCTGCCGTCGTGCGTCGTGCTGTCGGAGCCCGCCGTGCTCGACGCGCTGTTGCGTGGGCTGCAGGGCGACGCCGACGGAAATTGGATCGGCGTGCTGCGGGGACTCGTCGGCGCGCTCGGCCGTCCGCGTGCGGACGGCGAGCGGCGACTCTTCGTGAAGCTCGACTCCTGGCACATCCATGCGCTGCCGCTGCTGCGCCGCGCGTTTCCGGAGGTGCCGTGGATCTTCCTGCTGCGCGACCCGCTCGAGGTGCTCGTCTCGCACCGCCGACAGCGCGGCGCGCAGATGATCCCGGGCGTGCTGACGCCGGCCGCCGCCGGCCTCGAGCTCGCCGATGCCGCGGCGATGGAGGACACGGCCTATGCCGCGCACGTCCTTGCGCGCGGCTGCGAGGCGGCCGCCCGTGCGCTGCCGCTCGGCGGCGGCCTGCTCGTCCACTACGACGAGCTGTCGCTCGCGGTGGAGGATCGGATCGCGACTCACTTCGGTGTGCAGTTCACGGAGGCGGAGCGGACCGCGCTGCGCCGCGTGGCCGGGCGCGACGCCAAGCTCCCCGCGCGCGCCTTCGAGCCGGACTCGCAGGCGAAGCGCGCCGACGCGACTCCGCGCGAGCGCGAGCTCTGCGACCGCATCGCGCGTCCCGCCTACGAGGCGCTCGAGGCGCTCCGCCGGTCGCAGCTCCCGGTCAGGCCGGCGCGCAGCTCGCCGGGACGATCCGCAGGCGGTTGAAGCGCGCCGCGAAGAAGGTGCCCGTGCCGTCTTCTCCCGTCGGCTGGAGGAAGAGCTCGAGCTCGCTGCCGTCCGGCGGCACGAGCGTGTGCACACCCTCGGACAGCTCGGTGCCGGGGTCGCCGCGGAAGAAGACGCTCCATTGCTCGGCGCGCGCATTCGAGCCGTCGTCGCGCACGCTCACGAGCTCGAGCGATTGCCAGCCCTCGTCGGCGCTGCCGACGTGGAACCAGCTGTTCTGGAGCGCCTCGTAGTCCGCCTGGCTCAGCGTTCCGCCGCCCATCGACGACGTGCCCGCGATCAGCCAGGGCGAGAGGCCGATCGCGACGACCGCCGCGGTGCTGCCCTTCAGGAACTCTCGTCGGTCCATGGCCCGCCTTTCGTCCTCCGGTGTCGAGTCCTCGTAGACTCGGCCGGCGTCGCCAGCGTATTCTACGCGCCTCGCGGCAGGCAGCGGGAGAGAATCGATGGCCGAGCCCTTCATCGGGGAGATCCGGATCTTCGGGGGCAACTTCGCTCCGAAGGGCTACGCCACTTGCGACGGGCAGATTCTCGCGATCGCGCAGAACCAGGCGCTCTTCTCGATTCTCGGCACCACCTACGGCGGGAACGGCCAGACGACCTTCGCCCTGCCCGATCTGCGCGGCCGCGTCCCGCAGCACTTCTCGAGCGCGACACCGCTCGGTCAGCGTGCGGGCGTCGAGAGCGTCACCTTGACCACCGCGCAGATCCCCGCGCACGACCACGGCATCAGCGCGTCGGCCGAGGCCGCGGGGTCGACGAGCCCGGCCGCCAACGTGCTGGCGAAGAAGCCTCGATTCGGGGCCGACGTCTATGCGGCGCCCGCGTCCCTGATCGCGCTGTCGCCGGCGTCCATCGCGAACACCGGCGGCGGCCAGCCGCACATCAACCTGCAGCCCTACCTCGTGCTCACGTTCGTGATCGCGTTGGTGGGCGTCTTCCCGTCGCGGAACTGAAGAGAGGACCGCGTGTCGCAGCCGTTCATCGGCGAGATCCGGATGTTCGGGGGGAACTTCGCGCCCCGAAACTTCGCGTTCTGCAACGGCCAGCTGATCGCGATCGCGCAGAACGAAGCGCTCTTCTCGCTGATCGGCACGACCTACGGCGGCGACGGTCAGAGCACGTTCGCGTTGCCGAATCTCCAAGGCCGCGTCCCCATCCACTCGGGACAGGGACCGGGCCTATCGCCGTACGTGCTCGGCCAGACTGGCGGCGTCGAGCTCGTGACGCTCGTGACGCAGCAGCTGCCCACACACAGCCATGCGTTCGAGGCGTCGACCGGCCCCGCGTCTCCGACGTCGGAGCCCGGCGGCAGCGTCGTCGCCGCGGCGAGCGCGCCGCTCTACGTCGAGCCGACGGGACCTCTCGCGTCGATGAGCGCCCAGGCGATCACGAGCACCGGCGGCACGCAGCCTCACGACAACATCGCGCCGTTCCTGTGTGTCAGCTTCATCATCTGCCTCTTCGGCATCTTCCCGTCGCGGAACTGAGGAGTCGCCGTGTCCTACCCGTTCGTGGGCGAGATCCGGATCTTCGCGGGCAACTTCCCGCCGCGCGGCTTCGCGTTCTGCAACGGCCAGCTCCTCCCGATCAGCCAGAACACGGCGCTCTTCTCCCTGCTCGGCACGAACTACGGCGGCGACGGCCGGACGAACTTCGCCCTGCCGAATCTCCAGGACCGCTTCCCGATGCACTGGGGCGCTGGAGCCGGGCTCACGCAGCGCGTCGTCGGCGAGTCGGGGGGAGTCTCGACCGTCACCCTGCTGGAGAGTGAGATCCCCGCGCACGGCCATACGCCGCAGGCGAGCGCATCCGCCGCGACGCTCACGTCGCCGACGGCGGCCAGCCTGCTGGCCACGCCGTCCGCGCCCGCCTACGGCCCCGCGCAGGACCTCCTGCCGCTCGCGACCGACGCGCTCCAGCCGACGGGCGGCGGCCAACCGCACGAGAACCGGCAGCCCTACCTCGCGCTCAATTTCGTGATCGCGCTCCAGGGGATCTTCCCGTCGCGCAACTGACCCTCCGCGCCGCGACCGCAGCGGACGACGCCTTCCTGCGTTGTGTCTACGCGAGCACGCGCCAGGACGAACTCGCTCAGCTCTCGTGGAGCGAGGCGGAGAAGCAGGCCTTCCTCGCGATGCAGTTCGACGCACAGGATCGCCACTACCGCGCGCGCTTTCCCGACGCCCGCTTCGACGTCGTGGAGCGGGGCGGAGCGCCGATCGGGCGCCTGATCGTCGTGCGGGCCGAGGACGAGATTCGCGTCCTCGACATCGCGCTGCTGCCGGAGCACCGCGGCTCCGGCGCCGGTAGCGCGCTGCTGCGCGAGCTGCTGGCCGAGGCGGCGGCGCGTTCGAAGCGCGTGGCAATCCACGTCGAGCGCGCGAACCCCGCTCGCCGCCTCTACGAGCGGCTCGGCTTCCGCGTCGAGGCCGACGAGGACTCCATCTACCTCTTCATGGTCTGGCGCGCCGAGGCTCAGGCGAAGACGGCCTCGTAGCGGATGCCGCGCTCGTCGCGCCCGATCGGCACGAGGAAGAGATCGAGGCGTCCGAGCGTCGCGCTCTCGAGCGGGTAGATGCGCTGCGCCAGCACCGGCTCGGCCGGGCCGAGAAAGACCGTCGAGAAGGGCGAGCGCGCGCGCGGGACGCGATCGCGCAGCGCGGAGGCGTCGACCCGCAGCAGCTCGAGCTCCAGCGATCCCGCCGTGTCGCCATGCTGCGTCAGGCGGAAGCGCTCGCCGAGACAGCGCGCGAAGTCGTCGTGCGTCAGCGCCGCGAGGCGCGCGGAGTCGGCGGTCACGCGGCGCTCCTCCGCACGCGCCGCACCCGCCATGCGAGCGCAACCAGCCCGAGCGACGCGAGCACCGCCGTCTGCGGCTCGGGCACGGCCGCGAACGTCAGGTCGATCTCGAGCGTTCCGGTGTCGACGCCCGGGATGTCGCCGATCCGGAGCACGTCGATCGGCGCGCGCAGACTGGTGGCGGTGAAGCTGAGATCTCCGAGGGAGATGCCCGTGATGTTGCTCGCCGTCAGGCTCACGCCCGTGATCGCGGTGGCCTGGCCGAAGAATGCGAGGTTCGTGAAGGCGTACGCCGTGCCGGACGGATACCCCGTGCCGCCGCCGGGCACGCCCTCCTCGAGCGTCAGCAGGATCGAGGTGGCGCCGATGTCGATGCGCTCGCTCGGGAGGAGCACCGTTCCGATGTCCGAGCCGTCGCCCGGCGCGAGCTCGACCCCCGTGCCGACGGTCACGATGTCGTCGTGGAACAGGCTGCCGCCATCCGTGAGTGTCACGGTCACGGATTGACCGATCAGGCTCGCATGGGCCGCCTGGCCGGCGAGCAGTTCCACGCACAGACCAGCAGCCGCGACCACCGCCCGGAAGGACCACATAGGGCACACCTCGTGTGGCCCCTTCCCCGGGCGCGCGCAGTGTGCCACGACACCGATCGGACTGGAAGCGAATTCTAAGCGTCAGCGCGGCAACGCCTGGCCGCCGTTGGCGCGCCAGATCTGGCCGGTGCAGAAGCGCGAGGCGTCCGAGGCGAGGTAGAGGATCAGCCAGGCCTGGTCGAGCGGCTCGCCGACCACGCCGAGCGGCGAGCGCGCCTTCATCGCACCGACGAAGGCCTCGAGTCGCGCCGGGTCGATCGAGCCATCGGGGCGGCGCAGGTGGCGCTCGGTGAACTTCGTGAGCGTCGCGCCGGGCGCGAGCGCGTTGACCCGGATCCCCTGCGCGCCGACCTCCGTCGCGAGCGTCTGCGTGATCTGGGCGACCGCGGACTTGGTGATCGCGTAGAGGCCGTAGCCCGGCACCGCGAGGTCGATCGCGGCCGACGACACGTTGATGATGCTGCCGCTCCTCTGCTTCGCCATTGCGCGCACCGCGGCCTGACAGCCGAAGAGCGTGCCCTTCACGTTCACCGCGACGACGCGGTCGAACTCCGCCTCGGTGAGCGACTCGAGCGGGCCGTCGGACGGGATGCCGGCGACGTTGCAGCAGACGTCGAGGCGCCCCCACGCATCCTGCGCGCGCGCGACGAGCGCATCCACGTCCTTCCGCTGCGACACGTCGACGCGTTGCGCGAGTGCCTCGCCGCCGGCCCTGCAGATTTCCTCGGCCGCGGTCTCCGCGCCCGCGAGGTCGAGGTCGCCGAGCACGACGCGCGCGCCGGCCGCCGCGAGCACCTCGGCCGCCGCGCGACCGATGCCGCTCGCCGCGCCCGTCACGACGGCGGTGCGGCCGCCGAGCCCGAAGGTCCGGAGCAGGTCATGCATGGAAGTCTCCTCCGCGCGCGGCGGCCGCGAGCCCTGCGCCGAGCGCGCGCGCGATCTCCGCATGGCCCGCGTCGTCCGGGTGGATGCCGTCGGGGAGCGGCTGCGCGCGCACCAGCGGCAGGCCGGACACCCACCAAAGACACGTGTCGCCCGCGGACCGGCGCGCGCGCGCGACCTCCTCGAACGCCGCGCGCAGATCGGCGAGCGCGGCACCGAGCCGGTTCGGCTTCGCCTCGGCGTCGGGGCGAAGGATCGGGCTCACGCACACGATCGGCGTGCGCGGGTGTCCGTCGCGCACGATGGCGAGGAAGTCGCGCAGGCTCGCCGCGAAGCCCGCCGCGCTCTGCGGCGTGCGCGTCCAGCAGTTCGTGCCGTGGGAGATCGAGATCAGCTCCGCGGGCAAAGCGGCGAGCTCCTCGGCCGACGCGATCTCGCCGCGCGCGGCGCCCGCGTAGCCGAGGTTCACGACGTCGAGCCTGTGCTCGCGCGCCACGCGGTGCGGCCATGCGCCGGCCGGCTCGGACGCGCACCAGCCTTCGGCGATCGAGTCGCCGTAGCAGAGCCAGCGCGGACCGCGCGGAGCCGACTCGATCGCGCCGCCGTGCGCGCGCAGCGCATGCACCGTCGGGCGCATGCCCTCCGGCAGGTACACGATCGCGCGCTCCGGTCCCGAGCCGGCCGGGAGGCGCGCGACCCCCTCGCCGAGCACGGCCTCGGCGTCGGCGATGCGCTTGCCGCCGCGGAAGAGGACGAAGCGCGTGCCCGCGCCCTCGCCGCGATAGCCGAGCTCGCGCGTCTCGGTGCGGTACTCGATCTCGATCTCGTCGCACTCGCCCGTGAACTCGAGTCGCACGCCGACCGGCAGGCTCGCCGCCGCGCGCGTGTCGGCGGGCAGCCGCAGCCCCTGCGGACCCGGGTCGCAGCGCGGGTACGACATGCCGCCGCCGGCCGGCCACGCGCAGCCGCGAACGAAGGGCTCGACTTCAGAGGGCCGAGTGGTCACGATCGCAGTCTGCTCATTGCCTGTCGCGCACCGGGTCCGAACTTCTGAACTTCGCTCGGCTACGCCTCGCTGCGCGCGACCGCCGCGCGGTCGCTTGCTTTGTACTTCTCGATCTCCGGCAGCACTTCCCTGCCGAGGATCTCGAGGCCGCGCATCACCGACTCGTGCGAGTGGTAGCCGAACTGCACGTAGCAGATGAGCTGGTCGACGCCGAGGTCGGCGTAGTGGCGCATCTTCTCGAAGCAGCGCTGCGCGTCGCCGACCACGATCATGTCGGCGTCGTGGAAGTGCTGGATCGGGATGTTGCCCTCGAGCAGCGGCTTCATCAGCGGGAAGATCTGGTCCTGCTCGGCCTGCGTGAGATGCACGAGCTCCCAGTCGATCGTGAACTGCGCGAGGTGCTGATACCACCACGCGACCGACTTCCAGATGCCGTTGGCCTCCGCCTGCGCCATCGAGTCGGCGCAGTGCACCAGCGTGTAGGCGGCGACCTTGTTGGTCGCGACGTCGGTGAGCGGCTTCGCGCGGAGCTGCGCCTTGCGGTAGGCCTCGATCTGCTGCGCCATGCGCTCGAGCGGCTGCATGATCGAGAACGAGAGGAGACCCAGCGCGTTCTCTCCCGCGACCTCGGCCGAGCCGTCGGAGGTCGCCGCCATCCAGCAGGGCGGGTGCGGATCCTGGTACGGCTTCGGCGTCACCACGCGCTCGGGGAACTGGAAGGTCGGCGAGTTCCACGAGAAGCGCTCTTCGCGCCACATGCCGCAGACGATCTCGATCGCCTCCTTCCACTGGTCGCGCGAGCGTTCGCGGTCGACGTGGAAGGCGGTCTGCTCCATCGGCGTCGAGCGGCCGGTGCCCCACTCGACGCGCCCGCGCGAGAGCAGATCCACCGTCGCGACCTTCTCGGCGATGCGCGCCGGGTGGGTGAATCCGAATGGTGTCAAGGTCACGCCGAAGCCGAGGCGGATGCGCTCCGTCACCTGTGAGAGCGCGCCGAGCAGCACCTCGGGCGCGGGGCAGTGCGAGCGGCCCTCTCGGAAGTGGTGCTCGACGGCCCAGATCGTGTGGAAGCCGAGCGAGTCGGCGAGCTGGATCTGCTCGATCGCCTCGTAGTAGGCGCGTCGCTCGCGCTCGCGCTGCCCATGAGGATGCGGGGCACCCCACGGCTTCGGGGCGTCCACTTCGTAGAGGATGTCGAGCTTCATCGGGACTCCGGAGTTTGGGTGTGGTGATCACTCGAAGCGGAACGGGAAGCGCGTGCTGGTGCCGCCGTCGACGACGAGCGTCTGCCCGGTGACGAGACGCGCGAGGTCCGACACCAGGAAGATGGCGGCGTGCGCGACGTCGTCGGGAGAGGCCATGCGCGCCTGCGTCTCGGCCGAGGGGCGCCGGATGCTGCCGTCCGCCCACGCCGCCTCGATGCGGGGCGTGCGCACGGCGCCCGGCACGACGGCGTTCGTGCGGATGCCGTGCGGCCACCACTCCTCGGCTGCCGTGCGGACCAGCGCGAGCAGACCCGCCTTGGCGGCTCCGTAGGCGCCGTGGTTCGCAGCGGAGAAGACGCCCGAGACCGAGCTGACCCCACAATACGCGCCCGCGCGCTTCGCGTCGATCCACTCGCGCGCAGCGCTCCGCGCCACGAACCAGTGTTGCTTCAGATTCAGCGCGAAGTCGCGCTCCCAGGTCGCGTCGTCGAGCTCGAGCAGCGAGCCCCAGGAGGCGCCGCCGACGATGTCGATCACCGCGTCGAGCGCGCCGAACGCGCGGGCCGCCTCGCCGACGGCTCGCCGCGCCGCGTCCGGGTCGATGACGTCGGCGCACAGCGCGACGGCGCGCGGTCCGACGGCCTCGACCTCCGCCGCCACGCTCTTCGCGCGCACACTCTCGGCGTCGAGCACGGCGACCCGCGCGCCGGCTCGCGCGAGCCCGAGGCAGGCCGCGCGCCCGATTCCCTGGCCGCCTCCGACCACGAGCGCCGCGCGTCCTTGCATGTCGAGCAGCGCCATAGGGTCCGCACTCCGGAGCCGGGCCGGCGCGGATCGTACTCCAGCTAGCGGTAGTCGTGGGAGCGCGGCAGCGAGGCGCCGGCCGCGAGCGCGCGCAGCTCGTGCACGCGCACGTGGATCACGCCGTCGACGTGCTGGAGCGGGCCCGCCACCTCGACGATCGCCGCGCCGTGCAGCGCGACGCGGAAGCGGCGGAAGATCCGAGGCGTCAGCACGGCGTTCGAGGTGCCGGTCTCGTCCTCCAGGGTGAGGAAGCAGAAGCCCTTCGCCGACCCAGGCCGCTGGCGCACGATGCAGTGGCCTGCGGTGCGCACGAAGCGGCCGTCGGGCACGTCGCTCAGGTCGGACGCGCGCAGCACGCCGCGCGCCGCGAGCTGCGGGCGCAGGAAGCTCATCACGTGGGAACCGGTGGTGAGTCCGCTGCGGCGGTAGTCGGCGAGCGTCTCCTCGATCGGGCTCATCTCCGGCAGGGGAGACTCGGCGGATGGCGGCGGCACGCCGGCGAAGAGCGAGCGCGGGTCGCGCTCGAGCGCCGCGACCTGCCAGAGCGCGGCGCGGCGAGTCTTCGCCGCGGAGTCGATCGAGGCGAGCGCACCGAGCTCGGCGAGCGTGTCGATCTCATCGCGGCGCAGCGGCACGCGCGCACACAGATCCGCGACGTGGCCGAAGGGCGCGCGGCGCCGCGCCTCGACGAGCGCGCGGCCGGTCTCTTCTTGGAGGCCGGCGACACAGCGCAGCCCGAGACGGACAGACGGAGTGGGATTGCCGCCTTCCAGTCGGCAATCCCACTCCGAGCGCGCGACGTCGATCGGCAGCACGCGCACGCCGTGGCGCTGCGCGTCCTTCACCAGGGTGGCCGGGCTGTAGAAGCCCATCGGCTGCGCGTTGAGGAGACCCGCCAGGAATGCCGCCGGATGGTGTCGCTTGAGGAAGGCCGAGGCGTAGGCGATCAAGGCGAACGACGCCGCGTGCGATTCCGGGAAACCGTAGAGCGCGAACGAGGTGATGCCGCGCAGGATCTCCTCCTGCGCGGCCTCGGGGATGCCGCGCTCGCGCATGCCATCGACGAGGCGCCGCTCGATCGCGTGCATGCGCTCGACCGAGCGCTTGAAGCCCATCGCGCGCCGCAGCTCCTCGGCCTCGCCGCCCGTGAAGCCGGCCGCCGTCATCGCGATGCGCAGCAGCTGCTCCTGGAAGAGCGGGACGCCGAGCGTGCGCGCGAGGATCGGCTCGAGACACGGATCCGGGTAGCGAACAGCCTCGCGGCCGGCGCGCCGCGCGAGGTAGGGGTTCACCATCTTCCCGACGATCGGCCCGGGACGGATGATCGCGACCTCGACCACGAGGTCGTAGAAGCGCTCCGGCCGCATGCGCGGCAAGGTCGCCATCTGCGCGCGGCTCTCGATCTGGAAGGTCCCGATCGTGTCGGCGGCGCGGATCATCGCATAGGTCTCGGGGTCGTCCGGCGGGAGGCGCGCGAGGTCGAGCGCGCAGCCCTCGTGCACGCGGATCTGCTCGAGCGAGTCCTCGAGCGCGGCCAGCATGCCGAGGCCGAGGAGATCGATCTTGATCAGCCCGAGATCGGCGCAGTCCTCCTTGTCCCACTGGATGACGCGCCGGTCGGCCATGCGCGCCGGCTCGATCGGCACGACCTCGTCGAGCCGCCCGGCCGCGATCACGATGCCGCCGGTGTGCTGTCCGAGGTGGCGCGGCAGGCCGCGCACGGCGTCGACGAGTCCGAGTAGCTGCGCGACACGCGGCGACGTCGGATCGACGCCCGCCTGGCGCAAGGTCGAGGCGGGCGTCTCGAGGTCGTCGCGGTGCTCGAGGCTCGAGAGCAGCCCGGCGAGCCGTCCGACGAGCTCCTCGCCGAGGCCGAGCACCTTGCCCATCTCGCGCACGGCGAGCCGCGTGCGGTAGCTGATCACGACGGCGGTCATGGCCGCGCCGCTCGCGCCGTACTTCCGGAAGACGTACTGGATCAGCCTCTCGCGCTGGTCGCCCGACGGGAGGTCGATGTCGATGTCGGGCCACTCGCCGCGCTCCTCGGAGAGGAAGCGCTCGAAGAGGAGGCCCATCGACACCGGGTCGACCGCGGTGATGCCGAGCGCGTAGCAGACCGCGCTGTTGGCGGCCGAGCCGCGCCCCTGTGAGAGGATCCCCTCCTCGCGCGCGAAGCGCGCGATGTCGTGCACGATCAGGAAGTAGCCGCACAGATCGAGCTTCTCGATCACCGCGAGCTCTCGCTCGAGCTGTCGCCGTGCAGCGCCCTGCACGGGGCTGCCGTAGCGGTGTCGCGCGCCGTGCTCCACGAGCAGGCGCAGGAACGAGGCCTGGCTCTCGCCGTGCGGGATCGGGAACTCGGGGAAGCGGTAGCCGAGGTGCTCGAGCGTGAAGGCGCAGCGCTCCGCGATCGCGCGCGAGGCGCGGATCCACTCGGGGTGGTCGGAGAAGCGCCGCTCCATCTCCTCGGGCGCGCGCAGGTGGCGCTCGGCGTTTTCGGCGAGGAGCCGCCCGGCGCGGTCGAGCGAGGTCTTGTGACGGAGACACGTGAGCGCGTCGAAGAGCGCCCGCCCCTCAGGACGCGCGTGGCGCACGTCGTGGGTCGCGACGACCGGCACGCGCGCAGACTCCGCGAGCGCAGCGGCGCGCCGCAGCGCGACCTCGCCGGCGCGCGTCGCGTGGCGCGAGACGTCGACCCACAGGCGCTCGCGAAAGACGCCTCGCGCGCGCGAGAGAAGGGCGGGGCGCAATCGCGCGTCGCCGCGCACGAGCGCGACGAGACCGGCGGCGTGCGACTCGAGCTCGTCCCAGCGCACGCGGCAGTCCTGCTTTCCCGCGTGCGCGTGGCCCTCGGTCACGAGTCGACACAGGTTGCGGTAGCCGCGCGCCGACTCGACGAGCAGGAGCAGCGCGTCGGGCGCGCTGCCGGGCAGCGCATCGGGCGCGTCGCCCGCGTCGTCGCGCGCGACATCGAGCTCCGCGCCGACGATCGCGCGCACGCCCGCGGCGACCGCCGCCTGGTGGAAGCGCGGCGCGCCGTAGAGCCCCGCGCGGTCAGCGAGCGCGAGCGCCGGGTAGCCGAGGCGCGCGGCGCACTCGATCAGGTCTTCGGGATTCGAGCAGGCTTCGAGGAAGGAGAAGGCGCTGCGACAGCGCAGCTCGACGTAGTCGCTGCGAGAGGACACCGGACGATTTTCGTCACAGTTTCGCCTTCCGGCAAGCTGCCCATCAGAGGTAGGATGCGCGCCGGGGGGAGGGGCTTGGCTGGCATCGCGGTCGTCGGAGGCGGCATCGCGGGTCTCGCGTGCGCGTGGCGTCTCGCGCGCGCGGGACACGAGGCCATGGTGCTCGAGCGCGCCGGCGCGCCCGGCGGCCGCATGCGCAGCGTGCGGCGCGGCGACTTCCTGCTCGACCTCGGCACGCCGTGCTTCGCGCAGAGCGACTCCGCGCTGCGGATCGCGGCCGACGCGCTCGGGCTCGCCGATGCGATCCGGCCCTTCGCGCGCGGGCGCGATGCGTGGATGCAAGGGGGCGCGCTGCATCCGCTCGGGCGCGAGAGGGTGAGCGCGATCGCGGGCGCCGCGGGAGCGCTGCGGCTCGCGCGCGCGCGCCGGCGTCCGCTCGAGCGCCGCGTGGATCCTTCGCGGCTGCACTCGCTGGAGCGCGCCCGGCTCGCGGCCGAGATCGCTAGCGAGGCCGAGGCGGCGGCGCTCTCGTGGCTGCCCGCTCCCTCGGGCGCGCAGCCCGAGCTGCTGCGCGCACTGTCGGCGCTGCGCCAGGGATGGTCGGGCGCCGAGCTCGCGGGCTTCGAAGGCGGAAGCGGTGCGCTGGCGTCCGCGCTCGCTGCGCGCGTGCTCGTGCGGACCGGGTGCCAGGTGCGCCGCGTGGAGACCTTCACGGGCGGCGCGCGGGTCGCCTTCGTCGAGCAAGGCGTGGCGCGCACGCTCGACGCCGACGCGGTCGTGGTGGCAGTCCCCGGCAGCCGCGTCACCGCACTGTGTCCGAAGCTCACGCCCGAGGAGCGCGGATTCTTCGAATCGGTGCGCTACGCGCCCGCGCTCGTCGTCTTCCTCGCCTTCGCGCGCGTCCCGTCCGCGGCGCTCCGCAGCGTCTTCGTCGCACCCGAAGAGGGCCTCGAGCTGTCCGCGCTCGTGCTCGAGCACTTGCGACCCGGCGCGGCTCCCCACGGAGCGGGTCTGGTGCGCGCGCTGCTCTCTCCCGACGCGAGTCTCCGCATGCACCGCGCCCCGGACGCCTCGATTGCGGATCTGGCGGTCGAGAACCTGGCCTACGGCCGCTTCGGCGCGCCGCCTCCCTGCGACTACGCCGTGCAGCGTCACCCGGACGCCTGGCCGCGCTTCGATTCCGACGACGTGCGCCGCCTCGCGCGCTTCCTCCAGCGCTTCGAGCGCTCGCCGAGGCTCGCCTTCGCGGGCGACTACCTGATGGCGCCCTCGGCCGACGCGGCGCTGGCCTCCGGGCTGCGCGCCGCCGCGGAGCTCGAGCGCGAGCTCTAGCCTCCAGAGACGGCGTTCGGGGCTCCTCCGGCTCCGAGTCGCCGGCCTCGACGGATGAACACGAATGCCGTCGCGAGCAGCAGCGCGGCTGCGCTCCAGAGCGCCCATGCGCCTCCGTTCGGAATCGACCCGCTGGCGAAGTCCGAGACGCTGCAGACGGAGCCCGACCCCATGGGGTTCCAGACGCCCGAGACGGGGTCGAGAGTGCCGTCGAGCGCGCCGTCGAAGTTGGCTTCGCCGAGGTCATTGCTCGCGTGGACGCTGATGCCGCCTACCGCACTCTGGCTCCCGGGGTTCCACGAGAACGTGCTCGGATTCTTCAACGCGATCGTGTTCACGCCGGTCGTCAGAGGTCCGATGGCGAAGGACGGCACGGTCAGATCCAGGCCGGTGACGCTGCCCTGCACGACGAGCGGGTCCCCGGTGAAGTGGAACTGGACGGTGATCGACCCGGAAAGGGGCACGACCACCGGGGGCGCGCCGTCGTCGATGATCGTGAGCGGCGAGGTCGGCGTGAAGGTCTGGGTCGAGGGGACCGGGATCGGGAGCGGCCCGCCGGCCACGAACCTGGCGTCGGACAGGGGATCCTTGGCCTCGAATTCCTGTCTGCAGAGTTCCTCGCCGGTGTCGAGGTCCGTGATGACGACCCAGTACTTCCGGCTGTTGAGTGGTGCATCGACGTTGAACTTCCCGTCGCCGCCCACGACGTCCTCGGCCAGCTTGTTCTCGTTCTCGTCCAGGATCTCGACGGCGAGGTTGCCCGACGCGCCCGTGACCTTGCCGGTGACAAAGGGTGCGCCGCCGATCTCTCCGGTGCAGACGTCGCCGATCGTGCATTCGTCGGCACGACCCACCGCGGCGCTCAGCACGAGGCCACCGAGCAGAGCGACGAGAATCGGGATCGAGCGGGACATGGCGACTCCCTCCGGCGTCATCCCACCGCACGGCCATCGTCGGCGATCGAGGCCCTTCAGGGCAAGCACAATCGATCGGGTCGGCCACCGAGAAGGCGGCAGGCACCGCGTCGCAGAACGCTATCGGGCCAGGCGCTCGGCCTCCGCCACCATCTCCTCGAGCAGCGCGAGACCGCCGTCCCAGAAGCCCGGGTCTGCGACGTCGAGGCCGATGCGCGCCAGCAGACGCTCGGGCGTGTCGGAGCCGCCCGCCGCCAGCAGCTCCAGGTAGCGCGGCACGAAGGCAGCGCCCTCCTCGTCGTAGCGGCGCAGCAGCGCGAGCACGAGCAGCTCGCCGAAGGCATAGGCGTAGCAGTAGAAGGGCGAGTGCACGAAGTGGGGGATGTAGAGCCACCACCAGGCGTAGTCGTCTCCGAGCTCGACCGAGTCGCCGAACATCGGGCGGTTCGCGTCCATCCAGAGCGCATTGATGCGCTCGAGCGGAAGCTCGCCCTCGGCGCGGCGCGCCGCGTGGAGGCTCTCCTCGAAGCGCGTCATCGCGACCTGGCGGAACACCGTGGCGAAGGCGTCCTCGAGCTTCCCGCACAGCAGCGCGAGCCGCCGCTTCGGATCGCGCTCGTCGCGCAGCAGGCGCCGGAAGACCAGCATCTCGCCGAAGACGCTCGCGGTCTCCGCCGTCGTCAGCGGCGTGTCCTGCTCGAAGAGGCCGCGCTCGCGCGCGAGATACTGGTGCACGCCGTGGCCGAGCTCGTGCGCGACCGTCATCACGTCGCGCGGATTCCCGGTGTAGTTGCAGAGCACGTAGGGGTGGGCGGACGGCACGGTCGACGCGCAGAAGGCGCCGCCGCGCTTCCCCGTGCGCAGCTCCGCGTCGATCCAGCGTTCGTCGAAGAAGCGGGCCGCGATCTCCGCGAGGCGCGGCGAGAAGTCGCGATAGGCCTCCTCGACGAGCCGGCGCGCCTCGTCGAAGCTGCGGAGCGACGCGTCGTCGCCGAGCGGCGCATAGCGGTCGTAGTCCGCGAGGCGCGGCAGCCCGAGCAGCTTCGCCTTCAGCCGATAGTAGCGCGCGACCAGCGGATGGCGGCGCACGCAGGCCGCGATCAGCGACTCGACGGACGCCGCCTCGATCTCGTTGGCCAGGTGACGCGAGGCCATCGGGGTCGGATAGCTGCGCAGGCGATCCGCCACCGACTTGTCCTGCACCAACGTGTTGAAGATGAAGCCGAGCACGCGCGCGTTCGCGCGCAGACCTTCGGTGAGAGCGCGCGCCGCCTCGCGACGCCGCTCGCGCCGGGGCTCGTAGAGCCGCGCGAGCACCTCCTCCTCGGAGAGCGACTGCTCCGTCTCGCCCTCGCGCACGCGGAAGGTCATCGCGGACATCAGCTCGTCGAAGAGACGCGAAAATGCGTTACGACCGGTGTTAGCGGTCTCGGCGAGGATCCGCTCCTCGGGCTCCGACAGCACGTGGGGGCGATAGCGGCGCGAGGCGGCGAGGAAGTGGCGCCGGCGCGCGAGCGCGGGGTCCGCGAGCAGCGACTCGGCGCGCTTCGTGTCGACCGCCACCCATTCGAGCTCGAAGAAGAGCAGCTCGTTGTGGATCGCGATGCCGCGCTCCTGCACGTGCTGGAGCAGCGCGCCGTGGCGCGCCGTCGCCGTGTCGGCGGCAAAGAGCAGCGAGGCGTAGGCGCCGGCGCGCGCGACGGGCTCCTGGAGCGCCTCGAGCTCGTCGACCGCCAGCGCGAGCTCGCGCGCATCGAGCGACGCGATCTTCCCGCGCCGGCCCGCCGCGAACTCGCGCGCGCGCGCGTGCGCGCGGTCGAGATCGGCGTCGATGCGCAGGTCGTCGGGGCCGGCGTAGAGATCCGAGAGATCCCAGCGCACGCCCGACGCCGGTCCCGCCCCCGCAGTTGCCGCCTCGGCCATCGCGCTCCCTCGAGAGCGCAAGAGGATACCTCGCAAGCGCGCGCCGGGCGTCGGCGGCGAGCGTATCCTCGGACGCGATGTCGCGGCCGCGCGTGATCCTGCACGCCGACATGGACGCCTTCTACGCGTCGATCGAGCAGCGCGACGATCCCTCGCTGCGCGGGCGACCCGTGATCGTCGGCGGCACCGGGAATCGCGGAGTCGTCAGCGCCGCGAGCTACGAGGCGCGTGTCTTCGGTGTGCACTCGGCGATGCCGACGGCGCAGGCGCGCAGGCTCTGCCCGCAGGGCGTCTTCCTGTCGGGCTCGATGCGGCGCTACGCCGACGAGTCGCGGCGCATCTTCGAGATCTTCGCGCGCTTCACGCCGGCGGTAGAGGGGCTGTCCCTCGACGAGGCCTTCCTCGATCTGACCGGCACGGAGCGGCTGCACGGCCCGCCGCGCGACACCGCGGTGCGTCTGCGCGCGGAGGTTCGCGGCGAGCGCGGTCTCGCGGTGTCGGTCGGGATCGCGCCGGTGAAGCTCGTGGCGAAGATCGCGAGCGACCTGGCCAAGCCGGATGGCCTGCTCGAGGTAGCGCCCGACGCGGTGCGGGAGTTCCTGGCGCCGCTGCCGGTGCGCCGGCTCTGGGGCGTGGGACCCGTCGGCGAGGAGCGGCTGCTGCGTGCGGGCTTCGAGACGATCGGCGACCTCGTGCGCGCCGACCCCGAGCGGCTGCGGCGCGTGCTCGGTTCGTGGGGACTCGCGCTCGCGCGGCTCGGCCGCGGGCGCGATCTCTCCGAGGTCGACCCGTATCGCGAAGCGGTGTCATACAGCGAGGAGAACACCTTCGCCCGCGACGTCTCCGACCGCGTCGTGCTCGAGAGCGCGATCGGCACGCACGCGGATTCCGTGGCGCGACGCCTCCGTCGCGACGGCGTGGTCGCGCGCACGGTGGTTTTGAAGCTCAAGCTCGCGCGGCGCGTCGCGCCGGGCGCGCGCGGCTTCCCGCTCTGGACGCGGCGCGTGACCTTGCCCGAACCGAGCGACGATGGTCTGGTCTTCGCGACGACCGCGCGCGCTCTGCTCGCGCGCTCGGGGCTCGCCGAGCCGGTTCGCCTGCTCGGTGTCGGTGCGACCGGCATCGCGCCGCGCGACGCGCAGCTCGCGCTCTTTGGGAAGCCGCGCGCGCAGGCGCAGCGCGAGCGCCTCAACCGCGCGCTCGACCGCATCGCCGATCGGTTCGGCGACGACGCCGTCGTGCGCGGCGAGCCGCGCCACGCCGAGCGCGCGGGACTCTCGCTCCAGATCAAGCGGGGCGAACGGGCGGGCTCGGAGTCCGAATCTCGAGATCGACGCCGTTAAAATCGACAGCGTTGTTGATTTTATGATCGGACCGTGCTAGAAGGGTCGGGCATGCCGGTCCAGGACCCGACGCCGCCGCGGCGCGAGCGTCGCAGCGACTTCCAGCACACGCGGCGGCGCATCGTCGGCGCCGCGCGCCGGCTGATGGCGGAGCGCGGGCCCGAGAGCCTGACGGTCTCCGGCGTCGCGCACGCGGCCGGCATCAACCGCACCACCGCCTACCAGCATTTCCGCACGCGCGACGATCTCGTGCGCGCCGTGACCGAGGAGCTGATCGCCGAGGTCGCGAGCTACCTCGAGGGCCAGCGGCCGATCGTCGAGCACATCGACGCGATCGCCGGCTACTTCCTGGAGCATCCGGAGCTCGCGCGCCTCGCGCTCCACTGGCTGCTGTCCGAGACGCCGATTCCGCGCGCGGGCATGGAGCTCTTTCTCCAGGAGACGCGCGGGCTGATGGAGGGCGGCGGCGCGCGCGGCGACGCGGACCCCGAGATGCTCGGCCACCTGATGATGGGCGTGGCCGTGCTCTGGCCGCTCCACGCGCGCATCGAGTTCGAGGACGCGGCCGCGCGGCGCGCTGCCACGGCGCGGCTCGCGCGCGAGCTGAAGCGTCTGCTGCTCTACGGCCTGCTGCGTCCCGAGGACTGGCCGCATCTCGTCGGCGAGGTGGCGGGCGCGCCCGCTCGCGCACCTCGCCGCACGCGGAGGAACCCGTGAATCTCGCCTTCGATCCCTACAGCAATTCGCACCGCGACGATCCGTATCCGATGTACGCCGAGCTCCGCCGTCACAGCCCGGTGACGAAGCTCGCGGACGGGGCCTACGCGGTCGCGCGCTACGCCGACGTGGCGTACGTGCTGCGCCACCCGGAACTCTTCTCGTCGCGCGCGATGCTGTCCGCGACGTCCGGCGGTTTTGCGACGGCGCTTGCCAGCGCCGTGCGGGAGCCCTCCGAGGCGGCGCGCATCGCCGAGCTGCTGAAGGCGATGCCCATCACGATCGAGACCCAGCTCGCCTCGCGCTCGCTGATCGCCGTGGATCCGCCCGTGCACGGCCCGATGCGGAATCTGGTGAACCGCGGCTTCACGCCGCGACGCATCTCCGACCTCGACGCCCGCGTGCGCGCGATCGCGCGCGCGGCGCTCGCGCACCTCGACGGCAAGGCCGACTTCGACATGGTCTCGCAGTTCTTCGTGCCGCTGCCGGTAACGGTGATCGCCGAGCTCCTCGGCGTCGAGCCCGAGCGCAGCAGCGATTTCAAGCGCTGGTCGGATTGCGCGGTCGCGGTGACGGGCGGCGGCGGCGCCGGCGCGCTCCGAGCCGCGGACGTGCTGGAGGGAGTCTCGAGTCTCTCCCGCTACATCATGGGTGTCGTCGAGCAGCGTCGGACGAGCCCCGGGAACGATCTCGTGTCCGTGTTGATTCGCGCGGAGGACGGCGAGACCGCGTTGACGTCCGTCGAGGTGGCGATGTTCACCCTGCTGCTGCTCGTCGCGGGCAACGAGACCACGACGAACCTGCTCGGCAACGCGCTGATCGCGCTGATGGAGCATCCGCGCGAGCTCGAGCGCGTACGCCGCGACCCGACGCGCATCCCGGCTCTCGTGGAGGAAGCGCTGCGCTACGACAGCCCGATCCAGTTCCTGTTCCGCGAGGCGCGCCAGGACGTCGAGCTCGGCGGCGTGAAGATCCCCGCCGGCGCGACCGTGATGCCGTTGATCGGCTCGGCCAACCGCGACGAGGCGCAATTCGCACATGCGGATCGCTTCGATCCGTCGCGCAACACGCAGGGGCACCTGGCCTTCGGCCTGGGCATCCACTTCTGCCTGGGCGCATCGCTCGCGCGCCTCGAGGCGCGTGTCGCGCTCGAAGAGCTGCTGCCGCGCTTCAGCGCCTACGAGCGGATGGAGCCGCGCGTCCAGTACGTCGACTCGTACATCGTGCGCGGACCCAAGCGGCTGCCGCTGCGAGTCGAGGCGGCGTGACGCCAGCGCGCGTTGGAGGCCTGGCGAGGCCGGGTCTCGACCCCTGAACTTCGCTCGACAAGCCCGTGCGATCTTTCGCTCGGCTTCGCCTCGCTGCGCGCCAGACGGCTGGCTGCTCGCTGGGCGCGCTATCGCGCCTGCTTCTCCCAGCGATAGACCCGCATCGGCGGGACGTTCAGCAGCACCATGTCGGTTCGCGCGCGGCCGAAGACCTCGGAGCCGAGGATCTTCACGCGGTCGCGCACCTGGTAGGCGACGAAGACGCCGCCGGGCTCGAGCGAATCGTGGACGCTCCGGATGATCTCGCGGCCGAGCGGGCGGGTCATGGTCGAGAACGGGATGCCCGAGAGGACCACGTCGGGCGCGCCGAACTCGTACTTCGCGAGGATCTGGCGGACGTCGGTGGCGCTGCCCTCGTGCACGATCAGGCGCGGATCGTGATTCAGGCGGCGCAGCACGGACACGAAGTGCGGGTCGATCTCGATCGCGAGCAAGGTCGCGTCGGGTCGCATGTGGCGGAGCAGCGCGCGCGTGGTGCCGCCGGTGCCCGGGCCGAGCTCCACGACGAGGTGCGCGCGCTCGATCCCGGCGGCGCGGGCGATGCGGCGCTCGAGGAAGCGCGAGCTCGGAATGATGGATCCGACCTGCATGGGCTTGCGCAGGAAGCCCTGGAAGAAGGCGAGGCGGTCATCCGGTTGCGGGCGCATCCGATCGAGCGAAGGCATCGGGTCCTCCGGAGATGTCGGGGTCGCGATCGATGAGGTGAAGGAGGAGGCGGGTCGGACGGTCGGCGGTGGATCCGGACTCTAGCCGAAGATCCGTGGGGCGGGACCGCGCGAGAGCGATTTTACGCAGCTTTTTCAGTCATAGACGCCGTCTACCTGCCACGTCTTTGCGACGTGGTCGTAGCGCAGACGGACGACGATGCCGTCCTCGGTCTGTACATCGAAGTGATCGAACGCGAAGCGCCCGTCGCGGGACCACCAGCCGCCGGTGGTGCGCCATGGGCCCGCGCAGCGGAGCACGCGACCGCTGCACACCGCGCTGCGGATCCGACTGGGGTGTCCCGACCGCAGTTGCACCTCGGCGGGGGCAGGCGGCCGCAGTCGCCGCAGCGCGAGCCGGAAGTCTCCGGCGTCGGCAGCCGGCGCGACGTCGCCGGACGAGGGCGCGAAGGGCCGGGTCGCAAGCGCGTCGGGGTGATGATGATCGGCGAGCGCGGGCGCGCCGACGCGCGAGGCGCCGCACAGGCTCGCGAGCTCGGCGAGCGCCGGCGCGAGCGCCCCGGGTGCGGGACCCGGCGGGCGGAAGAGATCGAGCTGATCGCGGCGCAGCGGCGCGCCTCGGGTCTCGAGCCCCGCGCCACAGATGGCGGCGCGCGGCGGCTGCGACTCGAGCGACTGGGCCGCGAGCCGCGCGAGCACGCGCAGCTCGCGCGTCGGCGCTGACACCCCGATGCGTCGCACGTCGCGGCCGCCGCCCGCGAAATCGAGCGCGAGCGTGAGCTCGTCACAGGCGAGGTGCCGGACCTCGAGGCGCGCGAGCAGTCGCGAGAGCAGCCCTTGCAGGGCGAAGAGCAGCGGCTCGAGCCGATCCGCGGGGTACTCGAGGTCGATCGACTCGACGAAGCGCGTCTCGGCGGGCGCGGCGGGCGGAGGCAGGTCGCACTGTCCGCGCGCCTGCGCCGCGAGCGAGATCGCCGCGGGGCCGAGCCGTGCGGCGAGCGATCTCTGCGGCAGCCGCAGCAGATCGCGCAGCGTGTGGATGCCGAAGCGCGTCAGCCGCTCGGCCAGCGCGTCGTCGGGATCGAGCACGTCGACGGGCAGCGGCGCCAGGAACGCCGCCTCGTCGCCCGCCGCGAGCAGGCGCGTCTCACCGTCGGCCTCGAGGCGGCGCGCCGCGATGCGCGCCACGCCGCGCGAGCTCGCGACGGCGACACGCGCCGGCAGCCCGACGGCCGCGGCGCGTTGCGCGAGCGCCGTGGCGAAGCCGGCCTCGCCGTGGAAGAACGACGCGACACCCGAGGCGTCGGCGCTGACGGCGGCCTCGCCCGCATAGGGACCGGCGCGGCGCGGCTCGAGCTCCGCACGCGGCGAGCAGGAGAGCGCGGCGTCGAGCAGCGCGGCACGCGCCGCCTCCTCGAGCGCCGGCGAGACGACCTGCACGTCGAGCGCGGCGCACAGGCTGCGCGCCTCGGCCACGCTGTGTCCCCGGCGTACACCGTGCCGGATCGCCTCCGGCGAGACCGATACGATCTCGGCGCGTCCGCCTGCGCCCGAGCTCAAGGCGAAGGGCCGGCCCGAGAGGTCCGACTGCGCGCGCAGCGCGGCGGCTCGCGGCAGGTCGACCACCAGCAGGCAGGCACAGCTCGCGGCACCGCTTCGCGCCATGCCGGCACGTCAAGCCGCGCGCGACGCCGCGCACAGGCGCACCGCTGCGATGCGCCGCGCAAGACCCTCGCGCGCTCGCGCCACCTGCGCCTCGATCTCGAGCCCTTCTAGCAGCGCCGGCATGCCGCTCCACCGTGCGCGCGCGCAGCGCGTCTCGAGCACGAGCGAGCTCGACGTGCCCGTGAGCCGCTGCTCGGAGAGCACGACGAGGGAGGTCCCGCTCGCCGCCGCGGCGCGCGCGAGCCGTTGCCAGGCCGCCGGCGGCAGCGCTCGTTCGCGCGACGCCGGCGGCAGGTCGAGCGCGATCAGGGCGAAGCCCCGTAGCTCGAGCAGGCGCGCGCAGGCGCGCGCGGCCTGGCCCGAGTCCTGCGGTCGCACCCACAGCACGCGCGGCAATGTGATCCCCGCCGCGTGCGCGGAGGACGGATCGAAGGCGTCCGCCGCGTCGACGAACGCGGTCCACTCGCCCGCGCGGGTGGCCTGCGAGAGCAGCGCGAGCGCGAGCGAGGTGCGACCCGAGGAGAGCGAGCCGGCGATCTCGCACAGGCGCCCGGCCGGAAAGCCGCCTCCGAGCAGCGCGTCGACGTCCGTGAGACCGGTCGGGTGGCGCCGTCCGCCGCTCGTCTGCCGCGCTGCCTCGTGGCTGCCTCGACGCAGCCGCGAGCCGAGGTCGCGCAGCAACGCATCGACGCGCGCGTCGGGGGTGGGGGACACCGAGCGATTTTCGCTCTAGTTTCGTGTCCGGGTCAAGTCAATCTGGCTTGATTCGAACTCGTCGGCCTTCGATCACGAGTCGCCCTTCGCCGAACAGTCGGATCGCTTCGGGCACGAGACGGCGCTCCACCGCCTGCACGCGCGCCGCCAGCGTGTCGGGCGTGTCGTCGTCGCGCACCGGCGCCGACTCCTGGAGGATGATCGGGCCGTGGTCGTACTCGTCGTCGGCGAAGTGCACGGTCGCGCCCGTGAGCTTGACGCCCGACTCGAGCACCGCCTCGTGCACGCGGTGCCCGTAGAAGCCCTTGCCGCAGAAGGCGGGGATCAGCGCCGGGTGCACGTTGATCACGCGGCCGGCATAGCGGCCGCGCACGCGAAACGGCGAGAGGAAGCCGAGCAGCGCCACCAGATCGACGGCGTGGCGGCCGAGCTCCGCGTGCAGAGCGTCGTTGAAGGCCTCGACGTCGGGGTGATCGCGGCGCGGAATCGCGCGCGCGGGAATGCCGCGGCGCCGCGCGCGCTCGAGGCCGCCGGAGCCGGTCTTCGACGAGAGCACGCACACGACCTCCGCGTCGACGCGTCCGGCGTCGATCTCGCCGAGCAGATTCTCGAGGCTCGTGCCTGCGCCCGAGAGCAGGACGGCGATGCGCAGCGGCGGCACGCGATCAGATTAGAGCAAGCCGCCGCAGGCGGCGCGCAGCGAGGCGAAGCCGAGCGGAGATCGCACGGGTGTGCCGAGCGAAGTTCAGAGAAATCGTTGACGCTCGCGCGGGCCACCGCGAGACTGCGCCGCCGGAGGCCCGCATGCGCATCCTCGTGTCCGGCTCGGTCGCGCTCGACCACATCATGGTCTTCCCCGACCGCTTCGCGAACCACATCCTGCCGGACAAGGTCCACGCGCTGAACGTCTCGTTCAACATCACGAGCCTGAAGACACACTTCGGCGGCGTCGCGGCGAACATCGCGTACCACCTGAAGTGGCTTGGCGCGGAGCCTATCGTGCTCGCGGCCGTCGGCTCGGACTTCGGCCCGTACGCAGAATGGCTCGACCGCTGTGGCGTGCGCCGCGATCACATCGCCGTCTGCGACGACGTGCGCACGCCGCAGGGCTTCGTCACCACCGACCTCGACGACTGCCAGATCTGGGCCTTCTACGAGGGCGCGATGGCGCGCGCGCACGCGGCTCGCGTCGAAGACGTCCGCGACGAGCTCGAGCTCGCGATCGTCTCCTCGAACTCGCGCCGCGCGATGGTCGAGCATGCGCGCGCGCTGAAGGCGCGCGGCGTGCCGACCTGGATCGACCCGAGCCACGGCCTGCCGATCCTCTCGCGCGACGAGCTCGTCGAGATGATCGAGGGCGCGGCCGGCTACTTCGTGAACGACTACGAGTGGGCGCTGACGCAGCAGCACACGGGGCTCTCGGAGTCCGAGCTCGAGAAGCGCTGCGGCGCGATCGTGATCACGCGCGGGCCCGAGGGCTCCGAGGTCCGGAGCCGCGGCCGGAGGATCGCGGTCTCGCCGGTGCCGGCGAGCCAGGTCGTCGACCCGACCGGCTGCGGCGACGCCTATCGCGCGGCCTTCCTCTACGGCGTCGCGAACGGTCATCCCTTCGAAGTGTCGGGACGCATGGGCAGCGTGCTCGGCTCCTGCCAGGTCGAGGTGCGCGGCACGCAGGTGCTCGAGATCGGGCTCGCGGAGCTTCGCGCGCGCTACGCGCGCGCCTTCGGGCAGGGCTTCTGAGTCACGACGCGAGTGTCGTCGTGATCGGCGGCGGCGTGGTGGGTCTCGCCGCGGCGGCCTCGCTCGCGCGAGGCGGGGCCTCGCTGCTGTTGATCGAGCGGCGCGAGGCGCTCGCGCGCGAGATCACGGCGCGCAACAGCGAGGTGATCCACTCGGGCATCTACTACGCCGCCGGCTCGCTGAAGGCGCAGCTCTGCGTCGAGGGCCGCGAACGCCTCTACGCGCGCTGCGAGAAGCTCGGCATTCCCCACCGTCGCGTCGGCAAGTGGATCGTCGCGGTCGACGCTGCGGAGCGCGCGCAGCTCGAGGCGCTGCGCGAGCGCGGCATGCGCAACGGCGCGCCCGGACTTCGGATGCTCGAGGGCGCGGCGCTCGCGGCCGAGCCTTCGCTGCGCGCGGTCGCCGCGCTCGAGTCGCCGTCCACCGGCATCGTCGACGCGCACGCGCTGTGTCTCTCGCTCGAGGCCGAGGCCGAGTCGCACGGCGCGGCGATCGTGCTCCACACGGAAGTGGAGGCGATCGAGCGGACGTCGCAGGGCTACCGGATCGCGACGCGCGGCGCCGGCGGGGAGCGCTCGTCGGTCGAGTGCGCGGCGATCGTGAACGCCGCCGGGCTCGAGTCCGACCGCATCGCCGAGCACGCCGGTATCGACGTCGACGCTCGGGGCTACCGCCTGCATCCCTGCAAGGGCGACTACTTCTCGCTGGCGCCGGGCGCGCCGCTCCGCTGCTCGCGTCTGATCTACCCGATTCCCGCCGGACCGGGCCTCGGCGTGCACGTCACGCTCGACCTCGGCGGCCGCATGCGCTTCGGCCCCGACGCCGAGTACGTCGCGCGCCCGCGCTACGACGTCGATCCGGCGAAGGCGACGCAGTTCGCGGCGGCGGCCTCGCGCTACCTGCCGGGTGTGCGCGCCGAGTGGCTGGCGCCCGACTACGCCGGCGTGCGTCCGAAGCTCGCGGGCCCGGGCGTCGGGTTCCGCGACTTCGTCGTGGAGGAGGAGTCGAAGGCCGGGCTCCCCGGCTTCGTGAACCTGATCGGGATCGAATCGCCGGGGCTCACGGCCGCGCTCGCGATCGGCGAGCGCGTCGCGGCGCTGCTCCCCGGAGCGTGAGGTCTCGCCTAACGAGCTTCGCGGTTCCAGCCTTCGAGCCAGAGGACCGCGGCGGCGACGTTGTCGCCCGAGCGCCGCGCCTTCTGGGAATCGAGCGCGCGCTCGACGATCGCGCGGGCGAACACGAGCGACGCGCGCTCCGCGCCGGCGCGCGTGGCCTCCTGCGCGGCCTGCGCGATCGCCTTCTCCGGGTCGGCGACGCCGATGCCCGGCTGCGAGAAGCCGTCGGTCGCGAGCACGACGGCGCGCTCCAGGCGCAGCGGGCGCACGTCCACGAACGTCGCCTTGACGAGATCGTCCGCCTCGAGGCGCGCCGTGCCGAGGAACGTCGCATTCGCGTGCTCGGCGCCGCGGATCCAGCGCGTGCCGGCCGGTCCGTGCGTGAAGAGCAGGCTATCACCGACGGAGACGAGCCCGAGCCAGCCCTCGCGCGGTCGCGCGAGCGCGAGCGCGAGCGTCGTGCGCGAGCCCGTCTGCGCGAGCTGCGAGACGATCTGCTGATGGATGTCGCGCACGAGCGCGTCGGCCTCGGCGCCGAAGCGGGCGTCGAGCGCGATCGGCGCGCGCTCGAGCCAGCGCGGCGCGTGCGCGATCGCGCGCTCGAGCGCGACGGCCGCCGCATCGGCGCCCTGATGGCCGTCCGCGACCGCGAGCACCGCGCCCCACTCCGACCACGCGAAGCCCGCGAAGTCCTCGTTCGGCTCGCGGTGGGGGTAGCGCTTGGCCGCGCCGCCCTGCGAGAGCGCGATCGCGAGCGCGTCCTCGGCGATGGCCGCGATCCCGCCGAGAACCGCGTGCTCGGGTCCGCGCAGGAGCGCGCTGCGCACGGGAGTCGGCACGCGCGGAGCATACCCGGCGTCCGCGCGCCTGTGTCAGAATGCGCGGCGTGAGCGACCTGGCCGCGCGCTTCGCCGACTACGCGCGCGAGCGCATGCCCGGCGCCTCCGAGATCCGCGTCGAGGATCTCGAGCGGATCTTCGGCGGGGCGTCGCGCGAGACCTGGCGACTGCGCCTCTGCTACCGCGACGCGGGCGGGCGCGCCGAGGAGCGACGGCTGATCCTGCGCCGCGACCCGATCGGCAGCCTGATCGAGACCGATCGCCGCATCGAGTTCCTCGCCTACCGCGCGTTCCACCGCAGCGCCGTTCCGGTGCCCGAGGCGCTCTGGCTCGAAGAGGATCCGCGCTGGCTGGAGCAGCCCTTCTTCGTGATGGAGGAACTCGCGGGGCTCGAGTCGCGTCCGCAGATGCTGCTCGCGCCGCCCTACGCCGAGCACTGCGAGAAGCTCGGCGTGCAGAAGTGGACGATCCTCGGCGAGATCGCGAAGGCCGATCCCGAGGCGCTCGGCCTCATCGAGGCCATGGAGCGGGTCTCTCCCGACACCGCATGGCGGCGCGAGCTCGACCACTGGGAAGGCGTGCTCGACGCGGACGAGGTGTGCCCGCAGCCGATCATCCGCGCCGCGATCCGCTGGCTGCGCCGCAATCCACCGCCGCCGGCGCAGCGCATCGCGGTCGTGCACGCCGACTACCGCACCGGAAACTTCCTCTTCGACACCGAGGGCCGCATCCGCGCGATCCTCGACTGGGAGATGGCGCACCTCGGCGATCCGCTCGAGGACCTCGCCTGGAGCCTCAATCGCATCTGGTGCTGGGCGCGCGACGAGCGGCGCGGCGCGCTGCTGCCGAAGGAGCGCGCGGTGCGGATCTGGGAGGAGTCGAGCGGCCTTCGCGCCGACGCGCGGGCGCTGCACTGGTGGGAGCTCTTCTCCTGCGTGAAGGGGCAGGGGATCTGGGTGTCGAGCGCGCGCGAGTACGAGTCCGGGAAGAACCAGGACCCGGTGCTCGCGCTCGCCGCCTGGATGCAGATGAACGCGCAGGACCGCGCGGCGCTCGAGCTGATGGGGCAGCTCGCGTGAAGCCGGAGGTCTCTCGCGTGCTCGAGGTGTGCGCGACGGCGCTGATGCTCGACGTCGCGCCGCACGTGGCGCCGTCCTACCGGCAGTCGAGCGTGTTCGCCAGCGCGATTCTGCTTACCTGCATCCGCGAGGAGCTCGACCGGATCGCGTCGCGCCGCGTCGAGGAGAATCGCGCGCTCCGAGCGCTCTTCGCGGGCGCGGCGCCGGGGATCGAGGAGGCGTCGCTGCGCGAGCGGCTCGCGCGCGCGGGCGCGGAGGACGACGCCGATCTGCGTATCTCGGCGCTCGAGGCGCGCAACGCCGCGCTTCGCGACCTGCTGATCGAGCTGCATGCGCACGTCGAGGAGCAGGACTCCGCCGAGGCGCGGCGCGTGGAGGCCGTGATCTGGCGCGAGCTCGCGGCGTCGACGGCGCGGCGGAAGCTCGGTCTGAACGCGTTCTGACTACGCCGCCTCGCGCGTCTCGATGCTGCGCTCGAGGACGTGGAGCGGCGGCTCGCGGATCTCCCACACGAGGCCGATCGCCTGGAGCGCGCGCAGCGCGTAATAGGTCACGTCGATCTCCCACCAGCGGAAGCCCTGGCGCGTCGACGCGCAGAAGTGATGGTGGTTGTTGTGCCAGCCCTCGCCGAGGGTGAGCAGCGCCATCAGCCAGTTGTTGCGGCTGGTGTCGGGAGTCGGGTAGCGACGGCGACCCCACACGTGACACACCGAGTTCACGCAGTAGGTCGTGTGCCAGAGCGCGACCGTCGAGATCACGAAGCCCCAGATCAACCCCGAGAAGCCGCCGAGCAAGTAGCAGCCGAGCGCCATCAGCGCGGGTGGCACCACGTGGTAGCGGTTCAGCCAGGCGAGCTCGGGGTAGGCGGCGAAGTCGCCGATGCGGTCGAGAGGCGTCGCATCCCAGCGTCGGTCGAAGATCCAGCCCTGGTGCGCGTAGTAGAAGCCCTCGCGCGGCGAGTGCGTGTCGCCCGGTCGGTCGGCGTACTTGTGGTGGCCGCGGTGGTGACCCGCCCACCAGAGCGGCCCCTTCTGCGTGGCCGAGCAGCCGAGGAACGCGAGCGCGAACTGGAAGGCGCGGCTCGTCCGGTAGGTCTTGTGCGCGAAGTAGCGGTGATAGCCGCCTGTGATGCCGAACATGCGGACGAAGAACGTCGTGGCGAGGAGCACGAGGTCGCGCGTGGTGACGCCCGTCACGAGCGCGAGCAGGCAGGCCGCGTGCAATCCCCAGTAGATCGAGAGCGGCACGATCTCGTGCCGCGCCCACCAGCCCTCCACCGCGCTGAGCCCGCGCCCGCGCGCGGGCTCCCGCGGAGCCGCCTCGACTTCGGAGATCACGGGCTGCGACTGCGCCAATTCGGGTCCTCCAGGGGGAAGGCGGGCGGAACCTAAATGGACGTTCGGAGTGGCGCAGCGCCGGGGCTGTGAAACTTCCGTAAAAGCCGATGCGCAGGTGCGGAGCGCAGGCCGCGCGCTGCGCCGCGACGGCCCTTACACTGCGTGCCCACGGCGCCCGCCGCGCAGGAGAGCCGGGATTTCATGCTGCGCCTCACCGAGTCGGAGCGCCGCGCCTGGCGCGAAGACGGCTTCTTCGCGCGCGAGTCGATCTTCGGCGCGAGCGAGCTCGGGGAGCTTCGGCGCGCCGCCGAGCAGGTGGTCGCGCAGGCGCTCGCGTCGGTGCGGCGTGGCTGCGAGTCGTACCAGGTGGATGGCAACCGCTACTGCGAGGCCGGCGGATCCACGATCCAGTTCGAGCACGAGCCCGGCTCCGAGACGATCCGCGTGATCGAGCCGTTCCATCACCTCGACCCGCGCTTCGACGCGCTGATCGACGACGCGCGCTTGTCCGAGCCGATGCGCGATCTGATCGGCGAGAAGCGCATCGCGCTCTTCACCGACAAGCTGAATTGCAAGCGCCCGCGCGAGGGCTCGCGCTTCCTGTGGCACCAGGACTCTCCGTACTGGGCGCACTTCTGCGCGCACCTCGACCAGCTCCCGAATGTGATGATCTCGCTCGACGACGCGGGGCTCCACAACGGCTGCTTCCGCGTGATCCGCGGCAGCCACCGTCGCGGCCTCCTGCCCGGTCGGCAGGGCGAAGGCGTGCTCGGCCCGCTCTTCACCGATCCGCGCAGCTTCGACGAGTCGGATCAGGTGCCGGCGGTCGTGCCCGCCGGCAGCGCCGTCTTCTTCAGCCCGCATACGGTGCACGGCTCCGAGCCGAACCACTCCGACTCGCTTCGCCGCGCGATCGTGTTGACCTATCAACCGGGCGGGCACCGCATGTTCAAGGTCGATGCGAAACGCGAGATCGCGGCGGCCTGAGTCAACCCTGCGGCTTGTATGGCGGATCCGCGAGCGTGCGCACGTAGGCGACGACGTCGACGATCTGCGCGTCCGAGAGCGTGCCGCCCCAGGGCGCCATCAGCGGCGACTTCCCGACGGACGGGCCGCCTTGCTTGATCACCTTGAAGAGGAACGCGTCGGTCAGCGGGTTCATCAGGTTGCCGTCGCAGTGCTTCGCGGGCTTCGGGTTGAGCGTCGCCGACAGTGGACCGTCGCCGCAGCCCTTCGGACCGTGGCAGCTCGCGCAGAGGGCCGCGTACTGCGGTGCGCCCTTCGCCGGATCGCCCGAGCCGAGCGACACGGGCACGCTCGCGGCGGAGTTCGCAGCCGGCGCCGCGGCACTCGGCGCGGGCGCGGCGGGGGCAGGAGGAGCCGGCGCCGCGGTCGGCGCCTGATTCTTCTCGGGGCCGGATCCGCAGGCGAAGAGAGCCGCGCACGCCACTGCGAGGGCGGCATATCTCACGAACGACATCGTCGCTCTCCTTCTTCGAAGGCTCGCCGCAGCTCATCGTAGCTTCGCGTCACGTGAAACTGCGGGAACTCGGCGATCACGTTGTCCGGCGGCCGGAACAGGATGCCGAAATCCGCGGCGCCGAGCATCGCGGTGTCGTTGTAGGAATCGCCAGCCGCGATCACGCGGAACGCGAGCTGGTGGAGCGCCTCGACGGTGCGGCGCTTCTGATCCGGCAGGCGGATGTGGTAGTCGACGACGCGGTCCTCGGCGTCGACGCCGAGCCGGTGGCAGAAGAGCGTCGGCTGGCCGAGCTGGCGCATCAGCGGCGCCGCGAACTCGTAGAACGTGTCGGAGAGGATCAGGACGGGCGCGCGCTCGCGCAGCCAGGCCAGGAACTCGCCGGCGCCCGGAAGCGGCGCCATCGTCGCGATCACCTTCTGGATGTCGGCGAGTCGCAGGCCGTGCTTCGCGAGCATGCCCAGGCGGTACCGCATCAGCTTGTCGTAGTCCGGCTCGTCGCGCGTCGTGATGCGCAGCGCCTCGATGCCGGTGCGCTCCGCGACATTGATCCAGATCTCGGGGACGAGCACTCCTTCGAGGTCGAGACAGGCGACGTGCAAGGCGGCTCCGGTCGCGGTGCGCCCGTTTCTTAGCAGATCGCGCTCGCGGCTCCGCGTGCTGCGCGCGCGAATGGCGCGCGCGGGAAGTGTGCGGCACGAGAGCGTCCGGTACGCTCGCGCGCGGTGCGAAATCCCCCCCACCTTCGACGGCTTGCGGGGCCGTGGCGCTTGTGGATCGCGCGCGCCGCGCTGCTTCCCGCCGTCGGGCTCGCGGCCGGCTGTGGCAACAGCGGCGACGCGTCGGAGCCGGCGCAGAAGCCCGTGCGCGTCGAGGTGATGCGCATCGACCCGGCGCCCTTCGTCGACACCGCCGTGTTCAGCGGTCAGCTCGACGCCGAGCACTCGGTCGTGATCCAGCCGGAGATCGACGGCGTCATCGAGACGATCGACTTCGAGCAAGGCCAGCACGTGGAGCAGGGCGCCGTGCTCTTCCACCTGCGGAGCCGCGAGCAGGAGGCGCTGCTGCGCGAGGCCGAGGCCAACCGCAACCTCGCGCACGAGCGCTGGGACCGCTCCGAGCAGCTGCTCTCGCGCTCCGCCTCGTCGACCGAGCAGCGCGACGTCGCGAAGGCGGAGTACGAGATCGCGCAGGCGCGCGTCGAGATCGCGCGCCTCGCGCTCGATCGCACACAGATCCGCGCGCCGTTCCGCGGCGTCGTCGGCGAGCGCCGCGTCGACATCGGCTCGCGCGTCGAGAAGAAGACGCCGCTCGTGCGCCTCGACGCCGTCGACCGCCTCCAGGTCACCTTCGGCATCAGCGACGAGGGCCTGCCGCACGCGCGCCCGGGCATGCGCGTCGACGCGTGGGTGCGCCCGTATCCGGGCGAGAAGTTTCCGGGCGAGGTCTTCTACGTCGCGCCGACGCTCGACCCGCGCAACCGACGCATCTTCGTGAAGGCCTGGATCGACAACCAGGATCACCGCCTCGCGCCGGGGCTCTTCGCGAACGTCGACCTCGTGGTGCGCCGCGTCGAGCAGGCGATGGTCGTGCCGGAGTCCGCCGTCGCGCAGGACGACCAGGGCGCCTACGTCTGGAAGGTAGACGAGGACGACCGCGTCGCGCGCCAGCCGATCGAGATCGGCGTGCGCGAGCGCGGCATCGTCGAAGTTCTGCAGGGCCTGCGTCCCGGCACGCGCGTGGTGTCGGCCGGCACGCACAAGGTCGCCGAGGGCATGCACGTCGAGATCTCGACGGAGCCCCTGGTCGAGCGAGCGGGCGCGACGCCCGCGGAGGGGTCGCTCATCGGACAGGGCACGTGAGGATCTCGCAGATCTGCATCGACCGGCCCGTGCTCGCGTCGGTGATGTCGATCGTGATCGTCCTCTTCGGCCTGATCGCGCTGACCCGGCTCCAGAATCGCGAGCTGCCCGACATCGACCCGCCCGAGGTGTCGATCAGCACCGTCTTCCCCGGCGCGGCGCCGGAGGTGGTGGAGACGTCCGTCACCGACGTGCTCGAGGATCAGGTCAACGGCATCTCCGGCGTGAAGCACGTGACCTCTGTCAGCCGCGAGCAGGTCTCGCTGATCACGATCGAGTTCGAGCTCTCCGTGGACATCGAGCAGGCGGCCAACGACGTGCGCGACCGCGTGGCGCGCGCGCGCCAGGATCTCCCCAAGGAGGTCGACGATCCGATCGTCTCGAAGCGCGACGCCTCCGCCGACGCAGATCTGTGGCTCGCGCTCTTCGGCGAGCGCTATGACCAGATCGAGCTCACGCGGCTCGCGGAGACGAAGCTCGTCGATCAGCTGAACAAGCTGCCCGGCGTGGCCAACGTGATCATCGCGGGCGAGCGGCGCTACTCGATGCGCCTCTGGATCGACAACCGCGTGCTCGGCTCGTTCGGCCTCACCATCTCGGACGTGGCGGACGCGCTGCGGCGCGAGAACGTCGACATCCCGTCGGGCCGCGTCGAGTCGGAGAACACGGAGTTCACGGTGCGGAGCCTCGGCGAGCTGCGCACGGCCCCGGACTTCGAGAACCTGATCATCGGGTCGTTCAGCGGCGACCTGGTGCGGCTGCGCGACATCGCGCGCGTGGAGGTCGGCGCCGAGGATGCGCGCAGGATCGTCCGATACGACGGCGTGCCGGCCGTCGGCCTCGGCATCGTGAAGCAGTCGAAGGCCAACACGATCGACGTGGCGACCGCGGTGCGGAGCGAGGTCGGCGTGCTGCGCTCGGAGCTGCCGCCAGGCGCGAAACTCGAGATCGCCTACGACGCCTCCACCTTCATCCGCGAGTCGATCCGCGACGTCTCGCGCACGATCTTCGAGGCGGCCGTGCTGGTCGTGCTCGTGATCTACTTCTTCCTGCGCACCTTGCGCGCCACCTTGATCCCGGCCGTGGCGATCCCGGTCTCGGTGCTCGGCGCGCTCTGCTTCCTCTACTTCGCGGGCTTCACCATCAACACGCTGACCTTGATGGGAATCACCTTGGCGATCGGACTCGTGGTCGACGACGCGATCGTGGTGCTCGAGAACATCACGCGCTGGGTGGAGAACGGGACGCCGCGGCTCGAGGCGGCGCGCCGCGGGATGCAGGAGATCTCCTTCGCGGTGATCGCCGCGACCGCGTCGTCGGTCGCGGTCTTCCTGCCGCTGACCTTCCTCTCCGACACGACCGGGCGTCTGTTCCGCGAGTTCGCGGTGACGGTGGCCGCGGCGCTCACCGTCTCGGGCTTCGTCGCGGTCACGCTCTCGCCCGCGCTGTGCGCGCTGATCGTGCGCCACGGCGAGGCGGAGGGCGGCGTGAAGGGCTTCCTGGCCCGCTTCTTCGACCGCTCGAGCGCGCTCTACGCTTCCACGCTGGCGCGCGTCATGCGACGCCCGGGCCGGACCGTCGGCTTCATGGTCGTCTGGGTGCTGGCGGGCGCGCTGCTCCTCCCGCTGCTCGACGAGGAGCTGGTGCCGACCAGCGATCGCGGCTTCGTGATGGTCTGGACGCAGGCGCCCGAGGGCTCGACGATCGAGTACATGGACGGCTATCAGCGCCAGACCGAGCAGCTCCTCTTGAAGACGCCGGAGGTCGAGCACGCCTTCTCGATCATCGCGCTCGGAGGACTCGGCACGCCGGGGCTCGTGAACCAGGGACTGGTGTTCTCGCCGCTGCGCGAGCGGGCGCACCGCGAACGCTCGCAGTCCCAGGTCGCGCACGCCCTCGGCGATCAGCTCGAGGCGATCGCCGGCATCAAGGCGTACGCGCACGAGCCCTCGCCGCTGAGCGGCTTCACGGGCGCGAGCGTCGACATCCGTGTGCAGGGGCCCGATCTGCACCGCCTCTCGCAGATCGGTAAGGAGATCGAGCGGCGCGTGCAGGCGATCCCCGGCTATGGCGTCACCGACGTGGATCTCTACCTGAACAAGCCGCAGCTCGAGGTCGCGATCGACCGCGACCGTGCCAGCGACCTCGGGCTGTCCGTGCGCTCGATCGCGGAGACCCTGCGCGTGCTGCTCGGCGGCCAGGACCTCTCCCATTTCAAGCTCGGAGGCAAGACCTACGACGTGATGGCGCAGCTCGGCCGCGGCGAGCGCAACGATCCGCGCGACCTGCTCGAGCTCTTCGTGCGCAACCCGCACGGCGAGCTGATCTCACTCTCGGGCGTGGTGCAGGTGCGCGAGACGGTCGCGCCGCGCGAGATCGACCACTACGACCGCGAGCGCACCGTGCGCTTCACCGTCATCCCCGGCGAGCACGCGCAGGGCGAGGCGATCCGCCAGGTGGCCGGCATCGCGCAGTCGCTGGTTCCGCCGGACGGGAGCTACGAGGTGCGCATCGCCGGCGAGTCCGAGAGCTTCGTCGAGTCCGGTCACGCGCTGGCCTTCGCCTACGCGCTCGCGATCCTGATCGTCTACCTCGTGCTCGCGGCGCAGTTCGAGAGCTTCGTGCACCCGGTCACGATCCTGGTCGCAGTCGCGCTCTCCTTCACCGGCGCGCTCCTGACGCTCGGATTCGTCTCGGTGCTGCACCACCAGGGGCTCGTGCACGTCGTCGGCACCCTGAACCTCTACTCGAAGATCGGCCTCGTGATGCTGGTCGGGCTCGTGACAAAGAACTCGATCCTGATCGTCGAGTTCGCCAATCAGCTCCGCGAGCGCGGCCAGAGCCTCGCCGCGGCGACCGCCGAGGCGGCGCGCGTGCGCTTCCGCCCGATCCTGATGACGGCGCTCGCGACGATGGTTGGCATCGTGCCGATCGCGATGGGCCAGGGCGCGGGCGGCGACTCGCGCGCCCCGCTCGGCATCGCCGTGCTCGGCGGCATGTTCTTCTCGACCTTCCTGACCTTCTACGTCGTGCCGGCGACCTACTACGTGATCGAGCGAGCGCGCGCGCGGCGCGGCGAGCGCGCGCCCGTTCCCCATGCAGTCCCCGTGGCGGGCGGTCGATAAGCCCCGGCGTGTCGGCGATGTGGCTCGTGGCGCTCCTGCTCGGAGTGGTGGAGGGACTCACCGAGTTCCTACCCGTCTCGTCGACCGGCCACCTGATCCTCACCTCGGCGTGGCTCGACTCGCACGGCTTCGGGTTCGGGGGCCGGCGCGCGGAGCTGTTCGAGATCTTCATCCAGATCGGCGCGATCTTCTCGGTGGTGGTCGAGTACCGCGTGCGCTTCACCTCGCTCGCGCGGGACGCGCTGCGGAAGGACGACGCGCGCGCGTTCCTCTTCCGCCTCGCGCTCGCATTCGTGCCGGCGGCCGCGCTCGGCCTCGTCGCGCACGACTTCATCGCCGACCGCCTCTTCTCGCCCACGGGCGTCGCGCTCGCGCTGATCGTCGGCGCGCTCGGAATTCTGCTGATCGAACGCCTGGAGCTGCCGGCGCGCACGCACACGACCGACGCGATGAGCTGGCGGCAGGCGCTCGGCGTCGGCCTCGCGCAGTGCCTTGCGCTCTGGCCCGGTTTCTCGCGCTCCGCGGCGACGATCCTCGGCGGCCTCGGCATGGGTCTCGACCGGCGCGCCGCCACCGAGTTCTCGTTCTTCCTGGCGGTTCCGACCATCGCCGCGGCGAGCGGCTACGGCCTGCTGAAGAACGTCCGACACCTCGAGTCCGGCGACACGGTCTGGCTCGCCGTCTCGACGCTCGTGTCCTTCGCGGTCGCGTGGGCGACGATCCGCTGGCTGCTCCGCTACGTCTCGACGCACGACTTCCGCGCGTTCGCGTGGTACCGCATCGCGCTCGGCGTGATCGTGCTCTTGGCGCTTCGCTAGGGCTCGAGGATGGGATGAAGATTCTGCGCGGGAATCGTCTCGCGCAGCTTCTTCAGAGCCCGCGCCTCGAGCTGCCGCACGCGCTCGCGCGAGAGGCCGAGCGACTGCCCGATCTGCTCGAGCGTGTGCTCCTCCTCGCCGCCGAGTCCGTAGCGCAGCCGCAAGATCAGCTGCTCGCGGGCCGTGAGCGCTGCGATCAGGTAGCCGACGCCCGAGCGCATGCGCTCGCCGTCGAGCCCGTTGTCGGGCGCGGCCGTGGTCGGATCGGCCACGAAGTCCTCGAGCCGCTTCTCCGTGCCGGCCACCGACGACTCGAGCGAGATCGCCTCCCGCGAGAGCAGGTCGAGCGCCTCGAGCGAGGGCGTGTCGGTGCCGAGCTCCGGGGCGAGCTCCGCCGCGGTGGGCTCGCGCCCGAGCTTGCCCGTCAACTCCGCGCGCACGCGCTGGCTCCGCTGCAGCCGGTCGTGCACGTGGCTCGGCAGACGGATCGTGCGCGAGTGGTTCTGGATCGCGCGGACGAGCGCCTGGCGGATCCACCAGACGGCGTAGGTCGAGAACTTGAAGCCGCGGCGATGGTCGAACTTCTCGACCGCGCGGATCAGTCCCAGGTTTCCCTCCTGGATCAGATCCGGGAAAGAGAGCCCGAGGTTGCGGTAGTCCTTCGCGATCGCCACCACGAGCTTGAGGTTGTGCTCGATGAAGCGGTTCTTCTCGCGGCTCATCCGCTCGTGCGCAGACTCGATGCGATCTGCCCAGTCGAGGAGCAGCTGGCGCGGCATCTCCGCGCGCGCCTCGAGCTCGCGATAGCGCTTGGTGCCGCGCCGCGCGCGACGCAGGTCGTCGGCGAGCTTTCGCACCATTTGCCGCATCTCCGCGAGCACGACCAGCGACAGCTGCGCCGACTGCATCTCCTTCGAGACGCGCGTGTCGAGCCTGCGGATGTCCTTCTCCTCGCCCTTCTCGATCGCCTCGTCGCGCTGCACGAGCACGCCGCGCAGTCGCTTGACCGCGCGCTCGACGCGCGCGGCGATCTCACCGGTCTCCTCGTCGCCGACCGACTCCGAGAGCTTCGCCCCGGTGTGCGACAACGCGCGCAGCTCGTCCCAGCGGCGCACGACGTGACGGGCGCAGGCCGGCACCGCGTAGAGACAGTCGCGCAGCTCCTGCGTCGCGGACTCGAGCTCCTTCGCGAGGATCACCTCCTCCTCGCGTCGCAAGGTCCGGGTGCCGCCGATCTCCTGGAAGTAGGATTCGAGGGGTCGTCGCTCGCGCCCCGGATCGAGATCCTCTGCGGCGGATGCGCGCGTCGCTCCGCTGGCTCGACTGGTGTCCACGCTGGCTCTCTTTCCTTCTTCGGATTTCACTTCGCGTCCCTCGACGCCCCGGTGCACTTCCAGTCTCGAAGCTCGGATACCGCCCGGGCTCTCTGGGTTTCGAATGCGTATTGCATGACGCTGGACCCCGCTCTCGCTCGGAGGAGCCGCCTACCGAGACCGCGCAGGCACGAGTCGTCGGGAACGAGGCGCGGACGGCTGGCAGGTGAGCTGATGATGGTGAATGGCCGAGGGGGGCGCCCAAGCAGCCCTGCATGTTGCCCGATCACTTCTTGAAAATCCAGCAAGATTTGTCGCCTTCGTGGCATGGCGACGACGGCCCGGACTCGCTCCGCGAGCCGTCGCCTGCACGATTCCTCGGCTCTGCACGACGCGAGAGAAATGGGGTGAATCACACACTGTCGTTGGTTATCGGTAGCGACGCGGGCTTCCCGGAGCCCGTCCGCACACGTTTGGTTCGCGGAGTGACATAATGAGGACGTTGGCAGCGGGGCAGAAATCTCATCTTTGCCCCTCTCGCAGCTCGGTTTTCCCACTCAAATTGGAACTTCCGACCCGGCCGGAGCCTCAGGAACGCATGGCACCGATCTCCACCGCGATCTTCCCCGAGGGGGGAGAACGTTTGGACGACCCGAGCGATCCTCGGACCAACGAGAAGCGCGAGCGCATCCTGCGCGCTGCGCTCGAGGTGTGCGCGCAGCGTGGCGTCGCGGCGGCGCGCATGGAAGAGATCGCGGCGCGCGCCGGAGTCTCGAAGGGGACCCTCTATCGCTTCTTCGAGAGCAAGGAAGATCTCCTGCTCGCGACGATCCTCGCGTCCTACGAGCGGGGGCGGATGTACGTCGATGCCGACCTCCAGGCCGCGCGCGACCCGCGCGATCTGCTCGCGCGCCTCTGCAACGGCCTGACCGACGTGCTCGTTCAGGTCGGCGCGCATGCGCGCGTGCACTACCAGGCGTGGGGCATCACCGCGTCCACGCCGGCATCGGAGGCGAAGCTGCTCGCGTTCATGCGCGCGTTCCACGCGGAGCGCGACCAGATGATCGAAGATCTGATCCGTGCCGGTCAGGACGCCGGCCTCTTCCGCCGCGACGTGCAGCCCAGGGTCGTAGCCGATGCCGTCACGGCGCTGCTGTCGGGCTTCATCTATCGCGCGACCTTCGATCCGCGCGCGGCGTCGCGTGAGGCGCTGCGCGCCTGCTTCGACAGCCTGGTGCGAGGCTTCCTCGAGCAGCCGGTTTGCGCGACGGAGGCGACTCGCTCCGAGCCTCGCTAGCGGCGCCGCGGCGCAGCGGTCCGCGGCGACATCCGGCAGACTCCGCGCGATGTCTCCGCCGCGAGCCCGCACGCCGCGCGTCGCGCCCTTCACCGAGAAGAGCTTCTACCTCGCCGAGTTTCGCGATCGCACGCTCGCGATCGCGGCGCCCGCGCGCGCGATCGCGTCGTGGGCTCCGCTCGAGCCGGTGCTTAAGGAGCTCGAGGCGAACCGCACCGACGTTCTCCTGTGTTGCGACGACGCCGACGCGCTCGCGCGTCTGCCCGGAACGCGGGTGCTGCCGCTGCCCGAGCTGCGGATCGAGGGCGTGGTGTGGCGGGCGCTGCGCGGCTCGCCTCGCGTCGGTCTGCTGGTGCGCGGGGTGGAGTCCTTTCCCGCGGCCGTGCGCGAGATTGCGGTGCGGCTGCGCGTCTCGAAGCTCGTGTGGCTCGACCGCGCCGGCGGGCTGCGCGAGGGGCGGAGCGGCCGGCATTCGTTCGTCGATCAGGGAGAGCTCTCGGCCCTGATCGCGGCCGGGCTGCCGGGCGAGCCGCCGGAAAGGCTCGCGCTCGTGCGCGAGATCGAGCGCGCGCTCCAGCAGGGCCTCGGCGCGGTGAATCTCTGCAACACGGAGGGGCTGGCCGACGAGCTCTTCACCTACGCTGGCTCGGGAACGCTCTTCACGCGCGAGCGCTACGTCGACGTGCGCTCGCTCGGCATCGACGACTTCGACGCCGCGGACGACCTGATCGCGCGCGGCGTCGCCGAGGGCTATCTGGCGCCGCGCTCGCCGGAGCAGCTCGACCAGGTCTTTGCCTGCGGTGTCGGCGCCTTCGTCGAGGGTCGCCACCTCGCCGGCATCGGCGCGCTGCTCCCCTACGATTCCGAGCGCGCGGGCGAGATCGCCTCGCTCTACACGCTGACGCGTTTCCTCGGCGAGGGCATCGGGAGCCATCTGATCGCCGCACTCTGCGCGCGCGCTTGCGCGCGCGGCTATGCCTTCGTGTTCGCCTGCACGACGACCGAGCGCGTGGCCGGCTTCTTCGAGCGCCAGGGTTTCCGACGCGTGCCGCCCGACGAGGTGCCGGCCGAGAAGTGGCGCGACTACGACCGCCGGCGGCGTCCGCGCGTGCGCTGTCTGCGACGCGAGCTCTCCGAAGGTGGCGGCGGGAGCGCCTGACTCGGACCCACAGTACGCAGCGACGAGAGCGTTCGCTGCGCGGTCGCGTTCTCCGGGTCGATCTCGAGCGCGCGCCGACATTCGCGCTCCGCCTCCTCGCGCTCGCCGAGCCGAGCGAGCACCGAACCGAGGCGAGCATGGCCGTCGGCGAATCCCGGGAAGTCGCGCGCCAGCTCGCGCGCGATCACCAGCGCCTCGTCCGGACGCTCGACGCGCAGGAACTCCTCGATGCGAGTCACCTGGAGGTTTCGCATCGCGTCGCGGAGTCTCGCGCTCCGCGGCTCGATCGCGAGGCCGGCGCGCAGCTCGGCTTCGGCGTCGCGCTCCGCCGCGTCCATCTCGGTCAGCGCCGAGAGCGCGCCCACGCGGTCGCCCGCCGCGGCGAGCTGGCTCGCGCGCTCGCGCGCATCCCGGGCCCGCATGCGGTGCGCCTGCGCGAGGTTGAAGTGACTGATCACCGGATCGTCGGCGATGAGCGGCAGGTGCGTGAAGCCGAGCCCGGCTGCTAGCGCCGCGACGAGCGCGAGCGCGCTGCGCGACTCGCGCGCGCGCACGATCGCCGCGATTCGCACGAGCGCGAGCGCGGCGAAGGCGATCACGACCGGGACGAGCGGGAGTCGCAGGCGCGAGAGCACGAAGAAGGGCAGGAGGCCGGCGGCATAGGTGGCGAAGAACGCGATCAGCAGCGCGGCGGCGCGGTCGCGCCAGGCGAAGGCGAAGCCGCATACCGCGAGCGGCAGCAGCGCGCCCCAGCCCGGCAGCGGCAGCGCCAGGAAGCGCGACACATGGTTCGCGAAGAAGTCGTAGCTCTCGTTGTCGGCGATCTCGTGCGCGTTCCCGAAGAGCGCGACCTTGCGCGCCATCAGACGTGTGAAGTGCGCCGGATCCGCCGCGATCTCGTCGAGCCCGCGCCCGAGCCAGTAGCGCGACACTTCGCTCGGTCGGAGCGAGCGACCGACGGCGCTCTCCGCCTCGCGCCGGAAGTCCTCCTCCTCGTAGCGAGGGTCCGCGCGCAGGAAGGGCGGCGCGACGAAGGCACCCGTGTCGTTGCCGCGGAAGTTCCCGATGTAGAAGTTCTGGCCGCCCTGGCTGTTCAGCACGACGAAGTCGCCGCCTACGGCGAAGTTCCGGACCGCG
>DATKND010000031.1:0-16550 GCA_035541475.1 Myxococcota bacterium | reverse complement strand
GCGCGGCCGTCGGCCGTGCGCTCGACCTTCTGGCTCGCGTGCCAGATGTGCTCCTCGACGTAGTCTGCCCAGCGCTTCTCGAAGCGGATGCGGACGGTCGTGGCGGGCTCGGCGATCACACCGAACGACGCACCGATCGTCGCGTCGAAGTCGAAGCCCGGATCCGGCGTGAAGCGGCGCGCGGTCGGCGTCGCGGCGCGGATGCGGTCGACCGCGAAGGTGCGGATCTCGCGCGACTTGTGGTCGAAGCCGACCACGTAGAGCCCGCCGCTGCGGTACCAGACGCGGTAGGGATCGAGCTCGCGCATCGAGAGCGCGCCGGTGCGGCCGGTGCGGTAGCGGATGCGAAGCGTGCGGCGCTCGAGCACGGCCTGGTTCAGCAGCCGGATCGTCTCGCGCACCTTCGCGTAGCTCTTGTGCGGGCCCGGCAGCACGCGGAACGACTCGCCGAGCCGCGCGAGATACTCGGTCAGCTCGGGGCCGAGCCCGGCGCGGATCTTCGCGAGCGCGGAGCGAATCGAGTCGTGGAAGACGGTGCCCTCCAGCGCGCGCAGCAGGTCCTCGCCGAAGGCGAGCGCCAGGATCTCGTCCGGCGTGAAGGGCACATCGCCGAGGCGGAAGGTGTCGAGGAAGCGGTAGAGCACGCGGCCGTCGCGCTTCTCCGACACGACCGGGAAGCCCGCCAGCATCAGCGCGTCGAGGTCGCGGTACACGGTCCGGCGTACGCAGCCGAGCTCGTCGGCCAGCGAATCGAGTCCCAGGCCGTAGCGGCTGCGCGCGAGGCGCTGGATCAGCTGCCACTGGCGCGCGAGCTGGTTGCCTCGCATGGCGCGCTCAACGGTACACGTCGCGGCGATGTCCGACCTTGACGACCGTCACCGTCCGCGCCGCATCGTCGACTTCGTAGACGATGCGATAGCTGCCCTGCCGGACCCGGTAGCGATCCTCGCTGCCGCGGAGCTTCTCGCAGCCGGGCGGACGCGGCTCGCTCGCGAGTCTCTGGATTCTCTGCACGATGCGCTGGCGGTCGCTGCGCGCGGGCCCGACGGCTTCGAGCTCCTTGCGAGCCGAGGTCTTGATCAGGAGCCTATAGGTCGCCACGCCGCCGCATCTCTCGGACGACCTTCTCGAAGCTCACGCTTCGCTCCCGGGCCCGTTCGTCGAAGGCGGCGAGATCCTCGGCATCCTCGGCAAGGCTCAGCTTGACGGCGTCGTTGACGAGATCCGAGATGGAGCGGTCCGTCTCGGCGGCCTTCAGGCGGAGCACCCGGTGCACCTGGGGGTCGAGATAGATGGTCGAACGCTTGGCGGCGGTTCCCATGCCGGCGAGACTAACTCGCAGGCGTTTCGACGTCAAAGCGCCACGATGTCGACACCGTCGCCGGAGTGAGCCGGCATTGTCCGTAGCGGCTGCGCGCGCGAGGCGCTGGATCCGCTGCCACTGGCGCGCGAGCTGGTTGCCTCGCATGGCAGCGCACGGTAGCGCGGCGCGCTCGGGGCATTGCCGTCCACGGGCCCGTTGGTCGCGCTGGGGCTCGTCGGCCTGCTCTTCGTGGCGCGGCGGCGCTGAGCCGCCTCGGAGAGACGGATCAGCGCCGCGGCAGCAGCACCATCTGCGTGCAGCGAAAGAGCGCGATCGTCTTCCGGTTGGCCTCGTCCTGCACGACGACGTCCCAGACCTGTGTCGTGCGGCCGCGGTGCACGGGCACCGCGCGCCCGCGGATCGCACCGCCCTCGCGCACCGTGCCGAGAAAGTTGGCCTTCAGCTCGATCGTCGTGAAGCCGGCGCCCTCCGGCAGGTTCGGTCCCATGCCAGCGGCGCAGAGCCAGTCGGCCAAGGTGATCACGACGGGCGCCCACAGGTAGCCCGTGCCCGCGACGAGCGGCGCCGTCACCGGGAGGCGTCCCACCACCTCGTCCGCCTCGCACGAGAGCAGCTCCACACCGACCATGCCGGGGTGTCGGGTGCGCGCGAACTCGTTCAGCCGCGCGACGCGCTCTGCGGAGGTCTCCTGCATGGCGATCCTCCTCTCAGGGCAGGGCGGGATTCCGGAACGTGCCCGCGATCGGCACACCGGCGACGCACTCGGCGCCCGCCGGAATCGGGAAGGGAGCCGCGTCCTCGAAGGCGCGCAGCGCGCTCCGGGCGAGGTCTGGATCCGGCGCCTCGAAGACGGCGACGCGGACGGGCCTTCCGTGTTCGTCCAGCACGAACCCGAGCACGACCCGGTGGTCGGCCTGGGTGCCTTCGGGAAGGCGCCACTTCGCGAGCACGCGATCGCTCGCGCTCTTCAGATAGGTGCGAGCCTCCGGGCGCTCGAGGCAGGCGCGCGCGGCGGAATCGGGGGTCGGCCAGTCCTTGGGTCTCCCGATCTCGAGGCCGCTCTGACTCTGACACGCGGTAGCGAGCACGCCGGCGAAGATCGCGAGCAGGCGCTTCATCATGTCGATGTCCCTCCGTCCGTGAAGAACCTCGCGAGCTCCTCCTCCTTCGCGCGCGCGTCGCGGTAGCCGAGCTCGGCGAGCGGATCGAGGAACTCGCCGTCGAAGAGGAGATACGAGAGCAGGTCGGCCTCGGCGGAGCGGCCGTCCTGCTCGACGAGGTTGCGGAGCGCGAGCCGGAAGAAGGGCGATCGCAGCGCCGCGTCGGGGAGATCGCGCAGCACGGTGCCGGCGAGCACGCCGAGATCGGCCGACGGCCGGATCACGAGCTCCTCGATCACGCGCCGCGGCTCGTGCGCGTCCTCGCGCGCGGCGCCGAGGCGCGCCAGGAAGTCGGGGCCGAAGGCGCGTTCGCCGTCGCGGATCAGCTCGTTCATGTCGCGCATGCGCGCGAGGTCGGTGTCGATGTGGTCGAGCATCAGCGAGTTGAGGACCTTGCCGAAGAGAAACGCGGGGCTCGCGTAATCCTCGACCTTGTGGGTCGCCGTCGTGTGCGAGGCGCCGGAGCTCATGCGCAGCGCGATCACGAGCACGCGGTCGGCGCCGAGCCGGACCGCCGGAGAGAGCGGTGTGTTGAGTCGCAGCCCGCCGTCGCCATAGTAGGTGCTCGCGATGCGGACGACCGGGAAGAGCAGCGGGATCGCGGCCGACGCGAGCGCGTGCGTCGGGCGCAGGCGCGTGATGCGCGGCACCAGCTGCGGATCGCGGCTCCAGCCCGGCAGCTCGCGATCCGCCGTGTCCATGAACACGACCACGCGTCCGGTCGCGAGCTCCGTCGCCGCGACGCACACCGCGCCGACGCGCCCCGCCACGACGTTGCGATGGATCGAGAGCCAGGGCACGGCGCGCACGACGAGCCGCTCGAGCGCGCGCGTGTCGAGCAGACCGTAGAGGCGATCGGGCGCGCGTCCGACGCGGAAGGCGTTTGCGATGCGGCGGAGCCCGAAGAGCCGGCGCGCGAGACCGAGCATGTCGCGCGTCGAGAAGGGCAGCACCTCCTGCACGCGCATCGCGCGCCAGAAGTCGACGAGGCTCGCTCCGCGGCCCGGGCTTTGGTCCGCGGTGCCCGCGAGGTAGCAGGCGTGGATCGCGCCGACCGACGTGCCGCACAGCACGTCCATCGCGAGCGGGTGTCCGAGCCGGGGCGCGAGCTCGTCGACGAGGTAGCGAATCACGCCGGCCTCGTAGGCGCCGCGCGCGCCGCCGCCGGAGAACACCACGGCGCGGCGCGGACGCGAGCCCTTCGCGGACGTGGCGATCTCGCTAGCCGACGCGCTCGACGTACTCGCCGCTGCGCGTGTCGACCCGGATCTTCTCGCCTTCCTTGATGAAGAGCGGCACCTGCACCACCGCGCCGGTCTCGATCGTGGCGGGCTTCGTCGAGCCGGAGGCCGTGTCGCCCTTGATGCCGGGGTCGGTCTGCGTGACGACGGCCTGGATGAAGGCGGGTAGCTCGATGTTGATCGGCTTGCCGCGCCAGAAGATCACGTCGACGTCGAGGTTCTCCTGCAGATAGGTGCGCGCGTCGCCCACCTGCTCCGCCGAGAAGGGGATCTGCTCGTAGCTCTCCGTGTCCATGAAGACGAGCTGATCGCCGTCCTGGTAGACGTACTGCATCTTTCGCTCCTCGACGTCGGCCTCGTCGAGCGCCTCGCCGGAGCGGAAGGTGCGATCGAGCACGCGGCCGGTGCGCAGGTTCTTCAGCTTGGTGCGCACGAACGCGCCGCCCTTGCCGGGCTTCACGTGCTGGAAGTAGATCATCACGAACGGCTCGCCGTCGAGCTCGACCTTGAGGCCGTTCCGGAAGCGCGAAGTGTCGATCGCCATGCACAGCCTCTCGGAAAAACGGAGGCGGCAGTGTAGCGGCTCGTCAGCGCGACGCTGCGGGCGATCCCGCGTCGGCCGGCTCGCGCGCGGGTGGTCGCGCGACCTCGAGCTGCTCGACCCGGTAGCCCGCCTGCTCGAGCAGCGCGGGGATGCCGCGCGCGCCGACGAGATGCAGCGCGCCCACGACGATGAAGGCGTGCTGCGACTCCGCCATCACCGCCTGCACGCCCTTCGCCATGCGCTGGTTGCGCTGGAAGATGGTCGCGTCGTAGAAGGGCGCGAGGTCGGGATCCTCGGCCTGCATGCCGGTGAGCACCGACTCGAGCCCGGGGGCGTCGCCGCAGCGCCACGCCGAGAACATGCTCTCGAGCTGGAGCGAGTTCTCCTCGGTCGGCTTGAGCGCGTCGCGCAGCATGTGGTCCTGCTCTTCGAAGCTCATGTCGTCGAAGAGCCGGAGCTGGTCGTCGATCGTCTCGAGGCCGCGCGTCGCCTTCGGTCGCTCACCGGAATAGATCTTCAGCTCGACGCCCTCCTCGGGCGTGAAGCCCGACTGCACCAGCGAGACGGCCAGGAAGCTCATCGCCAGCACCCACGGCTTCATGCCCATGAAGGGCGCGATGTTCGTATGCGTCTCCTTTGCGCGTTGCTGGAGCAGGGCGAAGGTCTCGGGCGAGATCACGTCCGAGAGCTGCTGGCCCTCCGGCAGCCGACCCATCTCGTAGAGCTGGCTCGCGACCTTCATCGGCGAGAGGTTCTCCATGTCGAGCTCGCCGACGAGCAGGTCGGCCTTCGCGAGCGCCTGCTTCGCGCGCGGGTCGAGCTCGGCCTCCGACTCGCGCGCGAAGTGGACCGAGCCCTGGAGGAAGGCGGTGCGTCCGTCCGGCGCGTGCAGCTCATAGGCGAGCGGGACGCCCGGCGTGTCGACGTCGCAGGGCGGCAGCGGCGGTGGCGGGGAGGCGCAGGAGAGTGTGGCGAGCAGCGCGAGAGCAGGCGTTCGCTTCATCGCGCCGATGCTACACCGCGAGAGGACCGACGCTCGCGCCGCTACGCCGAGGCCGTCTCCAGCCGCAGCGCCCCGTCGCCGGCGCGCGCCATGCCGATGCGGTCGAGCGGGCGGAAGCCGAGCTCGCGTTCGGCGCGCTTCGTATCGAGCGTGAAGCCGTAGCGCAGGTGCGGACCGTCGAGCGCGGCGTCGAGCGCTCGACCCGTGATGCGAGCGCCGCGCGACGCCAGCGAGAGTACGGGGCCCGGCACCGGCCAGGTCTCGCGGCCGGTCCAGCGCGCCAGCAGCGAGAGCGGCAGCGCCTCGCTGCCCGCGATGTTGTAGATGCCCGGTCCTGTCGAGTGCACGGCGCGAACGATCGCGCGTGCGACGTCCTTGTCCGAGATCAGCGCGCAGATCGGATCGAAGCCGGCCGGACGCAAACGGCGGCCGCCGCGTCCCGACAAGGTCGGGTGGAGGTAGACGTAACCGCCCGACGCCACCACCGTCGGCGCGCGCAGCAGCACCACGCGCAGCCGGTCGTTGTGGACCTCGCCGTGCAGCAGCATGTCGCAGTCGATCCACGAGCGGATCTCGGGCGGGACGTCGGGGTCGAGGTCGAGCTCGGATTCCTCGTCGAGCCGGTTCACGTTGCCGGGCGAGAGCCGGTAGACGAAGGCCGATCCGAGCGCGACGAGGCTCTCGACCTCCGGCGCCTCGAGGCAGTGCTGCAGCAGCAGCCGTGTCTCCGCGGTCCGCTCCGCGAGCCCGGCCACGAGCGGCGCCTGCTCGGAGGCGGCGGCCCCGTGGCGCGGCACGTGCACGACGGTGTCGATCTCCGCCGCGCGGAACGCGCTCGAGTGGAAGAGGTCGCTGACCGGCCGGTGGCGCGCGAGATCAACACGCGCGTACGTCACGCGCGTGTCGCCGTCGGAGAGGAATTTATCGAACGAGCGCGGCGGCGGGCCGTCGCCGACGGCGAAGATCGCCGCCACGCGCGAATCGTGGTAGAGCGTCTTGACCGCACGCCGCCCGATCGGCTCGTCGGCGTGGGTGACGAGCACGCGCTTCAAGAGCGCGACCGATCGATCAGCTGCTGCACCGTGCGGCGGACCTGGTTCGCCAGGTAGCGGACGAGCCGCGCGTCCTCGGCGCCCTCGGGCCCGAAGCGCTCGTGGAAGTGGAGCGGCTCGCCGTACACGATCTTGTAGCGGACAGGGTAGGGCAGCAGGCCGAGCGGGCCGAGCCACGGGAAGGTCGGCGTGATCGGCGCGGCCGGCAGCCCGAGCATGCGCGCGAGCGGCTTCAGGTCGTAGAGGATGGGAGCCTGGTCGTCGCTGCCAATCACGGCCATCGGCACGATCGGCGCCCGCGAGCGCAGCGCCTGCTCGACGAAGCCGACGCGGAAGGACTGGAGGCGGTAGCGCTGCGCGATCGTCTTGCGGATTCCCTCGACACCCTCCGGATACACCAGCACGAGTTGGCCGTCGTCGAGCAGGTCGGCGAAGTTCTCGCGCGTGCCGATCACCTGACCGCAGCGCGCGTAGAAGACGTTGATCCACGGCAAGGTCCCGGCCCAGCGGTCGACGATCGCGCGCGCGAGCCGCGGCGGATCGCTGTGGAGCGCGAGGTCGATCACCGTCATCGCCGCGTCGAAGGGCAGCAGGCCCGCGTGGTTCGAGACCAGCACCGCGGGACCCGAGTCCGGAACGTTCGCGTGTCCCTCGCTGCGGACGCGGAACCAGCCGCGATAGAGCGCCTGGAAGAACGGGAAGGCGCGCCGCGTGACCTCGGGCGAGAAGCCGAAGCGATCGTAGGGTCCCTCGTTCTCGACGAGGTGCGAGAAGGCGGCGAGCACGCGGCGCGCGTCCTCGCCGAGGAAGCGGTCGATGAGTCCTCGAGGCTCGGGCAGCTCGATCTCGCCGAGCGTGGGCAGCACGGGCGCGCGCCGCTTCGACGGGACGCGGAGCGGCGCGGTGTCGGCGGGCCGCGGGTCGGCGCGCACCTCCGCAATCGGCGCGGCGCGACGCGCTCTCGAGCGACGCGTCTGCGCGTCGCGCCACGCGCGGTCGAGCAGCTCGAGGCGCTCGGCGAGCGGGTCCGGCCCGTCGAGCTCCGCGAACGGATCCGAGCCGAGCGCGGGCCCCTCGTCGCGCGGCTCCGCATCCGCGAGCAGGCTCTCCGTCTCGAAGAGCTCGGCGGCGGGATCCGCCTCGCTCATGCCGTTTCCTCCAGCGCGGGCGGCTCACCGCGCTGCTCGAGCTCCTCCGCGAGCTCCGCCATCACCTTCGCGCCGCGATCGCGCGGCGCGTACTCGAAGATCGAGAGCCCGCGCGACTGCGCCTCGTCGATCCGCACGTGGTAGCCGACCACGCAGTGCGCGATCTCCTTCGGGAAGCGCGCCTGGAGTCGCGCCAGGATCTCGTGCGCGAGCCGCGTTCGCCGGTAGAAGGTCGGGACCACCATGCTGATGCGCAGCTCGGGGTGGTCGTAGCGCGCGCGCACGGTCTCGATCGTCCGCACCAGCTCCGCGCAGCCATCGAGCGCGAGGAACGTGAGCGGCACCGGGATCACCACCTCTTCGGCCGCGCGCAGGACGTTGAGAGTCAGCGGGCCGAAGGACGGCGGCGCGTCGAAGAGCACGACGTCGTAGCGATCGAGATCGGGGCTCTCTTCGAGCGCGTGCGCGAGCCGGCCGGAGGGATCGAGGTCTTCCCCGTCCTGCCAGGCGGGGAAGAGGCCGAGCGACTTGTTCGCGACGATCGCGTCGAGTGCGGCGATGCGCGTGTGGACGATCGGCAGCACGCGGCTCGGACGCGCTGGCCGCTCGGGGCCGTGATCGAGCGAGGCGTCGCCGAGCACTCCGTCGAGCAGCAGGTCGATCGCGGTGCGCGCGGGCGCGCGGCGGTCGATGCCGAGGACCTTCGCGAGCTGCCCCTGCGGATCCATGTCGATCGCGAGCACGCGGCGTCCGCGGTGCAGGGCGAGATACGCGCCGAGATTCGCGACGAGCGTCGTCTTGGCGCTCCCGCCCTTCTCGTTGATGAATGCGATCCGGCGCGGAGCGAGCATCCCTTCACCCCCTGGTGGGCGCTCATCCGATCCCGTCGCCGCTGCAGCTTTAGGCGGGTTCCGCGGCAGAGGACGCCGTCCGTGCGATGACGGAGGGCTCTTCTCTCTGTACCCCTGCGACTCCGCGCTGTCAACGAAAGTCTACACGCGGAGCGGGATCGTGGACGATTCTTCAGCCGCCCTTTGCCGTCTTCACCGCTGCGGTCAGAGCGGGCACGACCTCGAACAGGTCGCCGACCACGCCGAGATTCGCGACCTCGAAGATCGGAGCATCGGGATCCTTGTTGATCGCGATGATGTAGTTCGAGGTCTTCATGCCGACGAGGTGCTGGATCGCGCCCGAGATGCCGCACGCGATGTAGAGCTTCGGGCTCACGACCTGTCCGGATGATCCCACCTGGTACTCGTGAGGCAGCCAGCCCGCGTCGACGACCGGTCGCGACGCGCCCATCGCGCCCCCAAGGGCGTCCGCGAGCGGCTTGATCACCTCGGGGAACTTCGCCGGGTCGCCGACGCCGCGACCGCCCGACACGATGATGTCCGCCTTCGTGAGGTCGACGCCCTTCGCCTCGGACTGCTTGATGCCGACGAAGCGGCTCTTGAGGCTCGCGGCATCGATCGACACCGCGAGCTTCTCGACCGAGCCCGAGCTCGTGCCCTCGAAGGGCGCGGTGGCGCCGGGCTGCACCGTCGCGACCACCTTGTCGCCCGTCGCGCGGATCGTCGCGTCGAGCTTGCCGTTGAAGACACGGCGTTTGAAGACGAGCGCGCCACCCTCGGCCGCGACCTGGAAGCAGTCGCTGACGAAGCCCGCCTCGAGCGCGGCGGCGAGGCGCGGCGCGACGTCCCAGCCCGACGGCGTGTTCGAGATCAGGATCAGGTCCGCGCCGGACGCGGCGACCGCGGCCTTGATCGCCGCGAGCGCGGCCTCGGCGTTGTACTGCGCGAGCGCGGGGCTCTCGGCGGCGAAGACCTTGCCTCCGCCCTTCTTGGCGAGCTCTTCGGCCAGCGCGGCGACCGACGCGCCCATCACCACGCTGGCAACGCTGCGCCCGCTCGTCCCGGCGACCTTCTGCGCGAACGACGCCAGCTCGTAGCTGGCCTCGCGAATCTTGCCGCCCTGGATCTCCGCAACGATGAGGATGCTGCCCACGTTCTTCCCTCGCGGACCCCTTAGAGGAGCCCGAGCTCCTTGATCTTGCCCACCAGGCCCTTGACGATCTCGTCGGTCGAGCCCTTCAGGATCTCCGCGCGATCGCCCTTCGGCGGGGGCGCCAGCTTCTCGATCTTCACCCGCGCCGCGCTCGGTCCGATCTTGCCCGCGAGCCCGAGATCGGCGGCGGTCTTCACGTCGAGCGGCTTCTTCTTGGCCGCCATGATGCCCTTCAGCGACGCGTAGCGGACCTGGTTGATGCCGGTCTGCACCGCAACGAGGCACGGCATCTGGAGCTCCTGCACCTCGTGCGCGCCGCCCTCGATCTCGCGGTCGACCGTCACGTGGCTGCCCGAGCGCTCGATCTTCAGCGCGGCGGTCGTGTGCGGCACGCCGACGAGCTCGGCCAGCATCGGCGGGACGGCGGAGAAGTTCCCGTCGTCGGACATGAGGCCCATGAAGATCAGGTCCGGCTTCTCGTTCTTCGCGATCGCGGCGAGGATGCGCGCGATGCCGAGCGCGTCGGAGCCCAGCACCTCGGGATCCTTCACGTGGACGGCGCGGTCGGCGCCCATGCCGAGCGCTGTGCGCAGCGCCTGCGTCACGCGCTCCGGTCCGATCGAGACGACGAGCACCTCGGCCTCGCCGGCGTCCTTGATGCGGAGCGCCTCCTCGAGGGCGTAGGTGTCGTAGCTGTTGATCTCGAACTTGATGCCGTCCTCTTTGATCCAGGTGCCGGCGGCATCGATGTCGAGGCGTGCGTCCTGATGCGGGACCTGCTTCAGGCACACCATGATCTTCATGGGGGGATCTCCGAGGTCGAGTCTGAAAGGGAGCCGCGACCGGCCGGCCGCGGCGGGAAGGCGGCAACGCTAGTGGACCCCTGCATCGATTTCAACCTGCCTCGAGTGAAAAGCGGCGTCGATCCGGAGCGTTAGGCCGGTCCGACGGGGCGCGGGACCGCCTCGGCGACACCGCGCGCGCACGGCGGTAAGCTGCCTCGCGCTTCGCGCGCCCGACGCCCGGACCGGGGCGCCCTACACGGAGGTCGGTCGGACCATGCATCGCCCGCTCGCCGCTCTGCTCTCACTCCTCGCCGCCACCGGCGGCTTTGCGCTCGCGGCCGCCGCGCAGGACAAGCGGCCGACCGAAATCCCCTACGAGACGCCCGGCGAGATCCCGCAGCTCTCGCCGAAGTACAAGCAGAGCGACCACGAGGTCGTGCTGATCACGGACAACGCGCTGAACCCGCGGCTCGTGAACGTGGGCGAGGGTCAGCTCGTCGCGTGGATCAGCTACTCCGCCTCGCCGTCGACCGTGGTGTTCGAGCGCGAGATCGCGCGCTCGATGGTCTGCCACAGCCTGGTGAACTTCTCGATCGTCGACGACGAGCTGAAGTCGGCGCCGATCCACGCGGGCGAGTTCGCGAGCTTCTGCCAGCTGAAGCCCGGCCGCTACAAGTACAAGGTGGTGCGGCCCGACACGCCGAAGGCCGGTGAGGATGCGGCGCGGAAGCTCGAAGGAGAGATCGTCGTGGGGAACCCCTAGGCCCCCATGAACATCAAGAACTGATCGAGACCCGTCACGCGCAGGAAGGGGTTCCTGCGCTTCTCGTCGCCCATCGTGCCCCACGGATCCGACGAGTAGAGGTGGCCGGGGTAGAGGAGCGTCTCGTCCGGCAGGCGCTTCAGCTTCTCGTTCAGGCTTCGGTACATCTCCTCGGGGTCGCTGCCCGGAAGATCCACGCGACCGCAGCTCCCGAGGAAGAGCGTGTCGCCGGAGACGAGCCGTCCCGGTTGCGCCGCCTCCTCGACCAGGAAGCACTGCGAGCCGGGCGTGTGACCCGGCGTGTGGAGCAGGCGCACGCGCACCGGCCCGAGCTCGATCACGTCGCCGCCCGTCTTCGCGACGAGATCCGAGGCCGACGCGCCCGTGATCCGGCGCGTGCCCTCCTTCTCGTGCTCGTTCACGTAGATCGGAACCTGCGCGCGCTCCAGCAGCCGAGGGACTCCCTCGATCTCCATCCCGAAGATCGAGCCGCCGACGTGGTCCTGGTGGTAGTGCGTGACGAGCGCGCCGACGATTTTCATGTCGTCCTGCTCCGCGCGGTCGAGCAGCGCATCGACGCTCCACGCCGGATCGACCACCAGCGCCTCACGCGTCGTCCGGCTGCCGATCAGGTAGGCCAGGTTCGCCATCTCGCCGACGGGGATCTGCGCGAAGTAGAGATCGCTCGGCGCGCTCACGCGCCTTCCCCTAGCACCTTCTGGATCCACTCGTCGAGCGCGGCGCCGATCTCGTCGCGCACCTCCTCGCTCGTGCGCTGCGCCTTCTTCGGGACTGCGAAGTTGCGATCCGCCTCCTGCGCGACGAACAGCGCGCTCGGCGCGCCGACGCGCGTCAAGGTGCGGCGCAGCACGTCGAGATCGCAGGTGCGATCGCGACTGCCCTGCAGGAAGACCACCGGATTGACGATGCGGAAGAGCTGATCGGCGTGGAGCTTGTCGGGGCGACCCTGGGGATGCAGCGGATACGACATCAGGAAGAGCCCATCGACGCGCAGGCGCGAGCTCGCCACGTCGAGCGCGATCTGACCGCCGAGGCCCTTGCCGCCCATGAAGAGATGGGCGGGCGCGGCGGTGGGATCGCGACCGAGCGCTCCGAGCGCGGCCCGCAAGGTCCGACGCAACACGTTGATCGAGTCGGGGCGGCTGCGACGTGCCTCGGCGAAGGGGAAGTTGAAGCGGAGCGTGAGATAGCGGCGCTCAGTGAGCTGGCGGTGGACGTGCGCGACGGCCGGATCGTTCATGTCGCCGCTCTTGTCGTGCGCGATCAGCACCGAGACGCGCGATCCGGTGGGCCACCAGCGAGGGATCCCGAGAACCGCCGATACCTCTTCCAGTCCGTGGACGGGATCCGGCAGTCGGATCTTGATCTCTTCGAAGCGCGAGGAAGGCTCGACCACCAGGTCCCCTGGGGCGTCAAAGGGGCCTACTTATACCATGCCCTCGCGTCACCGCTTGGTTCTCGCCGGACGCGCGGTGTAGGCTGGCTGATCTAAGCGCCCGGAGTGGCGATGGAAAAGGTGCTGATCACCGGGATCGCGGGCGGGCAGGGACGGCTTCTCGCCCGGCGACTCCGGGAGAGCTACGAGGTCTGCGGCGTCGATCGCGTCCCGTGGGAGGGAGCCCCTAGGGGTATCTCCGTCCACCTCGTCGACATCCGGAAGAAGAAGTTCGAGGACGTGATCCGCACCGAGATGCCGAGCGCGATCGTCCACCTCGGCTTCATCCGACACTTCCGCACGAGCCCGCGCGAGCGCTACGACGTGAACGTCCGCGGCACGCGCCAGCTCCTCGACCACTGCGTGAACCACGGGGTGAAGAACCTGGTGGTCTTCTCGAGCAGCTACGTCTACGGCGCGTTCCCCGAGAATCCCTTCTACATGGACGAGGACGCGCCGCTCTCCGCGAGCCGCTCGTACCCCGACATCCGCGATCTCGTCGAGGTCGACGCGCTCTCGAGCGCGTTCCTCTGGCGGTACCCGCACATCCGCACGTGCGTGCTCCGTCCCGTGAACGTGCTCGGCTACTACGTCCACTCGATGATCGGCCAGTACCTGCGAGAGCGTCGCGTGCCGACCGTGATGGGCTTCGACCCCATGATGCAGTTCATCCACGAGGAGGACGTGAGCGAGGCGATCGCGCTCGCGCTCGAGCAGGGACTCCAGGGCGTGTTCAACGTCGCCGGTCCCGGCGAGGTCCCGCTGCACACGGCGATCCGCGAGACCGGAGGTCGCGCGCTGGCGATCCCCGACTTCGTCATGCGGCCTCTCTTCGCGCAGCTCTTCCGCTTTGGCGCGATCCCCTATCCGCCGGGCGCGATCGACTACCTGAAGTACCCGGTCACGGTCTCGGGAGCGCGCTTCGTCGAGGCGACGCGCTTCCGCCCGCTCTTCGGTCTGGAAGAGATCTTTCACAGCGTGAGGCGCTAGTCGCTGTGGCAGAGGCAGGCGTGCGTTCGGCGATCGCCGATCTGGCCGGCGCGCTGGTCCCGCTCTCGGCGCGGCGACTCCAGCAGCGCGTCGCCGATCGGCTCCAGCGCATTCCGAATCGCCTGAACGAGTTCGGCTTCGATCCCTACGGACTCTCGCCCGAGTGGATCCGCAAGCTCTCGCTGCCGGCCGTTCTCCTGTACGAGAAGTACTTCCGCTGCCGCACGGACGGCATCGAGCACGTGCCGGCCGGGCGCGTGCTCGTCGTCGCGAACCACGCGGGACAGCTCCCGTTCGACGGCATGATGCTCGCGACGGCGCTGCTGCTCGAGGCCGAGCCGCCGCGCATCGCGCGCGGCATGGGCGAGTACTGGATCCCGTCGATCCCGGGCTTCAGCGTGCTCGCCGCCCGCGGCGGCGCGCTGGTCGGGACGCCCGAGAACTGCGCGATGCTGCTCCGGCACGAGGAGTGCGTCGCCGTCTTTCCGGAGGGCGTGCGCGGCATGAACAAGCTCTACCGCGACCGCTACAAGCTGCAGCGCTTCGGCCTCGGCTTCATGCGGCTCGCGCTCGAGACCGACACGCCGATCGTTCCCGTCGGGATCGTCGGCTCCGAAGAGCAGCAGCCGGGGCTCGCGAACTGGTCGAGACTCGGAAAGCTGCTCGGCATGCCGTCGTTCCCGATCACGCCGACCTTCCCGTGGCTCGGGCCGCTCGGCCTGCTGCCGCTGCCGGTCCGCTACCACCTCTACTTCGGCGAGCCGATGCGCTTCGAGGGCAACGCCGACGAGGAAGACGCGGCGATCGAGAAGCGAGTCGACGAAGTGCGCGCAGCGATCGAGTCGCTGCTCGAACGCGGCCTGCGCGAGCGCGCAGGCGTCTTCCGCTGAGCCGGACCTTCGCGTCGACTGGGGTCGCCCTCCTTGCTAGCGGACCGCTCGCTCGACGCGCCGCTCCTCGATCTCTCGATTCACGTCGTTGCGCACCGGCGTGTTCTCGTCGACGGTCGCGGTGTCCCCGCCGCCCTCGTCCGCGGCATCCGCCGGAGTCCACACGCGCCCGCCGCCGAACATGTCGCAGGCGTCGCTGCAGGAGTCCGCGTCGTCGTCGATGGACTCGGTCACCTCGCCGTTGTTGCACAGACACTTCGTCGAGGCGAGCGCGGCCACCGGAACGCCGAGGCACACGGAAGTGAGAAGAGCGAAGCTAAACGTGCGAACCCGCGACATCTGGATGTCCCCCTGAATAGGGCATCGGCGGCGCTGTCCGAGCCCTTGAGCGTCTTCGCGCGACCGGCGCGCCGGAGGTTCGCTACCACTAGGCCGCTTGCGTGGCCTCCGGCTCCTGCTCGCCCTTGCGCTCGGAACGGGCTGCGCGCGCGCGCCCGCGGAGAAGCCGCCGCCGCCGGAAGCCGTGCCGATCGTGGCGCTCGTCTCGATCGGCGGCTTCACGCCGTCGGCGCTGGTCGGCCAGGACGGCGAGAAGCCGCTGCTGCCGACGGTCGCGCGCTTCGCAGGGGTCGGCGTGCGCGCCTTCGAGGTGCAGCGCGTGGTTCCCGCCACGACCTACCCGGCGCACGCGACGCTCGTCACGGGTGTCTCGCCGGCGAAGCACGGAATCGTCGCCGACCGCCGGCTCGGCGAGCACGGCACGACCGACGCCTGGTACAGCGCCGCGAGCGGCCTGAAGTCGCCCGCGATCTGGGAGGTCGCGTTCGAAGCGCAGCAGCTCGTCGCCTCGCTCGACTGGCCGACGACGCAGGGCGCGTCGCTCTCGCTGCTCCTGCCGGACGTGCCCGGCCCGCTGCGCGGCGTGACCTGGCTCGATCGCCTCCGCGAGGCCGCGACGCCCTCCGCGATGCTCGCGCTCGCGGAGAAGCACGGGGCCGCGAAGCCCGAGGCCGCAGAGCCCGGACCCGCGCGCGACGCGGCGCTCGTCGGCGTCGCCTGCGAGCTGGTCTCCGCACCGAAGCGCCCGCAGCTGATCCTGCTGCGCCTCTCGCAGACCTCGCAGGCGCTGACCGAGTTCGGACCCGACACGCCGCAGGCGGCCGCCGCGTTCGCCGGCGCCGACCGCGAGCTCGATCGCTGGCTCCACTGCCTGCACGACGCAGGCGAGCTCGAGCTCACCTCCCTCTTCGTGGTCGGCGACTTCGGCTCGACCTCGGTCCACACGGCGATCGCGCCGAACGTCGTGCTCGCGACGGCGCGACTCGTCACGATGAAGGGCGACGCGATCGAGTCGTGGGAGGCGATCGCGCGTAGCAACGGCGGCTCGGCCTTCGTCTACGCGACGAGCGAGCGCGCGGCGGTGCGCGCGCGCGAGGTGCTCGGTCGCGAGGCGGGAGAGGCCGCGGGCTTCCGTCTGCTGACGGCCGACGAGATGCTGCATGCGGGCGCCGATCCCGAGGCGTGGTTCGGTCTCGAGGCGGACCCCGGCTACACGTTCGAAGACGCGGCCACCGGCGAGCTGCTGCGCCCCGCGGCAGTGCGCGGAGTCGGCGGCTACGTTTCGGCGGGCTCGGGCCTCGACCCGGGCTTCGCGGCATGGGGGCGCGGCATACGGCAGGGGATCCGCATTCCGGTGATGCGACAGACCGACGTCGCGCCGAGCCTCGCGCGGCTGCTCGGGCTCTCGCTCGACAAGGCCGAGGGGCACGCGCTCATCGGTCTCTTCCCGCTTCTTCCGAAGGCCGCTCCGACGAATGCCACGCCGACGACCAAGCCCGCTCCCGCTCCGCCCGCGACACCGAAGCCCGACAACACGAGGCCCGGCGCGCCGACTCCGAGGCCGCAGCGATGAGCGCCGCGCGCGAACGCCACGTCGCGCGCCTCGTGACCTTGACCTTCGCCCTGCACGAGGGCGACGTGCTGCTCCAGCGCCGCGGCGAGCGCAGCGACCGCTTCGCGGGCCGCTGGAACGGGATCGGCGGCCACGTCGAGCCCGGCGAGTGCATCGCCGACGCCGCGCGCCGCGAGCTGCGCGAGGAGACGGGGCTCGAAGTCGACGATCTCGCGCTGCGCGGAGTCGTCCACGAGTCGGGGTTGCTAGGCCACGCTCACGTGCTCTTCGTATTTCGC
>DATKND010000030.1:0-52506 GCA_035541475.1 Myxococcota bacterium | reverse complement strand
CGGGATGTCCGTGTTGCGCATCCAGAACTCGAGGACCTTCTCCTCAGGGAAGACGAAGAGCATGCCTCCGTCCTCCGCAAGCTTGCTGCGGAACATCAGCCCGCGGCCGCGCGACGCGGGCGTCGCGGCGACCTCGACCGTCATCTGCTGGTTGCCGACGTGGATCGAGGCGGTCGGGAGATCCGACGCGACTCCGTCGCCGCGCGCCCCACAGGCGAGCGCAAGGAGGGCGACGCAAGTCGCCCGACGCGCAGCGAGGCGAAGCCGAGCGAAGGCCGGTAGCCCGAGCGCGAGCGATGAGCTCGCGCGAAGGCCCGGCAAAGCTAGGCCGGATCGAGGAGCGCGAGTCCGCAATCGGGACACTCCGTGGCGTCGGGCGCGGCGGTGGCGCCGCAGGCCGGGCAGGCGTCACCGACCGACGCGCCCTGGGGCACGTCGGGCATGTCCGGGAACTGCGAGCGCATGTGGATCGCGTCGATCTCGCGGGCGCGACCGGCGTCGTGCTCGCGCACGTAGACGCCGTACGGCATCGAGTCCGGGCGGCGGGCGTTGGCCTCGCCCTCGAGAGAGTCGGGCTCCAACTCGAGGCGGTGCGTGATGCCGGCCCGCGAGAGGCGCTCGGAGAGACCCTGCGCGAAGGAGAGCGACCCCGTGCGCACGCACACGAGCTGCGCGACGGGCGGCAGCTCGTGCGGCCTCCGCACCGGCGCCAAGCCGTCCGACGCCTGGAGCGCGACGCCGCAGTCGGGACACGCGAGCACCGTGCTCACGTACTCCTCACCGCAGTCGGGACACACGCGCGTCGGCACCTGGCTTGACCCCTCCGGAACGGTTCTCCAGCATAACGCGACGTGAAGCTCCTCTGGTTCCACCTGATGCCGTACACGCGTCTTCCGGAGGACTTCGCGCAGCGCCATGCCTCCGTCTGGGTCGACATCGACTCGCGCCTGTTCGATCCGGCGCAGGCCCACGGCATGTACAACGAGTTCATGGACGAGCTCGAGTACGCGGCCGAGCAGGGCTTCGACGGCGTGTGCGTGAACGAGCACCACCAGAACGGCTACGGGCTGATGCCGTCGCCGAACCTGATCGCCGCGAGCCTCGCGCGCCGCACGCGTGACGCGGCCATCGTCGTGATGGGCAACTCGCTCGCGCTCTACAATCCGCCGACGCGCGTCGCCGAGGAGATGGCGATGCTCGACTGCATCTCCGGCGGCCGGCTCGTCGCCGGCTTCCCCGTCGGCACACCGATGGACACGTGCTTCGCCTACGGCCAGAACCCGAGCCAGCTCCGACAGCGCTACCACGAGGCGCACGACCTGATCGTGAAGGCGTGGACGACACCGGAGCCGTTCGTGTGGAACGGGCGCTTCCACAAGCTCCGCTACGTGAACGTGTGGCCGCGCCCGGTGCAGAAGCCGCATCCGCCGATCTGGATCCCGGGCGGAGGCTCGATCGAGACCTGGCGCTGGTGCGCGGAGCAGGACTACGTCTACTCCTACCTCTCCTATTTCGGCTACAAGCTCGGCCGGGCCACGATGCGCGGATTCTGGAAGGAGATGGAGCGCCTCGGAAAGGAGCCGAACCCGTATCGCGCGGGCTTCCTCCAGTTCGTCGGCGTCGCCGAGTCGCGCGCGGAGGCGATGGAGCTCTACCGCGAGCCCGCGGAGTACTTCTACGGGCGCTGCCTCCACGTCGATGCTCGCTATGCGGCACCGCCCGGCTATTCGAGCGAGGCAACGGTGCGCGCGCGCGTGCAATCGCAGGTCGTGCAGGCCGCGCAGCGCGCGTCGAGCGGCCAGCAGACGACCGCCGGCCAGCGCTTCGAGGACATCGTCGAGCAGGGCTACGTGATCATCGGGAGCCCCGACGAGGTCGCGGAGCAGCTGCGCGCGGTCGCGACCGAGCTGCGTGTCGGCCAGCTCATGTTGCTGCTCCAGTTCGGCAACATGGATCGGCAGCTCACGCTGCACAACACGGAGCTCTTCGCGAAGCAGGTCGCGCCGCAGCTGCGCGACCTGTGGGACGACCGCTGGGAGAACCGCTGGTGGCCGCGCCCGCTGCCCGCGTCGGAGCGCAGCCGCCCAGCGGAGGTCGCGCGCGCGTGAGCGAGCCGTCGGAGCGGCGCGTCCGCGTGCCGCGCTGCGGCGAGGCGCGCGTGTGGGAGAAGGGCGTCGGGCCGCCGCTCTGCTTCCTCGGCGGTCTGCGCGGGCTCCCGCGCTGGCCCGCCTTCCTCGACCGTCTCGCGGAGCGGCGACGCGTGATCGCGCCGTCGCTGCCGGGCTTCCCGGGCGCCGCGGGCCACGACGTGCTCGACGACGTCGCCGACTGGGTCGTCGCGGCGCAGGACCTCTGCGAGGCGGCCGGAGCCGCGGGCGCGGACTTCGTCGGAGCCTCCGCCGGCGCGACGCTCGCGGCCGAGATCGCCGCCTTCTCCCGCGAGAGCGTGCGGCGACTCGCGCTGATCGCGCCCTATGGGCTCTTCGACGAGCGCGAGCCGGTCGCCGACGTCTTCGCCCTGCGAAAGGACGAGGTCGCGCGGACGCTGTGCGCCGAGCCCGCGACCTACGAGTCCTTCCTCGCAAAACCAGATGGTGTCGACGAGATCGAGTGGCAGGTGACCTTGCTCCGCGCCGAGGAGGCGGCCGCGCGGCTCCTCTGGCCGACCGGCGATCTCGGGCTCGCGCGAAGGCTGCACCGGATCGTCGCGCCGACCCTGCTCGTGTGGGGCTCGCAGGACCGCGTGCTGCCCGCGAGCTACGCGAAGCGCTTCGCCTCCGGTCTCGGCGGGCTCGTGCAGGTCCGCTCCGTCGAAGGCGCGGGTCACATGGCCGAGCTCGACGCGCCGGAAGCGGTCGCGGACGCCGTGCTCGAATTCCTCCGCTAGGCGGCGCGGATGCGGGCGCTGCGAAGGGACGAGCAGGGCGCGCGGGTCGTGGAGATCGAGCCGCCGGGTCTCCGGCCCGGCACCGCTCTCGTGCAAGTCGCGCTCGCGGGCGTGTGCAACACCGACCTGGAGCTGGTGCGCGGCTACATGGACTTTCGCGGCGTGCTCGGCCACGAGTTCGTCGGCGTGGTCGAGGACGGCCCCTCCGAGTGGATCGGGCGGCGCGTGGTCGGCGAGATCAACTTCGCGTGCGGGCGCTGCGAGACCTGCGCCGCGGGGCTCGGGCGCCACTGTCCGGCGCGCGCCGTGATGGGCATCGCGGGCGCCGACGGCGCCTTCGCGGAGATCGTGCGCGTTCCGCTCGCGAACCTCCACGCGGTGCCGGACCGCGTGCCCGACGCGCGCGCCGTCTTCACGGAGCCGCTCGCCGCCGCCTTCGAGATCCTCGAGCAGGTGGAGATCGCGAAGCGCACTCGCTGCGCGGTACTCGGCGACGGGAAGCTCGGGCTGCTCTGCGCGCAGGTGCTGGCCGGCGCGGGCGCGCGCGTGCTGGTCGTCGGGCGACACCCGGAGAAGCTCGCGCTCCTCGCGCAGCGCGGCATCGAGACGGTGCTCGCCCCGGACTGGCGCCCCGAGCCACACGACGTCGTCGTCGAGGCGACCGGCCGCGCGGACGGATTTCGCGCCGCGGTCGCGGCGACGCGCCCGCGTGGCATGCTGGTGCTGAAGAGCACGCTCGCCGAGATCCCGCGCATCGACCTCGCGCCGATCGTGATCCACGAGATCTCGGTGGTCGGATCGCGCTGCGGTCCCTTCGAGCCGGCGCTGCGCGCGCTCGCCGAGGAGCGCGTCGAGGTCGACTCGCTCGTCTCGCGGCGCGTGCCGCTCGCGCGCGCCGACGAGGCGCTCGCGAGCGCCGCGGAGCCCGGCGTGATCAAGGTGCTGATCGAAGCCTCGTAGGCGAGGCGGGCAGAGGTCGCCGAGGAGGAACAGATGGCCGCCGCAGGCGACCTCTGCCCGCCTTGCCCGACCCTAGTCGTCGATCTTCGACGCGAGGATCCGTTCGAGGCGCTTCGGATCGCGGCGCAGGTTCACGCTGCGGCCGCCGTGCACCGAGACGAGCCCCGGCTTCGCCCCTTTCGGCTTGCGCACGTTCTTCGCCGGCACGACGTGCACGGGCGCCGAGCCCGCGCGCTTCTGCTTCGAGAAGTGGACCGCGAGCTCACAGGCGTCGAGCACGGCCTCGGACGGCGGATCGCTGCGCCCCTCGGTGCGCAGGATGACGTGGCTGCCGGGGGCGCCGTCGAGGTGGAAAAAGAGATCGTTGCCGCGCGCGAGCCGGGTCGAGAGGAGATCGTTCGCCTCGTCGCTGCGGCCGACCCAGATCTCGAGCCCGCTCTCGGTGCGGTAGCGGCGCGGCGCGAGCCGCATCGGCACGACCATCTTACCGACGCGGAACTCGCGCGCCTCGCGCTCGCGTTTCTCCGCCGGCGACGGCGCGTGGCGTCCGAGCAGGCGCACGAGCTCGGGATGCGCGGCAAGCGCCGCGAGCGCGTCGGCGTCTTCGCCCGCCGCCTCGAGCCGCGCCTCGAGCTCCGCGACAGCACCCCGTGTCGCGCGCACGGCCTCGCGCTGCGCGCCCCCGCGCGTCAGCGCGCGCACGCCCTTGCGGTAGCGGCGGAAGAGCTTCTCGAGGTTCTCGGCCGGCGAGAGCAGCGGATCGAGCGGGATGCGGAGCTCCTCGCCCGTCTCGAAGTCGCGCACGCGCGCCTCGTCGTCACCGCGGCGCACGTTCGCGAGCGCGGACTTCAGCAGCTCACCGCTGCGCTCGAGCTTCGAGTCGGCCTCCGCCTCCGCGAGCTCCGCGTCGATGCGCTCGAGCTTGCGATCGAGGCTCTTCGCCTCGCGCCGCAGCGCCTGTCCGATCCGGCGCGCGAGCGAGTCGCGCGAGCTCGCGCTCTCGCGCTCCGCGTACTCCTGCTCGATCGCGGCGAGCAGCGCCGCGTCCGCGATCGCCGCGAAGCGGTCCTCGCCGCGGCGCGGCGGCGGCAGCTCCGGCGAGCGATAGGGCTCGCCGAGCGAGAGCTCGGAGCGCGTCTCCGCGAGCGGGCGCAGCGCGGCGCGCAGCACGCCCGCCGCGTCGAGGACGTAGAGGTTGCTGCGGCGTCCGAAGAGCGAGAGCAACAGGTCGTATTCGCCGTCGGCGCCGTGCACGCGCAGCGCGAGCTGGCGGTCGCCGTCGACGAGACGCGCGCCGGCGATCCGGCCGCCCAACCCGTGCGCGCGCACGTACTGCGCGAGAGCCGGCTGCGGATCGACTCCCTGCGGCGCGCGCGAGAGCTCCGAGACCCGCGCGGTCTCGGGATCGCAGGAGAGAAGGAGGTGCAGCCGCTGGCCGTGCTCCTCGTCCTCGCCGCGGCCGTAGAGCGTCAGCGCGAGCGCGGGGCGTTCCGTCGCGACGGCGGCCTGCACGCGCTGCCCGCGCAGCGCGCGGTCGAGCAGCGCGGCGACTCGTTCGAGTTCTGCGAGAGACAGCATGCTAGGTCTGACATCTCGGGCAGTAGTGCGTGCCGCGCTGGCCGACGACCTTACGCCGGATCGGCGACGCGCACACGCCGCAGGGCTCGCCGTCGCGCGCGTAGACACGGCGCTCCGTCTGGTATGCGCCGTCCGCCCCGTCCGGCGCGACGTAGTCGCTGATGCTCGATCCGCCGGTCTCGATCGAGCGCCGCAGCACGCGCTGCAGCGCCTCGGCGAGCGCGTCGCACTCGCGGCGCGTCACGCGGCCGGCGCGGCGCGACGGCCGCACCCCGGCGAGAAAGAGCGCCTCGTCGGCGTAGATGTTGCCGACGCCGGCGATCGACGACTGGTCGAGCAGCGCGCTCTTGACCGCGGCCGTGCGCCCACGCGTCGCCTCGAAGAGGAGCTCGCCCGTCACGGCGAGCGCATCGACGCCGAGTCGATCGAGCCGCTCGTGGCGCGCGCCCGGCGGCAGCCACAGCACCTTCCCGAACTTCCGCACGTCGCGGAGGAACAGGTCGGGACCGCCGTCCTCGAAGCGGATCCGCAGGTGCGTATGGCGGTCCGGGCGAAAGCGCGTCTGCGCCTCCGGCGAGAGCGACGCGCGCTTCGCGGCGGAGAGAAGACGCGGGCTCGTCGCGCTCGACGCGAAGAGCTGACCCGTCATGCCGAGGTGGACGACGAAGCGCGCGCCGTCGTCGAGCTCGGCGGCCAGGTACTTCCCGCGCCGCGCGAGCGCCACGACGGTGCGGCCGCGCAGCGCGCGGCGCAGCCGCGCGGGCGGCGTCAGAAAGAGGTAGCTGGCGCGCGTGGTGCGGACGTCGCGGATCTTCCGGCCGACGAGCATCGGCTCGATCCGGCGTCGCGTGACCTCGACCTCGGGAAGCTCCGGCACGCGCCCCTGATAGCGCCGCGCGTTCGAGCGCGCCGGGTGGCGGCGACGAGAAGCGGTCGAGAGGAAGGAAGATGGGAGTCCGGTCACGTCCCCACGGGGCGATCACACAGGTCTCCAGCCCGTCTCGCGTCGGACCGACACGAACCCCGTCGATGCATGCGCAGCACCGGGCGGCCGAGAGGGCCGCTCCCGTGCGGCGCGCGAGGATGGGGATGCAGCGAAGACCCGGCCGACTCTCGGATCGGCTCGACCGCGTCGCCTACTCGACCTTCTTCCTCGGGGCCGTCGTCCCGCTGCTCGCGCTCGCGGTGACGCTCCAGCGTTTCGTGCTGCCCGGTCTCGACGACCGCGCGGACGAGATGGCCTGGATCGGGGCGGGCGTGTCGATCGGCGTGCTGTCGCTCGGATCCTTCTTCGCCCTGCGCCACCTGACGCGTAGCGTGCTCGCACACATGGATCGCGACAACCGGCGCCTCGCGTCGCTCCTGCGTGTCTCCGGCGAGCTCGGCAGCGCCGCGCACGTCGGCGAGGCGACCGCGATGATCGCGCGCTGCGCCGCGGAGCTGTCGGCGGCGGAGTCGGCGCTCGTGCTCGTGCCGAGTGACTCCGGCTCCGCGCCCGGCCTCGCCGCAGCGAGCAGCGACGCCGCGGCGAAGCTCTACGCGTCGCACCGCGAGACCCTGGACGAGATCGCGAGGCTCGTGCTCGATTCCGGCATGCCCCTCTTCCGGAGCGGCGCGGAGAATCCCGACGCCGGCCTCGCCGTGCTCGCCGTCCCGGTCGCCGGACCGGCGCATCCCGTGGCCGCGCTGATCGCCGCGAGCACGAGCATCGAGCTCCACCTCGAGGACAACGACGCGCTGTCGACGCTCGCCGGGCTCGCCTCGGTCGCGCTCCACAACGCGGATCTGCGCGACGCGCAGCGAAACTTCTTCTCGCACGTGACCGACATCCTGGTGCAGGCGCTCGACGCGCACCTCGACTTCCACGTCGGGCACGCCCACCGCGTCGCGCAGCTCGCCAACCGCATGGGCCGCGCGCTGAACCTCGGCGACGCCGAGCTCCAGCGCCTGCACTTTTCGGCCCTGCTCCACGACATCGGCATGCTGAAGCTCGATCGCTCGCAACAGATGAATCTCCGCAGCTGCGACAAGCACACCTCGCTCGGCGCCCGCATGCTGGCGCGCATCCGCCTGTGGAAGGATCTCGCGCCGATCGTGCAGCACCACCACGAGTGGTGGGACGGTCACGGCTACCCGGACGGACTCGCCCGCGACGCGATCCCGCTCGAGTCGCGCATCATCGCGATCTGCGACGCGTACGACACGATGACGAGCGAGGAGAGCTACAAGCAGGGCGTCTCCGCGAGCGAGGCGCTCGCCGAGCTCGACGCGTGCGCCGGCACGCAATTCGACCCGAGCCTCGTGCGCGCCTTCCACGGCGTCGCGGAGCCCGAGCTCGTCACGCCGCCGGCCGAGCGGATCGAGACCGCAGCGAGCTGAGGGGCTCGGGCGGGCCTCGCATTGACGAACGTTCGTTCACAGTGCTAACGAATGTTCGTTCATCGAGGAGGAGCCGCCATGCCCGGACCGGTCCCCGCGCCGTCCCCGTCCCCGCAGACGCGCGAGCGCATCCTCGACGTCGCGGAGGCGCTCTTCGCGGCCCACGGCTTCGCGGGCACGTCGATGCGCGACATCGCGGGCGCGGCGGATCTGACCGCGGCGAGCCTCTACAACCACTTCGACGGCAAGGAGGCGCTCTATACCGCGGTGCTCGAGCGCGGCATACGGCCGCTGGTGCGGCTGATGCAGGGCCACGCGACCGACGAGCCCGGTGCCGACGCCGCCGCGACGCTCGTCGGCGAGGTGATGGAACACCTGCGCACGCGCCCGCACCTCCCGCGGCTGATCCAGCTCGAGGTGCTGACCGGCGGCGAACTGCTGGCGAGGCTCGCGCGCGACTGGGTGCGCCCGCTGCTCGAGTACGGCGTCGCGGAGATGAAGCGCGAGGCGGCGCCCTGGGATCCGGACGAGTACCCGCTCGTGATCGCCGCCTGGATCCATCTCGTGATCGGCCACTTCACGATGGCCCCGATCTTCCGCGAGGCCCTCGACGAGGATCCCCTCGCGCCGCGCCTGCTCGAGAAGCAGACCCGCTTCCTCCAGAAGCTCGCGCGCCTGCTCGCCTCCAGCCCGAAGCGGCGCGCGAAGTAGACACGATCCCAGACACGGAGACCCCCCATGCGACCTTCCGACGTGAACCTGAACGACCTCGACGTCTTCGAGCGCGGCGTCCCCCACGACTGGTTCCGCCTGCTGCGGCGCGAGGCGCCGGTCCACTGGCACGACGAGCCGGGCGGGCCCGGCTACTGGTGCATCACGCGCTACCACGACCTGAAAGCGATCTCGCGCAACCCGGGCGTCTTCTCGAACGAACGCATGGGCACCCTGATCCGCGAGACGGATCCGGCCGGCCTGCCGATCATGCGCAAGATCATGCTGAACATGGATCCCCCGCATCACCGCCAGCACCGCGCGCTGATCAACAAGGCCTTCACGCCGCGCATGATCGACGCGCTGCGCCCGCGCATCGTCGACCTCGTCGCGCAGATCATCGACGCCGTGATCGAGAAGGGCGAGTGCGACTTCGTCGAGGAGCTCGCCGCGCCGCTCCCGATGCTCGTGATCTGCGAGATGATGGGCGTGCCGGACGAGGACCGCCGACGCGTCTACGAGATCGGCAACTCGATGGTCGGCTTCGACGATCCGGAGCTCCAGCAGGACGGCAAGCCGCGCACGGGCGGCGACGACGCGTTCGCCGAGATGTTCATGTACGCGGCGAAGCTCCGCGAGAAGGCACTCACGCATCCGGCGAACGATCTCGCCACGGGGCTCGTCAACGTCGAGCTAGACGGCCGCAAGCTGACCCAGGAGGAGTTCCACTTCTTCTTCCTGCTGCTGCTGATCGCCGGCAACGAGACGACGCGCACCGTCACGAGCAACGGCATGATCAGCCTGCTCGAGCACCCGGACGAGCTGCGCGCGCTGAAGCGGGACCCGTCGCTGGTCGACTCGGCAGTGGAGGAGATCCTGCGCTTCTCGCCGGCCGTGCACTCGTTCCGTCGCACGGCGACGCGCGACACCGAGGTGCGCGGCGTCCCGATCCGCGAGAACGACAAGATCATCCTCTGGTACCCGTCGGCGAACCGCGACGAGGAGGTCTTCTCCGAGCCCGACCGCTTCGACATCCGCCGCAGCCCGAACGACCACGTCGCCTTCGGCTACGGCGAGCACTACTGCCTCGGCGCGAACCTCGCGCGCATGGAGCTGCAGGAGATCTTCCGCGGCATCGCGCTGCGGATCGACGAGATGGAGATGACGGCGCGCCCGCGTCGGCTCCGCTCGAACTTCGTGAACGGCGTGAAGGAGATGCGCGTGCGCTTCCGGCCCGGCCGGCAGAGCACCGACGCCGCCGCCTAGCGACCTTCGACCACCCCGATCGGGCACGAGACGCCCGTGCCGCCGAGCCCGCAGTAACCGTGCGGGTTCTTGGCGAGGTACTGCTGGTGATAGTCCTCGGCGTAGTAGAACTCCGGAGCCTCGAGGATCTCGGTGGAGATCGAGCCGTAGCTCGCCTCCACGAGGCGCTTCTGGTAGGCGTCGCGCGACGCCTCCGCCGCGCGGCGTTGCTCCGCCGAGTACACGTAGATGCCGGAGCGGTACTGCGTGCCGACGTCGTTGCCCTGGCGCATGCCCTGGGTCGGATCGTGGTTCTCCCAGAAGATGCGCAGCAGGTCCGCGTACGAGGTCGCGCGCGGGTCGAAGACCACGAGCACCACTTCGTTGTGTCCGGTACGCCCCGTGCAGACCTCCTCGTAGCTGGGATTCGGAGTGAGGCCGCCCGCGTAGCCGACCGCCGTCGTGTAGACGCCCGGCGCCTGCCAGAACTTCTTCTCGGCGCCCCAGAAGCAGCCCATGCCGAAGACGGCGCGCTCGAGGCCGTCGGGGAAGGGGGGCGCGATCGGGTGTCCGAGCACGAAATGCTTCGCCGGCACCGGCATGCGCTGCGCGCGCCCGGGCAGCGCCTCCTCGCGCGTCGGCATGCGAAGCGGCTTCGAGAAGAAGGCCATCGTCCAGTCCTCCCTTCGCGAGCATAGAGGATCGCTCGCGTAGAACGTCCGTTAGCATGCGCCTTTCTGGAGGTTCCCCCTGATGAAGACCCCGCTCTGCGACCGCCTCGGGATCGAGTTCCCGATCTTCGCCTTCACCCACTGCCGCGACGTCGTGGCCGCCGTCTCGCAGGCCGGCGGCTTCGGCGTGCTCGGCGCCGTCGGCTTCTCGCCGGAGCAGCTCGAAATCGAGCTCAAGTGGATCGACGAGCACGTCGGCGACAAGCCCTACGGCGTCGACATCGTGATCCCCGGCAAGTACGAGGGCATGGGCGAGATGGATCCCGCGAAGCTCGAGGCGGAGCTCAGGAAGATGATCCCGCTCCAGCACCGCGAGTTCTGCGCGAAGATCCTCGCCGACCACGGCGTGCCCGAGCTGCCGAGTGACGAGCCGCGCCGCCAGGAGCTGCTCGGCTGGACGCAGGCGACCGCGACGCCGCAGGTCGACGTCTCCCTGCGACACGAGAAGGTGAAGCTCGTCGCCAACGCCCTCGGCACGCCGCCGAAGGAGGTCATCGACCGCATCCACCAGAGCGGACGCCTCGTCGCGGCGCTCTGCGGCAGCGCCTATCAAGGGAAGAAGCACGTCGCCGCCGGCGTCGACATCATCATCGCGCAGGGCACCGAGGGCGGCGGCCACACGGGCGAGATCGGCTCGATGGTGCTCTGGCCCGAGGTGATCGACGCCGTGGCGCCGGTGCCGGTGCTCGCCGCCGGCGGCATCGGCCGCGGCCGCCAGATCGCGGCCGCGCTCGCGATGGGCGCGCAGGGCGTGTGGACCGGATCGATCTGGCTGGCGGTCGAGGAGGCGGAGGCCTCGCCGTCGCAGCTCGAGTCGTACTTCCACGCGAGCAGCAAGGACACGGTGCGGTCGCGCTCCTGGACCGGGAAGCCCGCTCGCATGCTGCGCAACGACTGGACCGAGGCGTGGGAGCAGCCCGGCGCGCCGAAGTACCTCGGCATGCCGCTCCAGGGCATGCTGGTCGCGGAGGCGATGAGCCGCGTGCACCGCTACCCGAAGGCGGCCCAGCGCGTCGCCTTCAATCCGGTCGGTCAGATCGTCGGCGCGATGAACGATCAGCGCCCCGTGCGCGAGGTCATCTACGACCTGGTGTCGGAGTACGTCGAGGCGGTCGAGCGGCTCGAGAAGCTCCAGGCCTAACGCCGGGACTCCAGCTCGCGCATGCGCGCCTCGTAGGCGGCGTTCGCGTCGCGCAGCGCCTGCTCCGGGTCGATGCCCGCGCGCGAGGCTCGCGCCGCGGCCGAGAAGAGCATCTCGCCGATGCGCTGCGGTGTCAGCGGCTCTTCGGCCGGCGGCGCGCCGTCCGCGAGGCCCGCGCGCGCGGCGCGCGACACGAGCTTGCGCGCGCGCAGCAGCGCTGGGAGCCCGAGCGGCACGCCGTCCATCGCGCTGTGCTCGCCCTTCGCCGCGCGCTCGGCGGACTTCTGCCGCTCCCACGAATCGGTCTGCGCCCGCGCGGTCTCGACCACGGCGTCGCCGAACACGTGAGGGTGACGGCGCACGAGCTTGTCGCAGATCCCGCGCACGACATCGCCGAAATCGAAGCGGCGCGCCTCGCGCGCCATCTGCGCGTGGAACACGACCTGGAGCAGCAGATCGCCGAGCTCGTCGCGCAGCGCCGCGAAGTCGCCGCGCCGGATCGCGTCGTCGACCTCGTACGCCTCCTCGATCGTGTAGGGCGCGATCGACGCGAAGTCCTGCTCGAGATCCCAGGGACAGCCGCCGCGCGGATCGCGCAGCCGCGCCATGATCTCGAGCAGCCGGTCGACGTCGCTCATACACGGTCCCGGCGCTACCGGATCGCCCGCTCGATCGCCTCGACGAAGGCCTGGCGCGGGCGCGCGCCGACGAGCTGTGCCACGACCTCGCCGCCCGCGAAGACGAGCACGGTCGGCATCGCACGAACGCCGAAGCGCGCGCTGCTCGCGGGGTTCTCGGCCGCGTGCATCTTGAAGATGCGCACCCTCCCGTCGTACTCGCCCGCGAGGTCGCGCAGCACCGGCGAGATCTGGCGGCAGGCGGCGCAGTGGTCGCCCCAGAAATCCACGAGCACGGGCAGATCGGACTGGAGCACCCGCTCGCGGAAGCTCTGGTCGGTGACGTCGGGAAGCTCGGCCACGTGTACCTCCGCGCGGATCAGCGCTCCGCGATCTGCGCATCGAGCCAGCGCTCCGCCTCGGCCAGCTGGCGAAAGACCCCCGTGTTCGTGAAGACGTCCTCGACGAAGACGGCGAAGATGCGGCTCATGCCGAAGAGCAGGTCGGTCTTCGCCGCGACCGCGCACACGCCCCAGTGAAGCGACGCGCCGACGTCCTTCACCTCCGCGACCACCGATCGGAGCTGGTCGCGCTCGGGCGCGCTCACGAGCGCGGTGAGGTCGAGCAGCACGTTGACTCGCTTCGGCAGCCGCGGATCCGCGCGCAGCTCCCTGAAGTGCAGGGCCACCTCGGCGAGCGTCGTCGTGCCCATGCAGTGCGTGCGGATCAGGCTGCGCGGCTCGTCGATGTCGTAGCGGATCGGCATGCCAAGGAAGTCAGCATACACCCGTCCCCTCACCCGACGCCGGAAGCGACGGTGAGCGCCATCACCTGATCGCTACGACTCTGCACGGTGCCCTTCAGCCGAGCCACGCCGACCTTGACCTCGACGTGGAAGCTCTCCGGCCCCGCCGTCGCGGCGGTTCGGTATCTCCGCTCGACCGAGGAGAGCGCGAGACGATGCTTGGTGTCGCTGTCTCTGGGAGAATGTACGAACGCCTGCGCGAAGATGACATCGCGGGCATGTCACCGTTCCTGCAGGACGCCGACCCTGGCATGCGCCTTGCTCTCTGCACCGACGGCGTCGCGGGACGACGGAAGGGAGGGGCGAGGAGGTGGAGATGCTATTCGCGCCGATCGCCTTCCTGCTGATCGCATGTGTCTCCGGCGGTCTGTGTCTCGTGGACCTGCCGGCCGCAACAGACAGCGTCGTGCGAGAGCTGGGCGCGACCTCGCTCGCGTTCGCCGCGATTCTCGCGATCGCGTACCGCGGCACCCTCGGGCGCGAGCTGCGAAGGGCGAAGGGAGATTGAGACCATGTTGTGGACGATCTTCGTGATCCTGCTCGTGCTGTGGGTTCTCGGAATGGTGAGCTCGTACACGTTCGGCGGGTTCATCCACCTGTTGCTCCTGCTCGCGCTCGCCGTCGTGGCGATCCACATCATCCAGGGACGCAGGCCCATTTGATGACATGTCCACACGGTAAGGGAACGATTCGAGGCGGACCGAAGTCACAAGAGGGACACATGGCACCGCCCCCGTGCAAGACCGCTTCCAGCAGTGGCCGGACCGTGTAGGCCCGGCTCGGGCGCCCCGCCGATTCCCGGTCCGGCGGGGCGCCTTGCTGCCGGGCTCCGCTCTCGCGTTACAGGCTGCTACGGAGCCGCAGAGCGAACGCTCTGCCCCGACACCGCTCCGCGACGCGCCGCCGCGTACACGCTGAGCCGGTTGTAGAGCGTCTTCAGGCTGATCCCGAGGACCTCGGCGCTCTTCTTCTTGTCGCCGCCGAGCATCTCGAGCGTCGCGAGGATCAGCTGCTGCTCGACGTCGGCGATCGCGCTCCCGACGCGCACTTCGAGGGTCGGCGTGCCGGAGCGCTCGACGGGCGCCTCCGGCGGGAGCGGCAGCACGTCGGGCCCGATCTCCTCCTTGCCGAGGATGTGCGCGCGCTGCACGACGTTCCAGAGCTCGCGCACGTTCCCGGACCACGCGCTGCGGCGCAGGCGTTCGAGCGCCGCGCGGCTCCAGCGCTTCGACACGTTGGCGTCGCGATTGAGCTGTCCGAGGAAGTGCTCCGCGAGCAGCTCGATGTCGCCCTCGCGCTCGCGCAGCGGCGGCAGCGCGATCGGGAAGACGTTCAGGCGGTAGTAGAGATCCTCGCGCAGCTTGTTCGATTTGACCGCTTCCTCGGGGTTGCGGTTGGTGGCCGCGACCACCCGTACGTCGACGTGGATCGGCTCGGTGCCGCCGACGCGCACCAGGGTCCCGGTCTCGAGCACGCGCAGGAGCTTCACCTGCGCCTCGGCCGGCATCTCCGTCACCTCGTCGAGGAAGAGGGTTCCGCCGTTGGCTCGCTCGAAGTAGCCCTTCCGCTGCTTGTCGGCTCCGGTGAAGCTGCCGCGCTCGTGCCCGAAGAGCTCGCTCTCGATCAAGGTCGGCGACACCGCGCCGCAGTTCACCGGCAGGAGCATCGAGTTCTTGCGCGGCGAGAGGCGGTGGATCGTCTCGGCGACGAGCTCCTTGCCGGTGCCGCTCTCGCCGACGATCAGCACCGTCGCATCGAGCGGCGCGACGCGCGCGACGAGGTCGTACACCTGGAGCATCGGCGCCGAGCGGCCGACCATCGAGCCGAAGCGGCCGAGCTCGCGCAGCTCGCTCCGCAGGCTGCCGACCTCTTCCTTCAGCGCGCGCGTGCGCGCGACGTTGACGAGCGCGGTGCGCAGGCGCGCGCGATCGATCGGCTTGGTCAGATAGTCGAGCGCTCCGCTCTGGAGCGCCTGCACCGCCGATTCGACGCTCGTACTGCCGGTGATCACGATCACCTCCGCGCCCGCCGCCGAGGGCTCCTCGCGGATCCATGCGAGTCCGTCGCCGTCGGGCAGCGCGAGGTCCACCAGGAAGATGTCCGGCGTCCCTTCGGCGAGCAGCAGATCGCGAGCGCTCGCGACCGATCCGGCAGCGCGGGTCTTCCATCCCTCCCGCTGCACCAGCATCTCGAGGCTCAAGCGGAAGTCGGCGTCGTCGTCGACGATCATTGCGCTGAGGGTCCGCATCTCTTCTCCCTCTCCGTCGGGGCGCGTCAATGCGCCACCTCGTTCATGTCGAGCCAGTAGCGCACGGCGCTCACCAGGTATTCCCCGGGCGCGTACGGGTTGAACTGCTTCACGACGAAGCTGTTGGCGCCGAGCTCGTAGCAGTCGTGCACGTCGCGCTGCTGGCTCGACGAGCTCACCACCACCACGGGCACGTGGCGCGTGATCTCGCGCTTGCGCAGCTCGCGCAGCGCCGCGCGACCGTCGAGCCGCGGCATCTTGAGGTCGAGGAGGATCAACTTCGGCCCGATGCCGTCGACGGAGCCGTCCAGGTAGTCGAGCAGCTCGACACCGTCTCGCAGCACCTTCACGCGGTCTCCGAGCGAGCTCCTCGACAAGGCTCTCATCGCGACGGCGACGTCGTTGGCGTCGTCTTCCACCAGCAGCACCTCAGCTCTTCGTTGCATCTCCACTGCCGTCCCGCACAGGTATCGTGAAATAGAAGGTCGCCCCCTTCCCGACGGCGCCCTGCGCCCAGACGCGGCCGCCGTGCCGGCGCACCATGCGCGCCACGATCGCGAGACCGACGCCGTGACCCGGGTACTCGTCGGAGGGATGCAGCCTCTCGAACACCTTGAAGAGCTTCTCCGCGAAGCGCATGTCGAAGCCGACGCCGGCGTCGCGCACGTGGAACACGGCTTCGCCGCCGCTCACGCGTCCGCCGACCTCGACCGACGGCGAATCTGCGGGTCGGACGAACTTGCAGGCGTTCGAGATCAGGTTCGAGAAGATGAAGCGCAGCATGCTCTCGTCCGCGACGACGTCGGGAAGGTCGCCGATCTTCACGGCGCACGCGTACTGCGGCGAGATCGCGACGAGCTCCTGCTCGACCTCGCGCACGAGCCGCGCGACGTCGAGCGGCGCTTTGCGCAGCTCGCTGCGACCGCTGCGCGAGTAGGCGAGCAGCGCGTCCATCATCGACACCGCCGCGGTCGCACTCCGAACGATGCGCGCGAGGATGTCGCGGGCGGTCTCGTCGAGCCGGCTCTCGTAGTCCTCGCGCAGGATGGCCGCGAAGTTGATCACGGCGCCGAGAGGTCCGCGCAGGTCGTGCGAGACCGAATAGTTGAAGGTCTCGAGCTCGACGATCGTCTCGTGGAGCTCGGCGGTGCGCTGCTCGACTCGCTCCTCGAGCTCCCCGCTGAGACTTCGCAGGTCGCCCTGGCCACGCTGCGTCTCCTCGATCTGGCGCGCGAGCTCCAGGTTCGCGTCGCGCAGGGCGTCGGCTCGGCGCCACGCGAGCGTGCCGTAGTGCACGGCGAACGCGATCAACGTCGAGGCCAGCAGACCCGACACCAGCACGAGCAGCGGGCCCTGCTGGTAGTACGAGAGCGCCGTGGTCGCGATCGGCCAGGTCGAGAGCGTCCAGGCCGATCCGATGCCGAGCGACACCGAGTCGTTCTGCGCGAGCTCGGCGGGAATGGCCGCGCCGCTCGCTGGACGCCGAAAGAGCTCGCGGTCGCCGGCCTCGACGCGGATGCCGTAGCCGACCGCGCGCTCGTCGAGCAGCTCGTGCAGCGCGATCGACGGATCGAAGGCCGCGAACACGCGCGCGGGCGGGCTCGCGAGATCGGTCTTCACCCGCAGTCCGAAGAGCGGCCGGCCCTCGAACATCACGGGCCCGATCACGACGTCGCCCTCTGTGCCCTCCGCGCTCGCGACGATCGAAGGCATGAGCTGCGTGAGGGCTCGCATGCCCTCGGCGGAGCCGAGCATCGGACGGCTCGGGTCCGAGTGCGCGATCGCGAGCAGCGACGGATTCTCGCGCAGGAAGAGGTCGACCGAGGGCTGCCAGAAGTCCGGCGAGCGCTGCGGATCGCTCCACAGCTCGGCGCGGCGGTGCAGCGCCTGGTAGAGCGATCCGATCTGCGCCTCGACGCCGTGGGCGAGCGTGCTCGCGTAGATGGTCGTCTGACGCGCCATCTCGATCTCGATCTGGCGGCGCGCGACGAGCCATCCGAGCACCGAGATCACCACGCCGAGCAGCAGGATGATCGAGGTCGCGGCCGGACCGAGAGAGATCGACATCCGGCCAGGCCTCGAGATGGCCCGTCGTCCTTGCGGATCCGACACGTCGATCAATTGTAAACTCTGCAATATTCCTCGTGGGATTTGCACGAACGGATCCCTCGTCGCCAACCAGCCCGCCTGGATGCAGGTGATTCGCCACCCGAGCAAAGAGCATGCCGCGGATCCGAGGGCCGATGATCAAAGGTCGGGACCAGCGCCTGCGTGCGCCGCAGCCTCGGCGGATCAACCGACCCGGCGACTCCAGGCCGATCGCGCGGGACGCGCGACGCGACTGCGCAGGGGCCGCTGCGCGATCTCGTGCCAGTTCGCGGCTGCGAAGTCCCAGTCGATCAGATGATCGAAGAAGACCTGGAGGTAGCTGCCTCGGTCGGCAGAGTGATCGAGGTGCTCCCACAGGTCGGCCGACAGGAGCGCCGTCGCCCGGTACACCATCGGCAGGTCCGCGTCCGACGTCGTGAGATGGATCGCCAACGTCGTTCGCCCGATGTGGGGCTCGAGTCCGGACTCGGGATAGGGCAGAGGCGCGAGATCGAAGTTCATGGTCTCCCTCTCGGAAAGTCGGACCGTCCTCCGAGATGCGGAGCAACTACCGTGCCACGCGCGCAGCCGCCGTCGGAGCGCGCCGCGGAGCCGTCAGGAGCGGGAGGTGCCTCGTTCAGTTGGGGGATGGGAGGGAGATGAACGAGACACCTCCGCGCTTCTGACGCTCTCGACTAGATCGGCGGCGAGCGCAGCGGGCGTCGGCTCGCGACCAAGCTCACCAGGAAGATCACGTAAGCAACGGGCGTGCCACGCCTAGCGACCCCTGCGCGAGAACGGGGCGCGAGATCGGGCGCGCGCTCGGGCTCGTTTCGCGCTTCGGAGGGAATCGCTTTGTAGAAAACGGGCCGCGCGAGACTGCTACAGCGAGCAGGCGCGCGCCGTGTTCGTCAGCGCGCGCGCTCGTACGTCCCGACGAGATCTCCGCGGGCGAGGACGTGGCCCTTCATCGCCGCGAGCAGCACCTCGCGATCGAAGCCCGGCGGAATTCCGAGCGGCGCATCGAGCGCGAACACCTGGAAGTGATAGTGGTGCGCATGGCCGGGCGGCGGGCGCGGTCCGAACCAGCCGGCGCGACCCACCGACGTCATGCCCTGGCGCGCGTCACCGAGCGCCGACAGCGCTGGCAAGTCGGGAGGGCCTGCCGGCAGCGCGTGCGTGCTCGCGGGCACGCCTGTCACGAGCCAGTGGACGAAGGGCTCGGCGCCCGGCGCGTCGGGATCCTCGACGACGAGCACGAGCGCTTGCGTTCGCTCGGGCGCTCCCGACCACTCCAGCGGCGGAGACTGGTTGTCGTGATAGGCGGAGAAGCGGTCCGGGATCGGCGTGTTCGCGGCGAAGGCGGACGAGCGCACTTCGATGCCGGCCGGTGCCGACGCAAACTCCGCGCGCTGCGAGACGATCTCGCCGCCGCGTCCCGGCGAAGCCAGCGAAGCGAGCGCGAGCCCGACGACCACAGCCGCGACGCGACGTCGCTCCATGTCGGCGACGGTAGCAGCGCGCGCCGCGGCAGATCCTCGGCCTCGTAGAAGGCGGCGCGCGCGCCCACGCGTGGCATCATGGACGCCCCGTGCGTCGCGCCCGCGCCCTCCGATTGCTGTTGGCCGCCTTGTCGGTCGCGCTTGCCTGTGCGTGCGCGCCGTCGAAGCCTCGCTCGGTGATCTGCATCGTGGTCGACACCTTGCGCGCCGATCACCTCGGCGCGTACGGCTACCGCGCGCGTCCCACCACGCCCCGGCTCGACGCCTGGCTCGCGCGCTCACGGCTCTACGAGCAGGCCTACTCCGCGTCTCCGTGGACGCTCCCGAGCATGGGATCGATCTACAGCGCGCTCTGGCCGGTGCACCACGGGGCGGGACGTTGGGCGCGCTTCGGGAACACGAAGGGCCTGCTGCCGCTGCGCCCGGAGGCGGTGACGCTCGCCGAGCGTTTCCAGCAGGCCGGCTTCGCGACCGCGGCGATCGTGAACAATCACTTCCTCGGGTCGAACTTCGGCATGGACCAGGGCTTCGGCGTCTACGATTTCGACGCCTCCACCAACGAACACGGCCGCCGCGCCGACGAGGTCGTGCGGCGCGCCCTCGCCTGGCTCGATCAGCGCGGCGCACAACCGTTCCTGCTGCTCGTCCAGCTCTTCGATCCGCACATGGACTACGACGCGCCGCCTCCCTTTCGCGGCCGCTTCAGCGACTCCATCGCCGCGAGCATGAAGCTCCCCGTCACCAATGGCCGCGCGATCCGCGGGCGCCTCGGCGAGCTCACGGACGCGGACCGCCAGTTCGTCGGCGCCGCGTACGACGAGGAGGTCGCGTTCGTCGACGCGCAGCTCGGCGTGCTGCTCGATGGTGTCGAGCAGCGCGGGCTTATGCGCGAGTCGCTCGTGGCGCTGACCGCCGATCACGGCGAGGAGCTCTTCGACCACGGCAGCTTCGAGCACGGCCACAGCGTCTTCCAGGAGCTGATCCACGTCCCGCTGGCATTCTGGGGGCCCGGCGTGCGCCCGGGCCGCGAGCCGGCTCCGGTGTCGCTCGTGGATCTCGCGCCCACCTTGCTCGATGCGGTCGGGCTGGCGCCGCTCTCGCCGGCCGACGGCGTCTCGCTGTGGCCTAACATTACGGCAGGCGCGCCGCTCTCGAAGCGCGTGCTCTACGCGGAGGGCCTGCTGCTCGGGCACGAGCAGAAGGCGGTGATCGACTGGCCGGAGAAGCTCGTGTGGCTCCCGCGCCGCGACACGTGGGTGCGTTTCGACCTGTCGAAGGATCCGGGCGAGCAGCAGGCGCTCCAGCCCGACGGCGCGCCGGCCGAGCAGTCGATGCAGCGCGAGGCTGTCGCGCTCTGGAGCACGCGGCCCTCCGAGAAGGAGAGCGTCGCGCCGATCGACGCGGTGACGGGAGAGGCGCTGAAGGAGCTCGGCTATGTCGAGTGATCGACGCGGCTTCCGGGTCGATCACTCGCTGCGGCTCTTCGCTCTCATCGGGTTGCTCGCGCTCGGCTGCGGCGCCGCGAAGCCGCCGCCCGCTTCGATCTTCGTGATCGCGGTCGACGCGGCGTCGGCCTTCTACTTCGGCGCCTACGGCGACGCGCAGGGTGCTACGCCCGAGATCGACCGCTTCGCGCGCGAGGCGGTTCTCTTCGAGCAGGCCTACAGCCAGTCGGCCACGACCGTCTCCTCGACGGCGAGCCTGCTGACCGGCGTGCGCGTGACCACGCACCGTATGACGGGCCGTACGAAGCTTTCGCCGAAGCTGCCGACCTTGCCCGAGCTCCTCGCCGCGCAGGGATTCGCCACGCGCGGCTTCGTCGCGAATCCCTTCGCGGGCGCCGAGAAGCTCGGCTTCGCGCGCGGCTACGCCGAGATGGTCGAGGTGTACGCCGTGCCCGAGGTCGCAGCGAAGCGCCGCCTCGACGAGAGCGTCGACTTCGTCGTGACCTTGCCGGAGGACGTCGATCAGCAGGTCTTCGCGCGGCTCCCCGCGATCCGCGCGGATCTCGCGAGCGGAAGGCCGGTCTTCACGTACGTCCACTTCCTCCAGCCGCACAAGCCCTACGACCCGCCCGCGGAGTACCTGCGCGCGTTCGCCGGCGCCGGCGAGCCCGGCGGCTGGGACGCGCTCCACGCGCAGTTCGAGCAGGCGAACCGGACGGGACACGCCGATCCCGAGACGATCGCGCAGCTCGAGGCGCGCTACCGCGCGAATCTGCGCTCGGTCGACGCCGGCATCGGGGCGCTGCTCGAGAAGCTGCGGGAGGAGAAGCTCTACGACGACTCGCTCGTCGTGCTGCTCGCCGACCACGGCGACGCATTCTTCGGTCACCACCAGTTCGGGCACAACACGACGCTCTACGACGACATGGTGAGGATCCCGCTGATGATGAAGCTCCCGGCGCGCGAGGGCGTCGCGCCCGCGCGGGTCGCGGCGCTCGTCGAGACGGTGGATGTCGCGGCGACCTTGCTCGACTACGCGGGCGCGCCGCTTCCCGCCGGGCTCGAGGGCGAGAGCCTGCTGCCGCTGCTCCGCGGCCGCACGCGCGAGCTCGCGCACCCCGAGGTCGTGATGAGCACGCAGATGCGCGACGTCCACGCGCTGCGCGTCGGCGACTACAAGTACATCCTGCGCCCTCCGCAGGGCGAAGAGCTCTACGACCTGCGCGCCGATCCGCAGGAGCAGCACGACCTCGCGGCGGCGCAGCCGGAGAGGACGCGCGCGATGCGCGAGCAGCTCGCCTCGCTCGTGCGCCCGGACGTCGGCCGCGGCGCCGGCGACGACAATCGGCTGCGCGACGACCCGCGCATGAACGAGCTGCTGAAAGAGCTCGGCTACGTCGACGACCGCGCGAAGCCGGGCACCGGCGAGGCGGCTCCGCAGCCCTGAAGCTCAGTCGGATCTGCGCAGGCGCTTCGCCAGCGCGAGCAGGCGCTCTCGCTCGACGGGCGCGACGTCGCCGTCCACCGAGATCACCGACTCGAGCGCGTGCAGGAACACCGATCGGTGCTCGACCGGGATCGCGCTCGGGTCGACGGACTCGGGCGGCGGCGGCCGCTCCAGCCAGGCGCGCACCTGCGCCGCCTCCTGCGCGTCGAGGCCGAGCTTCTCGACGTAGCGAGCCACGAGCGCGCGCTCCTCCGGGAGCACTCGCCCGTCGGCCCACGCGAAGGCGCAGACGAAGCGGAGCAGGAGGAGTCGGTGCTCGCGCGAGAGCCGCAGCGCCGCCTGCACGCTCATTCGCGCCGCAGCCCCTCTTCGCCCCGCTGCATCACGCGCACCACGAGGCGAATCCCCTCGCCCGCGGCGAAGTTGCTCATCGCGGTGAAGAAGGCGAGGTCCGCGGCGCGCGGGTTCTCGACGCAGTCGAGCTGGAAGCGCACTCCGCGATCGGCGTAATCCGGGTACTGCTGCACGAGATGTCCGCCGAGCACGTACGAGAGGTAGGCGTTGAACTTCGCCTCGAGCTGGCGGAGCTGCGCGGCGTCGCTGCCCCAGGGTCGCTCCTCGAGCATCACGAGCACGACCTCGTCGGCCGCTTCGTCGAGCGTGATCAGATCGATCACGCGCGGGTTGAAGACGCCGCGGGGCTCGCGATCTTCGGGCTGCATTCGTCCGCTCCGGCGCAGGAAGCGGACTCTATCACCCCGACACGCGAGTCAGGCTCGGCCCGACACCAGCGCGGCCTCCGGCTCGACCCGCACCGGGGTACCGAAGAGCACGGCCGTGCCGCTGGCCGCGTCGTAGGCCTGGTCGTCCGTCAGCGCGTTCGCGTTCACGCCCGGATGGGCCTTCGCCACGCTCTGGCGCGTGTCCGCATCATCGTGTCCCCAGCCGTGCGGCAGGCTGACGACGCCGGGCATCAGATCGTCGCTGACCTCGATCGGCGCGACGACGCTTCCGGTCCGGCTCGTCACGCGCGCGCGGTCGCCCGGCACGAGACCGATGCGGCGCGCATCCGCGACCGAGATCTGCAAGGTGCAGCGATCGCGCCCCTTCACGAGGGACGGGAGGTTGTGCATGAAGGAGTTGCTGCAGCGCATGTCGCGGCGTCCGATCAGGAGCATCTCGGTGCGCGGGCTCGCCATGCGCTCGCGAAGCCGCGCGACGTCGGCGACGATCCGCTCGGGCGCGAGCTCGATTCGCCCGCTCTCGGTGCGGACGATCTCGGCGAGTCGCGGCTCGAGCGGTCCGAGATCGATCCCGTGCGCCGCGGCCCGAACGCCAGCGAGTGTCAGACCTCCGGGACGCCGGCCGAAGCCGTCGCCCTGCGGTCCCACGCGCAGCAACATGTCGACGATGCGCGTCGGACCGCTCTCTCCCTCGAGCTTCGACTTCATCTCCTCGAGCGTGAGGTCGGGGTAGCGGCAGGCGCCGTCGAGCACGCCCTTGGCGAAGAAGCCGAACACCAGATCGTCGACGGCCTCCGGCGTCAGGTGCGCGAGCCCCATGAGCCGCGCCGCGAGGGCCGAGAAGACCTGCCAGGTCTCGGGCCGATCGGGTGCCGCCGGGATCACCGCGTTCGACCACTTGGCCACGTTGCGGACCGACAGGTGGTAGAGCGGCAGCTCGTAGCCGGACAGCTCGGAGGGCGACGGCGTCGGCAGGATGATATGCGCATGGCGCGTCGTCTCGTTGATGTAGAAGTCGATCGCGACGAAGAACTCGAGCTGCGAATACGCCTGCTCGAGCTGCGCAGAATTCGCGGCGCTGCGCACCGGGTTCGTCATCAAGGTGATCATCGCCCGCACCTGGCCCTCGCCCGGCGTGAGCATCTCCTCGGCCTGGGTGGAGGAGGGGATCTGTCCTTCCACCTCCGGCTGGCCTCCCACGCGGCTGTGCCAGCGCCCCATCTGGAACGGCCCCTTCGGCAGCGCCGCGTCGACGGGTGCGGCAGGCGCCGGGAACATGACACCGCCCGGTCGGTCGAGATTGCCGGTCAGGATGTTCACGAGATCGCAGCCCCAGGTGGCCAGGGTTCCGAACTCCTGCACGCAGGTGCCGAGGCGCCCGTAGCAGGCGGCGGATTCGGCCGCCGCCATCTCGCGCGCGATGCGGCGGATCGCGTCCGCGGAGATGCCGCAGAAATCCGCGACGGCTTCGGGAGCGAACTCCTTCGCGATCTGCTCCACGCGCCCGAGTCCGTCGACCCTGCCCGCCGCGGCGCCTAACGTCACGCGATCCTGTTCGAACAGCGCGTGCACGAGCGCGAGCAGGAACGCGGCGTCGGTGCCGGGTCGGATGAAGTGGTGCTCGCTGGCGAGCCTCGCCGTCTCGCTGCGCCGCGGATCGACCACGACGAGCTTGCCTCGCTTCGCCACGCCCTTCAGGCGGCGCGGCGCATCGGGCATCGTCATCAAGCTGCCGTGCGAGACGGCCGGATTCGCGCCGATCACGAGCAGGTAGTGCGTGCGATCGATGTCGGGGACGGGCACGCCGGTCGGGAACTGTCGCCCGAACATCAAGCCGGTCTGCACGATCTTCGGCAAGGTGTCGATGGCTGCGGAGTTGAACAGGCTGCGCGTGCCGAGCGTTCGCAGCAGCACCGGTCGATACAGCACGGCGCCGAGGTCGTGGACGACGGGATTGCCCGAGTAGACCCCGATCGCGTCGTTTCCGTGGCGCTCGCGCACCGCGAGCAGGCGCGACGCGACCTCGCGATAGGCCTCGTCCCAGGAGATCTCCTCCCACCCGATGGGCGTGCGCCGCACCGGTCGGCGCAGGCGCTCGCGATCGTGATGCAGCTCCTTCAGCCCGTGCGCCTTCGGGCAGATGAAGCCTCTCGAGAAGGGATCCTCGGCGTCGCCGCGCACCGAGACGATCTCGTCGCCCCGCACCTCCACGGCGAGCCCGCAGGTCGCCTCGCAGAAGGGACACACGCGATGGACGACGCGCCGCTCCCCGGCGCGCGCGCGCTCCTCCGCCTCGAACTCGCTGGTGTCGGATCCGGCCACGCTCGCCTCCACGGCTCTTTCGCGTCGAGCATCGATCACTAGATGGCTCTCTGGGAGATCCGCTTCGCTCGGAATCCTTGGGTCCATTCTCCGTCCGCCGTATCTTCGGCCGGCGCGCGCACGAGCACCAGAAGACGGTGCGCGCGGTGCTCGCGAAGGAGGAGCGGGCGTAAGGAAGCTGGTGATGCAGGGAGAGCTCGAAGAGATCCATGCGTGGCTTGCGCGCGCGGCTCCCCGTCTTGCGAGCGAGCCGATCGCGGAGCGCGCGCGGAGCGACGAGAAGACGGTCTGGTCGATCGGCGCTACGCACATCGCGCGGCGCGCCAACGCCGAATGGGTGCGACCGCTATTCCTGCGCGAGCACCGACTGCTCCGACATCTCGACGGACGCGTGTCGCTCGACATCCCGATGCTGGTGATCTCGACACCAGACGGTGGATTGGATCTGTTCCGGAAGGCCCCCGGCGAGCCGGTCGGACACGAGTGGTGGCCGCGACGCGATCCCGCGTCGCAGCGGCGGATCGCCGGCCAGCTCGGGCGCTTCCTCGCCGAGCTGCACGCGCTGGTGCCGGCCGGCGCGGCGAGCGCGATGGGGTTCGAGCGTTCCTTCTGGTCGTTCTCGGCGAGCTGGGTGGAGGAGCGCTTGCGCGGGCGCCTGGAGTCTCCCGCGCAACGGAGCCTGCTCGAGGACCTGCTCCGTGCGGCGCCGAGGATCCACGCGGAGGGCCTGCCTCCGGCCCTGCTCCACGACGACTTCTCGCACCACAACCTGGGCTTCAGCGACGACGGCGAGCACGCCGTCGGCGTGTTCGACTTCACCGAGGCGCGGATCGGAGATCCGCATCGCGACCTCCGCTACGCGTACACCTTCGAGCCCTTCGCGGAGACGATGATCCAGGCGTACGAGCGCACCCGCGGCATCCGGCTCGATCGCAACCGGCTGCGCGCCTGGCATGCGTGGTCGGCGCTCGCATACCTGGCGTGGGAGCTCCACGAGGGAGACCCGCGTCGGCTCCCGATGCGCTGGGGGTGGGTCGACCACGTGGCGGCGTGGGACCGGAATTTTCTCGATGTCGCCTAGCGACACCGTGCGTGGCAAGAGTATTTCGAGCGTTGAGGTCACAAACGTCTCGAAGCAGGGCTTCTGGGTTCTCGTCGGAGAACGCGAGCTCTTCGCCTCGTTCGAAGACTTTCCCCCGTTCCGCGAAGCTCCGGTCGGGCACATCCTGAACGTGGAGCACCCGAGCGCGCACCATCTGCACTGGCCGGATCTGGACGTCGATCTCTCGATCGACTCGCTGGAAAATCCGGCGGCCTTCCCGCTGATGAGCCGGGCGCCGCTTGAGAAGCCCCGACGCAGCCCGGCGCGCAAAGCCCGGCGCAAGCGCTCCTGATCGGGGTGCCCCGACTAGACTAGCCCCCGAACATCCCACCGTTCACGTGGATCACGGTCCCGTTCACGTAGCTGCCGCGCGTCGCGAGGAACGCGACCACGTCGGCGACCTCCTCGGCGCGTCCCATGCGCTGCTGCGGGATGCGCGTGAGGATCTGCTGCTTGATCTCGTCCGGCAGCTCGGCGGTCATCTCGGTGTCGATGAAACCGGGCGCGACCGAGTTGACCAGGATGTCGCGGCCGGCGAGCTCCTGGCAGAGGCTCTTCGTGAAGGCGTCGAGGCCCGCCTTCACCATGGTGTAGGGAATCTGGCCGGGGTTGCCGGTGTGGCCGACCACGCTCGAGATATTGACGATGCGCCCGCTCTTCTTGCGCAGCATGAAGCGTCGCAGCACGAGCTTGGTGAGATACCAGGTGCCGCGCGCGACGTTCGCGACGCGCTCGTAGTCCTCGACGCCCATCGCGAGCATCGGCGCGTTGACGTTGAATCCTGCGTTGTTCACGAGCACGTCGATGCGATCGGTCTCGTCCTTCAGCGCCGCGATCAGCGCGTCGATCTGCGCGGGCTCCGCGAGGTCGGCGCGCACGGCGAAGCCGCCGAGCTCGCCGGCGAGCTTCCGCGCCGTCTCCTCGCTGCTGCGGAAGTGCACGCCGACGCGGAAGCCCTCCGCGGCGAGCGCTCGGCAACAGGCGGCGCCGATGCCGGTGCCGCCGCCGGTGACGAGCGCAACCGGCCGCTCGTCGCTCACGAGGAGGCGCCCGAGATGTGCTCGCCGCCGTCGACGCGGATCACCTCGCCGTTGATCCAGGCGGCGTCGTCCGACGCCAGCAGCGCGATCGCATTGGCGACGTCGCGCGGTGTCGTGAGTCGGCCGAAAGGATTGCGCGAGAGCGCCTGCGCGCGCATGTGCGCGCTGCCGGGAATGGCGTCCTGCGCGGGCGTGAACGTGATCCCCGCCTGGATCACGTTGCAGCGGATGCCGTACGGGGCGAACTCCACCGCGATCGAGCGCGCGAGCGACTCGAGCGCGACCTTGGCCGCGCCGACGGCCGCGTAGCCCTTCCAGGCGAGCTGGTTGCCCTCGCTAGTCAGCCCGAAGACGCGCGCGTCGGCGGCGAAGAGGCCGCGCGTGAAGATCTCCTGCACCCAGCCGAGGAGGCTCGTCCCCATCGCGTGGATCGTGCGCGAGAAGTCGTCCTCGTCGAGGAAGTGCTTGTCGGAGTAGAGCGGCGGGGTGGCGAGGCCGAGCGCCTGCGGGTGCCCCGCGCCGAAGACGGCGTCCACCGCCGACTGCACCGCGTCCTCCGCGAGACCGAGCCGGCCGGCGAGTTCGCGCACGACCTCGCGAGGCCGCTTCCGCTCGGGCGCGAGCAGCTTCAGATTGCCGAAGGCGATCGAGTGCAGCAGCACGCGCACGCGGCCCTCGCCGCCCATCGCCTGCGCGAGCTCGTCGAGCACCGCGTGACGCGACCCGGCGTCGAGCGCGTCGGTGTTGGTGGTGAGCAGGCGCGCGCCGGTGCCGCGAATCTTCTCGAACTCGGGCTCGATCTGCTTCATCAGCGCGCGGCGGTCGCGGTGCACGACGCAGACGCTCATGCCCTGCTCGGCCAGACGCTGTGCGGTGGCAAGGCCGAAGCCGGAGGAGCCACCGAGGATCACGGCCCACTGATCGCGCGAGTACGGCATGCGCCCCCCTTGCTGTGCGCGGACCACTCTAGCTTCGTTGCGCCGGACGCGGCACGCCCGCTTCATCCAGCAAGGAGGCGAGCGCGGCGCGCGCCGCGGCGCGGACCGAGCTGCCGCGCGGCAACGCCTCGCCGAGGCGCTCGAAGTAGGGCCGGTCGCTGCGCGGCTCGACGATCACGACGAGGCCGCGGTCGTCCTCGCTGCGGATCAGGCGCCCGACCATCTGCTTCAGATTCAGCAGCATCTTGCCGAGTGCCTGGCGCTCGAAGGCGTCGCTTCCCTCGGCGCGAAGTCTCGCCTCGCGGCGGCGGCGCAGCTCGGTCGGCACCTCGAAGGGCAGCTTCTCGATCACGACCGCCGAGAGCGCGGGCCCGACGATGTCGAGGCCCTGCCAGAACGTGCGCGAGCCGAGCAGCACCGCGCCCGAGCCGGCGCGCGCGAAGCGGTCGACGAGCGCGGCGGGATCGTCGGTCGCGCGCCGCGGCATCAGCAGGTCGAAGCCCTCGCCGCGCAGGCGGTCGGCGAGGCGCTCGCGCACGTCGCGCATGCGGCGAAGGCTGGTGAAGAGACCGAGCGTGCGGCCGCCGAGCAGTCGCGCGAGATCCTCGATCACCGCCGACGTCTCCTCGACGAGATCGCCGGGCGCGTCGAGCGCGACGACGCGCATGTGCTCCGCGTACGGGAACGGGCTCTCGACGCGCAGGCTCCAGACCGGGCGCTCGGAGTAGCGCTCGAGCTCGAGCTCGCCGAGCGCGGCGAAGGCGTCGCCGCCGACGAAGAGACTCGCCGAGACCGCCGCGAAGCTCTCGAGCTTCGCGAGGAAGGACTCGTGGAAGGAGAGCGCCGGCGCGACCTGTCGCAGCGCGAGGCGCCAGCGATCGAAGGGCGGCGTGAGGCTCTCGAAGGCCGCGACCACCTCGATCTGCGAGTCCTCCGCGAAGGCGGTGCGCAGCGAGTCGGCCGCGTCGCGCAGCTCCGCCGCGCCGCGCGCGAGCGCCTCGGCGCCTTCACCCTCCTCGCCGTCGCGCTCCTGTTGCCGCTCGGCCTCGCGCGCGAGCAGCAGGAGTCGCTGCGCGGCGAGCTGCGCGGTCTGGGCCGCCTGCGGGAAGATGCGCGCGGCCTGCGCGGGCAGCTCGAGTCCGCCGAACTCGCCGGCGCGATCCGCGAAGAGGCCGCCGAGCGCCGCGAGATCGGCCTGGAGATCCGCGCGCCATGTACGCGCGTCGTGTGGATCGACGTCGACACGCGGGCGGAACGCGCGCCGGCCGCTGCCCGTCCCGAAGAGCTCGTCGACCCGCGCGAGCACCTCGTCGGGCCGGACCTCCGCGGCGTAGACCTCGTCGGCGACGCCCGCGAGCTCGTGCGCTTCGTCGACGATCGCGCAGGTGAAGGCGGGGTAGTCGGGCGGCCAGCGGAGCAAGAGATCGTGGTTCGCGACGACGAGGTGCGCGTCGGCGAGCGCCTTGCGTCGCTGGCCGAAGGGGCAGGCGCGCTCGACCGCGCACTGCTCGCGCGTGCAGTGCTCGGCGCGCGCCGCCACCGCGCGCTGTCGCAGATCGCGGAGCGGCGGGTAGAGGCCGAGCAGCGCCGCCGGCAAGGTGCCGATCTCGCCGTGCGGCCGCAGCTTCGCTGCGCAGGCGAGCGCCGCGAAGGCGGCGCGGTCCTCCTCCAGCAGGCGCGGCTCGCCGCCCTCGGCCAGCACCTGCTCGCAGCGGCGCTGACACACGTAGTTGGCGCGCCCCTTGATCGAGAGCGCGCGCAGTCCGCGGTGGCCGAGCAGCGCGGCCGCCGCGGGAATGTCCTTCGCGAGGAGCTGATCCTGGAGGAGCTTCGTCCGGGTCGAGACGAGGAGCGGCTCGCGGATCCCGCCGGCGGAACGCTCCATCGCGTAGGGGATCAGCGCGGCGAGGTACGCGAGCGACTTCCCGACACCCGTGCCGCCCTCGAGCAGCAGCCGCCCGCCCTCGTCGAGCACGCGCACGAACTCGCGCGCCATGCGGATCTGCCCCTCGCGCACGCGGTAGCCCGGGAAATGTCGGCGACCGCGCTCCTCGTCGGCGAGGGCCGCGGCGATCGCGTCGCCGTCGAAGGGGACCGGCTCCTCGCGCGTCTCGGGGATGCGGATGTACTGCGCGGGCTCGGGCGCCTCGCCGGGCAGCGACTCTCCGCCCCGCAGCAATGCGAGCCACGGCGAGCGCGGCGCGAAGCGCTCGAGCGCGGTCCGGACCGTCGCATAGCGTGGCGCGCCGGCGCGCGCGCCCGCGGCGCACAGCGAGAGCAGGCGCGCGGCGGCGATCGCGTCGGGAAGCGCGCGGTGGCCGCCCCTTGCCGCGAGCAGGCGCTCCGCAGCGGTCTCGAGGCGCAGGTCCGGCGAGTCGGGATGCGCGAGCGCCAGCAGCTCGGTGGTGTCGAGGTAGCGCGCGAGTCGCAACGACGGCGCCACGTAGCGGGCGAGGAAGTGGCGCTCGAAGGCGGCGTTGTGCGCGACCAGGGTGCGGCCCGCGAGCGCCGCCGCGATGGCAAAGGACACCTCCTCGATGCGCGGCGCACCGGCGAGGTCGGCGTCCACGAGCCCGGTCAGCGCGCGCACGGAGCGCGGCACGGGGCCGTGCGGGCGCAAGGTCCGCTCGAGCGTCGTGACCGTGCTCCGGCCCGGATCGAGCAGCACCGCGCCGAGCTCGATCGGCTCGGCGGCGGCGTCCTCGCTGAGCCCGGTGGTCTCGAAGTCGACGACCGCGACGGGTCCCTGCGCCTCGAGCCAGGGCGCGAGCGCGCCCTCGTCGAGACCGAGCTCGGTGTACGCGTGCTCGCGGGCGCCTAGCAACGAATCATCAGACGTAGATCCCGCCCTTGTAGTCTCGATCCTGGCGAATGATCACGTTCACCAGCGCGGGCTTGCCCGACGCGGCGGCGCGCTCGAGCGCGGGCCGGATCTGCTCCGGCCGCTCGACGAGCTCGCCGTGGCCGCCGAGCGCCTCCACCACCTTGTCGTAGCGCGTGTAGTTCAGCAGCGTGCTATCGAACATCTTGTAGATGGCGCCCTGCGGCCGCATCATCTGGCCCCAGGCGGCGTCGTTGCCGACGATGCCGATGATCGGCAGGCCGAAACGCACGGCGGTGTCGAACTCGAAGCCGTTCAGGCCGAACGAGCCGTCGCCGTAGACGATCACGACGCGCTTGCCCGGGTTCGCGGCCTGCGCGGCGATCGCGAAGGGCGCGCCCACGCCGAGCGTGCCGAGCGGGCCCGGATCCATCCAGGCGCCCTCGCGCTTGACCGGGATGATCTTCGCGGCCGTGGCGACGATGTCGCCGCCGTCGCCGATCACGATCGGGTCGTCGAGCGTGTCGAGCCAGTCGCGCACCTCGCGGCACATGCGCTGCGGATCGACCGGCACCTCGTCGCTGCCGAGCGCCGCCTCGACCTTCGCCTCCGCTGCCGTCTCGATCTTGCGCAGCTCGTTGCGCCACCCGCTGAAGTCGAGCCGCAGGCCCTCGTTCTTCATCTCCTCGAGCAGCAGCTCGAAGCTACACGCGAGGTTGCCGACGAGGCCGACGTCGGATTGTCGGTTCTGGCCGATCAAGGTCGCGTCCATCTCGAGCTGGATGATCTTCGCGTCGGCCGGAATGGTCTTGCCGAACGCCATGCGGAAGTCGAGCAGGGTGCCCGCGAGCAGGATGCAGTCGATCTGCTTCAGCGCCTCGCGCCGTGAGCGGTTCAGGAACTCCGGAGAGTCCGGCGGGATGGTCCCGCGGCCCATGCCGTTGGTGTAGCTCGGGATGTGCGTCTCGGAGATGAAGCGGTTCATCGCCGGCGAGGCCTGCGACCACTTGACCGACGTGCCCGCCATCAGCATCGGGCGGCGCGCGTTCCGGAGCAGCGAGAGCGCCTCGCGGACGGCCTCGCGGTCCGGCGAGAGCCGCGGCGCCGCCGTGCGGATGCGCGGGACGACGATCTTCTCGTCCGGCACGCTGCCCATGAAGACGTCCATCGGGATCTCCAGGTAGGCCGGCCCGGGGATGCCCGACACCGCGTGGCGGATGGCGAGCTCGACGTACTCGGGAATGCGGTGGGTCTGGTAGATCGCGTCGGCGAACTTCGTGATCGGCCGCACCACACCGATGTGGTCCATCTCCTGGAGCGAGCCGCGGCGCAGGTTCTCGAACGGGCCCTGGCCGCCGAAGACGAGGATCGGCGAGTTGGCGCGCCAGGCGTTCGCGATGCCGGTCACGCCGTCGGTGACGCCCGGCCCCGCGGTGATCGCGGCGACGCCGACCCGTCCCGGGTTGCAACGCGCCCACGCGTCGGCCGCGTGTACGGCCGCCTGCTCGTGGCGCACGTCGATGATGCGGATGCCCTGTTCCTTGCATCCCGCGTACAGCGGCATGATGTGGCCGCCGCACAGCGTGAAGATGCACTCGACACCGGCCTGCTTCAGCGCGCGCGCGGCCAGGATGCCGCCGTGGACGGGGGACATGCGGACACCTCTCTTGCGGGTGGGAATGTCGCGCACGGTATCACCGGCCCGACGAGAGGGTCAAATCACGCGCGAGCAAGCGTGTGACGGGGAGCATGCGCTCCCCGTCACACGAGAACTCGAAATCAGCGGAGGCTAGTTGCCCGCCGAGAAGTCGACGCGGCGGTTGTACTTCCAGGCCGATTCGTCGTGACCCTGCACCGCGGGGCGCGACTCACCGAAGCTCACCGTCGAGAGCCGCGAGCCCGGAACGCCGGAGTCGACGAAGTAGCGCTTCACGGAGTTGGCGCGGCGCTCGCCGAGCGCGAGGTTGTACTCCTCGCTGCCGCGCTCGTCCGTGTTGCCCTCGATCACGACGCTGCCCGTCATGCCCTTGACCTTCGCCGCGTCCGCTTTGGCGGCGTCGCGCTGGTCGGCGCGGATGTCGGACTTGTCGAAGTCGAAGTAGATCGTCGTCAGGTCGAGCTTCTTCGACATGCCGGTGCTGGACTCGCGCGGCGTGGTGGGCTGCTCCTTCCACTCGCTGTCCGTCTTGGTGGTCTCCGTGGTCGGCTTCGGCTTGCTCTGACAGCCGATGGCGCCCATCGCGATCACCACCGCTACCGCGGTCGTGAAGCGGGCGATCGATGCTCGCATTCTCGCATTCCCCCGATGAATGGTGCTGGGCGCGACCAGGACGGCTCGGACCCCGAGCGACCCCCCGCGCTGACGGGGGCATAGCTTTGCGGGTCGCAATCGTCACGGCAAGCGGCAAGCCTGCGATTTTGCGCGAATCCGACGAGCCGGAGGCCGCGCTCAGGCCAGGCCGCGGTGGACCAGGTACTCCGCGACGAGCGTCGCGCCCTTCGCTGCCCCGAGCTTGGTGTTGTGCGAGAGCACCACGAATTTCACCCCGTTCGGCAGCACGGAATCCTCGCGCAGGCGTCCGACCACCGGGGTCATCCCGCCGTTGGTGTCCCGATCGATGCGGGGCTGCGGCCGGTACGGGTCGTCCACGACGCGGCAAAGCTCGGGCGGCGACGACGGCAGCCCGAGATCGACGAACTCGCGCCCGAACGAGCGGATCGCGTCGCGCACCTCGTCGAGCGGAACCGCGCGTCCGAGGCCCGCGCTGACGCACTCCGTGTGGCCATCGCGCACGTTGACGCGATTGCAGTGCGCCGACACCGGCAGCGCGAGCGGCGCGATGCGGTCGCCCTCGAGCGTGCCGAGGATCTTCGAGGTCTCGCGCTGGACCTTGTCCTCCTCCTTCGGGATGAAGGGGATCACGTTGTCGAGGATGTCGAGCGAGTGGACGCCGGGACTGCGGCCCGCGCCCGAGAGCGCCTGCATCGAGGTCATGATCACCGAGCGGAGACCGAAGTGGCGCTGGAGCGGCGCGAGCGCGACGACGAGTCCCGTCGTGGTGCAGTTCGGAATCGGAGCGACGAATCCCTTCCAGCCGCGCTCGCGCTGCTGTCGCTTCACGAGCGGAGCATGCTCGTGGCTGACGCCGGGAACGATCACCGGCACGTCGTCCTCGTAGCGGAACGCCGACGAGGTCGAGACGACCGGCACGTGCGGCGCGAAGCGCTCCTCGAGCTTGCGCGCGGCGTCGCTCTCGACCGCGGAGAAGACGAGATCGAAGTCGCGCGGGTCGAGCGCCGCGGCGTCCGCGACCGGGAACGACGCGAACCTCTCGGGCAGCGGCTCGTCGCAGGCCCAGCGCTGCTGGCCGCTCGGCTCCGTGATCGCCGCGCGATAGGGCCGGCCGGCGCTGCGCTCGCTCGCGCCGAGCGCCCTGACCTCGAACCACGGGTGCCCCTCGAGCGACACGAGGAACTGCTGCCCGGCCACGCCAGTGGCGCCGAGAATCGCGACCTTCTTGCGGGGAGCGGCCATGCGAATGGGGTCCGTTTCGGGGAATCGGCAGGAGTAGCGAATCCCGCCCGGCCTCTCCACGTCCGGGCCGCGTCAACCCGGCCGGCCGGACTGCCGATCCGGCGAGCGCGATGCGCAACTTCCTGCGCCCTCCGACCGACGCGGAACGCCTCGCGCGCTATCCGGTGCGCGTGCTCGAAGAGCCTCGCATCGAGGCCGGCGGCATCGCGCACGGTCCGCTCGGGGCGCGCGAGCTGCTGGCCTGGAGCGCGGTCGCGCACGTGATCGTGGCCGAGGTCGGCGAGCCCGAGGGCGTGCGGACGGTCGTCTGCGACCTGATCTCGCGCGACGGCGACGCCGTCGCGGTCCACCGTCTCGATGCCGAGCCGGGCGAGCGCGCGATCGCGCTCGCGCGCGCCCTCGAGCGAGGTCTCGGCGCGCAGCGCGCGCCCGCGGCGCTCAAGGGTCTCGCCGCAGACGGCCTTGCCACGCGCTGGCACCCCGACCTGCGGAGCTTCGAGGAAGAGGCGCTCGAGGAAGTCGAAGGCCGGTAGCCCGAGCGCGAGCGATCCCCTCGCGCGAAGGCCCGGCCAAGGGGCGATATCCTCGCGCCATGGAAACCCGCGTCGGGCCGCAGACTCCGTACGAGGTCTACTGCTACGACTGCCGCGTCACCTTCCCGGTCGGGACGCAGAGCTGCGTCCACTGCGGTCGCCCGATCGGAGCGATGCCTCCTGCGCGCGGCGTGCAGCCGATCGTGCCGGGCGCCTCCGACCGCGCCGGCCGGCTCGAGCTGCCCGCCGGGCTGAATGCGCGCCGGTTCGGCGGCATGTCGCTCTGGGTGCTGCTCGCGCTCGCCGCGACGCTCTCGCGCATGTGCGCGGGAAGCTAGGCGTCGAGGCCTGACGATGGGAGAGGCGGCGTCGCGCTTCGCCGTGCTGCGCTTCTCCGGCGAGCTCTCGATCAAGGCGCGCGGGACGCGCGCACACTTCCGCCGCCGGTTGCTCTCGAACCTGCGCGACGCCCTCGCGAGCGAGGGGCTCACGCCGCAGGTCGAGGTCTCGCACGAGCGCCTCTACGTCGAGCTGCCGGGGGATGGCGCCGGCGCTGGCGAATCGCTCTCGCTGCGCGAGCACGCGCTCGCGCGCGTCTTCGGGATCTCGTCGGTGTCGCTCGCCGTCCGCTTTGCCGTCGTCGAAACCGACGACGTGGTCCGCACCGGCGCCGCGATCTTCCGCGAGCGCGTGCGCGGCAAGCGCTTCGCGGTGCGCGCGCGCCGCGTCGGCGAGCGACACACGGTGCGCGCGGACCGGATGGAGGTCGAGCGTCGGCTCGGCGCGGCGCTGCTGCCCTTCGCGGCCGGCGTCGACCTGGTCGCGCCGGAGACGACCGCGCACGTCGAGCTCTCGTCCGGCGGCACGGCCTACTTCTCGGAGCGCACGCAGGGGCCGGGCGGGCTGCCGCTCGGCGTCGAGGGGCGCGCGGTCGCGCTGCTGTCGGGCGGCTTCGACTCGGCGGTCGCGGCCTGGCAGATGCAGCGGCGCGGTGTCGCGCTCGACCACGTCTTCTGCAACCTCGGCGGCGCGAGCCATCTGAGCGGCGCGGCGCGCGTCGCGAAGGTGCTGGCCGACCGCTGGTCCTACGGCGAGCGACCGATCCTGCACGCGATCGACTTCGAGCCCGTCGCGGCGGCGATCCGCGCGCACACCGACGCGCGCTTCTGGCAGGTGCTGCTGAAGCGCACGATGCTGCGCGCGGCGGCGGCGGTCGCGAACGAGCGGCGCGCGGTCGCGATCGTGACGGGCGACGCCGTCGGGCAGGTCTCGTCGCAGACGCTCCACAATCTCGCCGTGGTGTCGGCGGCGACGGAGCTCCCGATCCTGCGCCCGCTCGTCGGAGCCAACAAGGACGAGATCATCGAGTGCGCGCGGCGGATCGGGACCGCGGAGCTCTCGAAGGTCGTCGGCGAGTACTGCGCGATGGTGCCGAGGCGCCCGGCCACGCGCGCGCCGAGGGCGCTGGTGGAGGAGCAGGAGGCGCGCCTGCCCGGCGACCTCGTCGAAGCGCTCGTCGCGAGGCGGAGCCTGCTCGACCTGCGAGGTCTCGACCTCGAGTCGCTCGACCTGCCCGGCCTCGCGCTCGACCGCCTGACGCCAGGCTGCGTGCTGCTCGATCTCCGCACGATCGAGTCGTACCGCTCCGAGCATCACCCCGAGGCGCTCCACCTCGAGTTCTCGAAGGCCGTCGAGGCGTACCCGCACTTCGAGCGCGGGCGCCGCTACGTGCTCAGCTGCGAGTTCGGCCTGCTCTCCGCTCACCTGGCCGAGCGCATGCGCCGCGACGGCTTCGACGCGTGGCACTTCGCGGGAGGGCAGCGCGCGTTGATGCGGAGCGCGCGCGAAAGCTAGGCCTCCAGGTGACTCCGCAGCATCCACGCGTTCTTCTCGTGGGTCTGGATGCGGCGCACGCCGAGGTCGGCGCTGGCCTCGTCGCCCGCTCGCTCGGCGGCGGCGACTACCGTGCGCGCGGCCTGCGTCACGAGCACCTGATCGTGCACGAGCTGCTCGACCATCTCGACCGCCGGCGGCACGCCGACGGCCTCCTTCAGGCGCGTCAGCTCGCCGAACTGCGCATAGCTCCCCGGCGCCGCAGCCCCGATCGCGCGGATGCGCTCGGCGATCTCGTCGACCGCGAGCGCGAGCTCCGTGTACTGCGTCTCGAAGAGCGTGTGGAGCGTCGTGAACATCGGGCCGGTCACGTTCCAGTGGAAGTTGTGCGTCTTCAGATACAGCGTGTAGCTGTCGGCGAGCAGGCGCGAGAGCGAGTCGATCACCTGCTTCTCCTGGTTGCTCGACTTGCGCGCGGCGGTGCGGGCGGCCATGGGTCCTCCTCCTCGAGACGCGGAGCCGGCTCGCTTCCGCGCGGCGGAAGCTACCACGCGCGCGTGCCGCGGTCAGCGAACGGCGAGCCGGCGGCGGGCGATGAGGAGAAGTGCCCCGAGCAGCAGCGCGGCTGCGAGCGGAGGCAGCAGCGGCACCGCACCCACGAGCACCCAGCCCGGGGTGTTGGGACCCTTCACCGAGTCGCCGGAGATCGGGATGTCGTTGCCCGGCGCTGCGCTGATGTCTGCGATGTCCACGTGGTTTGCAATGCCCGAGCCCTGCACGTTCACGAAGGCCACCGTCCCACCGACGCTGCTGCGGAGCTTCAGCAGGTTCCCCGTCGCGCCCGACACCGTGAAGGCACCCGCCACCGTCTGCGTGCTGCCCGCCGCGAAGCTCACCTGCTTCCCGCTCGTGCTCGACAGCTGGAAGTCATGGAACGTGGTGCTGCCGTTCACGACGTCCGAGAGGAGCCCGCAGCCGTCGGTGATCCGCACGCTGCTCGTTCCCGGCACGAAGCTGCCCGTGTTGTCCCAGTCGCCGGAGAGCTGCAACGTGGCGGAGTTGCCGTTCATCACACCGGACGGCGTGACCGTGACGTCGCGGCCCTGCGTGAAGCCGACCGTCCCCGCGGTCAGCGTGCCGAGCACGTCGAGGTCCGCGCAGCCGAGCGCGAGGCTGCCCGTGCCGAGGTCGAGCGAGGAGCCGGCGCCGACGGTGACGTTTCCCGCGAGCGCCGGCGCGGCACCGACGAGCGCCCATCCCAACCCGAGCGAGCCGAGCGCCGCCGCGATCGATCGCCATTTCATCGGGTGACCTCCGGGGTCGAGTCGTGCTCGCGACCCTCGAGCTGCGTCAAGCGCGCTTCGAGCGCGGCGATCGTCTGCTCCTGATCCTCGATCCGACGCTCCTGGGCGTCGCTCTGGCGCTTCGCCTTCTGCAGCTCGTTCAGCAGCAGCACCGGCAGCTCGTGGTACTTCACCGAGTTGGGCCGCCCCTCGCCGTCGGCCGTGGTGAGCTGGGGCGCCACCTGCGCGACCTCCTCGGCGATCAGCCCGAACCGCGTGTCCTTCGAGTCGGCCGCACCGACCACGTCTTCGCGGTAGCGGAACGTCACCGGGCGGAGCTTCATCAGCACGTCGCTGGTGTCGCCCATGTCGTGGATGTCCTGCTTGTAGCGCGCCGACGAGATGCTGGTGGTTCCGAGGAGTCCGTTGCTGTTGATGTAGACGGGGCTGCCCGCCGAAATCGCGATCCCGCTGATGCCCGCGATCAACGCGCGCTGCTGCGTGCCGACCGTCCCGATGCGGATGAAGCCGCTCTCGGCCGCGACGCCCGCGTTCGCGATGTAGATGTTGTCGCTTCCGGTGGTCTGGTTGGCGCCGGCGTTCTGGCCGAGGCCGATGTTGCGGTTGCCCGAGGAGTTGTAGAAGAGCGCGGCCTGACCGAACGCCGAGTTGCCACTGCCCGTCGTGTTGAAGTTGAGCGTCCTCTGCCCGACCGCGGAGTTCGCGCCACCCGAGGTGTTGGACACGAGAGCGTAGTGACCGACGACGGAGTTGAACCCGCCGGTCGTGTTCACCTCCAGCGCGCCCCGGCCGAAGGCCGCGTTGTACGTGCCGCTCGTGTTGGCGCGCAGCGCACGCGCGCCGAACGCGGAATTTTGCGAGGCGGTGTTCGATCGGAGGGCATCCACGCCGAAGGCAGCGTTGTAGCTCCCCGTGGTGTTGAACAGCAGAGCGGTAGCCCCGAAAGCGGCGTTGGAGTTGCCCGTGGTGCTGAATTCGAGCGCATCCATCCCGAAGGCGGAGTTGTTGTTCCCCGTTGAATTGGAAACGAGGGCGGCGAGTCCGGTCGCCGTATTCTGCGACCCCGTCGTGTTGCTGAAGAGAGCTTCGAACCCGACACCGGAGTTGAATTGACCCGTGGTGTTGTGAAGTAGCGCCTTTCCCCCGAAGGCGGCGTTGGATGAACCGGAAGTGGTGTAGGCGAGAGCTTGATACCCGACGGCGGTGTTGCCTTTGGGTGCGGTGATCGAGCGGAGGGCCCCGTTGCCCAGTGCAGTGTTGTCGTATCCGGTCGTCGAGGTATTTCCCGCGTTGACACCGACGAACGTGTTGCTCAACCCCGTCGTGTGCACGAACAGCGCGCCATTGCGCGAGATGTTTCCCGTCGCCTCGTCGACGCGCAGGCGCTCGATCGCTCCGGTGCTGTTCTTCACGGAGAAGCCGGCGCCCGCATCGAGCTGGATCGTGACGTCGGCCGCGAGCGCAGGCGACGCGCACAGTGCGAGCGCGACCAGCGAGAACGAATACCGTGCCATCGGCTCCCTCCTCTCGAGATCGACGAGACGCGCCACGTACGAGCCCGGGGCACTCGCAATGGCGCCATCCTACCCCGCGTGAGGAAGATCGAGGGGCCTTTTTCTCGAGTGATGACACCGCAAAACGGCGTATCGGGGCGATCTGTGGCACCGCGAGGATCGCCCGAGTGTGTCAGTGGCTCGCGCCCGCCGGCTCCGTCGGCACCAGCTTCGCCAACGCGGGGTACGCGGACGCCTGCTTGCGCGCCGCCTCGCCGCCGAAGCGCAACGCGTCCGCCAGCAACGGCTTCGCCTGCTCGGGGTGGTTGTTGGCCGCGTAGAGCGTCGCGAGGCCGAGCGACGCGTACCAGTTTCGCGGGTAGAGGCGCTTGAGCAAGGTCAGCGTGCGGTAGGCGTCCTGGGCGCGACCCTTCAGCATGTAGGCGCGCGCGAGGCGCTCGTTCAGCATCTCGTGGTTCGGCGAGAGCTTCGCTCCCTCCTCGAGCAGTCGGATCGCGTCGTCGAGCTTTCCGTCCTCGAGGTACAGCGAGCCGAGGTTGAAGCGCGCCTCGAAGACCGGCGGCGACAGCGCCACCGACTTCTCGAAGGCGGCCATCGCCGCCGCGCGGTTGCCGCGGTCGAGCTCCGCGGTGCCGATGTTGTTCCAGGTCGCGGCGGCGAGCGGGTGCTCCCCGTTCAGCGAGAGCGCCTTCTGGAACGACGCGATCGCCGCGTCGGTCTGCTGCTGCTGCAGCGCCGTGACGCCGAGGTTGTAGTGCGCGGCGAAGGAGTCGGGGTCGAGCTCGAGCACGCGCCGGAAGGCGGCCTCGGCGTCCTTGTACTGCCCGGCGCGCTGGAGCACATCGCCGAGGCCGAGGTAGAGATCCGGGTTCACCTCGTCGATCGAGAGCGCCTCATGGAAGAGGCGCGTCGCCTCGGGCAGATCGCCCGCGTCCCGGCGCAGCTCGGCGAGGCGCGCGAGCGCGAGCGTGTGGTCGGGATTCGCGGCGAGCGCCTGCTTCACGAGCTGCTCCGCCTGCGTCGGGTTGCCGCGCAACGCCGCCACGGTCGCGAGGTTCAGCAGCGCGTCGGCATCGTTCGGGGCGAGCGCGAGCGCCTTGTGGAACTCCTCCTCCGCCTCGTTCAGCTTCCCCTGGTTGGCGAGCGTGCGCCCGAGGTTGTCGTGGATCTCCGGCGACGAGGGCTCGTCTTTCGAGTCGGCGGCGCCCTTCTGCACGTAGCCGAGCGTCTCGAGCGCCGCGACGTTCTGCGCGAGCTGCTTGTCGTCGGCCGGCTCGTCTGCCGCGACGGCCGGCTTCGCGGCGGGCTCGCCGCTCTCGTAGCTCGCGACGTACGCGATTGCGTGCTGCGACTCGAAGCCCGGCTCGAAGATCGCCTCGAGCACGGAGCCGTCCATGTCCTTCGCCACCGGCAGATCGAGGTAGTGGAGTACCGTCGGCGCGAGGTCGAGCACGCTCGCGCCCTCGACGCGCTCGCCGCGGCGGATGTGCGGACCCGCCGCGATGAAGATGCCGTCCGGCTCGTGGTCGAGGTGCGCGGTGCGGAGGTCCACGGCCTGCTCGCTGCGGATCCGGCGATCGCCGCTCTTGAAGCCGTGGTCCGACAGTACGAAGACCGCCGTGGTGTCGAGGTCGATCTTCGCGAGCAGCCGGCCGAGCAGCTCGTCCTGATAGGCGTACCACTCGCGCACGACGTCGTGGAACTCCTCGTACTCCTTCTCGTCGACCCACTCGAGCTTCGGCGGCGCGTCCTTCATGAACAGGTGCGAGAGGCTGTCGACCTGCTCGTAGTAGGTGAGGAAGAGGTCGTACGGGCGCGCGAGCAGCTGCTCGGCCATCGCCGTGTAGCCCTGCGCCGTCACCACGTACTCCTGGAAGAGCTGCACGCGGTTGGTCGGGTCGGCGGCGGCCTGGTTCGCGGGGTCGAAGCGGCGGCGCCGATACTCGTCGGCCGTGAGGTGCATGAAGCGCGACGCGAACTCGGGCGAGATCTGCTGCTCGGGCGGCATCAACGTCTCCATCGGCGCGAAGAGCTCGGGCGGATGCGTCTTGCCCTTCGCGTCGTCGCTGCGCGCGGTGCGACCGAAGCCGTGGAAGCCGAGCGCGTCGGACACGACGATGCCGGGCCCGACGTCCTCCGCGGGATAGGTCGCCCACCAGCCGAGCACGATCGGCGTGCGGCCGCGCTCGGCGAGCATGTTCCAGAGCGCCTTCACCTTGCGGTTGTGGCTCCGCACCGGGACGCGCGTCCCGTTCGGCTGATCGACCAGGAACCAGGTGACACCGTGCTTGGACGGCACCTTCCCGGTCGCGACGCTCGTCCACACGACCGGAGAGATCGGCAGCTCCGCCAGGGTCTGGATCGGCCCCGAGGTGCCGCGCTCGCGCAGCTTCGCGAGGTTCGGCATGCGGCCCTCGGCGACGAGCGGGTCGATCACGCGCCAGTCGGCGCTGTCGATCCCGATCACGACCGCGCGCGGGCGCGCCGGCTCGCCGCAGGCGGCGACGCAGGCTGCGGCCCACGCGAGCGCGAACACGAGAGCGTGACGCCGCATCGGATCAGCCGGCCAGCACGTGCACGGCGACCCGACGCCGCCGCGGGCCGTCGAACTCGAAGAGCCAGATGCCCTGCCAGGTGCCGAGCAGCAGCTCGCCGCGGTCGATCGGCAGCATCTCCGAGGGGCCGAGCAGCGACGCCTTGATGTGTGCGGCCGCGTTGTCGTCGATGCGGTCGTGGAGCCAATCGCCCTTCGCCGGCACCGCGCGCTCGAGCGCGTCGAGGACGTCGCGGCCGATGTTCGGGTCGGCGGTCTCGTTCACGACCACCGCGCAGGTCGAGTGCAGCACCATGACCTGACACAGTCCTCGCTCGACGCCCGCGCGCTTCACGATCTCGCGCACGCGCTCCGTCAGGTCGCACGCCTGCTGCGCCTCGCCGGTCTCGACCTCGAAGATCTCGGTCATGCGCACCCGCTCGCCCGGGCTGCATTCTACGCCAGCCCGGTTCCGCGCAGATCTGCCTCGCCGGGATCCTCGAGAACGAGAGTCGTCGAGCTCGTCGCCGGCGCGGAGCCGTTACCGATCGGCGTAACACACTACGGCAGAGAGGCGCGCCGTGAGCGCGCGGGCTCAGCGCGCCGCCGGCGCGGCGTCCGGCTCCGGCACCCGCTCGAGAATGACGAGCTCGGGGCCGTCGACGCCGACCACCGGGTCGCGAAAGTGGTGGCCGACCGGAAAGCCAGCGCGCGGCGCGAGCGAGGGGGTGTTGTTCCAGCGAAGGTTGGCGACCGGAAGGGCATGCGGCTCGTAGTGCGCGCGGGTCGAGAGCTCACGCAGCGCGTCCATGTGGTCGGGCCAGGGTCGCGCGATGATCACGTCCGGAATCTGCTCGAGGTCCTGGGCGAGGTCCGGTGCGTAGAAGCCCACGAGGACGTGGCTCCCCAGGTAGAACATGAAGGCGGGCTCCTCGTAGTTCGTCGCGATCACGAGCGCCGATGGGTCCGCGTAGCGCTCCATCAGGTAGGGGATCGCATAGTCGAGTGGACCGCGGTAGGGCGTGCGGATCTCGGCGACGCGGCCCGCGATCTCGGGCGCGCGCAGCGCGAGGACTGCCGCGGCGGCCGTCGCGGCGAGCGCGATCCCCGCGCGCGCTGTGCGGCGCGAGGACACGGCGGGCGCGCGCGCGAGGTCCCACGCGCTGGCGAGATCGAGGAGGAGCGCGGCGCACAGCAGCGGGCCGAGCACGATGAAGTAGCGTTCGAAGCGGAGAGGGATGCCCGTCATCTCGAGCGCGTAGACGAGGATCGCGAGCCAGAGAAAGCGCGCGCTGGCGAGGCGCCTGGCGAAGGCCGTGTCGCCCAGGCTCTCGGGGAGGCGCGCCAGCCATTCGACCGCAACGCGCAGCGCCAGGGCGGGCGCAAGCCACTCTTGTCGAAAGAGGATCGATGACACGAAGCCTACGGTGCCGAGCCAGCGCGACGCATCGAGGTAGGGCCCGACCCAGTTCTGGGTCTGCGCGTAGAAATCGAAGAATCCGAGCAGCGGGGCCGTCAGCAGCGCCGCGGCGAGGAGCGGCGCCGCCTCGCGCGCGAACCACGCGGCGCGGACGCGTAGCGATCCGGCGCGGCGGAGCGCGGCGCCGAGGAGCCAGAGCCCGCTGCTCGCGCCGAAGGCGAGAGCCGCGGGATAGAAGGCGTGGAAGAGCCAGAGGAGCGAGCCGCAGAGCCCGAACGCGTAACGGCAGTAGGTGAGCGATCTCAGCACGTGACGGTGCAGGAAGCAGAAGACGAACGCGGCGGCGCCGAGCACGGTCAGCGAGTAGTGCCGCGCCTCGCGCAGGTGGAGGACCAGCTGCACCGAGCCGGAGAGCAGCAACGCGTTCAGCGCGGCGAAGGCGAAAAGGCGCGCGCGGCCCGGTCCGAGCGCCGGACGGACGGCGGCGAAGAGCAGCACGAGTCCCGCGCAGCCGGCGAGAGCGAAGGGCAGCCGCACCCAGGCGCTGCGCGCATAGAGATCACCCTCGCCAGTGCCGGCCGCGACGCCGAGCGCGCCGACGTAGTACTGGAGCCAGGGCGATCCGGTGTAGGCGTCGGTCGCCTCGTCGAGGCCGATCCCTGCGCGGCGAAACGACGGCCGCAGCGAGTAGAGCGTGTTCTTCCCGTCGTGGATCTTCGGGTAGCCGAAGTGCAGCACCCGCTGCGCGTAGGCCGCGGTCTCCGCCTCGTCGTACCAGAAGAGCGGGTGCCCGAGGCGACCGAAGACCAGTACGGCAAAGACCACCGCGGTCGCCGCGAGTGCCGTCGCCGCGAGGATCTCGCGCCGCCGACCGCGCGCGCCCACGTCGTTCACGCGACCGCCGACGCCCTGCGAGTGCCGTCACATCGCCGCGGCCGAACCACTCGACGGCGGCGTCGAGGACATTTCCGTCGAGCTACACGCAGTCGTCGGCAGAGTAGCCCGGAATCGCCCTCGTCGAACGCGCGGTATCGTCGGGTGCCATCCTTCCTTCCGCACCCCAGCGCTCCCGCATGTCGTCTTCCTCCGGAGCCTTCTTCCGAGCCATCCCGCCCGGCGCCCCTCGACGGGCGTGCGCGCACGGGTCGTCGCTGCCCGTGCTCGCTGGCGTACTGCTGCTCCTCCTCGCCGCGTGCAGCCGCCCCACACCGCCCGAGAGGCCGAACGTCCTCTTGATCACGGTCGACACGCTGCGCGCCGACCGCATCGGGCCCTACGGATACGCGCTCGAGACCACGCCGCACATCGACGCGCTCGCCGCGCGTGGCGTGCGCTTCGCCGACACGACCGTGCCGTGGCCGAAGACGTGGCCGTCCATGGCCGCGATGATGACCGGCAAGCACCCGCAGACCAACGGCATCCGGCTCCGCCCGCGGCGTCCGCTGCCGGCCGAGAACGTGACCCTGGCCGAGGCCCTGCGCGACGCGGGCTACGCGACGGGCGCCGTCGTCGCGAACGTGAACCTCGGGCGCGACTTCGGCTTCGACCAGGGCTTCGACCACTTCGTCGAGTCGTGGGCGGACGAGGCGAAGCGTCTCACCGGCAAGGCGACCTCTCCCAACGCGCCGAAAGACACGAAGCGCTACACCAACGGTCGCATCGTGACCGACCAGGGCCTCGCCACGCTCGACGCGCTCCGCGCCGGGGAGGCCAGGCCGTTCTTCCTCTGGCTGCACTACATCGATCCGCACGGTCCCTACGTGCCGCCGCCGCAGTACGCGCAGCTCTTCGAGGGAGCCCACCCGTCGCGGCTCGTGCCGCTCGAGGAGCTGCCGCCCTACCAGCGGCAGACCGATCCGAGGACCGGCCTCGTCTCGAACGACATCGGCTTCTACGCGACGCAGTACGACCGCGAGGTGCGCTGGGTCGACGACGAAATCGGCCGTCTGCTCGCCGGCCTCGACGAGCGTGGACTCACGCACGACACGCTCGTCGTCCTCACCGCCGACCACGGCGAGAGCATGGACGAGAACGGCTACTACCTCGAGCACGGCAACGTGCCCTACCAGACCACCGGGGCGGCACCGCTGATCTTCGCGCTCGACGGTCGCTTCGACGGCGGCAAGGTGGTCGAGGATCCGGTCGGGCTGATCGACGTGTTCTCGACGGTGCTCGCGGCGACCGGGACCCCGACGCCACCTGGCGTGGTGTCGGTGAACCTGCTCCCGGTAGTCGACGGCAAAGCCCCGGCACCGCCGTACGTGTTCATGGAGTCCGGCAGGTACGACCCGTCGCAGCTGGTCGCGCGCAAGGGCCCGTGGAAGCTCGTCCACCTGCGCTCACCGAAGGATCGCGAATGGCTCGGCCAGCCGGAAATTGCGCTCTACGACCTGTCGCGCGACCCGACCGAGCAGCACGACGTCGCTGTGGAGCACCCCGAGGTCCTGGCAGAGCTCCGCGCGGCGCTCGGCGAGTGGCTGAAGACGACGCCCCGCTATGCCGGCGACGCGAAGACGGATCTCGAGAAGCTCGATCCGGAGACGCAGGAGAGGCTGCGCTCGCTCGGCTACCTCGACTAGCACGCGGCTGGGTGGTTATTCGGGGAGAGTGTCGCCCGAGCCGCCGAAGTCCTTCGGGAAGTCCTTGAACTTCGGCAGGCCGTCGCGGACGGCCATCACCTTCTCCCCATAGTGGACGTGCAAGGTCGGTACGAAGGCGAGGTCGCGGATGTTGCCGGCGGGAACGTCGGTCATCCCGATCGCCGGGTGCCGGACGAACACGGGGGTGCCGCAGGCGGTGCAGAAGTGACGGTGGCTCGCCTCGGTCTTCTTGATCACGCCGAGCTTGTCGGCGCCCTTCTTCACGTTCACCTTCGGCGTCGGCCACAAGGTCGCGGCATGAATCGGCGCTCCGAGCCAGCCTCGGCACGAGCTGCAGTGGCAGTAGACCTGAACGGCGGGCGCGTCGCCTTCGATCTCGAGCTGGACGGCGCCGCACCAGCATCCGCTCTTTCGCGTCTTCTCGGCCATGTCGTTGCCTCCTTCCTGCGTGGATCCGCAGCGTACACCCGCGTCGCGGATCGGACATTCGAGCGGGGAACCAATCGAATCTCCGGTCCATCGTCCTACGGGTAGACATCCACCTGGAGCTGTTCGCGAGCGATCGCCTCTCGGATCAGCTCCCGGGCATGATCCGCCTGGTCGCGATCCACCACGACGTAGCCGAAGCTCGGATCGATCCCCACGAACGCGCCGCCGAGTCCCTGTGTCAGCACGGTCTGCAAGATGCCACGCGCTCGGCTGCCTTCTGCCCAGGCAGGATGATGCACCCGGGCAACCGCGATCCGATCGTAGACGATCACCGGAAGCGATTCGCGAGCTACGGCCTCCCGGATCAGCTCCTGGGCGCGCAGATTTTGATCGCAGCGAATGCTGACGACGCCCGTTCGAGGATCGATCTGAAACGAGAACGTGTCGGCGCCACCCTGCTTCCCGAGCACCTCCAGCAAGACCTCGCCAGCGCGCCGTCCATCCGCCGTCCGAGGATTCTGGATTTCAGCCACCTGCACTCGGCAACTCCCTCGTGGCGGCCAACCGGGCCAACCCTCACAAGCGGAAAGCCCGATCGGCACGGCGACCACGGCGAGCGACAGACCTCGCGCCAGAGCAGATCGTCGATTGCGGATCATGTGGTTCCATGTGCGACACCGCTCAGCGCGCATCGCTCGCACCTTCGCCGAACGCCACTCCGTGCGCCTCGCCACCGGCCCAGGTGAGCAGCGCGATCGCGACGGCCGCGCAAACGGCCACCGTCGCCAGCGCGAGTCCGTAGTCGTCGCCGTGGTCCTGCGCGAACCCCGCCTGCAAGGTCGCGTTGACCGAGGCCAGCAGGTTGCCGAGCTGGTAGGCGAACCCCGGGAACGTCCCGCGCACTTCGTCGGGTGACAGCTCGTTCAGGTGCACCGGTACGATGCCCCACGCCCCCTGCACCGCGATCTGCATCAGGAACGCGCCGAGGCCTAGCATCACGACGCTCGCGCTGAATGCCCAGAGCGGGATCAACGGGAGCGAGAGCAATGCGGCGCATACGATCCCCCGGCGCCGTCCGATGCGCTGCGAGAGCCGCCCGAAGAACACACCTCCGAGGATCGCACCGACGTTCGCGACGATCGCGATCGCGCTCACGGTGCGGGTGTCGAGCCGGTGCTGGGCCTGTAGGAACGTCGGATACAAGTCCTGCGTGCCGTGGCTGAAGAAGTTGAACGCGGTCATCAGCGCGACGACGTAGGCGAAGAGCAGCCCGTGACCGCGCATCAGCTCGCGCAGCGACCGCCGCGGCCGTTCGCGCATGCGGTGCCAGGCGGGCGACTCCTCGACGTTGCGCCGGATGTACATCACGAGCAGGGCGGGGAGCACGCCCACCGCGAACATGCCGCGCCAGCCGATCGCGTCGAAGAGCAGCCCGTACACGACGGCCGCCAGCAGATATCCGCAGGCGTAGCCTTCCTGCAGGAGACCGGACGCGAGACCGCGCGCGCTCGCGGGGATGGTCTCCATGGTCAGCGACGCGCCGATGCCCCACTCGCCGCCCATCGCGAAGCCGAACGCGGCCCGCAGCACCAGGAGCGCCATCAGGGTCGGGGCGAACGCGGAGGCGAGCTCGAGCACCGAGAAGAGCAGGATGTCGATCATCAGGACGGGCCGGCGGCCGTAGCGGTCGGCCAGGGTCCCGAAGACGAGCGCACCGAGCGGCCGCATGGCGAGGGTCAGCGTGACGGCGACCGACACCGACTTGACGTCGGTGCCGAACTCCGCGGCGATCGCGCGCAGCACGAAGATCATCAGGAAGAAGTCGAACGCGTCGAGCGTCCAGCCGAGGAAGCTCGCGACGAACGCGTGCTTCTGCGGGCCGCTGAGTCGGGACCATTCGCTCGGCATGGCGCTACTTCGTCGACTCGGCGGAGTCCGTGGTGGGTCGGCGGGCAGGACGTTCGCAGGGATTCCCGAACGCGCAACGCGCCGGCATCGTACCTGCGCGGCTCGCGGTCCGGCGGAAGAGCCGCGCGCAAATCGGTCGTGTCGGAACCTGGTCGCCGCTGCCGGGATGATTCGAAGTAGAATGTTTTTCGGATCGAGCGGTGGACCGGGGATGAGGGAGCAGCGACTTCGAGAGCTGATCGCGGCGGTGGCGCCATGCTGGGCCGGCGAGGCGCTGGTGGGGCGCCGCTATCTCGGCGGTCACCGCACACGCGAGCGCGACGTCCGCTGGATCGGCTTCCAGGCCTTCAAGGAGTTCAGCGGGGGCGGCGTGTATGGCGGCCCGGGCGAGACCGTGGCGAGCATCCTGCGCGCTGCGAGCCAGCGCGCCTCGGAGATCGGCCTCGCCACCCCGGCGCACGAGATCGACGCGATCCTCGGCGACCTGCAGTTCGCCGTGGACGAGCTGCGCCACCTGACACAGTTCATCCGCCTGTATGCCATGGCGGGCGGCGCGGCCGACCGCAGCCTCGCGTCGCTCGGCGAGCTGCCGAGCGCGCGGCGCCTCGCAGCTCTGCGTCACGAGCTGAGGGCGACGCCGGTCGGACACACAGCCGTGAGCCTCTCGGAAGGCGGTGGACTCGGGCTCCACTTCGGCATGCGCGAGCACTATGCGGCACACCCGCCGGCCAGCGAGATCGACGTGGAGATCGCAAGGGTGACCGAGGCCATCCTGGCGGACGAGTCCCACCACATGCTGGCGCGCTTCCAGGCGGTGTCGGCCCAGGTGCGGGACGAGCGATCGTGGCGCGACATCGAGCAGAGCCTCGTGGCGATCTGCACCCAGAAGCTGCGTGAGCGCAACGAGCAGTTCTCGTTCCCGCTCCGCGAGGACGAGCTCGAGGCGATCCCGGCAGACAAGGCGCTCGGAGAGCGCTACACCAGGGAGCACCTGGGGTTTCTGGTGGCTGGACTCTGACCGATGGAACGGCGTTCGGCACGGGCCTTCGAGGCCGCGGTGGATCCTGCGAGCGACGCCGGCGCGATCTCCATCGCCGCGCAGTGGTGCGCGGGTGCGCGCGCTCTGCCGGGCGCACCGTGTGTGATGACCTTCGGGACCCGGGAGTCGGCGCTCGTCCTGGTGGGCGCCGAGCGCACCCTCTGCCTGCAACGTTATGCGGGTGAGCCGCTTCCTGCCGAGGTCCTGTGGGGTCGCGCGGAAGAGTTCTGCAGCGCTCGCGCATTCGTCGCCGGCTACATCGGATTCGATGCGGTGTGGTCCGACGCGACGCGCCGCCCTCTGAATCGCGGCGAGCTCGCGGCGCCAACCCTGCACCTCTGGGAGCCGAGCGGCGTCGTCCGCATCGAGGCCGCAGCGTCTCGTGCGGCGCGCGTCTCGATCCTCCAGGGTCGCGAGGCACTGCGCGGTCTACGGCCCGCGCCGCTCGGCGCCTGCGAGGCCGTCGCGCTGCGCCGCTTCGATTCCGATGCGAAGCGCTTCCGCGAGTCGGTCGCGCAGGCCCTCGCGTTCATCGAGAGCGGCGAGGGCGAGCGCGTGACGCTCGCGCGGCGCATCGAGCTTCCCGACGACCTCGATCTGCTGGCCTCGTTCGCGGCGCCGCCGGAGGTCGGCTCCTCTCGGGTCGGCCGCAGCTTCTATCTGGCGACTCCGACCCTCGAGCTCGCGGGCCACAGCCCCGAATTGCTCGCGAGTGGAAGCCGCGAGCACTTCGACTGCTACAAGCTCTCCGGCACCGGACCGCGCCATCCGGACCCCGCGCAGGACGCCCGCCTGCGCGCGGAGCTGCTCGCCGATGCGAAGGTGCAGGAAGAGCACGCGTCCTCGATCGCGGCCACGCGCGGAGCGCTCGTGGCGCTCGGTGCGGTGACGCCGGCGCCGCTGGAGGTGCTGGATCGGCCCGGCCTGCGGCATCTCATGACTCCGCTGCGCGTTACCACGGCGCCGGGCGCATCGTGGTCGAGGATCTTGCGGGCCGTGCTGCCCTGCGGCGCGCAGCCCCGCGCGGCCGGCCTCGAGTGCCTCGGCGCGCTCGAGCCCGAGAGCCGCGGCGCCTACTACGGAGTCCTCGGCGTGCGAACGCCGCAGGGCGAGCTCGAGTTCTCGCAGGTGCTGCGCACGCTGTTCCGGGACCCGACCGGGGTGCATACACTCGTGGGCGCCGCCGTGACGCGAGGCTCCACCGTCGACGGCGAGACCGACGAGACGCGCATCAAGCTCGCCGACATCGTCGCGATGCGGTCTCAGCGGAGCGCGAGCATGCGGTCGAGCACCGCGGGTCGCTCGGCGATGACGTTCAGCTCGTAGCGCTTCGCCGCCGCCAGGGCGTCGCGCAGTGCGCCGCGCCGCTCGTGCAGCGCGTCGAGCGCGGCGTGCACGTCCTTCTCCGTGAACGCGGCGCGCGGCGCGGCGGTCAGCGGGATCGCGACGCCGAGCGCCTGGCACTTCGCGGCGAGCGCCGGCTGATCCCAGAAGAACGGATACGAGAGCATCGGCACCCCGTGGAAGATCGCCTCGTGGGTCGAGTTCAGGCCGTGGTGCGTGATGAAGACGTCGGCCTCCCGGAGCGCGGCCCACTGGTCGACGAAGTCGTGCACGGCGACGTTCTCGCGTGTCAGCGCACGCTTCGCCCGCGCGCCGGCCTCCGCACCGCCGAGGCTGATCACGGCCCTGGCGTGCGGGCGCCGCGCGATCGCGTCGGCGATGGCCTCGAGGGCCGCCACCGCTTCGGCGGGATACGAACGCCAGGTCGCCGTGCCGAAGGAGACGTAGATCCGGAGCGCTGCGCCGCCGCCGAAGAGGGAGGCGCCGCCTTCGTCGTTCCGGGCGGCGATCTCTTCGGGCGCGGGCAGGGACCCGAAGAAGGCCAGCGGCTCGAACACGGCGCGCTCCTCGGCGCTCAGGTACTCCGGCGGCTCGCAGTAGACGTTGAGGAACGGGCTCAGGCCCTCGACGTAGGAGTACGGCGAGGCGTCACGGACGCCGTAGCGAGCGCCGAGCTCTTCGACCGCGTCCAGGCATTGCTGCGACACCCGGACGCGTGGGTCTACCGCGAGGACCTGCCGGAAGCGCCGCGGATCGACGTTGTGTCCGGCGCAGACGTTCACGTAGGGAACACCCATGCGCGCTGCGGCCAGGCGCCCGATCATCGCGAACGTGTCGTAGACGACGAGCGATGCCCGCAGCTCCTCGAGCTCGCGCTGCACGTCCATGGCGTAGCGGGCGGCGTACGCGACCGAGCGCATGGCGATCGGGAAGGACTCGGGGTCCGCGGCCTCGAGCGGACGACGGCCGAAGAGATCGACGAACGCGCCGCCGGCCGCCCGGATCTGACGCTCGAAGCGCCGGTGAGTGAACACGTGCGCGGCGACGCCTCGCGCGGCGAGCCCCGACACCAGCGGCAGCAACCGGCGCAGGTGCCCGTCGGCCAGCATCGAGAAGAAGGCGACGGGGGTCACCGCGCGGGCGCTTCGAGAAGGGCGATCAGCGCTTCGGCGCTGGCCGGGTACGCCACGCTCCTCACCTTCACCTCGTCGAGCACCATGACACTCGAAACGGTCGCGCCGCCGGGAAAGTCGGCGGTTTTCGTGCCTTCCTCGTCGATCAGGATGGCGTAGGGGCGCCGGCGCATCGCCGGCAGGGCGAATAGCGAACGGATGACCGCAGGCATTCCCGATATCTTCGCGACGAACACCGCGCCGTTGCGGCTGAACAGGTCCGGCCCGGCCTTCGCGACGGCATCCCTCACCAGCTGGCCGGCGTCCATGTCGCGGCTGAAGACGACCACGCGCACGGACTCGTCGATGACATGCGCCGCGCCGTGCTGGTCGGGCAGCTCGATGCGGGGCAGTGTGCTGCCCTCCTTGTAGGGATCCGCACTGGCCAGTGTCGCGACGAGCAGCAGCGAGAGGGCGGCGTAGAGCTTCATGGTTCGAAATAGCGACGGCTCTCGGAAATCAGCCCGGCGTCACCAGCAGGCCGCGCGCGTCGATCTCCTGGCGCGCGCGGCTCATCCGAAGCCCACGATCCGATGCGGCGTGTAGGGCTCCTCGAGCCAGCGCAGCTCGTCGTCGGAGAGCTCCACCTCGA
>DATKND010000029.1:0-10483 GCA_035541475.1 Myxococcota bacterium | reverse complement strand
ACGAAGCAGACGGAGGCGCCGAGCTCCGCGCCCGACTCGAAGTTCTTCTGGAAGACGTCTCGCACCGCCTCGAAGCCGGGCGCGCAGCTGCCGTGGATCGGAATGGAACTCGTCATGGGAGCCCTCCTTCGGCGCACGCGCAGCATACCCGCGTCGCGCGCGCGCTTGTAGGATCCGTCACCGCAACCCACGAGGACCCGATGACCCGCATCCACGAAGTGGCGCCCGACGTCTTCCAGATCTGCACGTTCGTTCCCGCCGCCAATCTCCTTCCACCAGTTCCTCGTGCGCGACGAGCAGCCGCTGCTCTTCCACACGGGCATGAAGGCTCTCTTCCCGGCGGTGCGCGACGCCGTCGCGACCCTGCTCTATCCCGCGACGATCCGCTGGATCGGCTTCAGCCACTTCGAGGCCGACGAGTGCGGCGCACTGATGGAGTGGCAGACCTTGGCTCCCCAGGCGACAGCGCTTTGCAGTCTCGTCGCCAAGGTGGTGAGCGTCGACGACGTGGTGGCCCGCCGTCCGGCGCAGGCGCTCGCCGACGGCGAGCAGCTCTCCACTGGCCGCCATCGCTTCCGCTTCCTCCAGACGCCGCACGTGCCTCATTGCTGGGACGCGGGTCTGCTATTCGAGGAGACGCAGGGCACGCTCTTCTGCTCGGACCTCTTCCACCAGAACGGCGACGTCGAGCCGAGCACCGGCGCGGACGTCGTCGGCCGCTTCGAGCAGACGCTCCGCGAGTACCAGAAGAGTCCGCTCGCGAACTACCTGCCGTATACGCCGCACACCGAGCCGACTCTCGCGAGGCTCGCCGCGCTTCGCCCGCGAAGCCTCGCGGCGATGCACGGCTCGACCTTCGTCGGAGACGGCGCGAAGGCGATCTCCGACGCTGCGGAGGTGTTGAAGCGGATCCTCGGGGGCCGCTAGTCGACGCCGACGGCGCGGGGCTCGCGCGCCCACGACACGTCCGGGAAGTATCGGCTCATGAGCGGGCCGCAGAGACGCTCGGCGGTGTCCCGCACGTAGGAGCGGTCTAGGGTCGCGAGCGCGCGATGCTTCTTCGGCGCGACGAACAGCCGCGAGCGATCGCGCCGCAGCGTCTCGTCCGGCACACCCGAGAAGGCGGCGATGTCCTGCATGCGCTCCTCGATGCGCCCCGTCTCGAACGGGAGGACACGCTCCGGCGGCAAGGTCTCCAGCACTCGTTGGTTGTGCTGCGACCAGAGCTGGAAGTAGCAGGCGAGCGGGTGGAGCCCGCGCTCGATGAACGGCGCGTCGAACTTCGTCGCAGACAGCTCGTCGACTCGCAGGCGGATGCGATCGAGACTTGCCCACGGCGAGCCCGGCTCCGCGGGCTGGTTGAGGTTCTGGTCGATCCACGAATCGCACCACGAGTAGACATCGCGCAAGGTCAGGATGAACCGCTTCCGCGGGCACGCGCGCGAGAGCGGCCCGATCAGGATGCCGGCGAGGCTCGAGGACTCCATCTCGAGTCGCAGCACGCGGTCGCGCCGGCGCAGCACCCGGGTCGCCTCGGCGTCGCTCGCTTCGCCTCGCAGCCACGCCATCGCGAGGGGCAGCCGCACGCCGGCGTCCGGGTGATGCGCGCTTCGATAGTTCTCGAAGATGCCGGCCAGCGAATGCGTGCCCGTCTTGGAGAGCCCGCAGCAGCAGACGTCCAGCCGGCGCGGCCGGATCACGGGGAGCACGAGCGCCTTGACGCGCTCGCGAGCGGCCCGAACCGAGTCCGCCAGGAAGGTCTTCAACTCATCCTTCTCGCGGCTGCCGGAGCGCTGGCGGAGAGGGAGGGATTCGAACCCTCGACGGGCTTTTGGCCCGTACTCCCTTAGCAGGGGAGCGCCTTCGGCCTCTCGGCAACCTCTCCGGACCGCCGCAGCATACCGCAGGCGTCCGCTCGCGAGGCCGCTACTCGGGCGCCGGCGCGGGACCCGTCTGCCCGACCGGAGCGGGATCCGGCTGCTGCCACTGCGGATCGAGGCGCAGGCGCTTCTCCTGGCGAGCGCGGCGCAGGCGCTCGGCCTCGGCGGCGAGCAGGCGCTCGCGCACCCAAGACTCGTCGAAGCGGAAATCCCAGTCGCGCTCGACCGTGGCTCCGTCGGAGAGCGTCGCCCGCAGCTTGAGCTCGTTCGGTCCGGGCGCGGCGGGCAGCGTGATGGCGAAGCGCCCGTCCGGCTGGATCGCCGCGTCGCGCGGCGGCAGCTCCGCCGTGCGGTTCTCGATCGTCACCGCGCGCAGCTCGGGCAGCGGGACGTCGTCCAGGAAGGGCGTCGACACGGCCGCAGACGCGATGCGGTGGAGGCTGCCGCCGCTCGTTCGCAGCGCCGACTCGACGCTCTTCGGCGTCACGTCGGCGACGCCCGCGAGCCCGACGAGGTGGAGCGTCACGCCGCGGTCGCGGGCGCGCTCGGCGAGGGCGGCAAGCTTCGCGGCGAAGCCCGGATCCTCGTCGGCGCCCGGACCGAAGGGCAGGCGGTCGCGAGCGTTCGTCACCAGCACGAGCACCTTGCGCGCGTGCGGCCTCGCGCCGCGGCCCTGCGCGGGGTCCAGCTCGTCCAGCGCGTAGTCGAAGACGGAGAGGAAGGTCGGGATGCCCGATGCGCCGCGCGCGCGAAGCCCGCGGAGCGCGGCGTCGAGCGCCGCCGGGTCGTTGCCGAGCGCGACCTCGCGGTGCGCCCCGGTGCCGCCGTCTCCAGGGAGCGGCGGCAGGTTCGGGCTCGACACGATGCCGACTCGCACCGCGCCGAGACGCGGGCGCAGCGACTCGACGAACGCTTGCGCCGCGTCGAGCTCGCCCGCTAGCAGGTCGACGTCGCCGCGGCGCGTCGCCTCCGAGCGGTCGAGCGCGAGCACGACGTCGTACTCACTGCCCTCGAGCCCGTTCATGCGCACGCTGCCCTCGATCGCGACCTCCATCGTCGGATTGCGCACCGTCGCGCCCTGCTCGGGCTTCGCGACGACGAGCGCGACACCGGTCTCCTTCTCGCGCCGCCCGACCTCGCAGCGCTCCATCACGCTCGGGTCGAAGACGTCGAGGCCGATGGTCCAGACCGAGGGCGGCGAGGTTTCGGGCGGCTCGTCGCAGCGCCAGCGGATCTCGTTCCAGAGGCGCCCCGCATCCTCGACCTGGCACGTCTCGACCGGCACGCGCGGGTGCGCGGGATGTGGCACCCACGCGCGCGTGTCGCGGTCGAAGACCTCGAGCTCGATGCGGTCGCCGCGGCAGTCGTGGCGCGGGTAGTAGACGAGCAGCGGATCGTGCGCCCAGGCGCTCTTCTCGTCGGCGCGAGCCGGCGGCGCGGCGACGAGGCACGCGCCCGCCAACAGGGCGAGGAGCGCAGCGGCGCGGCGTCGCGGCGGGCGCATCCAGGGACCATCGGGCCCGCGCGCGCCGCAGGCAAGCTCTATGCTGTTGCGCCCTCGAGAGGAGGCGCGCCTGGCGCAGATTCACCCGACCGCCCTCGTCGAGGGAGACGTCGAGCTCGCCGCGGACGTCGTGGTCGGTCCCTGGTGCCGGCTGCGCGGCCCGATCGCGATCGGCGCGGGCACGCGCCTCGTCGCCAGCGTGCACCTGGACGGTCCTCTGCGCCTCGGCGCGCGCAACCGGCTCTTCCCGTTCGCGACGCTCGGCCAGGCCCCGCAGGACCTCGGCTTCGACCCCGACGAGCCGGGCGCGGGGCTCGTGGTCGGCGACGACAACGTCTTCCGCGAGTCGGCGAGCGTGCACCGCGCGACCTCGCGCGACGAGCCGACTCACATCGGTGACGCGAACTACTTCATGGTCGACACGCACGCGGGCCACGACTGCCGCATCGGCAACCGCTGCGTCTTCGCCAACGGCACCTTGCTCGCGGGCCACGTCGAGGTCGGCGACGGCGTGGTGACGGGCGGGAACGTCGCCGTGCACCAGCACTGCCGGATCGGCCGCGGGGCGCTGATCTCGGGCACGATGGGTCTCAACAAGGATCTTCCGCCCTTCTTCATGCTGACGGGGGGCAACATCGCCGGCTCGATCAACGTGGTCGGCATGCGCCGCTCGAGCATGCCGTCGGCGGAGATCGACGACGCGCGCTGGGTCTTCAAGGTGCTCTACCGCAAGGGCCTCTCGCCGAAGCGCGCGCAGGAGGAGCTCGCGACGCGCGCCGATCGGCCGATCGTCGCCGAGTACCTGGCCTTCCTCGCTTCGTCGAAGCGCGGACTCGTGCCCGGCGTCGGCGAGGCCCGAAGAGGAACGGCTTAACGTTTCTCGAGCGCGATGTGTGCCTCCGCGGCGAGGCCCTGCATGCCGATCTCCGCGGCTTCCGCGGCGCACTGCTCGAAGAGCTCGCGCGCCGCGCGGCGCTCGCCGCGGCGAGAGGCGAGTCGCCCGCGCTCGAGGCGCACGCGCGCGCCGAAGGGCCGCGCGCCAAGATCCTCGCAATCGGCCTGCGCCGCCGCGAGAAGCTCCGCCGCCTCGTCCGAGCGGGCGAGCACCGCAGAGAGACGTCCGAGGGCGAAGCTCACGGGGCCGCCGTAGAGGACGGGCGCTGCCATCACCGCATGATGTCGCTCGAAGGGCATGAGCAGCGCGCGCAGCGCCGTGGAGGCGTCCGCCTCGCCGAGATCGGCGCAGAGATGCGCGAGCTCCACCAGGGTCCGCAGGCGGCGGATGCCGGGCGCGACGTCCTCGAAGCGCGCGGCTGCGAGCTCCGCGAAGAGGCCGCGCGCGGACGCCTCGCGGCCGGCCGCCAGCTCGGCGCGCGCGAGCGTCGCGCGGATCCAGTGAGTGGGGCCCCCGCCGACGCGCGCCATCGGCTCGAACCAGGCGCACACGCCCTCCGGCTCGCCGCGCAGCGCGTGCAGATCGGCGCGGTGCGCCGCATAGCATCCCTGCGCGTAGGGATGCTCGATCCGCTGACCAGTCGTCAGCGCGTCGTGCATCGAAGCCGCGGCCGCATCGAGGCGGCCCTCGAGCAGCGCGATGCCCGTGTCGAAGATCGCGAGGTGCCAGGCGAGCGCCGTGTGAGGCGTGTCGCCCGCCAGCGCGCCGGCCGCCGCGCGCCGCGTGCGCGCCGCGGCGACCTCGCCGCGCTCGAGTTCGTCCGCGGCGGCGTCGATCAATCCGATCAGCGCGAGGTCGCGCGAGGCCACGCGGCGCCCGAGCGCGACGAATTGGTCGGCGAGCTCCGCGCGCTCGGCCAGACGCTCGGGCCCGGCGAGTGCCAGCTGCAGGGTGTAGACCGCCTCGAGCTCCGCCTGCGGGTCGCCGTGCTCGCGCGCCAGCGCGAGCGCGCGCTCCGCCGAGCCGCGCTGTGTCGAGCGGGACGAGAGCCACGCGAGACGCGTCGCGATGCGCGCCGCCAGCACGCCGCGCTCGTCGCCGAGCCGTTCCGACGCCTCCTCGACGGCGGCGCGCGCGGGCGGATCGTGGACCGCCCAGTCGGCCGGGTCGCAGAAGTCGATCGCGGCGCGTGCGAAGTCGTGCACGCGATCCTGCGAGCGAGCGATCTGCATCGCCTCCGCCAGCGCCTCGCGGCTGCGCGTCCGCTCGCCGCACAGGCGGTGCGCGCGCGCCAGCGCGAGCAGGGTCTCGAAGCGGCGCAGCGGATCGACCGGCTCCACGTGGAGCAGCGCCGCCGCGGCCTGCTCGTAGTGCTGCGCCGACTGCTCGTAGGCCAGCAGCGCATCCGCGAGCAGCGCGGCCCGACGCGCGCGCGCGTAGGCCTGCTCCGCGTCGCCGACCGCGAGCGCGCGGTGGTGGTGGTGGGCGAGCTCGGCGATCACGCGATCCGGGTCGTCGGCGTGGAGCTGCTCGAGGCGCTCCGCGATGCGAAGGTGCAGGCCCGGTCGCGCGGCGGCCGGCAGGCTCTCGTAGGCCGCCTCCTGATGGAGCGCGTGCGCGAAGCGCCAGGTGGCGGTGACGCCCGGCACCGCTTCGACGACGCCCGCGCGCTCCGCCTCGTCGAGGCGCAGGAGCGCCTGCTCGCGCGTCACCTGCGCGACGTTGGCGACGAGCGGCACGGCGAACTCGCGTCCGATCGCGGAGGCCGCCGTCACGAGCTCGGCGCACGGCGGTGTCAGCGCGTCGAGCGCGCGACGGATGAAGTCGATCGCGTGGCCCGGAAGCTGGATGCCGCGGCGCACGCTGCGCTCGATGTGCGCGAGCTCGCCGCGCTCGCGGAGCAGCCGGATCGCCTCGCGCAGGTACAGCGGCACGCCCTCGGTGCGCGCAAAGAGCTCCGACGTCACCTCCGCCGGCGGGCGCCTTCCGATCGCGCTCCGCAGCAGCTCGCCGACCTCCGCGCGCGAGAAGCCGCGCAGCGCGATCTGCGTGCAGCGCTCCTGCTGGCGCAGCAGCGGCAAGGTGCGGTGCAGCGGATGGCCGCGCTCGCGCGGCGCCTCGCGCACGGTGCAGAGGATCAGCAGCGGATCGCGCGCCGTCTCGAACACGAGGTGCTCGAGCAGCCGTAGCGACGCCGGGCCCGCCCACTGGAGGTCGTCGAGCACGACGAGCAGCGGGCGACGGCGGCTCGCGCGCGAGAGCGTGCGCGCGACCGCGTCGAAGAAGAGGAAGCGGCTCTGCTCGGGCGACTCCGCATCGTGCGGCGCGGCCTGCGCGCCGACCTCGGGCACCAGCCCCGCGAGCTCGGACGAAGCCGCCGCGAGCTCGGCGGCGTCGGCGCCGAGAGTCGGCTCCGCGAGGAGCTGCCGCAGCACCTGCGCGAAGAGCCAGAAGGCCGGCACGCCTTCGCCCTCGCGCGCGCGCGCGAAGAGCGCGACCGGCCCGCGCGCGGCGACCTCCTCGGCAAAGACCTCCGCGAGCCGCGTCTTGCCGATGCCCGGCGGACCCGCGACGAGCGCGACGCCGCCCCGACCGGACTCGGCCTGCGCGAAGGCATGGCGCAGCGCCGCGAGCGCCTCCTCGCGCCCGACGAAGGCGGTGCCGCCGCGCGTCGACGGTGCGGTCGCCGGCGCGCCGCGCTCGAAGGCCGTCACGTCGCCCGCGAAGCGGTAGCCGCGCCGCGGCACGCTCCGCAGCAGCTCGCCCTTGTGCGAGTCGCCGATCGCGCGGCGCGCGTGGCTGACCGCGCGGTTCAGCGACCCCGGCGTCACGACGGTGTCGGGCCAGAGCGCGGCGAAGAGCTCGTCGTTCGGCACGACGCGAGCGCGCTCGCGCAGCAGCAGGCGCAGCAGCTCGAAGGGTTTCGGCTGGAGCTCGACCGGCTCGCCCGCGCGCCGGAGGAGTCCCGCCTCCTCGTCGAGCTCGAAGTGTCCGAAGCGATAGATCACGGCGACAGCCCGCTGCGACCGCCCCCACGCCGCGTCGCCGGGCCAGCTTAGCGATCCGGCGCCGCCGATCACCGCTTGCGCGCGACGTAGTACTGGTTGATCGGGTCGTGCGGCAGGGTCGCGACGTCGGGCTTCGCGAAGCCCGCGACCTCGAGCATGCGCGAGGCCCTCTCCCGACCCCACATCGCGCCGAGCCCGCGGCCTCCCTGCGCGAGCGAGACGGTCATGCAGTGCATGCACGAGACCGTGTAGAGAAACGGCGCGAGCGGGTGGCTCGCGTCGTCCTCGAGCCGGCTCGTGCCCGCGATGTCCTGCATCAGGAAGACGCCGTCCTCGCGCAGCGCCCGCGCGATTGCGGCCAGGACGGCCTCCGGGCGGGCCTGGTCGTGGATCGCGTCGAAGGCGGTGACGAGGTCGAAGCAGCGCGACAGCTCGACCTCCGAGACGTCGCGCACCTCGAAGCGCGCGTTGCGGAGCCCATGCGAGAGCGACTCCGCCTTCGCGGCCGCGACGCCCTCCGGCGAGAGGTCGTAGCCGGTGAAGTGGCTGCGCGGATAGCGGCGCGCCAGCCGGACGAGCGCGCGGCCCGAGCCGCAGCCGACGTCGAGCACGTCGATGCCCCGCTCGAGCCGATCGGAGAGCCCCGGCACGAGCGGCAGGATCGACTCCTCGAGCGCGGAGACCGTGGTCTGGTCGCTCTCCTCGGCCATCACCGCGTGGAAGCGGCCGAAGGCCGAGTAGGGGACACCGCCTCCGCGCTCGAAGCATTCGACGATGCCGTCCTCGACACCGCCGAGGAGCGCCACCCACTGCGTCGTCGCGGCGAGGTTGTTCGGCCGCGCCTCCCGGCAGAGCGAGGCGGCGTGCTCCGGCGGCAGCGCGTAGGTGCGCAGGGCGGGGTCGTACTCGACGACCCCGCCCGTCACCATCGCGCCGAGCCACTCGCGCACGTAGCGCGACTCGAGTCCCGCCTCGCTCGCGATCTTCTCGGCGTCGGCCGGCGGCATCGCGGCCATCACGTCGAAGAGTCCCGTCCGGTGTCCGATCGAGGTCATCAGCGCGAGGGCCGCGCCGTTGAGAACGCCGACCATCTTCTGGCCGAAGGCCTCTGCCTTCGCGGCGTCGAGCGGGCGTCCGGGCATCGTCAGCTCTCCTGCGAGGCGGCGCGGCGCGCGACGCCGGCGAGCTCCGACTTGCGGCGCGCGCCGAAGCGCGGGACGAAGGCCGGCGTCCGCTCGCGCCAGCGGCGGTAGTCCTCGCCGAGCATCGCGATCAGGTCGCGCTCCTCGAAGAGCACCGCGACGAGGATGTAGGCCGAGGCCACGGCCGCGAACAGCATGTGGCCGAGCGTCATGACCGGCGTGAACCAGAAGCTCATGAACCAGCCGACGTAGAGCGGGTGCCGGATGTGGCGATAGAGGCTTGGCGTCGAGAATCGCTTCTCGGTGTAGGGCTCTCCGCGGAAGTAGAGCCAGACCTGGCGCAGCCCGAAGAGATCGAAGTGGTCGATCAGGAAGCTCGCGTAGAGAACCGTCGCGATGCCGAGGAAGAAGAGCATCGAGAGCGTCACGCCTCCGAAGCCCTGCACCTGCCAGACGACCGCCGGAATCGGCCGCCACCAGGCGAACAGCAGGGCGAGCGCGGCGCTGCTGGCGATCACGTAGGTCGGTCGCTCGACCTGCTTCGGGACGATGCGCGTCCAGGCGCGCTTGAAGCCCGGGCGCGCCATCACGCTGTGCTGGAGCGCGAACACGGACAGCAGGGCGAGGTCGACGAGGATGGCGGTGCCGGCCGGGCCGGCCGGACCGCTGTCGATCGACTTCGGGACGATCTCGTTGGCGAGGAAGCCGATGGCGTAGAGGAAGGTGCCGAAGAAGGCGATGTAGCAGAACGTTCCGTAGGCGAGCGCGAGAACGCGGCGCATGGTGCAGATCTCCTTGGTGGGCGCGCAGAGCGCGCGTCCGGGACCTTGCGGCCGCGGCGGCCTCCGCCGCCTTACCGCGCTCGCACCATTTCCTTACCGCTTGCGGACCCAGGCCTCCGACCAGCGCGCCAGCGGCGCCAGCACCGAGCCGAGCTCGGCGCCCCGCTCGGTCAGCCGGTAGCCGGAGGCGGCGTCCTGGGAGATCAGCCCCGACTCGCGCAGCTCGCGCAGGCGCGCGTTCAGGACCGAGGGGGAGACGTCGCCGCAGCGCGCCGCCAGCTCGCGGAAGCGCAGCGCGCCGTCGCGGAGCTCGAAGAGGACCCGCAGCGCGTGGCGGCGTCCGAGCAGATCGAGCGCGGCCATGAGCGGCCGCCCGCTGCGCGAGCCGCGAACGGGCCGCCCGGGACGGGGCGTCGGCATCCGGTCCTCCTGCTTCGGATTCCGTAGCGCCTGGCGTGGAGCCCCGCTAGGCTGGTCCCGTGCTACGGAATTCGTAGCGACCACCGAGTCCCCGCGACGCGCCCGCCCGGAGGATCCCGTGCCCGAGAAGCCCCGCCTCGTTCCCGTCGACGCGAAGCCCGCCGACCCTCAGCTCGCCGAGGAGCTCGCGCGCTGGATGCCGCCCGGCGCCGGCGTGGAGCCGCTCGTGCTCTTCCGCACCTTGGCGCGGCATCCCGCGCTGATGCAGGCCATGCGCCCGCTCGGCGCGTACATCCTCGGCCGACGCTTCGGACTGTCGCTGCGCCAGCGCGAGCTGCTGATCGATCGCGTCTGCGCGCGCTGTGGCTGCGAGTACGAGTGGGGCGTCCACGTCGCGGGCTTCGGCGCGGCGGCCGGCATCGACGCCGCCACCGCCGCGGCGACGGTGCGCGCGCCGTCCGACGCGGACTGCTTCGACCCGGCCGAGGCCGCGCTGCTGCGGGCGGTCGACGAGCTGTGCGCCGGGCCGTCGCTCGCGGACGAGACCTGGGAAGCGCTCGGCCGCCACTTCGACGACGCGCAGCGCCTCGAGATCGTGGTCGCGTCGGGCTGGTATCGGCTGATCGCGACGGTCTGCAACGGGCTCGCGCTGCCGAACGAGCCGTGGGCAGCGGGGTTCCCGACCTAGCTCTGCCGGGCCTTCGCGCTCGCTGACCGCTCGCACTCGGGCTACAGGCCTTCGCTCGGCTGCGCCTCGCTGCGCGTCGGCCGACTCTTGTGAGTCGGCCTCCTTGCTATTCGCCTGCGCCGACCCGGCGGCGCAGCGAGTCGACGAAGCGGCCGAGGCCGAAG
>DATKND010000028.1:0-2730 GCA_035541475.1 Myxococcota bacterium | reverse complement strand
CGGTGAGCTCGCGCCACTCGTCCTCGCTCGTCGCGAGGGTCGAAATGTCGCGGCGGCGCTGCGCGAGGAACTCGCGCTCCGCGGCGCTTGCCGCTTCCGCGCTCGCCGCCGCCTCGAGCCGCTCGACCGCGGCGCGCCAGGCACGCCAGCGCTCCGCCACCTCGCGCGTGAGCGTGGTGAACCCGCCGAAGGCGTCCACGAGGTCGCGCTGCGCCTGCGGCTGGCCGAGCGACTGGTGCGCGTGCTGGCCGTGGATCGCGACGAGCATCTCGCCCAATTCCTTGAGCTGCGCAAGCGTGGCGGGACTCCCGTTGATCCAGGCGCGGCTCCTGCCCTGGGCGTCGAGCACGCGCCGCAGCAGCACTTCGTCGCCGTCGGGCGCCAGCGCCTGCTCGGCCAGCCACCCGCGCGCGGCCGGAGCGTCGCTCACGTCGAAGCCCGCGGCGAGCTCGGCGCGAGACGCGCCGGCACGAAGCTGCGCGAGCTCGAAGCGGTCGCCGAGCAGGAGGCCCAGGGCGTCGAGGAGGATCGACTTTCCGGCCCCGGTTTCGCCGGTGAGGACGGTCAGCCCGGGCGCGAACTCGACGTCGAGCGCGGCGACGACGACGAAGTCGCGGATCGCGAGGGAGCGGAGCATGGCCGTGGGCTACGCAAGCCCGGCGCCGGCGATGCCTTCGGGCGTCGCGCTCCAGTGCAGCTTCTCGCGCAGGGTCGCGAAGTAATCGTGGCCTTCCGGGTAGAGGAAGCGCGCGCGATGCGCCGCGCGGACGATGGTCACGCGATCGCCCTCGGCGAGCGCGAAGTGGCCCTGGCCGTCGCAGTGGATGCCGGCGTCGCGCGCCTGCATGACCGTGATGGCGATGCGGCAGTCGTCGGAGATCGCGATGGGGCGGTGGGTGAGGGCGTGCGGGGCGACCGGCACGAGCAGGAACGACGCGAGCTGCGGCGCGAGGATCGGGCCGCCCGCGGAGAGCGCATACGCGGTGGAGCCGGTGGGTGTGGCCACGATGATGCCGTCGGCCCGCATCGCGTAGGCGAAGCGCCCGTCGATCGCCACCGCGCACTCGATCATGCTGCCGAGCGATCCGCGGTTGACGACGACGTCGTTGAGCGCGAGCGCTTCCTCGCGCAGACCGTCGGGACGCTCGAGCGCGACCGCGAGCAGCGTGCGCCGCTGCTCGACGTAGCGGCCGTCGAGCATGGCGGACAGCGTGTCCGTCATCTGCGCGAGCGGAATGTCGGTGAGAAAGCCGAGACGGCCCTGGTTGATGCCGATGAGCGGCACGTCGAACGGCGCGAGCCGGCGCGCGAGCGACAGCATGGTGCCGTCGCCGCCCAGCGCGATGGCGAGGTCGGCGTGCTTCGCGAGATCCTCCGTGGGTGCGGTCTTGTAGGCCGGGATCGGCGCATAGCGCGCCGTCTCGGCGTCCAGGATGACCTTGTGGCCGCGGCCGGCGAGGAACGAGCCGAGCTCGGCGAGCGGCGCGGCGACGCTCGGGCTCGCGTGGCGTCCCACCAGGGCCACGCGGGGAAAGCGGGCGGAGGCTTTCGATGCGGCCATGGCGGCGATTAAACCACACGGGACCCCCGCCGATCCTCGTACCTACGGATGAGCCCGCTGATAGAATGGGCCGATGCTGGAACCGCGTGCGCAGCACCTGCTGAAGACGCTGATCGAGCGCTACGTGAGCGACGGCCAGCCCGTCGGCTCGCGCGCGCTGTCGCGCCACTCGGGGCTCGACCTGTCCCCGGCCACCGTGCGCAACGTGATGGCGGACCTGGAGGAAATGGGCTTCATCGCGAGTCCGCACACGTCGGCCGGGCGCGTACCGACGCCGAAGGGCTATCGCTTCTTCGTCGACAGCCTGATGGTGACCAAGCCGCTCGAGGACCAGGAGATACAGCGTCTCGAAGGCGAGCTCACGGCGGATCGCCCGCAGCAGCTCGTGAGCACGGCGGCCGGGCTCCTGTCGCAGCTGACGCAGTTCGCCGGCGTGGTGATGACGCCGCGCCGGCGCGATGCGACGTTCCGCCACCTCGAGTTCCTTCGCCTGGCGGAGCGCCGCGTCCTGCTGATCCTCGTCACCGCCGAAGGCGACGTGCAGAACCGGATCCTGCATACGGACCGCTCGTACTCGCACGGGCAGCTCGCCGAGGCCACGAGCTTCTTCAACCAGCACTTCGCGGGGCATTCGTTCGCCGCCATCCGCCTGCGCGTCGGCGAGGAGCTGCGTGCGTTGAAGGAAGACATCGCTCGCCTCATGGCGGCAGCGGTCGAGGCCGGCGCGGGCGCGCTTGCCGAGGGCGAGTCGCTCGTGGTCACCGGAGAGCGCAACCTCCTCAACGCCGAGGACCTCGCGTCGAACATGGAGCGGCTGCGACGCCTGTTCGACCTTTTCGACCAGAAGACGTCGATCCTGCACCTGCTCGACCTCTCGCAGCGCGCGCAGGGAGTCTCGATCTACATCGGCAGCGAGTCCGGCCTCGTGCCGCTCGACGAGTGCAGCGTGGTGACCGCACCGTACGAAGCCAACGGCAAGGTGGTCGGCACGCTCGGCGTCATCGGGCCGACGCGCATGGCGTACGAGCGCGTGATCCCGATCGTCGACCTCACCGCGAAGCTCCTGTCGAACGCGATGTCGCAGCAGCTCGACGAATGACGCATCCCAACGCGCAGCTCATCGACCGGCTGTACGCGGCGTTCCGCAATCGCGACGCGGCCGCGATGGC
>DATKND010000027.1:0-3300 GCA_035541475.1 Myxococcota bacterium | reverse complement strand
GAGATGGCCGCCGCAGGGGAGCTCTGCCTCGCCCCCTTCGGCGACCGCTAGCGCCTGACACCGGACGGCGGCGCCGGGCGCCCGGGCGGCGGGGACGCCGGCTGCGCGCTCCGGTAGGCCGTGCCCTCGGGCTTCGCGAGCTCCTCGAGCTCGAGATCGAGGTCGTCGGCAGCCGGCTGCGCCGCGACCTGCTGGCTCGCGGTCTGCGCGCCGTCGAGCTCGGCCACGAGCTGCTGCGCGGTGCGCACGCAGTAGCGCAGGATGCCCGGCTGGTTGGTCTCGTTGATGCGGCCCGCGCCGAGCAGCGCGGCGAAGAAGCGGCACGCCGCCTCGAAGACGCGCGCGTCGGCGCCCTGGTTCGGTCGGCTCTGCACGGCGGTCCTCCCGGCGGGTCCGGGAGGTGTCATCGGATCGCGAGCCCCCCGACCTGAGCGCCGCCGCGCGTGGATCTCATGCGCGCGGCTTGCGGCCTTCGCCCGGCAGATAGGTCTCGAAGAGCGTGCCGAGCGGCGCGTCGGCCTGCGGCACGTCGTAGTAGGTGCGGATCACGACGGAGCCGTCCGGCTCGAAGCGGTAGGTCTCGATCGAGAGGTGAACCGCGTGTCGACCCTCCACCGTGGCGTGGTTCTCCATCAGCCAGGCGACCTCGCTCCCGCAGATGAACATCGTCCCCTTGGCGATCTGGAACTTGATCGTCGGCTGGAAGAGATCGAAGGGCTTCGACGCGCAGTTCTCGAAGCCGCGCTTCTCCGGCGTGCCGACCGGATCCAGCATGCGGAAGTCGCCCGGCGCGACGCTCTTCCAGTTCGCGATCCAGGCGGATTTGTCGCCCGCGTTCCAGAGAGCGACGTACTTCTCGGCCCAGGTGACGAGCTGTGCGCGGGTCGGTGTCGGCATGGGGACCTCCGGGAGAGGCCGACCATCATACCCGGCCGTCGAAGTACCCCTGCATCAGCCTCGCGACCCATTCCGGCAGCCGCGCCTTCTCGGCGGCGTCGAAGTCCGGGAAGAACGGCTTGAGGTCGAGGATCGGTGTGTCGTCGATCGCGTCGAGCCCGCGCACCACGAGACCCGCCTCGTCGGCGCGCACGATCGCGGCGACCGTGATGCCGAAGGGATTCGGCCGGTCCTTGGCGCGCTGCGCGAAGATGCCGAGGAGCGGCATGTCGTCGCGTCCGCACGGACGCCGCACCAGATGTCGCGCCGGATCGAAGTCGGCCTGGTGGAGCCACGCGACCACGAGCACGTGCGAGAACTGGTCGAGCCCGCGCAGCCCGGCGCGGTACTCGGGCAGCAGCTCGATGCGGCTCTCGACCTCGCCCCAGCCCTCGTCGACCGGCGTCGCGACCGGCGAGCGCACGAAGCCGATCGGGCGCACGACGAAGGGACCCGCGCTCATGCGGGCCGGAAGACCAGCGGCAGCCCGTCGCGCGGCTTCGAGATCGGCGCCTGCTGCACCGGCATGGTGTAGCCATCGGACACGCTCCAGCGATAGCGCAGCAGCAGCTGGTGCATGACCATGCGCACCTGCGCCTCGGCGAAGCGGCGCCCGATGCACATGTGCGGCCCGCCGCCGAAGGGGATCCACTGGTGCGTGTGGCGCTCGTGCTCCGCGCGCCCCGGCGCGAAGCGGTCGGGGTCGAAGCGGAAGGGATCGTTCCAGTGCTCGCTCATGTGGTGGGTGTGGATGGGAGAGACGACCACCATCGCGGGCGCGGGGATCTCGTAGCCGGCGAACTCGAAGGGCGCCGTCGCGACGCGCGGGATCACGGGCAGCGGCGGGTAGAGCCGCAAGGTCTCGTGCATCGCGAAGGTCAGGCTCTCGAGGCGGTCGACCGCGTCGAAGCCCGGCTGCGCCTCGCCGAGCGCGCGGCTCTCGGCGCGCACGCGCTCCTGCCACTCCGGGTGGCGCCCGAGCTCGTAGCAGAGCGAGGTCAAGGTCGAGGTCGTCGTGTCGTGCGCGGCCATCATCAGGAAGATCATGTGGTCGAGCACGTCGTCGTCGCGAAAGACGTCGCCCTCCTCGGTGCGCGCGCGGCACAGGCGGCTGAACATGTCGCTGCCTTGATCCGCGCGCTTCTTCTCCAGCATGCTGCGCAGGAACTCCAGCATGAACTCGCGACCGACGAGCCCGCGGTAGAACTCGAGGCCGGGGATGCGCAGGCGCACGCGCGACATGGACGCCGCGACCATGTCCTCGAAGGCGCGGTTCATGCGCCGCGCCGACGGACCGAGGTCGACGCCGATGAAGATCGACGACGCGAGATCGAGGGTCAGGCCCTTGAAGGCGTCGAACGCGCGGACGGGCGCGCCGCTGCCGCCCCAGTCCGCGAGGCCGGCCGCGATCTTCGGCCCCATGCGCTCTGCGTAGTCGCGCAGCGCGGGCCGCGTGAAGGCCTCGTGCATGATCTTGCGGTGGTGCTTGTGCTCCTGGCCGTCCCGCAGCAGCAGCCCGTTCGGGAAGATGCGCCCCATGATCTGCATCCATGGGCGACGCGCGGAGAAGATCTGGTCGCGATCGAGCAGCACGAGGCGGTTGGCGTCGGCGCCGAAGAGATTCACGAAGCGGAAGGGGCCGCCGATCTGCACGACCGCCGGCCCGTGGCGCTCGTACATCGCGCTCAGGTTCGAGAGCATGTCGACGCGGCCGGCGCCGGTGGAGAGGAAGGTCCGCACGGCCGAGAGCAGGCCGCTGCGCGGCATCTGCGCGAAAGGTCGGAGACCGGGCTCCCGGTCGATCATCGCATCCCTCCTCCGCGCACATCGGCAGACCCGCGCGAGAGGCGTAGCGTCGCGGGCGCGTCTTGGCGAGCATGCGGCGACAGGAGGGTGCTGCGGTGGCCGAAGGCGAGAACAAGCGGGTGGTCGCGCGCCTCTGGCAGGCGCTCTACGCGAAGGACTGGGACGGCGTCGCCGCGTTGATCGCGGAGCGCGGCCATTACGAAGACGTGCCGACCCCCGACCCCGGCGCCACCGGTCCCGAGAACGTCGTGAAGCGGCTGCGCTCGGGGCTCGACCACGTCGAGCGCTTCGAGCACGAGATCCACCGCGTGGTGGCGGACGGCGACACCGTGGTGGTCGAGCACACCGAGATCTGGCATTTCCCGACCGGCGAGAAGCTCACGAACGACTTCGTCACGATCCACGAGGTGCGAAACGGGAAGATCGAGCTATGGCGCGACTACTGGGACCTCGGGGGCATGATGGCGCAGGCGCCGAAGTGGTGGATCGAGAAGCTGGCGCAGCACGATCCGTCGGATTGGTCGGACTAGCAAGCCGCCGAGGGGCGAGGCAGAGGTC
>DATKND010000026.1:0-16928 GCA_035541475.1 Myxococcota bacterium | reverse complement strand
TGGATCGAGCGCAACATCTTCCCGGGCGCCTACATCCCCGCACTCTCGGAGGTGCTGCCGCTTCTCGAGCAGCACGGACTCGCCGTGGCCGACGTCGAGAATCTGAGGCGCCACTACGCGCTCACGCTGGAGCACTGGCTGGAGCGCTTCGAGAAGCAGGGCGACTGGGTCGAGTCGCGCTACGACGCGCGCTTCGTGCGGACCTGGCGCCTGTACCTCGCGTCCTCGATCGCCGCGTTCCGCAGCGGATCGTGCCAGCTCTTCCAGGTGTTGTTCGAGCGGGCTGCCGGAACGTCGCTGCCGTGGACTCGGGCGGATCTCTACGCGGAGCGCTGAGCGGTGGAGCGCTTCGCGGTACTCGTCGTGGGCGGCGGACCGGCCGGCTCGAGCTGCGCGTTCGCTCTGTGCCGCGCCGGCGTGTCGGTCGCGGTGCTCGACAAGGCGCGCTTCCCGCGCGACAAGGTGTGCGCGGGCTGGATCACGCCGCCCGTCTTGCGCGCGCTCGAGATCGAGCCGCAGGACTACGCGAAGGGCGGTCGTGTGATGCAGCCGATCCGCGGCTTCGCGGTCGCGCGCCGCGGCGATCCCGGCGCCGACGCGGACTGCGGCGAGGTGGTCAGCTATGGCATCCGCCGCTGCGAGTTCGACCGCTTCCTGCTCGAGCGCAGCGGCGCGGATCTGAGGCTCGGCCAGCCGCTCGAGTCGCTGCGACGCGAGGACGGTGAGTGGATCGCGAACGAGTCGATCCGGGCCGACTGGATCGTTGGCGCAGGCGGTCACTTCTGCCCGGTCGCGCGCGAGCTCGGCGCGCGCCCGGGCGCGGGCGAGCCCTCGACGATCGTCGCGCGCGAGGTGGAGTTCGAGATGACGTCCGAGCAGCAGGCGCGCTGCCCGGTCCGAGCGGACCTCCCGGCCCTCTACTTCGAGCCGGACCTGCGCGGCTACGGCTGGGTCGTGCGCAAGGGCGACTGGCTCAACGTCGGGCTCGGACGCCAGGACGCGCACGCCTTCCCGGCGCGCGTGACGGGCTTCGCGGACTGGCTGCGCGCGCACGACCTCGTTCCGCCCGACCTGCCCGCGCGCTGGCGCGGCCACGCGTATCTGCTGCATGGAGAGGCGCCCCGTCCGCTCAGCGCCCCGGGCGCGTTGCTGTGTGGCGACGCCGCGGGCCTCGCCTATCCGCGCAGTGGCGAGGGCATCCGACCCGCGGTGGAATCGGGCCTGCTGGCCGCCCGCGCCCTCTCGCGCGTGCTGCACCTGTGCGGCGACGGCGTCGAGCGCACCTACGCGCGCGCGCTGATCGAGCGCTTCGGACCGCGGCGCCCGGGCGCCTCGTTCAGCGGCTGGCTGCCAGCGCGGGCTCGGGCTCGGGTAGCGGGCCGTTGCCTCGCGTCGGCGTGGTTCGCGAAGCGCGTCGTCGTGGAGCGCTGGCTCCTGCACCGGGAAGTACCGGCACTCTCGGGCGACTAGCCGCGGGCGTCGGCGCGGCGGGCGCGCCTGGCGCAGCCTGCTGCGCCTGCGGCTCCGGGTCGTCGCCGGCCGGCACCAGCTCGAAGGCCGCGCCGAGTCGGCGGATCGCCTGGCGCTCGCGCAGCCGCGCGAGGGCGCGGTGCTCGAGCTGACGGACGCGCTCGCGAGAGAGCCCCATCTGCTGACCGATCTCCTCGAGCGTGGGCGGCTCGCCACCTTCTATCCCGAAGCGCGCCTCCAGGATCGCCCGCTCGCGCGGCGACAAGGTCTCGAGCTCGCGCTCGAGGGCGCTCCGCAGGAAGCGCGCGTCGTGCGTCTCGGCCGGATCCTCGACCTCGGGGTCCGCGAGGGCGTCCTCGAGGCGCAGGTCGTCCGTGCCGGGCAGCGGCGTCTCGAGCGAGCCGACGGGCACCGAGCTGCTGCGGGCGAGATCGACCATCTCCTCCGGCACCTCGAGCGCGGCCGCGAGCTCGGGCGAGCCCGGCGCGCGGCCGAGCCGCTGGCGCAGTCGCGACTCCACGCGCCGCATGCGGAGCTGCAGCTCGTAGATGTGCGAGGGCACGCGCACCGTGCGCGAGGTGCTCTGGATCGCGCGCACGAGCGCCTGCTCGATCCACCACACGGCGTAGGTCGAGAACTTGAAGCCGCGCTGGTGCTCGAACTTCTCCACCGCGCGCATCAGGCCGAGGTTGCCCTCCTGGATCAGGTCCACGTAGGGCACGCCCATGTTGCGGTAGCGCTTGGCCTGCGTGACCACGAGGCGCAGGTTGTGACGCATGAACGTGTTCTTCAGCTCGTCGCGGCGCACCAGGGCGCTCTCCGCCTGCGCGAGCGTCGCCTTCGCGCCGGCCGACGACAGCCCGAGCCGGCGCCGCTTGCCGCGGCTCTCCGGGTCCTGTGAATCGCGCAGCGCGCACAGCTCGCGATGGACCTCGATCAGCACCGGCAGCGCGACGTCGGCCTTGGCGAGCGTCTCGCCGATCTCCTTCTCGAAGCGGGCCACGCGCGCGCGCGCGCGATCGCTCTTGCGGGCCGCCGCTTCCGCGCGGCTCGCGAGCAGGCTCTCGACCTCGGAGAGGCGCGCGTCGAGCGCGCGCCCGGCCGTGGCGGTGCCGTCGTCGCGGTAGCGCGCGGACAGCGCCGCCGTCACGCGGCCGGCGCGCCGGCGCTCGTGCCAGCGAGCGACCACGCCCTCGGCCACGGCCGGCAGCGAGCCGACCGCCGCCCGGAAGGCCGCCTCCTCCGTCTCGAGGCCGCGCGCTAGCTCGTAGGTCTCCTCGCGCGACAGGACGCGGATGTGGCGGATCGAGCGGATGTAGTGGTCGAGGCTGCTCGTCGCGAGCGAGCGCTCGTTCTCGTCGTCCGGAGACGCCGGCACGTGGACGGCGCGAGTCGACTTGCGCGCAGTCCGGGTCCGCGTCAGCGAGCCCCTTGCGCGCGACTTGCGCGTCCGATCCATCTCGGCGGAAGCCGAGGCCGGCTGCAGGGCGACGTCTTCGGTGGAGCTCTGGCGATCGAGATCGGTCATGGTGGGAAGAACTTGCGCCTCAGGTTGTGGCCCCCCGGGGCTTTCCGGGAAGGTCCGGTGACTTGCCTTATGACTCCCAATCCGGAAATCGGGTTCCATTAGTCACGGCACCCCGTCTTGTAAAGCCCATGCGCCAGATCACAGTCGCGCCCGATGCCTTGTGGGCTCGTCTCGAGCGCGCGCTGTCTCGAGAACGCGTCTCGGCTCTGTTGACGCTATGTCAGGCGATCCAGGTGGAAGGAGGACGCGCGGTCCTCACCGGAGGATGTGTCCGCGACGCGGCCCTCGGGTACCCGCCTCGCGACCTGGATCTCGAGGTGCTCGGGCTCGAAGCCTCGCGCCTCCATTCTCTGGTGGTGGCTCGCCACCGCGCCGACGTGGTGGGCCGCCACTTTCCGGTGCTGCGGCTGAACGCGCTGGGACTCGACGTTTCGATGCCGCGGCGCGCGGGAGCCGGTGGAGCGGGGTTCGAGGCGGGCGCCGATCCCGGGGCGAGCCTCGCGGAGGCCGCGGCCCGCCGCGACTTCACGATCGACGCGATCGCGCTCGATCCCCTGCGGTGCGAGATCCTGGATCCCTGCGGCGGGCTCCCGGACCTCGCGGCGGGCGTCCTGCGGCATGCCTCGGAGCGCTTCGGCGAGGACCCGGTGCGCGTGCTGCGCGGCATGCAGCTGCTCGCCCGCTTCGAGCTCGAGGCCGCGCCCGAGACCATCCTTCGCTGCCGCGGCCTCACCCCCGAGCCGCTGCCGCGCGAGCGCATCTTCGGCGAGTGGCGGCGCCTCCTGCTGGAAGGCGTGCGGCCCTCGCGCGGCCTCGCCTTTCTGCGCGAGGCGCTCTGGCTGCGCCACTTCCCGGAGGTCGAGTCGCTGGTCGGGTGCCCGCAGGATCCCGTCTGGCACCCCGAAGGCGACGTCTGGACGCACACCCTGCTCGCGCTCGACGCGTTCGCCGGCGCGCGCAGGGGCGATCTGCGAGACGACTTCGTGGTCGGGCTGGCGGTCCTCGGCCACGACTTCGGCAAGCCGGCGACGACGCGCGAGCGCGGAGGTCGCATCACGTCGCACGGCCACGAGGCGCTCGGCGCGAAGCTCTGCGAGCGGTTCCTCGCGCGCATGACCGACGAGCGTGACCTCGTTGCGGAGGTCGTGCCGCTGGTGGCCGCGCACCTCGCCCCCGCGCAGCTACACCGACACGCGGCGGGCGACGCCGCGATCCGGCGGCTCGCGCGGCGGGTCGGCCGGATCGACCGCCTGGTGCGCGTGGCGGCGGCGGACCACGCCGCCCGCCCGCCGCGCACCGACCCGTTCGTCGCGGGCGATTGGCTGCTCGAGCGCGCGCGCTCTCTCGAGGTGGTTCGCGCGGCGCCGCGCGCACTGGTGCAGGGCCGGCATCTGATCGCGCTCGGGCGCGCTCCGGGCCCCGACTTCGCGCCCATCTTGCGCGATTGCTACGAGGCGCAGCTCGCGGGGGAGTTCGAGGACGAGCCGGGCGGCATCTCGTATCTCCGCCGGCTGCTCGCGCGGCGCGGCGAGCCGGGCGCCTCTACTCCCGCGACCCCGGCGTGACGGTGAGGCGCAGCCTTTCGCCGCCTCGCAGCACCGTGATCGGGACGGGCTGGCCGACCGCGAGTGTCTCGAGCGCGTAGGTGTAATCGTAGACGTTCTCGATCGCGTGCCCGGCGAGCTCGACGACGCGATCTCCGCCGCGGATCCCCGCCTTCTCGGCGGGACCGCCGGGCGCGACACCAGAGAGGAGCAGCCCCTCGCCCGCGGCCTCGCCGTAGCTCGGGATCGTGCCGAGATAGACGCGCAGGCCCGCGCGCGGCGGGAGCGGAGTCTGGGACGGAGCCGAGTACTCCAGCAGCTCCGTGCGCTCGGCAAGCGCCTCGGTGATGCCGGCGAAGAGATCGGCGGTTGCGGCGAGCCCGCCGTAGTTCAGCTTGTCGGGTGTGTCGCGGGGCGTGTGGTAGTCGTCGTGCACGCCGGTGAAGGCGGATAGCACGGGAATGCCCTTCAGATAGAAGCTCGTCGCATCGGTCGGCAGGTAGCTCTCGTCCTCCAGCACGACGGGCAGCGCGCGCGACGCCTTCGCCGACTCGATCAGGGACGGCCAGGCCGGGCTCGAGCCGACACCTTGCAGGATCAAGTGCGCGCGGAACCGCCCGACCATGTCGAGGTTCAGCACCGCGGCGATCCGGCGCGGCGCGCCGTGCGTGGCCGCCGCATCCGGCAGCTCGCTCGCGAACGCGGTCGAACCGATCAGGCCGACCTCCTCGCCGGACCACGCGGCGAAGAGCACGTCGCGCGCGAAGGCGTCGGGGCGCGCGCGCGCCTGCGCGGCGACCTCCCGCGCGATCTCGATGACGGCGGCCACGCCCGAGGCGTTGTCGTCGGCGCCGGGGTGGACGAGGCCGCGCTCGTCCTCGCGCGCGAGCGACGCGCCTTCCAGACCTCTGCCGAGGTGATCGACGTGCGCGCCGACCAGCACGGGCGCGGCGTCCACGCCGCGCCCGGTTCGCAGGCGACCGAGCACGTTGCGACCGCTGCGCAGCTCCTGGACCAGATCGACCCGCGCCGCGACGCGCAGCGCGGGGATCTCGAAGCCGGGCGGCGTCTCGCCGCGGTCGAGTGCGGCCTGGAGCGCGTCGAGCGAGCGACCGGCTTCCGCGAGCCACGCCTCGGGAGGCGCGTCCGCCAGTGACAAGGCGAAGATGCTCGACGAGCCGCCGGCCGCGAGATCCGGCGCGAGCGGCACGAGCTCGTTGCGGACCCCCGAACGCGGTCCGCTCGCGATCAGCACGCCCTGCGCGCCGCGGTCGCGCGCGAGCATCAGCTTGTGACGCAACGACGCGTAGCGGCTCCAGTGCTGTCGCCATTCGGGAGCGACATCCTGCGGCGCGTGGCGCAGCACCAGCACCCAGCGACCGCGCACGTCGAGGCCCGCGTAGGAGTCGTAGGCGGGCACGGCGCCGTTCGGGGGCGCGACGATGCCGTAGCCCGCGAAGACGACCGCCGCGGCGGGCGCGTCGCCGGTCTTCGAGAAGGCGAGGGGACGCCAATCGGCGTCGACCGCATACTCGCGCGCCGCGCCGCGGCGCGAGCTCTGCAGCGCGTTGCCCGCTCCGAGCGACACGCCGGCCGTGAACTCGAAGGGCTGGAAGAACGATCCGTCGCGGCCGCCGGGCGCGAGCCCGATCTGCTCGAACGCGCGCGCGACGTACTCGGTCGCGCGCTGCTCCCCTTCCGTGCCGGTGAGTCGACCCTCCATCGCGGGATCGCAGAGCGCCGCCACGTCCGCTTCCACTCGCGAGGCGGCGCTCGCCGTCGCGGGCTCGACCGACGGAGCCTGCGACGCGCTCGCGCAGCCCAGCGCGATCCAGAGCACGACGGCGGACGCGCGCGCGAGGGTCGCCATGCGAAGGGCGCGAAGTATGCTGCCGCTCGGAGGCAGGGGCCATGCGGAGGGGGATCGCGCTGCGCGCCGTGCAGCGCGTGGTGGCGGGGGCGCTGCTCACGTTCATCGCGTCGGGTGCGCCGGGATGCGCGAGCGGGAAGGCGGTCGAGCCATCGGGCGAGGACTTCCAGCGCGTCGCGATGGCGCAGCCCGATCACGTGTTCGTCTTCGAATTCGCGCGTAGCTCGGGCGAGACGCCGGTCGAAGCGGGCGAGCTCGCCGACCAGGTCGTGAGCCGCCTCGCCGAGATCCCGATCCCCGCCCTGCACGTGAAGCGCGACACCCCGCTCGTCGGCCCGGCGCTCGGCGTCGACGGCAGCTTCCTCGCGCTCGATACGGGCGTCGTCGACCACCTGCGCGCGGAGGTGAGGATCCAGACCCTGGACGGCGGCTTCTTCGACACCGTCCACTCCTTCGAGACCGAGGCCTCGGGTCGCGATCGCGTCGAGCGCACCGCGCACGAGATCGCGCGCGAGGTGGCGCGCTTCTACGCGAGCCAGGGCTGGCTCGATCCCGCCCGGGTGCCGCAGTGACAACACTCTCGATCCGCGCGACGTTCGCGAGATGAGCCGGACTCTCGAGTCGCTCGTCCTGTGCGTCGGTCTCCTGGCCGCCACATCCGCGGCGGCCGACGAGGTGAAGAACGGCGTCTACCTCGAGCTCCAGGGCGGAGGCTCCTTCTGGGACGACGCGAACGTGAATGCCTCGGGCGTCGGCTCGGGCAAGGTCGACTTCGACCCGGGCTGGACCGCGGGTGGCGCGATCGGCTTCCGCGCCTTCGACTGGCTGCGCGTCGAGGCGCACGGGAGCTTCCACCGCGCGGACCTGGACTCGGTGAAGGTGGGCGGGCTGCATGTCTCGGGCGAGGGCTGGGCCGGCGCGGCCACCTTTCTCGGGAACGTCTACCTCGACCTGCCGGTGCCGTTCCCGATCAAGCCCTACATCGGGGGCGGGGCCGGGGTGGCGATCTTCTCAGCCGACACGCACGGCAACAGCCTGAGCATCGACAACGACGACACCAAGTTCTCGTGGAACGCGATGGGCGGAGTCTTCTGGCCGGTCTTCCGGCACCTCGAGCTCGACGTCCGCTACCGCTACATCACCAGCGACGATCCGAAGGTCGATGCGAACCTCTTCGGGCTCGGGAACGGCAAGGTGAGAGCGCAGTTCGCCGCGCACGAGGCGGTGGGGGCGCTCCGGATCGTCTTCTAGCTCCCGCGCTTGCTAGGCGAGCTCGCGGTAGTGGTAGCCGTACACCGGTTCGAAGCCGAGGCGCAGGTAGAGGGCGCGGGCCGGGCTGTCGTCCTCGACCTGGAGGTAGAGGCGCGTCGCGCCGGCGCTCTGCGCGAAACCCGCGAGCGCGCGCAACAGTCGCGTGCCGAGGCCGCGGCGCCGGAAGGCGCGCGCGGTGCGCATGCTGAAGATGCCGGCCAGGTCGTCGTCCACGACGCAGAGCCCGGCCGCCGCGGGCTCGCCGTCGACGTGCAGCACGGCGAAGCGCCGCGGCGACGGGATGCGCGCGAAGAGCGCCGCGCGGTCAGCGCGCACGTCGGCCGGCCAGCCGGGGTCGCAGAGCGCGCCGACGTGCTCGGGGGTGGGCGCCTCGGCCAGCGGCACCGCGTCGCCGTCGGCCGCCAACGCGACCCCTTCGACGGGCGCCTGCATGACAGTCGTCGGTGTCAGCACGGCGTACCCGCGCGCGGCGAGGCGCCCGTCGAGGCCCGCGGGCTCTGCGCCCTCGGCGATCTGGAAGCAGGGCGGGAGGCCGCGCTCGCGGTACCAGGCCGCCGCCTGCTCGATCGCGCCGCGCACGTCGCCGCCCGCCAGGAAGCGCGAGGTCCACACCGAGTTGAGACGACGACTGCGCGCGCCGCCGTATCGGAGCCGCCAGCCCCCGAGCGGCTCGTCCTCGTGCGGCGGCCAGGCGCGCGCCGCCGCCCGCTCGAGCGCGCCGATCCAGGCCGTGCGCTCGTCGCGGCTCAGATCAGCCACGGTCCGAGCAGGATCAGCGAGAGCGCGAGCGTCACCGCGTAGAACGGGAAGCCGATCGCGCAGACGGCGATCGCGCGCCTCGTGGTGCAGTAGTCGAGTGCCTGGCGCACGGCGATCACCATCGCGACCAGCATCCAGAGCGTGCTGATCAGGAAGACGAAGCCCGCGATCTGCGGGAAGATCGCGAGGATGCGCAGGACGCCCGGCGCGCTCGAGAAGCCGATCGTGCGCAGCAGCTCGCCGAGGTCGGCGCGCGTGTAGGGACCGGGCAGCCACCGCGTCCCGATCGCGAATGCGATGGCGGCCCAGACGTACCAGCCGACGAGCGCGGCGAGCGTGTACCAGACGACGCCGCCCGGGCCGTGATTCGCCACGCTCCCGATGCCGGCCGCAGCGGCCGACAGCGCGACCACCCACGCCGCCTGTCCGTTGGCGCCGCGATCCGCCTCGACCTCCTCGTAGACCTTCGGGTCGAGGAGCGCGGCGCCGAGCGCTCGCTGCACGAAGCTCCGCCGGGTCGCCAGCGTGGACGTCATGGTCTCCACTTCCCTCCCGAATCGACCCAATGCCGCACCTGCTCCATCGATTCCGGCAGTTTCTTGCGCGTGGCGTAGTCCTGGAGGAAGGCGGGCAGCGCCGGACCGAGATCGATGCGGGTGCTGAATCGCCCCAGTGTGCGCCGATCGTCGAGTGCGCGCAGCTCCCACAGCCCGTCGAGCACCCGGAGCTCGTTGTCGAAGGTCGGGTCGAGGCTCCACCACACGCGGCCGCTGGCCGGGTCCCAGGCCTCGCGCACGCGGTAGCTGAGCGAGGTCAACATGAAGCGCAGCTTGTACTCGGTCACGTTGGCGTGGTCGCTGACGTCGACCACTTCGACGCGAGCGAGCTCGGGGCGGTACTCCTTCTGTCGCGTCGTCGACGTGAGGAGCTCCATCACCTCCTCGCGCGGCTGCTCGAAGAGAACGAGCGCGCAGGTGGCGCGGTCGTCGCGAGACGGATCGGGGATCACGTGCTCCTTCTCGAGGCGCGCGAGCAGCTCGGGCGACGGCGCATCGAGCGCCGAAGCGGGCAGGATGTCCGCGGGCGGGTCGGTGTGGGGCGCCTCCGCTTGGAGCGGCGCGGTCGGCCAGGCGAGCGCGACCAGCACGAGCGCGGCTCGGAGCGGAGACCGGACCATCTTCCCAAGCTAACAGAGTCGACCCGCTGGACGGGGAGCCGCCGAAGGGTGTAAGAAGCTCCACCCGGATGCGGCGTCCCCACTCGACACTTCTCGTCTGCGCGCTCGCCTGCGCGCTCGCGCATGCCGGCGCGACGTGGGCGGATCCCAGCGATCGGGTGACTGCGCTCGGCCGGCTCGAGCCGCGCGGCGGCCCGGTGCGCGTCGCGGGTCCTTCGGTGCCGGTCGCGGTGATCGCGGCGCTCGACGTCGACGCGGGCGACACTGTGCAAGCCGGCCAGGTGATCGCGCGCCTCGACCGCTACCCGCTCCAGCAGGCGGTCGTGCGAGAGCGCGAGGCGGAGCTCGTGGCGGCGGAGTCGGAGCTCCGGCGCGCGAAGGATCTCGCGACCGGGCTTGCCGGCGCCGCGTCGCGCCGCGAGGACGCGGAGGCGAAGGTGCGCGCCGCGCAGGCCGCGCTCGACGCGGCGCGGGCCGAGCTCGAGCTCGCGCTCGTGCGCGCGCCGATCGCGGGACGCGTGCTCGAGGTGCATGCCCGCGCGGGCGAGCGCGTCGGCCCCGACGGCGTGATCGAGCTCGGCCGCACCGACGAGATGTTCGCGGTCGCGGAGGTCTACGAGACGGACATCGGTCGCGTGCGCACGGGACAGCGCGCGACGGTGTCGAGCCCCGCGCTCGGCAAGCCGCTCGAGGGCGCGGTCGAGAAGGTCGGACTCAAGATCGGCCGCCTCGACGCGGTCGGCGCCGACCCCGTCTCGAAGACCGACGCGCGCGTGGTCGAGGTGCAGATCCGACTCGACGATCCGGCGGCCGTCGCGAACCTTACGAACCTCCAGGTCGAGGTCGAGATCGCTCCCTGACGCCACATGGTGTGTGCCGTGCCCATCGCCTGGCTGCAGCTCACGCGCGACAAGGTGCGCCTGCTCGTGGCGATCGCGGGGGTCGCCTTCGCGGTGGTGCTGGTGTGCATGCAGCTCGGCTTCCAGGAGGCGATGTTCAGCAGCTCGGTCCGCTATCACCGGAGCCTCCGCTACGACCTCGCAATGATCAGCCCGAAGACGGGCTTCATCGTGCAGCCGGAGAGCTTTTCGCGCCGCCGCCTCTACCAGATCCTCGGCGCCCCGGGCGTGGCCGCGGTGACACCGCTCTACATCGGCCTCGGCGACTGGAGGAACCCGGAGCATCCCTCCGAGGCGCGCCGCATCTTCGTGGTCGGGTTCGACCCGAGCGACCGCGTCTTCGAGGTGCCCGGCGTCGACCGCTACCGCGAGGCGCTGAAGCGGCCCGACGTGGTGCTCTTCGACGAGAGCTCGCGGCCCGAGTTCGGCCCGATCCCGCGGCTCGTGCGCGAGGCCGGACCCGACGGCTTCCACACCGAGGTCGCGAACCGCGACGTGCGCGTGGCCGGGCTCTTCGAGCTCGGCACCTCCTTCGGCATCGATGCGAGTCTCGTGACCAGCGACCTGAACTTCCGCCGCATCTTCCCGAACCGGCAGGCCGGGCAGATCGACATCGGCCTGATCCATCTCGAGCGCGGCGCCGATCCTCGCGCCGTGCGCGACGCGCTCGCCGCGCGGCTCCCGCCCGACGTGCAAATCCTCACGCGCGACGGCTTCATCGAGCGCGAGATCGACTACTGGCGCCGCGCGACGCCGATCGGGTACGTCTTCAGCTTCGGCGTGATCATGGGCCTCGTGGTGGGCGGCATCATCGTCTACCAGATCCTCTTCGCCGACGTCTCGGAGCACGTGCGCGAGTACGCCACCTTGAAGGCGATCGGCTACACCGACCAGTATCTCTTCGCCGTCGTGATCCAGCAGGCGCTGCTGCTCGCGCTGCTCGGCTTCGGGCCCGGCGTGCTGGCGAGCATGGCCCTCTACCGCGAGGCCGGACGCGCGACGCACCTGCCGGTGCAGATGACCGTGCCGCTCGCGCTCGGCGTGCTCGCGTTGACCGCGCTCATGTGCGCGGTCGCGGGCAGCATCGCGCTGCGGAAGGTCCGGCAGGCGGACCCCGCGGAGATCTTCTAGATGGCAAGCGCCGACGAGCAGCCCGTCCGGCTCGAGCGCGTCAGCCACCACCTCGGGCGCGGTGCGATGGCGCGCCAGGTGCTCTTCGAGGTCTCGCTTGAGGTGCAGGAGGGCGAGATCGCGATCCTCTCCGGCCCGTCGGGCTCGGGCAAGACCACGGCGCTGACCTTGATCGGCGCGCTGCGCCGCGCGCAGTCGGGCAGCTTGCGCGTGCTCGGCGAGGAGCTCGTCGGCGCGTCGAGCTCGGCGCGCGTCTCGGTGCGGCGCCGCATCGGGTTCGTGTTCCAGCAGCACAACCTGCTCGGGTCGCTCTCGTCGATCCAGAACGTCGAGATGGGATTCGCGTCGCGGCCGCGGCCGCCGCGTCGCGAGCGGCGCCGGCGCGCCGAGGCGATGCTCGCGGCGGTCGGCCTCGCGGGCTTCGAGGCGGCGAAGCCCGACCGCCTTTCCGGCGGGCAACGCCAGCGCGTGGCGGTCGCGCGCGCGCTCGTCGGCGAGCCGCGCCTCGTGCTTGCCGACGAGCCGACCGCGTCGCTCGACAAGAAGTCCGGGCGCGAGGTGGTCGAGATCCTGCGCGGGCTCGCGCGCGAGCGCGGCGCGTCGGTCGTGCTCGTCACGCACGATGCGCGCATCCTCGACGTCGCCGACCGCATCCTCCACCTCGAGGACGGCCGCCTCGTCTCCTTCGGCGACGCCGTGCTCGCGAGCACGCGCCACCTGATGGGCCTGTTCGCCGAGATGAGCCGTCGCGGCGAGCTCGACGCGCGCCTGAGCGCAATGCACCCGGAGGAGTTCGCGGAGGCGCTCGAGCGTGTGACGCGCGAGGCCGAGCACTTCCTGCGCGTCTCGGGGCTCGCTCAGAGCCAGGCCTTCGAGGGCCTGCTCGACGCGATGCTCGTCGCCTTCACACACAAGATCGGCGACCTGCTCGGCGCCGACCGCGCGAGCCTCTTCCTGCTCGACGCGGAGAGCGGCGAGCTCTGGTCGAAGGCCGCGCGCGACGCCGGTGGCGAGCTCTTCGAGATCCGCGTGCCGCGCGGGAAGGGCATCGCGGGCGCGGTGGCGGAGTCGGGCGAGCCGGTCTCGCTCGTCGACGCCTACACCGATCCGCGTTTCGACCCGTCCGCCGATGGCGCCTCCGGCTACCGCACGCGCAGTGTACTGTGCGTCCCGATCCGCGATCTGGGCGGACGCGTCTTCGCGGTCGCGCAGGCCCTGAACAAGCGCGACGGCGGCGCCTTCGAGGCCGCCGACCTGCACCGCTTCCGCGACTGGATGGGTTCGCTGGGCGTGCTGCTCGAATCGTGGTGGCACATGAGCGGCCGCGCGAGCGCGGCCGGGCGGGCTCAGCCGCCGCTTCCCTGAGCGGCCGCGCGCAGCACGCGCGCGAAGCGGCTCTCGATCATGCCAGCGTACTCCGTGTGCGTGAACACGGACTCGGCGTTCTCGCGCATCCCGCGGAGCGCGATCGCCGCGACCTGGTCGGGCTCCATGCCCATCTCCATCACCGGGTCGAGGACGTGGGCGCTGCCGCGGAACTGATCGCGCGGGCCCGGGCGGAGGCGATCCGAGGTGGCGAGCCGCGTCGCCACCGCGCCCGGACACAGGAGCGTGACCCCCACGCCCTTCGGCTCGCAGTACTCGCGCAGCGCGCTCGTGAAGCTCGCGACCGCGGCCTTGCTGGTCGTGTAGGCGGCCAGGTCGGGCGAGGCGAGGAAGCTTCCGATCGAGCCCGTGTTGAGGATGTGCCCCTCGCCCTGCGCGACGAGCAGCGGCGCGAAGACCTGACAGCCCTGCACGACGCCCATCACGTTGACGTCGAGGACCCAGCGCCACTCGGCCTCGGTTCCGGACAGCAGATCGCCCCCGGTCGCGACGCCCGCGTTGTTGCAGACCACGTGCACGCCGCCGAAGGCGCGGCGCGCCTGCAGGGCGAGCGCCTCGAGATCGGCGCGGCGGGTGACGTCGGTCCGCACGGCGATCGCCTCGGCGCCGCGGGAGACGAGCTCCTCACGCGTGGCCTCGGCGCGGTCGGCCTCGACGTCCGCGACCACCACACGCAGGCCCTCACCGGCGAGCGCGCGGCAGAGCCCCTGCCCGATGCCGCTGCCGCCCCCCGTCACCACCGCCACCTTGCCCTTCCACTCGCGCATCGCCCTGGCCTCCGGGCCGCCAGCATTGCACGGAGCGAGGTCGCCAGGCGATAGTGGTCAGATACCACTATCCGAGGTAGGCTGCGAGCGTGGCGTATCTGGCGCGGCGGCCCGGCGGCCGTTTCGACATCCGGGAGTCCGTGCTGACCGCACGGGGGCCCCGGTCCCGCACCCTGGCGACCTTCCGGGGCTCGCTGACCCCCGAGGTGCTCGAGCGCGCGGCGCACCGGGCCACGCGCCCCCTCGATCCGGCCCTGCTGCGCTCCCGCGCGGCCGAGCTCGGCATTCCCGTCAGCGAGCGCCGCCACGACCGCGCCGCGCGGGAGCTGCTCGGGGCGCTTCGCGCGGGCGCGTCACTCGACCCCGGCCTCGCCCACCTGCTGCGCGAGGCGCTCGCCGCGCAGCCCGCCTCCCCGCCGCCGGCGGCGCTTCGCGAGGTCGCCGAGTGGATCGGGGCGGACGACGCGCTGCGCGGGCGCGCGCTGCGCGATCTGCTGCGCGTCTCCGACCGGATCGTGCGCTCGCGCGATCCGGTCCGGGAGCGCGAGGCCGCGCGCTTCCCGCGCATCCGCTCGCGGCGCGCGCGGGTCCGGTCTGCCTCCGCCTAGCCTCTGATGTCGCTCGCGCTCGACGAGAAGATCCTCGCGATCCACGCCGCGCTCGAGGCCGCGCGCAAGCCGCACGCGTTCGGCGGGGCGCTCGCCCTCGCCTACTACGCGACGCCCCGCGGCACGATCGACATCGACTGCAACGTCTTCGTGCGGGTCGAGCGAGCCGAGCGCGTGCTCGACGTGCTGTCACCGCTCGGCGTCACCCGGCCCGAGCGCGCGCTGGCCGAGATCGCGCGCGAGGGCCAGACGCGGCTCCGCTGGGACCACACGCCGATCGACCTCTTCTTCTCGACGGACGCCTACCACGACGCCTGCATGGAGCGCGCGCGGCGCGTGCCCTTCGGCGACGGCGACGAGATCCCGATCCTCTCGGCCGAGGATCTCGCCGTCTTCAAGGTGATCTTCGATCGCCCGAAGGACTGGGTCGACCTCGGCGAACTCCTCTACGCGCAGAGCGGTCGCTTCGACGCGGCCTACGCGATCGAGTGGCTCTCGCGCATCCTGGCGCCGGACGACCCACGGCTACTCCGGTTCGGAGCGCTGGTCCGGGATGGCTAGAGGCTCGAGGCCCATACTCGCGCTGGCGCTGGCTCCAGACCAGCTCGCCGCCTGATCGGACTTCTCCTCGATGTCCTTCGTCACGATCGGCTCGAGGGGCGCTCGGATCCCGGGATCCACGCCTGCAAGGATCTTGTCCGTTCGGGCCTTCACCTCTTCCGGGGGAAGCGGGCCGGTCGTCGGCACCGCCGTGGCGACGATCGGCATCGGCGCGTGGGCACCGCTCGTCTCGGACGGTCCAGCGGGAGCGGGCGCGTCGTGCAGCGATGCTCGCGGCACGAAAGTCTGCGGCGTGAGGGCAGGCCCCGGGGTTCCCGGAAGCGGCTCGATTCGCGGGATCGAGGCCGTGTTCGGAGCGAGCGGCGGATCGCTCCGCATGGTCGCCTCCGCCTCGCGCGAGTCGCGACCTGGGAGCGGCATCGGGACGCGTTCCACGCCGTGTCCGGCCCAGGCGATGTCCCTGGACGGGGTTGCCGCGGGCGTTGAATCAGCGGGTGAGATTCGCCCGCCCGGTGCGGCAACTGCACCGAGCGAGCCCGCGCGCGCACCGACGGTCCCGGCGCCGCGGCGCGGTGGTCCAGATTGGGTGGCGGCCTGAGGGCGTGCCGTGTCGCCCCGAGGTGCGGAATTCGCCGCGACGCCGAGGCGTTCGTGCGCGGTCCCGCGCGGCGCCTCGGACCCGAGGAAGCTGTAGCCGGCGACCGTAGCGATCGCGATCAGGCTCCGACGAGGAGCAGCGAGTGCGTGCGCATGGGGATCTCCCGCGCGCGCAGCATACACCCGGCCCACCTCGCACCTTGCCAGTTTCTCGCGCGCCGCTCGCGCCAGGAGGAAGAGCGCTCAAGCGGTGCCCGATTCGCACCGAAAGCTGCACGCGGAGGGGTGACTTGCGCCGCGAAGCACGAGGTGCGAAAGTCCCGCCCGAGCTCGTTCAGTACTGCGCGCTTCGAACTCGATTCCAACGAGCTCGATCACGCGCGCCAGCCTCTGACGCCCTGCCCACCGCGAAGTGAACCCATGCCGCGGTGGGATGCTCGACATCCAGGCGACGCGTCTCGAGGGCGGGACGCGACGCGACCCAGGACGCGGAGCACCGATGTGCCCACGCCCATACACAGAAAGACCACTTGAACACTCATTTCTCTTCCTACGAACCGGTTCGGGCCGAGGCGCAGAGCGCGCCCGCCGCGGACCCCGGCGCGGTCTCCGCGCCCGCGCTCGCCGAGCCCGCGAAGCCCGCGGGTTGGAGCGCACTCGACCTCTCCCCCGCCCTGTCCGCGGCCGTGTGCGCTGCGGGCTACGCGGAGCCGACTCCGATCCAGAAGAAGGCGATTCCGCACGTGTTCGCCGGCCGCGACGTCCTCGGCTGCGCGCAGACCGGCACGGGCAAGACGGCGGCCTTCGCATTGCCGATTCTCGACAACGTGCTCGCGGACGAGCCCCGCAGCGGCCCGAACCGCATTCGCGCGCTGGTGCTGGCGCCGACGCGCGAGCTCGCGGCGCAGATCGGCGCGTCCTTCGCGAAGTATGCGCCGCGCGGCAGCGTGCGCTGCCACGTGATCTTCGGCGGTGTCGGCAAGGGTCCGCAGGTGCAGGCGCTGCGCCGCGGACTCGACGTGCTGGTCGCCACGCCCGGGCGTCTGCTCGACCTGATGCAGGAGCGCGTGGTCGACCTCGGCCACGTCGAGACCTTCGTGCTCGACGAGGCGGACCGCATGCTCGACATGGGCTTCATTCGCGACGTGAAGCGCGTGCTCGCGCTGCTGCCCCCGAAGCGCCAGAACCTGCTCTTCTCGGCGACGTTCTCCGACGACATCCGCGAGCTCGCCGACAGCCTGCTCGCGCAGCCCGCGCGCATCGACGTCGCGCCGCGCAACTCGACGGTCGAGGCCGTCAGGCAGACCGTGCATCTGGTCGATCGCGAGCGCAAGCGCGAGATGCTCGCGTACCTCATCG
>DATKND010000025.1:0-184891 GCA_035541475.1 Myxococcota bacterium | reverse complement strand
GAGCTTCGGCTCCTGTTCGCCCGGCTCGTGCCCGTATTCGGTGTTCTCGAGGTAGCCCTGAGGCGCGGATTCGAGCCAGTACTGGATGGAGTAGGCGCCGAGGAAGTCGGCCATTGCGTGTCTCCTCCCGCGTCCTGCGATCGCAATCCGCGTGCCGGCGCGCCGCGCCCGCAACGCGCGCGCGATGCTGGCGCGTGGGGAGCCCCGACTCACGCGCCTCAGTGGACGAGTGACTCCGCGCCTCGCGCGCACTCGCGCACGGCGCCGACTCGGTCCACGCCGGCGACGCGAGCGAGCTCCGCGAACGAGATCTCCACCGCCTCGACGAAGAGCGACAGATCCGGGACCAGCTCGTAGTCCGCCGTGAAGCCCCAATGGATCTGGCCGTCGTAGGAGAGCAGCGCGATGCAGAGCCCGAGGTTCTCGAGCAGTGGGACCTGCGGGATCATTGCGCGCAGCCTCGCGCCGAGCATGTAGAGCGGGAACTGCGGCCCGGGCACGTTGGTCACGATCGAGTTGAAAGAACCCGACGCCATGCGCGCGCCGAGCGAGACGATGCCGGCGGGCGCCCACTCGGCGGCGCTCATCAGGAACTCGATGCCGAGCGCGCTCTGCGAGGTCTTCAGGCGCTGCGTCTCGGCGTGGATCGCGGCGAGCTGCTTGCGCGGGTCGGCCTGGCGGATCGGAAGTTCCACCATCCACGACGACACGCGGTTTCCCGCCACGCCGCGCTCCGCCTCGCTGCGCATCGAGACGGGCGCCGACACGCGGAAGCGAAGCCCCTCGGGTCGCACCTGGCGGCCGCGCAGGAAGGTCCGCAGCGCGCCCGTCACCGTCGCGAGCACCACGTCGTTCACCGTGCAGCCGAGTGCCTTGCGGATCGCGCGCGTGTCGGCGAGCGAGAGCGTCAGCCAGTCGAAGCGCCGGTGCGGGCAGAGGCGCCCGTTGAGCGGGGTCTCCGACGACCCCTGCGCCGCGACGCCAGCGAGCTCGCGCAGCGCGGACAGGCGCGCGGCGAGCTCGCCGCGGAGGTCGGACGTCGTGCGCCTCAACGCCCGCACGCCGCGCGCGACCTGGAGCGGCAAGGACGCCGCGCGCACGACCTCGTCGCGCAGCAGCGCAAGCTGCGTCGGGCGACGCCGCGGCACGTAGCGGCGCGGTGTCTCCGCGCGCCGCTCGGGGTCGGGAGAGAGCAGGATCTGCGCTAGCTCGACGCCGGAGGCACCGTCGATCATGCAGTGATGCGTCTTCACCAGCAGCGCGAAGCGATCGTGCTCGAGGCCTTCGATGATCCAGCACTCCCACAGCGGCCTCGAGCGGTCGAGGTGGTGTTCCATCACGCGCGACGCCACCTGCTTCAGCTCCGCCATGCCGCCCGGGCGCGGCAGGCTGATGTGGCGCACGTGGTAGTCGAGGTGGAAGTGGGGATCGTCCACCCACACCGCGCGCTGCGCGAAGGGGATCCAGGCGAGCTTCTGTCGGTAGCGCGGCACGCGGTGCAGCACCGCGGCGTAGGCGTCCCGGATGGCGTCGGCGTCGATGCCGCCGTCCTCGCGGCGCAGCGGTCCGGCATCGAAGATCTCGACGGCCGAGACGTGCATCGGCGTGGTCGGACCCTCCGCGAGCAGGAAGGCATTGTCCTCGGCGGACAGGCGGTCGTAGCGGCCGGGGTCCACGGTTGTCCCTCCGCGCCTCGGTGTCGGCGATCATCGGATCGATCGTGCAAGGGGAGTGCCACGCCGAGCCCGCGTGGCGTCGTGGGTCGCGGCTATGCTGCGCGACCCTCGCAGCGAGGCGTGGAGGTTCTCGGCGTGCGACCCGTCCGCGTCCTGTGGAGCCACGACACCGGGGGCCAGACCCGCGGCTACTGGGCGATCGGCGTGGCGCTCCACCGCGCGGGCTGCGAGGTCGTGCTCGGCGGACCGCAGACGCCGGCCGAGGTCGCCGAGGCCGCGAGCCAGGAGCAGGTGCACGTGGTCGGCTATCGCGCGATGGGCGAGGACGCGGCCGCGCACGTGCGCGAGGTCTGGAGTGCCCTCGCGACGCTCGGCTCGCCGCCTCCGCCGCTCGCCGCCGCCGGCCTCTTCGAGGACGCCGACGCCGACGCGCTGCGCGCGGCCGGCGTGCGCGAGGTCTTCGAGATCCTGACGCCGGTCGAGGTGATCGCGGAGCGGCTGCGCGCGCTCGGAGATGAGTTCGCGCGGTCGCGGGACCGCTGAGCGCGCCTCAGCCCTCGCGCGTCGGCAGCGAGCCGATGAAGTCCATTTTCCCGAGCGGCACGCCGTTGTGTCGCAAGATGGCGTAGGCCATGGTCACGTGGAAGAAGAAGTTCGGGACGGCCACGTGCACGAGGTAGTCGGCGCCGCGCAGCCAGCGTCCGCCGAGCCAGGGCGGCGCGACGCGCCGGTCGTCCGCTCCGGCGAAGTCCTTCTCCTGCACCGAGCCGAGGAACGCGATGCACTTGCGGATCCGCTGGCGCAGCTCGGCGAAATTCGTCTCGGTGTCGGGATGCGAGGGCGCGGGCTTGCCGCCGAGGTAGGCGGCCGCGTACTTCGCCTGGTCGCAGGCCGACTGCACCTGGCGCACGAACTCGAACGCATCCGGCGCGAGCCGCGACTGCGCCAGCACTTCCACCTCGAAGCCGCGCGACTTCGCGTACTCGGACGCCTTCTCCATGCACTTCTCGAGGTTGTCGAGGGACTTCTCGAACAGCCGGATCGCGTCGTTCGGGGTCAAGGGACTCTCCTTCGCGGGCGCGGAAACGAGGCGCCGAGTCTATCGCTCGTACCAATTGTGGAAACGGGCGCGGCATACGGGCGCGGTCTCAGATGCCAACGTGCTGGCAGGGGAGCGCGGCGGCTGGCAGCTCTCGAGACGGTCGTCGTTTCATTGCGCTGGCTCGAAGAACTGCTTCTTTGCGCCGGCTCGCTGCTTGCGGCGGGCCCACTTCTTCTTCACGACCTTGCCGAGCGGTTCGTCGGGCAGCTTGTACCAACCCTTCCGGCGTAGCGATCTCACGCGAGACTCGAGGGCGTCGGGGCGCGCCGGATCCGCGCTTGCAATCGCCGTGCGAACATTGCTGCAGTGTGCTCGATGGGTGAGAGCCTTGCTTCGCGGAATGTTCTTGCGAGAGCTCTTGTCGTTCTCGCCGTAGACGTTCCGACGATCCCGTTCGTTTCTTGTCTTGAGGTCACTTCGATCGACGCATCGCCGCTCATCCTACGGCTAGCGGTGCGATCCGTACACCGGGCACTTCGGCCGGATCGATCAACCCGTGCCTTCGCCAGCCGACTCGCAGCAGCCAGGTGCGAGGGTCGGCGATGGGCGGCGGTTCGCGGGAGGACAACGGCTGGAGACTTCGTCTCCAGCCGTTGAACCATGCACCGGACGACGCTTCGTCGAGCTTCACGGGCGGCGCACAGCCGAAGCGCTGAGAGAAGTGCTTGCGCGCGTTCAAGAGCACGTACGCCAGCGCATTGCGCACCTCGCGCGGCGTCCGCAGCGCGCGCGTGGTAGCGGCCGAGCAGGACAGCGCCGCGGCGCTGGCGCAGGCGATTCACCAGGCGAGCGAGGCGCGCGGAGATCGACTTCATCCCGCGTCCGAGCGCGCGTGCATCGGAAGCCTCCGCGATCAGATGCACGTGATCGCGCTGAATCGAGAAATGCGTCACGCGAAACCCATCCCGCTCGCGCGCTTCGCGCAAGGAAGAGGCGGAACGCACACGCGAAGCTGCGTGTTCGCAGCGAGCCTGCGTTGCGGCGGATGCGCAGCGTGACGTGCACTGGGCACTCGCGCGGGAGCGGGTCGCGTCGAACGTGATGGACGAGCGGGCGCGGACCGCGAGGGCGCCCCGCACCGGCTCGAGGACCACCGCGACCCGTGCGGCGGCGATGATCGTCGAATGTGAGCTGAGCGAGGCGCATCGGCAGATTGATTATAGGCTATGTTGTTAGTCCATGTCAAATAAGATGTTAGTCGCAATCATTGCGTGCAATCAGCCATCACCGTCGGCACGCCGGCCGAGGTTTCGATCCGCATGCGCAATTTGGTGGCCGGGTTCCGAAAGTGCTATTCGCGACGATCGAGGTCACGCGAATGCCCGTCATCGCCATCGACCATCTCGCCATCCCGACCGGCGACGGCGAGCGCCTCGCGTCCTTCTACCAGGCGCTCGGCTTCGGCCTGCACGGGTTCGACGAATGGCGCGCGGGACGCGCGCCGCTCTTCTCGATCGTCTGCGGCGACCAGAAGCTCCATGTCCACCCGGAGAACCTCGTCCCGGCGCGCGGACACCCGGCCTACCTGCGCGGCGACACTGCGGAGGCCGGCTGTGGCGACGTCTGTGTCGTGTGGAAGGGTGGCGTCGACGCATTGCTCGCGATGCTTGCGCGCGAGGGCGTGAAGCGGGTCGAGGGCCCGGTGCCGCGTTTCGGCGGTCGCGCGGGCGGGACCACCGTCGGCATCAGCGTGTACGTGCGCGACCCGGACCACAATCTGCTGGAGTTTATCTCCTACGACCCCGACGACATCGCCGCGCACCGCGACGCGGGCCCGGTGCGCTGAGACGAGCGCGCGAGCGCTCCTCAGTGCGCCCACAGCCCGCGCTTCGCGTCGCGCGCCTCGCGCTCGGCGAGTCGGAAGTCGTCGGCGAGTCGGCCCGCGCCGTACTTCGTCCAGAAGCGGCTCCAGCCTTGGCGCACCATCTCGACGTTGAGATTCCGACCGCCCGCGTACACGTAGACGAGCCAGCGGCCGTACTCGTCCGTCACCGGGATGCCGGGCTTCTCGAACTCGAGGCGGATCGGCTGGTCGCCGATCAACGCGCGGAGCGCGGCGCCGGCCTCGGCGAAGCCGGGCTGATCGTGCTCGGGGGTGTCGATCCGCAGCAGCCGGACCTTCACGCGCTCGCCGCCGCAGCGCGCGTAGATCGTGTCGCCGTCGACGACGTGCGTCAGCTGGCACGTCCAGTCGCGCGGCGTGGCGGCGGCAGTCGATGGAGCGAGCAGCGACGCGAGCCACGCACAGGCCAGAAGGCGCGCCAACCTCACCCCGTCACCCGAAGAAGCGATCCACCGCGCGGTCGACGAGCGCGCCGCCGAGCCAGGAGCCGAGGCCGAGGGCGGCGATCAGCGCGCCGCGCACGATGGCGGGCGCGTCGAGCGGCCAGTCGCGGATCTTCTCGAGGAACGCGTGCCAGGCCACGAGGTCGGTGAGGCGATCGCCGCTTCCGTCCCCGCCGCGACCCTCCATCAGCGACGTGCCCGCGCGCGCGATGCGCGACTCGACCGCGGCGAGCGCCTCGCGCTTCGCCGCCGAAATGGCGCGGTGCGGACCCTCGATGCAGGCGAAGAAGCCGACGCTCACGCCGGCGACGAGACCCACGACGATCACGGCGTTCACGAACGGCGCACCCGGACCGAGCCAGAAGAGTGAGATCAGCGACGAGATCACGACCCAGGAGAGCGCGCTGCGGAGTCCGACGCGCGCGAACACCGCGAAGGGACGCAGGTCCAGCAAGTCGACGCGCACGTCGCGCGCGCCGATGCGAGCGAACGCGGTCAGCGCGGCGGCCTCGCTCGCGACCGCGCGGCCGGCGATCCAGCCGGTCACCGCCATGCGCAACGCGAAGAAGAGCACGAGCGGATGGAGGATCGGCGGCCTCGGGAAATCCCAGAAGCCGCGGTCCATCACGGGCACGAGCCCCAGCCCCACGGCCGCGACGAGCGACAAGAGCGGCGCCGAGCGCGGCACACCGAGCGCGGCGTCCGCGACCGCGCGGTACGAGACGCCTTCGCGCAGATGCGGGCGGAGCGTGCGGAGATCAGAAGCGCGACCGCGGCGCAGCAGCCACATCGCGGTCGGCATGTAGGCGAAGACCACGCCGCTGAGGAAATCGAGCCACGGATAGATCTCGCGCCATGCGTGTCCGGGCGGCAGCCCGAAGATCGCCACGCGCACGCACTGCGAGACCAGCACGAAGCCGAGCGTCAGCGCCGCGGCCACGAGCCACGGCGAGCGGCCCGACACCGCGAAGGGACGCAGGACCCAGTCGAGCGGCGGCTCGTACGCGTCCGAGGCGGGCGCCGCCGCGGCGCGCAGCAGCGCCGCCGGCGCTCGCGGCTCGCCGCTCACGAGGCGGGCGCGAGCCGGTAGCGGATCGGCATGTGCTTGACGCCGCCGAGGAAGCTCGAGCGCAGCCGCTGGACCGGCGCCGCGAGCTCCGCGTCGCGGAGCCGCCGCGCGAGCTCGCAGAAGAGCACGCGCAGCTCGAGGCGAGCGAGGTTCGCGCCGAGGCAGAAGTGCTCGCCGATCCCGAATGCGACGTGCGGATTCGGATGGCGATCGATGCGGAAGCGGAAGGGCTCGTCGAAGACGTCCTCGTCGCGGTTCGCCGACGGATAGAAGAGACAGAGCGATTGTCCGGCGCGGATCTTCTGTCCGCGGATCTCGAAGTCGCGCAGCGCCGTGCGGCAGAACTGGATCACCGGCGTGGTCCAGCGGACGATCTCCTCGACGGCGCTCTCCACGAGCTCCGGCTGCGCGCGCAGCTTCGCGAGCTCCGCGGGATTCTCGATCAGGGCGAGGAGCCCGCCGCTCATCGCGTTGCGCGTCGTCTCGTTGCCGGCGATCACGACCAGGAAGTAGTAGGAGAGCAGCTCGAAGGGCGGCATCGCCGAGCCGTCGTCGAGACGCGCGTTCGCGAGCACGCTCGTGATGTCGTCCTGCGGGCGCCGGCGACGCTCCTCCGCCATGCGGCCGAAGTAGCCGAAGAGCTGCATGCGGGCCTCGTTCGCGGTGTCGCGTCCGCTCCCGCCCTCGACCTGATACTCGGGATCGCCCGAGCCGACCGTCTGGTTGGTCCAGCGGAAGAGCGTCTCCCAGTCCGAGCGCGGGACGCCGAGCAGGTCGCAGAGCACTGCGAGCGGCAGCGGACCGGAGATGCGCTCGACGAAGTCGATCTCGCCCTGCGGGCCCTCGGCGTAGAGCCGGTCGAGCAGCTCGCGCGTGATGCGCTCGATCTCGGGCTGGAGCGCGCGGATCGCGCGTGGCGTGAAGCGGTGGCTCGCGAGCTTGCGGAAGGCCGCGTGCTCGGGCGGATCCATGTTCAGCAGGTGGCGCGCGATGCGCTCCTTCGGCGGCTTGCCTTCGGGAAATACCGCGAGCCGCGGGCCGTTCTGGAGGAGCTGCGGCTGGCGCGAGATGCGCACGACGTCGGCGTGCTTCGTGACCGCGTAGAAGGGCGTGCAATCCCCTCCGGGCTCGCACCAGAAGATCGGGGCCTCGCGCCGCAATCGCGCCCAGGCCGCGTGGGGATAGCCGTGTCGCGCGTAGGTGTCGGGTCCGACCAGATCGAGGGACGAGAGCGGGACGCCTTCGGCCTGTGCCTGCGCGGCGGACATGTGCGGACTCCAGGGCACGCGCGACCGCCGCATTCTACGACGCGCTCAAGCACGGGGACAGTCGCACCGATGCTCTTCCGGGAGCCTCTACGCCGTGACCCGTGTGCCGTCGGTCAAGGGCGCCGTCTTCGCTGGTGTGGTGGAGGCGGTCCGCAAGCTGCTCGAGTCGGGCGAGCTGACCCGGGAGGAGGCTTCCCGCCGGCTCCAGCCCTCCGACCTCGCGCTGCTCGACGCCCCCGTCTCGATCGCCGGCTGGTACCCGATCGGCGCCTTCGACCGCATGAGCGAGCTGATGCGGGACCTCGTCGGCGGCGGCACCAACGACTACCTGCGCGAGCTCGGCCGCGAGTCCGCGCGGCGCCTGCTCTCCGCGGGCATCTACAGCCAGTTCGAGTACCTGCACCGCATCACCGCGCTGAAGGAGAAGGACCCGCAGACGCGCTCCGAGGCGTTCGCCCGGGACCTGCGCCGGCTCACGACCATGAGCGGCAGCATCTACAACTTCGGCGTCTGGACCGTCGAGGCGGATCCGGACTACGCGCTGCGACACCGGATCGTGGTGTCGGACGCGGCCGCCTTCTCGGACGTCTGCTGCTGCCGGGCCGAGGGCTTCATCAACCAGATGGGCCACGTCCGGAACAACACGGATCTCTGGAGGTGGACGCGCGTCGGGCGCGACGTCGTCCAGTTCCGCATGATGCGCGAGGTGTGAGCTCTCGCGGCGCGCGCGCCGCGCGCCGATGCTAGGCCGCGCGCGCGAGCTCGAGCCGCGAGGGACCTCGCACCAGGAACGAGTCGACGTGCTCGACGCGCGCCGACGCGCGCCGCAACGAGGCGAGCTCCGGCAGCAGCACCTCGAGCGCGGCGCGAGCCTCGAGTCTCGCGAGCGAGGCGCCGAGGCAGAAGTGCTGGCCGAAGCCGAAGGCGACGTGACCCTGCGCATTGCGCGTCACGTCGAAGCGGTCGGGATCCTCGAAGCGGCGCTCGTCGCGGTTGGCCGAGCCGAGGATCGGCACCACCCACGCGCCGGCCGGAATGCGGACGCCTCCGATCTCGGCGTCCTGCGTGGCCGTGCGGAAGAGCAGCTGGATCGGCGGGTCGTAGCGGAGCGTCTCCTCGAGCGCGCCGGGGACGAGCAGCGGATCGGCGCCGACGCGCGCGAGCTCGGCCGGGTGGTCGAGCAGCGCGCACACCGCGTTGCCGATCAGGTTGGTCGTCGTCTCGTTGCCCGCCACGAGCAGTAGCATCACGAACTGCGAGATCTCGAAGGCGGAGAGCGCGGTCGCGCCGTCCTGCTCGGCCAGCAAGGTCGAGATCAGGTCGTCGGAGGGCGACTTGCGCCGCGCCGCGATCATGCGACGCAAGTAGGCGTAGAGCTCACAGACGTCGCGCACCGTGCGCGGGTGGAAGCGGTCGCCGCGTCCCTCGCCGGTCGCCTGCCAGATCACGGTGTCGCTCCAGCGCTTGAAGTCCGCGCGGCGCTCGGGCTCGACACCGAGCATCTCGGCGATGATCGTGACCGGAAGCGGGATCGCGAGGTCGTGGACCAGGTCGAAGCGCTCGCCGCGGCGGAGCTTCTCGGTGCAGGCCTGCGCCAGCTCTCGCACGCGCGGCTCCCAGGCCACGATGCGCCGCGGCGTGAAGCCGCGGTTCACGATGCCGCGAAGCGCGGCGTGGACCTCGCCGTCCTCCGCGATCAGATTGCGCGCCTTCTGGAAGGCGAAGGGATTGGTGCGCGCGGCCCAGGTGAAGCGAGCGAGGAAGGGGATCGCGCCCCAGCCGAGGCGCGGATTCTCGTCGCCGTTCATCATCAGGAAGGTGAACATCGCGCGCGACGAGAAGAGCTCGGGGCTCTTCAGCACCTGCTGCACGTCGTCGTAGCGCGACACGCACCAGGTGCGCGACGACTCGGCGTAGTGGACGGGTGCCTCGTCGCGCAGGCGGCGGTACATCGGGTAGGGATTCTCGCGCCAGCGCGGCGAGATCGGGTCGTAGTCGAGCGAGCGGGACGTCACGAGAGCCTCTCTCTGCGCGCGGGTGCGCGAATTCCGGGTGCTACCTTGCGCCGCCCTGATGGATCGGCGGGAGATGCCCCGGACTCGAGCGCGCTGCAAGCCCGCGCGAGCCGAGCTCCCGCCGCGGGCGCTCCTCGCATTCGCACTTGCGCTCGGGTTGCTGGCCGCCTGCGCGCGCGAGTCGCCCGCGCGCCGCGAGGCTCGCTTCGCCGATCTCGCGGCCTTCGCGGCGCAGCGCCCGCGCGGCGACGACCGCCCGCGCGTCGTCGTGATCGGCATCGACGGCGCGAGCTGGGACTACCTCGATCCGCTGATCGCGGCGGGCTCGCTCCCGAACTTCGCGCGGCTCCAGAAACTTGGCGCGACCGCGCGCCTGCGCTCGTTGGACACGCACTACACGCCGCCGGCGTGGACCTCGATGTTCACCGGAAAGCTCCCCGCGAGGACCGGCGTCTACAGCTTCGGCAGCTGGGACGTCGCGTCGCAGAGCTTCCACATGGTGAGCTCGCTCGACGTCGCGGTGCCGGCGGTCTGGGACGTCGCCTCCGCGGCGGGGCTGCGCGTCGCGGCGGTCGGCGTGCCGATCACGTATCCGGCGCACCCGGTCAACGGCGTCGTCGTCGGCGGACTCGAGACGCCGAAGCAGCACGGCCCGCGCCTCGCCTTCCATCTGGCCCACAGCGCGTTTCCGGCGCGCCCGCCGGAGATGAAGAGCTTCGCGCCGCCGATCTCCTCGATGCTGGAGGACGAGCACAACCAGCTCTTCCTCTTCTTCGGCGACTCGCAGGACGACGGTGTCACCCGCTATGACCGCGTGTCGATGCGGGTCGTCGCGAAGGGAATCGAGCCGCTGGCAGAGCGCACGCTCGGCGCGTACGAGTTCGCGCTCGGCGAGTTCTCGCCGTGGGTGAAGCTGCGCGTGCAGCGCGGCGATCGGCTCGTCGACGCCTTCGCCCGCTTCCAGTTCGTCGTCGAGAACGGCGAGTTCGCGTTCCGCGTCTCGCCGACGTTCTTCCGGATCGAGGAGCCCTTCACGTCGCCGCGCGAGCTCGCGGGCGAGCTCGAGTCCCGCTTCGGCTACTACCTGCCGCACGAGTTCCTGTCGATGGAGCTCGTGCCGACCGCCGCGCGCGACTCGGTCTCGGCCGCGCGCTTCTTCCTCGCGCGCGAGCCCTGGGACCTCTTCCTCTTCGTCTTCGGCGAGAGCGACAACGCGCACCACCTCGACGGCTTCGCCGACTCGGTGCGCCCCGTCTATCAGACGATCGACGCCTTCCTCGGCGAGCTGATGAACGGGCTCGACGCGCGCACCACCCTGGTCGTCGTCTCGGATCACGGCTTCGGCGTCTACGAGTGGTCGGTCGACCTGAACCACTTCCTCGCCGATCAGGGGCTGCTCCGCTGGAAGAGCCCCGGCGTGATCGACCGCGACCAGAGCCTGGTCTTCCACGAGATGTGGCAGCTCTACTTCCAGCCGAAGCTGCTGACGCCGGAGGAGCTGTCGCGACGCGGTGTCGAGATGCGGCCGGGCGAGACGCCGCGCCAGGCGCTCGTGCGCCACGTCGCCGACGCGGCGAGGGCGATCCGCGCGCCCGACGGCCACGCCGTGCCGGTCGAGCTCGCGGCGGTGCCCGACGACGCCGTAAAGCCCGCGCCCGACATGACGGTTCGCGGCTATCCCGACGGCGTGTTCGTCGAGTTCTGGGACGCGCCGCACCCGACCGAGACCACCGTGACGCCGCTGCCCGAGAAGGAGCGCTGGCAGCACGCGCGCGACGGCATCGCGATCTTCTACGGGGCGCAGATCCGGCCCGGGCACCTCGACACGTTCCCGATCCAGGACATCGCCCCGACGATCCTCGACCTGCTCGCGCTGCCGGTGGCCGACGATCTCGATGGCCACGTGGTCGCGGGGCTGCTCGACGGATCCGCGTCGCGTCGCGCGCTCGCGCGCGTGGCCAGCTATCCCCCCCGCGCGCCGCTGCCCGAGGCGGCGCCCGGCCAGAACGGCGAGTTCGAAGAGGCGCTGCGCGCGCTCGGATACGTCAACTAACGAGCTTCGATCGGAGGCGGGGCGCCGCCGCGCGCAAGGCGCTGCTCGAGCCCGAGGCGGCCGATCGAGCGCTCGAGCACCGCCGGATCGCCCTTCGGATGGAGCCACATCGAGGTGCCGGAGATCGGCCGCACGCGCACCTCGATCTCGTAGTCCTCGGCGAACAGGAAGCGCGCGATCTGCACGGGGGCGCCAGGCGGCACCTGGATCGGGTACTCGATGCGGCGTCCGCTGGCGCGCGCAGCCGCGAGCGCGGTGTGGAAGCGCTCGACGTCCGACCGCGTGTCGAGCTCGCGCAGCGGACCGGCCACGCGCAGCGCGGCTGCGACGAGGAGCGCCACGCCGACGGCGCTCGCCGCGAGCGCGCGCGCCCGCGGTCCGAGCCGCGCGACGGCGAACGCCGCGCCTCCTGCGAGCGCGGCAACGATCGCGAGCACCGCGGCCCCCGGAAGACCTGCCGGCGCGCGCAGCCTCGCCTGCATCGGATAGGTAAGCGCCATCTCCGCGAAGGGATTGCGCGCCGGCGCGTCGACGCAGGCGATCGTCGCGACGACCGCCGCCGCCGCGAGCGCCAGGTGCCACGCGCGCGCCTCGCGAAGCTCGTCGAGCCACGCTCCGATGGCGATCGCGAGGAAGGGAAACGCGGGAAGCCAGTACCAGGCGTAGTGCTTCGCGACGAGGACGAAGAAGAGGGCGAGAGCCGCCGGCCACACGAGCCAGGCGCGAAGTCGCGGGTCGCGCAGCGCCGCGACGAGCGCGAAGGGCAGCGCGGCGCTCCAGGGAAGGAATCCCCAGGCGAGCGTCCGCAGGTAGAAGAGGGCGTTGCCGGCCGGACCGAGGTAGTCGCCGTCGGTGCGCGCGCCGCGCGCCTGGTCCCAGAAGGTCGCGACCACCGCACCCGCGCGGTTCCACCAGAGCGCGAGCTCGAGCGCGTGCCATGCGATCGCGAGAGGCAGCACGGCGAGCCCGGTCAAGAGATATGCGCGCAGGCGCGTGCGCGCGGCGCGTGACGCCGCGAAGTGTCCGAGCTCGACGGCGAGCGGCACCAGCACGAGCGGCGCCTTGGTCCAGAAGAGCGCGCAGAGCGCCGCGTAGTGCGGCCAGAACGAGCGACCGTCGAGGGCGGCGCGCCGGAAGAGCCAGGCCGTCGACAGGAATTCCAGCGACACCAGCATGTCGAGCTCGCCGGTGCGCGCGCCGTGGAGGTACACGAACTGGAAGCTCGTCAGCAGGGCGAAGCCCGCGAGGAGCCCCGCGCGCGGGCCCGCGAGTCGCGCGCCGAACGACGCCGTCACCAGCACCGTCGCGGCTCCGGCGAGCGCCGAGAGGATCCGCATCGTCCAGGCGTTGCTGCCCGCGACGGCGATCAAGGTCGCGCGCGCGAAGTAGTGGAGCGGCGCGTTGAGGAAGGTGTCGTAGAAGCGCGGCTCGCCGCGGAAGTCGAGGTGCAGCCAGTCGCCGCTCGCGACCATGCGCTCGGCGATGCCGTGGTAGATCGCCTCGTCGGCGTTCACGACGCCGTAGCGGCCGAGCCCCCAGAAGAAGACGGGGACGCAGAGCAGGGCGAGCGCAAGCCGTCCGGCGCGCAGCGAGGCGGAGCCGAGCGAAGATCGCACGAGCGGGGCGAGCGCACGCGGGGCCGCGCGCGGCGGGCTCGGATCAGCCGAAGGCGTAGGCACCCCCGCGCTCGATCGCCTTCTGGTAGGCGGGCCGCGCATTCGCGCGCTCGAGGAAGCGCGCGAGGTGCGGGAACTTCTCGAGCCCGAAGAGCATGCGCGCGGCCTGGATCGGGAACGAGATCTGGATGTCGGCGGCGGTGAACGCGTTGCCGACGAACCAGTCCGAGTGCGCGAGCAGACCGTCGAGCCAGCCGAAGTGGTTCTCGAATTCGCCGTGGATGCGCGGCTCGAGCGGCTTGCTCGCCTCGCCGAGGCGCGACGCGTAGAGCTTCAGCATCACGGGCAGCATCGCGCTGCCCTCGGCGTAGTGCATCAGCTGGAGATAGAGCGGCCAGTCGGGCGACGACTCCGCCAGCGCGAGCCGGCCCTTGCCGTGCCTCCGCACCACGTACTCGATGATCGCGCCCGACTCGATCACGACGGTGTCACCGTCGGTCAGCACCGGCGACTTGCCGAGCGGATGGATCTTCTTCAGCGACTCGGGCGCCAGGTTGGTCGTCGCGTCGCGCTGGTACTTCACGATCTCGTAGGGCAGCGCGAGCTCCTCCAGCAGCCAGAGGATCCGTTGCGAACGCGAGTTGTTGAGGTGGTGGACCTTCAGCATGGCCGCGCAGTATACGCGCGCGCGCCGCGAAAGAGGTCACGAGACTTCGCGCTTCGTGGGATCATCGGACCCGTGCTTCCTCTCCTCGCCCCGCCGCTCCTGCCCGGCTGCCCGTGGAGCGGCTTCACGCCGCCGAACGTCGACTGGTGCGAGGCCGAGCGCTGCGGCTGGATCGTGAATCCGTCGGACGCGTGGTCGAACCTCCTCTACCTCGCACTCGGCGTCTGGATGTGGCGCGAGGCGCGGCGGAGCGGGCGCGCCGACCTCGCGCGCTTCGGACCGGCGGGCGTCGCGATCGGCGTCTTCTCCTTCGCCTACCACGCCTCCTACACCTTCGCGCTCCAGTTCTTCGACTTCGTCGCGATGTTCCTCTTCAGCTTCACGGTGCTCGCGCGAAACGCGGTGCGACTTCGCTGGATCGCGCCGGCGCGCGAGACGCGCTTCTTCCTCGTCGGCGTCGCGCTCTTCTCCGCGCTCGTGCCGCCGCTCTTTCGCGTCGGCTTCCCGATCCAGGCGCTGGTCGCGCTGCTGATCGCAGTGGGTCTCGCGCAGGAGTGGCGGCTCCGCCGCCGCGACGGCCCGAGCCCCGCGTACCGCGTCTATCGGCTCGCGCTGCTCCTGCTCGGGGCGGCCTCGCTCGCGTCGCTCCTCGACGTCACGCGCGCGTGGTGCGATCCGGCGAGCTGGCTCCAGGGCCACGCGCTCTGGCACGTGCTGTCGGCGCTCGCGCTCGCCTCGCTCTTCCGCTTCTATACGCTGCTTCCGGGCGCTCGCGCGGGCGTCACTGCCGCGGATCGAGCCGCATGAAGAGGCGCGGCGGGAAGCCGGTCAGGACGCGGAAGAAGAACGGCAGGCGGTTCGCGGCCTCGACGCGCGCATGCTCCTCGCCGCTGACGGGTACCGCGCGGTAGTCGGCCTTGGAGCCGTTCATCGTGACCTGCACGTCCGGATTCTGGAGCGCGCGGTGATACCAGGAGCGCGGCCAGTGATTGGCGGCGACGTAGAGGTGCCCGTCGCTCTCGAGCCGCGACACGACGCGATCGTGCGACACGCCGGCTTTGTCGAAGGTCGTGATCACGAGCGTGTTGCCGGGCGTCGGCTGGAGGTACCCGATCGACGACTCGAACAGGGTGACGATGCCCATGTACACGAGGATGGCGACCACTGCGATCTTCATGGCTCTCATCGCTTGCCTCCAGGCTCGAGCGGACGTCGCAGCATCGGCGGACCTCCTGCTGCGTGAGGGACCTTACCACGCGGGGCGAGCCACGCCCTAAACTCCTCCGCGGAGTCCGGGGAGACTTTGTTAGGCTCGTCCCCGCGACTCGCGCTCGAGAGATGCGCGCCCGCATGCGAGCCGCAGAGGATCCGTGGTGGAAACACAACTGAAGATCGATTCTTCGGAGCGGGTCGTCATCGTCACGGTGAGCGGCACCCTCGGCGACGCGGAGCTCCAGAGCCTCGGCGACCAGCTCGAGAAGAATCCCGAGGTCGCGCCGGACTTCGCGTTGCTGATCGACCTGCGGCAAGCAGACGGGAGGACCGTGACGAGCGCGGGCGTGCGGGCGCTCGCGACGCGGCCGCTGGTGTTCTCCGCTGCGTCGCGTCGCGCGGTCGCCGTGCCGAGCGATCTCGGCTTCGGCATGGCGCGCATGTACGAGATGCTGCGCGAGGGTCGCGGCGGCGGCATGCGCGTCTTCCGCGACTACGACGAGGCGCGGCGCTGGGTGGCGCAGCGGACGTAGAGGATCACCAGATGCCCGGCACGAGACGGTGGCGCACGCGCTGCTGGTATTCGCGATAGCCGGTAAGTCGGCGAGCGAGGAGATCCTCCTCGTCGAGCAGTCGCCAGATCAGGAACGGCAGCATCAGTGCGAGTCCGAGGAGTCCCCACCACGAGCCGAGCGCGAGCGGCGTCCCGAAGAGATACACCGACGAGAACGCGTACATCGGGTGCCGCACGACGGCGTAGGGCCCCGTCGTGATCACGCGCTGATCCTTTGCGACCTCGATGGTCGCGAAGAGAAACGGGTTCTCGCGGTAGACGCGCGAGACGAGGAAGAACCCGACCGCGGTGAGGACGTCGCCGGCTGCGACGACGAGGAGCGGCACCGACGACCAGCCGAAGCGGTGATCGAGCCCCGGCACCACGAGCAGGCTGATGAAGCCGAGCGACGCGAAGACCATGATGATCCGCTGCGCCGGCTCCTTCTCCGCCGTCGGCCCGCCGTGCATGCGGCGCTCGAGCAGCGCCGGGTCGCGCCGCATCAGATCGCGAGTGACGAAGGTCGCGGCCGCGAAGAAGACCGCGAGATAGAGCCACGCCTGCCAGTAGTGGAGCGTCCCGGCCGACGCGAAGACCAGCAGCGCCATCACCAGCGCGAGCGCGACCAGGCTGAGCCCCGCGCGGCCGCTGAGCGTCATCGGAGCATGGCGGCCTCGAGGAGCGCCGTGGTGTCGCTGGCGATGCGTGGATCCTCGGACGCGCGCGGTCCCGCGACGTTGAGCACGCGAGGTCGGACCTCGGCGATCCAGTCCGCGAGTCTTTCGCTTGCAGATGTGAGCGAGAGCCGATCGAGATCGAGGTGGAGGTGCGGCTTGCTCGTCCGCGTCGCCTCGTCGAGCGTGAGGAGCGATCCGCCGGCGAGCGGCCCGTGCGAGACGATCAAGGTCGCGTCGGAGTCGCGCACGTTCCGGGCGGTGCGCACGGCGGGGTCGGCGGACTCGGTCTCCACGAGACCGACGTAGCGCGCTGGAATCCGTCCGTCCTCCGCGGCGCGCCCCTTCGGCACCCAGCCGCCGATCCGAAGGCCGTGCGCGAGTGCGACGTCGAGCGCCGCGCGGTCGGCGCCGGTCTGGCCTCCGGAGACGAGCTTCTCGAGCACGCGGAGCAGACTAGGTCGGAAGCGCCTCGTGCTCGACGAGCTGCGCGGCCAGCTTCGCCCCTGCGGGACGCTGACCCGTGAACAGCGCTTCCTTCGGATCGAAGAGTGCGGGGTCGTCCAGGCTGCCTGCGTAGATCGTGACCATCTCGGGCGCCGCCTCGGGCGTCCCGAAGAGCAGCGAGCCGCACTCGGAGCAGAAGTTGCGGACTGCCCACCGGCCGCTCCCGCCTCGGACGCGCGATTGCTTCACGGGCCCCGACGAAGTGAAGGACGTCTTGGGAACCCCAAGATGGGAACTCCACCACTCCCCGACGCGCGCTGACAATCGCGGCAGTGGCAGACGGCCGCAAACAACGCGGGTCCGGTCGAGCTGTACTGCACCGCGCCACAGAGACACCGACCAGTGAACATAGACGCTTCGATCACCCACCTTGATTGTGCAATGTTCAGTTGGCAATACGCCCTGCGCCAAGCGCTTGGACGCGACAGCTAGATCGGGGCTGCTAGAGCCTTCATCGACGCATCGATCAGCGCCGTGGGATCGGCGCCTCGTGTATCCGGAACCTTCTCCCATTCGCCGAGTTGCCGGGAGTTTTCGACGACCATGCGGCAGCGCTCGTAGCGGCGTGCCATGAACTCTTCCAGCGCTGCCGCGACTCGAAGACCAGACTGCACCAAGCCGGCAAGGACGATCGAGTCCTCGATCGCGATCGTCGCGCCGCTGGCGAGTTGAGGAGGCGCAGTGTGCGCCGCATCGCCGATCACCACGACGCGGCCCTTGTACCAGGGAGGCGGAAGCAGCAGGGAGCCTACTGGCCGATAGACGATTTGCTTCGGGTCGACGATGTGATCGCAGGCTTCACGGATTCGCCCACCGAAGTCTGCGAGGAGATCGCGCAAGACCCCGGGCCATTGCTCGGGTTCGAGCCGTGGGTCACCTGCGACGTTCTGCACGAGGTAGATGTACATCTCCCCCGCCGACACCGGATTGAATCCGGCCTTGTGGCGCGGACCGTAGTAAGCGTGGCGCGCATCGACCCCCTCGGGACGCGGCACCACGGCGCGCCACACTGCCTGTCCAGTGTATTCGGCCTTGAACTGCGGGCCGAACAGCAGCTCGCGAACCCGAGAACTTGCACCGTCGGTCCCCACGACCAGGTCGTACTGGCGCTCACTGCCATCGCTGAAGACGACACGGACGTGGTCCGGCGATTGCCGGAGCGAGCTCACCGTGGCTCCGAAGCGCACGGGGACGCCGGCCTCGCTCAGAGCTTCTGCGAGGATTCGGTGAAGAGCTGGCCGCATCATTCCCACGCACGCGGGATACAGGGGGCCGTTGAGACGCGGGAGGTCGACGATCCCTTCTACGTTGCCGTTCTCGTCACAGTTGACGACCTGCGAGTAGCCGAAGCCGTCACGTACACAACGGTCGATCAGTCCAATCGAGCACAGGGCGCGAAGAGCCGGGCCTTGTATCGAGATGCCGACTCCGAGGACATCCGATTCCGGCTGAATCTCGATCAGCTCGGCGCTCTTCCCTGCCTTCTTCAACGCCGTCGCGAGCACCATGCCCGAGATCCCGGCACCCACGACGAGAACGTGCTCGACTCGAGACACCGCCCCTCGTTCCGGACCGTTCAGCTCTTCCGCAGCTTGTACCGGATCGGCAGGTGCTTCACGCCGCCGACGAGCGCGGAGTGGAGGCGCTCGATCGGGCCCGCGAGCTCGATCTCTTCGATGCGCGGCAAGAGGTGCTTGTATGCGACGAGCAGCTCTAGGCGAGCGAGGTGCGAGCCGAGGCAGAAGTGCTCGCCGATGCCGAAGCCGAGGTGCGGGTTCGGGTCGCGGTCGATCTTGAACGTGAAGGGATCGTCGAAGATCTCCTCGTCGCGGTTCGCCGACGGATAGAAGAGGCCGAGCACGTCGCCCTTGCGGATCTGCTTGCCGCGCAGCTCGTAGTCGGCGACCGCCGTGCGCGCGAAGTGGATGATCGGCGACGTGTAGCGCACCACCTCCTCGATCGCGGAGGGCAAGAGCTCCGGGTTGGCCTGGAGCTTTCGCAGCTCCTTCTGGTTCTGGACGAAGGCGAGCATGCCGCCGGTCGTCGCGTTGCGCGTGGTCTCGTTGCCGGCCACGACGATGATCAGGCAGTAGGCCAGCACGTCCATCGGCGGCAGCGGCTCGCCGTCGATCTTCGCGTTGGCGAAGAGGCTGACGAGATCGTCGGTCGGGTTCTTCTTCTTCTCCTCCACCAGCCGCGCGAAGTACATGAAGAGCTCGGTCATCGCCGCCATCGCCGTCTCTTGCGGCGTCTTGCCGGCCTCCTGGTACTCCGGATCGCCCGCGCCGATCGTGCGGTTGGTCCAGTCGAAGAGCTTCTCCCAATCTTCGCGCGGGACGCCTAGCATCCACGCGATCACCGCGATCGGCAGCGGCTTGCTGACCTCGTTCACGAAGTCGCACTCGCCGCGGCCGCCGTCGATCGCGAGCTTGTCGACGATCTCCTTGCCGATGCGCTCGATGTCGGCGTGCATGGTCCGCAGGTAGCGCGGCGTGAAGCGCTTGCTGACGAGCTGCCGGTACTGGCCGTGCTTCGGCGGGTCGAGCTGGATCAAGGTCGGCGGGAAGCGCGGGTCGTCCTGCACCTCCGGCAGGTGCGGGATCACGAGCAGCGGCCCGTTCCAGAAGACGTCCGGCCGCTTCGAGACCTCGACGATGTCCGCGTGTCGCGTGATCGCCCAGAAGGGCGGGCCCTCGGTGCGGTCGTACCAGTGCACCGGGTCCTCGCGGCGGAGCCGCGTCCAGACGTCGTGCGGGTAGCCGCGCTGCGCGTAGTCGTCGGGGTGGACGAGGCTCGCTTCGCCTTCCAGGCTTCGAGCGGCGGGACGCTGGGGGGAGATCGTCTCGGTGGCCATGCCCATCCTCCTCGGCACGACAGGGCTCGCAAGTTAGACGAGTGTCAAGCGAGTGCAGCTCGCGCGCAACTCCGCACGGCTACGCTGCGCGTGAAGGGCATGTCACGCATCGACGCCGACGCCGCACAGACCGCGCTCCGCGCCCTCCACGACGAGGTCGACGCGCGCGCCGGCGAGCTCGCGCGCCGCCACGTGGGGAGGCTCCGCTGCGGGCGCGGCTGCTCGGCCTGCTGTCAGGACGACCTCACCGTCTTCGAGGTCGAGGCGGAGCGCATCCGCCGCGCGCACGCGGACTTGCTGGAGCACGGCGCGCCGCATGCACCCGGCGCGTGCGCCTTCCTCGACGCCGAGGGCGCGTGCCGCATCTACCCCGATCGCCCCTACGTCTGCCGCACCCAGGGACTGCCGCTCCGCTGGGTCGGCGAGGACGAGGATGGACGGATCGGCGAGCAGCGCGACATCTGTCCTCTGAACGAGGTGGGCCCGCCGCTCGCGGAGCTTTCGGAAGACGCCTGCTGGACGATCGGCCCGACCGAGGGACGCCTCGCCGCGATCGAGTCCGCGCAGGACGGCGGCGCGCTGCGGCGCGTCGCGCTGCGCTCGCTGTTCCGCCGGACGAAGCCGTAGGTGGGGCGAGGCAGAGGCCCCGAGGAGGAACAGAGGGCCGCCGCAGGGGCCTCTGCCTCGCCCCGCCCGCTCTCCGGGTAGAGTGCAGGGCCTGATGTTCCCCCACCTCCTCTCGCCCGTTCGCATCGGCACGCTCGAGCTGCGGAACCGGATCGCGATGTCGCCGATGGGCGTCGAGATCGTCGACGACGACGGCGTGCTGCGCGAGCGCATGATCCGCTACTACGAGGAGCGCGCGCGCGGCGGCGCGGGGCTCGTGATCAGCGAGGTCGCGGCGATCGCCTATCCGCGGGGCGCGACGACCGCGCACCAGATCGCGATCTCGGACGATCGCTACCTGCCCGGACTCGCGGAGCTCGCGCGTCGCGTGCACGCGCACGGCGCGAAGCTCGCGCTCCAGCTCGTCCATCACGGAAAGGTGTCGCGCCTCGACCAGAAGCAGGGGCGTGAGCTCTTGATGCCGTCCGAGCCGCGCTGGCACGGCGCGATGGACATGGCACGCGACCTGACCCGCGAGGAGCTCGGCGCGATGATCGCGGCGTCCGGCGGCGCGCCGCCGAAGATCCGCGTCGCGACTCGGGAAGACATCGCGTGGCTGGTCGATCGGTTCGCCGACGCCGCGGAACGCGCGCGGCGCGCGGGCGCCGACGCGGTCGAGCTGCACGCCGGCCACGGCTACATCCTCTCCGAGTTCCTGTCGCCGGCCTGGAACCACCGCGACGACGAGTACGGCGGCCCGGTCGAGAACCGCGCGCGGCTCCTGCAGGAGGTGATCCGCGCGTGCAAGCAGCGCGCGGGCGAGGACTTCCCCGTCTGGTGTCGCCTCGACGCGGTCGAGCTGCGGACGCCGGACGGCATCCGCTTCGAGGATGCGCAGCGGACGGCCGAGCTCGCCGAGGCGGCGGGCGCCGACGCGATCCACGTCTCAGCCTACGCCGACTCGACGTCCGGCCCCGCCTTCACCGAGGCGCCGCTCGTGCACCGCGAGTCGGGATACGTCGGCTACGCGGAGGGCATCAAGCGACGCGTGCGCGTTCCGGTGATCGCGGTCGGACGCATCGAGTTCGAGCTCGCGGATCGGTTGATCGCCGAAGGACGCGCCGACGTCGTCGCGATGGCGCGCAAGCACCTCGCCGACGCCGAGCTCGGACGCAAGCTCGCCGCGGGTCGACCGCAGGACGTGCGTCCGTGCGTCTACTGCTACACGTGCGTCGCGCAGCCCTTCTTCGATCGCCGCGTGCGCTGCGCGGTCAACCCGGTCACCGCGAACGAGATCGACCTCGCGATGCTCGAGCGCGCGAAGGCCGCGACGCCGCGCCGCGTGCTCGTCGTCGGCGGCGGTCCGGCGGGCCTCGAGGCGGCTCGCGTCGCCGCACGCCGCGGTCACTCGGTGACGCTCTGCGAGCGCGCCGACGTGCTCGGCGGCGCGCTGCGGCTCGCCGCGAGGACCTACGAGCCGAACGCGAGATTGCTGCGCTGGCTCGAGGCGCAGGTGCGCGACCTCGGCGTCAGCGTGCGGCTTCGCGCGACCGTCACGCCCGCGCTCGCGCGCGAGCTCGCGCCCGACGTCGTCGTCGTCGCGACGGGCGCGCGCCGCGATCGGCCGTCGCTGCCGGGCGCCGAGCTGCCGCACGTGCTCACGGGCGACGACCTCGCGCGCGTGCTCGCGAGCGACGACCCGCCCGTCGGCGCGCGGGTCGCGATCGTCGGCGCGGCGCTGGCGGGCGTCTCGCTCGCCGAGCTCCTGCGCGCGCGCGGGCGCGAGGTCACCTTGCTCGACGAGGGCCCGACGCTCGGGGCGGCGATGGCGCACCCGCGGCGCTGGCGCGCGCTCGCCGATCTGCGCGAGCAGGGCGTTGCGCTCGTCGCCAACGCGCGCGTGCGGGTGATCGGAGCGAAGAGCCTCCACGCGGTCGTCGAGGAGAAGGTCGCGGCGCGCGAGCTCGAGATCGCCGCCGATCACGTGATCTGGCTCGCGGGCTGGACCGGCGACGCAGCGCTCGCCGAGTCGCTGCGCGCCGAGGGCGTCGCGCCCGCCCTGGTGATCGGCGACGCGGGCGGCGTCGGCTATCTCGAAGGCGCGATCCACTCGGGCTTCCATGCCGCGATCCGGATCTGAAGGAGCGACCTTGCAGGACGCCGCGCCGCTGACGCCCGTGCGCGAGGCGCACCGCTTCGACGAGGCGTCGCTGCGCGCGTACCTGCGCGGCCGGCTGCCCGGCTGCGAGGACGGGATCGAGGTCCTGCAGTTCGAGGGCGGCCAGTCGAACCCGACCTACCGCCTCGTCGCCGGCGAGCGCTGCTACGTGCTGCGCAAGAAGCCGCCCGGAAAGCTGCTGCCCTCGGCGCACCAGGTCGAGCGCGAGTACCGCGTGATGAGCGCGCTGCAGGGAAGCGACGTGCCGGTGCCGCGGACGCGGCTGCTCTGCGACGACCCGAATGTGATCGGCACGCCCTTCTACGTGATGGACTACGTGGACGGCCGCGTGATCACCGACGCGCGCATGCCGAACCTCACCCGCGAGGAGCGGAGCGCGCTCTACGCCGACTTCGTGCGCGTGCTCGCCGCGCTCCACCAGCTCGATCCGGCCGCGATCGGCCTCGCCGACTTCGGCCGCCCGGGCAACTACTACGCGCGCCAGATCGCGCGCTGGAGCTCGCAGTACCAGGCGTCCCAGACCGAGGACATCGCGTCGATGAAGGCGCTGATGGACTGGCTGCCTTCGCACATTCCCGACTCCGACGAGAGCGGCGTCGTCCACGGCGACTACCGGATCGGAAACTGCATCGTGCATCCCCGCGAGCCGCGAGTCGTCGCGGTGCTCGACTGGGAGCTCTCGACGCTCGGCCACCCGCTCGGCGACCTCGCCTACTTCTGCCAGGGCTATCACGGCGAAGCGGTGCCGGGCGAATCGCTGGTCGGCGTCGACCTCGCGTCGCTCGGAATTCCCGACGAGGCCGCCGTGCTCGCGCGCTACTGCGAGCTGACGGGCCGCGAGCGGATCGACGACTGGAGCTTCTACCTCGTCTTCGTGATGTTCCGCTCCGCCGCGATCGTGCAGGGCGTCTACAAGCGCGGTCTCGATGGCAACGCGGCGTCGCAGCGCGCACAGGAGTACGGCGCGCTCGTCCGTCGGCGCGCGGATCAGGCGCTCGCGCTCGCGCAGCGTTAGTTCGCTCTTCACTTCGCGCGACGGAGCGGGTAGAGTCGGCATCGACGTCGACACGCGTGCCGGGGAGGCTGACGGGAGCCGGGCGCGCAGACAGTCTCGACGTCGATGGAGCCTTTCCATTCTCGGGCTCGCCTCTCCGCGCCGCATCGATCATCCGGTCCGAGGTGTGCTGCACGGCAGCGCCGCGTGCGCGTCGCTCGGCGTCGCGCTCTACCTCGCGTTGCTGCCCCACGAGACCCTCGAGGCGCGCGACGCGTTCCTCGTGCTCGCGCTCTCGCAGGCCGCTCTCTACGCGGTGAGCGCGCTGTATCACTCGGCGCCGTGGGTCCCGGTCTGGAAGCGGCGCATGCAGCGGCTCGACCACGCGATGATCTACGTGAAGGTCGCCGGCACCTTGACGCCCTTCGTCTGGATCGGTGCGTCGCCGGAGCTTCGCGCGCCGCTGCTCGCGATCGCGTGGGCGATCGCGTTCTGCGGCGTCGCCGAGAAGTTCCTGCGCCGCCGCGAGGGAGCGCCCGTGCGCTGGCAGCTCGCGCAGGCGTGTCTCGCGCTGCCGGCGCTGCCGACGCTCGGCCGCCTGCCGGGCGAGAGCCCGTTGCTGCTGGCCGGCGCCGCGGCGCTGTACGCGGCCGGCGCCGCCGTCTACGTGACGCGTCGCCCGTCGCTCTGGCCCGGCGTCTTCTCCTTCCACGAGCTCTTCCACCTGCTGCTCGTCGTCGCCAGCGCCTGCATCTACGCCTTCCTGCTCGGCTACGTCATCCAGGCCTCGTAGGCATGCCTATACTGCGCGCCCTCAGGAGGCGCGCATGCCGCTCTCGCTCCAGGAGCTCTCGGACCGCATCGAGATCGACGACCTGCTGACGCGCTATGCGGTCGGCGTCGACCGCAAGGACTGGGATCTCTGGGAGAGCTGCTTCACGCCCGATGCCTTCATCGACTACCGCGCCTTCGGCGGCACGTCGGGCAGCGTGAAGGAAGTGCGCGCCTGGCTCGAGAAGACGATGGCGATCTTCCCGATGAGCCAGCACATGACGATCAACCGCGAGGTTGCGATCTCGGGCGACCGCGCGCGCTGCCGCTCGGGCTTCTACAACCCGATGACCTGGCCGACCCCGGACGGCGAGCCGACGAAGCTGTCCATCGACGGCGGCTACTACTGCGACGAGCTGGTGCGCACGCAGGACGGCTGGAAGATCCGCCGGCGCGTCGAGGAGTTCAGCTACTCGACGCGCACGATGCGGATCTTCGGGCCGGCGAAACCGGAGACTCGCTCGCCCGGCGCTCGTTAGTCGGCGAGCAGCGGGCGCGGTCCGAGCGATGCACGGGCGCGCGCCGCGAGCGCGCCGAGTCCGACCAGCAGCACGATCGCGGTGACCGGCACGCCGACGAAGGGAACGTGCTCGGCCACGACGACGACCGCGAGGCCGGCCAGCAGGCTGCGGCCGAAGTCGAAGAGGCTCGGCGTCCTCGGCGGCGCGAGCCAGCGCCCGACCGCGCTCGCGACGACGATCTCGGCCAGATAGATCGCGGTCAGCAGGGCGAAGAAGCCGAGCAGCGCGATCGGGATGCCGACCAGGGTCAGCGCGACCAGCGCCAGCGCGACCGGGGTCACGACCAGCACCACGAAGCCCTGGCCGAGCGCGCCGAAGAACTCGCGCGCCGTCGCGACCTCGAAGGCGAGGAGTCGCGGTGCGAGCCGGTAGACGAGCAGGCCGAACAGGAAGGCCGCGACGAAGCCGACCGCGTGGAGCGTCCAGAACCACGGGTCGCGGTAGATGTCGAGATAGCGCTGGCCCGCGCTCTCGACCTCGTGCGGGCGGACGGCCCCCGCGACCTGCGCGCCAGGCGAGCGCTCGAGGTTCTCCGGGCTCGCGAGCCACGCGTCGATGTCGCCGCCGATGCGCGCGCCGTCGCGCAGCGCGAGGCGCTCGACCCGCCAGCGCGCCTCGACGTTGCGACCGACCGTGCCGCGCAGCTCGAGCCGGTTGCCGCCGAAGAAGACGTCGCGGCCGACGGTGCCCTCGAGCTCGACGTCGTGGGACATCGCGGCCAGATCGCGCGCGACGCGGCCGCTCGGCGCGAGCCGCACGCGCCCGCTCACCGCGTAGAGCGCGCCCCCGAGCTCGCCGTCCACCTCCGTGGTGTCGATCAGGCCGATCAGCGAGCCCGTGACCCGCCCCGTCAGCTCGAAGCTGCGCGTGAAGGCGTAGACGTTGCCGCGCACCTCGCCCGCGATCGAGACGCGCTCCGCCGCGACGAAGAGGTCGCCATCGACGACGCCGTCGAGCTCGAAGGTCTCGCTCGAGACGAGGAGCGCGCCGTCCAGGGTCTGGCCGGCCTCGATGCGGACGTCGCCGTGGTGCTCGTGGCGGAATTCGAAGGCACCGCTGCGCAGCGGCGCGAGCAGACACAGGAGCACGACGGCCGCGCCGAAGACGCGCCGGTAGAGCGCGCCGACCGCGAACGAGAGCAGCGCCGAGACGGAGGCCACGATCGCGACTGCAAAGCCCAGCTCGAGCAGGCCCGGCGCTCGCGCCCGCAGCATGAAGACGAGATCGAAGAGCATGTCGGTCGCTCCCAGGAGGCGCATGGGGTTCAGGACGTCGAGGCCGCCCGGCAGGTGCGACTCGAGCAGCGCGCCGCCGACCGCCACGACGGCGGTGACCGCGGCGATCGCGAGCGGAAGTCCCATCGCGACGCCGGGCCCGCGCTCGTCCTCGTCGGCCGCGTGGAGCGCGTGGCGGCGCTCGCGCTCGCGCAGCACGTCGGCCAGCCAGAGCGACTCGCTCTGGAGCGCGACGACGCGCGAGCGGCAGTCGCGACAGCCGACCAGGTGCGATTCCAGCGCGTGTAGCGCGTCGCCGAAGAGCTCGCGGTCCGCGTAGCGCGCGAGCATCGACTCGCGAGGGCAGCTCACGGCACGCCTCCCGTCTCGGTCGCGAGCGCGTCGCGCAGCCGGCGGCGCCCGCGCAGCAGCAAGGTCGCCACCTGATTGGTGTCGACGCCGAGGATCGCGGCGATCGAGGCGTAGTCGAGATCGGCGTAGTAGCGGAGCACGACCGGCGCGCGGTAGCGGTCGGGCAAGGTGTCGATCGCCGCCAGCACGCGGCGGCGCACCTCCTCGCGCAGCTCGCCCGAGAGCGGCGTGTCGCCGCGGTCGGGCTGCGCGTCGGCGTCGGCCTCGGCATCGAAGAGGCGCGCCTCGCGGCGGCGCCGGCGCAGCCGGTCGATCGCGCAATGCGACGCCACCGCCAGGAGCCAGCGGCGGAAGGGACGCTCGGGGTCGTAGCTCGCGACGCCGCGCTGCATGCGGAGGTAGCTCTCGTGGACCACGTCCTCGGCGTCCTCGCGCGAGCCGAGCAGCCGCTCACACAAGCGCGTCACGTCCGCGCGGTAGGTCTCGAAGAGCTCGCCCTGCGCGCCGGCGTCGCCCGCCGCTGCGGACGCGATGCGCGCGCGGATCGCCGACTCGTCCACACCCCCTCCGGCCGCGGCGACGCGTCGCGGCGTCGGCTCGTCGCGCGCCGGCGATCCTAACACCCAGGAGCGAATACCCGTCAGCGCGACGACCGCCTCCACCGCGCTCGCCTCCGAGGCACCCCGCCTCGTCTCCTCTACGCGCGGCGAGGCGGCTTTCTTGCAGCGGCCGCGGCGACCGGCTCGGCGTTCCGGACCGGGCGGTCGTCGAGGATCTCGAGCTCGGAGAGCGTGTAGCCCTTCGCCAGCGCCTCGCCGACCCAGGTCGGGCGTGGCTCCTTGCCGGACCAGGTCTCGGCCGAGTTCTCGGGATTGCGGTAGCGGGGGCCGTCGCGCTCGACGAGGCCGCCGCGCGCGCGGAGTTGCGCCTCCTGTGCGCCGAGCCGCGCCTCGATCTCGGCGTCGATGCGCGCGCGCAGCGCTCGCAACGCCGCCAGCGAGAGCGCCGAGAGGTCGGCGTCGCGGCCGCGGGGCATGATCGTGGCCCTCCTTCGACCGGTGCCCCCCTCCTATCGGCGCGAGGAGGACGCCCCTGCCGTGACGTTCGTCACACGGTGCGTGCTCAGGCGTAGCGGGCGCGCACGTCGGCGCCGCTCGCGCCCGCGCGCACCTCGGCGAGGGCCTGCGCGAGATCGGCGAGGTAGACATCGGCGACCTGCGCGTGCGCGGGCGAAAGCATCAGATGGATCGCCTTCGGCTCCGTGCAGAGCGCCGTCATCCAGCCGCGCCGCGCGAGGCGACCCCACACCGCGAAGACGTCGAGATCGTCCGCGGTGTAGGCGACGATGCCGAGCCGCGGATCGCCGAGCACGCGCAGTCCCTGCGCGGCGACGCCGCGCGCGATCCGCTCGCGCGTGTCGCACACCTGGCGCGCCTTCTCGCGGTAGCCGCTCTCGCCGAGGTAGTGGAGCACGGCCCACGCCGCCGCGATCGCGCCGCCCGGACGCGTGCCCGCCGCGGTCGGCGTCGTCATGCCGCCGGCCGGCCAGTCGTGGAACTCGAAGATCTGGTGCGCGCGCTGCGCCTCGTCGCGGTGGAAGAGCGTCGACGCGCCCTTCGCCGCATAGCCGTACTTGTGGAGATCGGCCGAGATCGAGCGCACGCCCGGCACCTCGAAGTCGAAGGCCGGCAGCGCGACGCCGTTCATGCGCGCGAACGGAGCGAGGTAGCCGCCGACGCAGGCATCGACGTGGAGCCAGACGCCGCGCTCGCGCGAGATCGCGGCGAGCTCCTCGATCGGGTCGATCACGCCGTACGGAAAGCAGGGCGCCGACCCGACGAGCATCAGCGCGTCGTCGCCGGACGCGCGCGCCATCGCCTCGGGGTCGGCGCAGAAGTCCGCGGCGACCGGCACGCGCACGCAGCGAAGGCCGAGATAGCTGGCGGCCTTGTCGAAGGCCGGGTGCGCGGAGCGCGGCAGCACCAGCAGGTCGGCGCGGCTGCCGCGAGCGCGCGCCCCGTCGCGACACGCCTTCACCGCGAGGAAGATGCTCTCGGTCCCGCCCGAGGTCATGTTGCCGCAGGCGCCGTCCGGCGCGTGCAGCAGCGAGAGCCCGATCTCGACCACCTCCTGCTCCATGCGCCGCAGGCTCGGGAAGGCGAGCGGGCCGAGCGCGTTCTCCGACTGGAAGAGCGCGTAGGCGTCGGCCGCTACGCGCAGCACGTCCTCGCCCGCGTGGAACACGTAGACGGCGGCGCGGCCGCTGCGCCAGTCGACGTCGCCGGCCGCGTACTCGCGCATGCGCGCTTCGAGCGCGGGCCAGGCGCTGCCGTGTCGGGGAAGCGTCGCACGCATGGTAGGAGGCAGGGCAGCATACCTCGCCCACTTCGCGCGAATGCGCCAAGCTCAGCGACCTCTCGGGGGTGTCGATGAGGTGGATCGCCATCGCGTCGCTCGCGCTCGCGCTCGCCGCGTGCAACGCACAGCGCGAGGAGTCGCCGAAGAGCGAGGCGCCCGCGCAGGGGCCGGGCGCGCAAGCGTCGCAGACTCCGCCGGCCACCACGCCGGAAGCAGCCGCGCCCGAGGCGCCGCCCCTCGAGCCGCAGACGCCGAGCGCTCCGCAGAAGGACGAGAAGTGGCGGCTCTCGGAGTTCGACTGGGGCGACAGCCCCGACACCGTCGCCGAGACGCTCCACTACACCGACGGCTTCCTCTGCTACCAGCACAAGCTCTTCGAGCGCTGCGCCTTCGTGAAGACGAAGATCGACGGCGAGGAACTGCTGGCGCAGTTCTCGTTCGTCGACGGGAAGCTCTGGCGCATCGACGTGCTGACCCCCGATCTCGACGCGACGCAGGCCGACGCGCACCTCGAGCGGGTGTGGAAGCTGCTCGCGGCGTGGGTGACGCGCTTCAAGGGCGAGGCGCCCGAGCAGACGCCCTTCCCCCAGCGCGGCGCGCTCGCGCCGAAGCAAGAGGTCGTGACGCACCGCTGGCGGCTTCCCGATCAGGAGATCCGCATCCTGGTCGGAGGCGCTCCCGACGAAGGGAAGTGGTTCACCGCGGCGCGCTTCGTGGATCCGGCGTGGTCGAAGCAGGATCCGCCACCTGCGCGGGTCGAGCCGCTCTCGATCCCGAAGAAGGGCGCCCATCTCTGACCGGTGCCGTGCGGCTCAGTCGGGCTCGCGCCCCTCGACCACGAGTCCCACGTCCTGGCCGTGCGAGATCTCGACCGTATGGCCGTCGGGATCGGAGAGGAAGGCCCAGTAGCCGACCGGCGGTCCGTAGTCCTCGGGCCCGCCGACCAGGCGCTTCTCGTCGCGCGCGAGCGCGCACAGGCGGTCGACCTCGCCGCGGCTCGCGCAGGCGACGCCGAGATGTGCCGCCGGCCGCAGCGGGTGCTCGACCTCGCCGCCTTGCATCAGCACGATCACGAACGGGCGCGTGCGGTCCGAGAGCCAGACGACGCCCTCGCGCCGGTGCACGACCTGCATCTGCGCATAGCGCGCGTAGAAGTCGATGCTCGCGTCGAGGTCGCGCACGGGCAGCGCCACGTGCGTGAGTCCCACGTCGCTCAACCCCGACCCTCCTGATTTTTCGACTCTAGCAGCGGACGCGGTGGTTCACGTGGTCGATCGGGCATCCGGCAGGTGCTCGCGCAGCGCCGCCAGCACGCGCTCGGGGTCCGAGCGCACCTGGAAGTCCGCGGCCTGATCGATCCAGCGCACGATGCCCTTCGCGTCCACGAGCAAGGTGGTCGGAATCGGCAGCGGGCGGAGCTGCGGCAGCGCGCGCCCACGACCGGGCGCGACCGAGCGCCGATTGCGCAGGCCGTAGAGATCGGTCACGGCGAGGTCGGCGTCCGAGAGCATCGTCGCGCTCAGGCCGTGCTTGTGGCGGCCCGCGGCGATCTCCGCGGGCGTGTCGGTCGAGAGCGTCACGATCTCGATCCCGCGCCGGTCGAGCTGGGCCCGCAGCTCCTCCCATCGCCGCAACTCGGCGACACAGTACGGTCACCAGTGCCCGCGGAAGAGCTTCAGCAGGATCGGCCGGCCGGCCAGAGACGAGAGTCGGAACGGGCGGCCGTGCTCGTCGGGCGCGGTGAAGTCGAGGATCGGCTCGCCGACGGCGACGCGCGGGCGGTTGCGCGACTGCGCGCTCTGGAGACGCACCCCGAGCATCGCGGCGCCGATCGCGCAGGCGACCGCCGCGGCCGCGCCGGCGGCGAATCCGACGCCGCGCACGAAGGCCGCGACGCCGAGCGCGAGCGCGATCGCGAAGGCGAGGTCGAAGCCGATGCGCCGCGCCGGTACTGCGACGCGCCGAATCCGCCGCGCGAACTCGGCGGCGGTCCCGACGGCGGTGGCGAGCCCGAGCGATGCGAGCAGCGCTCCGGACACGGACTCCTGCGATCCTGGGGCGGGCGCGCTCCGCAGCCTACCGCGCTCGCGAGCCGCGCGCCCGGCGCGCTCGCGCGCGCGTCGCGACACCCGCGTGTCGGGTCTACTCTGCGCCGCCATGCGGCTCGAGCGCCACGGTGTCGTCTTCCTGCTCGACCTCGGCGACGGCGAGAACCGCCTCGACGCCGAGTCGCTCGCCGGGCTCGACGCGTCGCTCGACGAGGTCGAGAAGACGCCTGGCGAATGCGCGCTCGTCACGACCGCGCGCGGCGCCTGGTACTCGAACGGCTACGACCTCGCGCGCCTGCGCACGCTCTCGCGCGAGGCGCAGCGCGACTTCGTCGCGCACCACGAGCGGCTGCTCGCGCGCCTCGTCGTCTTTCCGATGCCGACTCTGGCCGCGATCCAGGGCCACGCGGTCGGCGGCGGCGCGCTGCTCGCGCTCGCGCACGACTGGCGCTGCATGCGCGAAGACCGCGGCTTCTTCTGCCTGCCCGAGATCGACGCCCGCATTCCCTTCCGGCCCGGCATGGTCGCGCTGCTGCGCGCGCGCCTCGTGCCGTCCGTGCTGCGCGACCTCGCCCTCACGGGTGCGAAGCTCGGCGGCCGCGACGCGCACGCCGCCGGCATCATCGACGCCGTGTACTCCGAGGCGGATCTCGTCGCGCGCACGCTCGAGCGCGCCGACGCGCTCGCGCGCAAGGACCGCGACACCGTCGCGAAGATGAAGCGGCGACTCTATGGCGACGTCGCGGCGTCGCTGCGGAGGGAGTGAGCGCGGCGATCGGTCGGCCGGGCGATTCGGCCGGTCGCGCCGTCGATTTCCGCCCGAGTCCCGGCCGCCACTCTCTTGACCTCGTGTTCCCGGCTAGAGGACCCGATCGGGATCCGCATCAGACCCGGGTCGCCGTTGATTCCGCGACTGTCTCTACCTAACATCAAGACTTGACACGAATAACAACATATCATACAACCAAACGAGAATGACGGACTCTCAGCAACTCGGCTTCGACGATCTGCGACGGCGCAGCGATCGAGGCGGGCCTCCGGCCTGGCGCAGGTCGGCCGCGCGGGCAGCGTCCGATCGTGCATCACGTTCGGCGCGGAGCGGTTCCGGCGGGATGTCCGGTGCATGTGACCTTGCGCGTACGGGCGGGGATCGGGTCGCTACGAACCCGGAGATTCGTTCGCTCGCTGAACGCATCGCTTCGCGAGGCGAGCGAGCGCGGTAACTCTCGCGTCGTGCATTTCTCTGTGCAGCGCGATCACCTGCACATGATCCTCGAGGCAGCGAGCAAGCAGGCGCTGGGCTCGGTGGTGAAGTCGTTCTCCGCGCGCGTTGCCCGTACGATTCATCGCGTCTTCGGACGGCGCGGCCAGGTTCTCCTGGGCCGCTACCACGTGCGCGCTGCGCACGCCTCGCGAGGTGCGGAACGCGATTGCCTACGTCCTGTTGAACGCGCGAAAGCATTGGGCACAGCGGCACGGCTACGCGCCTCCGGTGAAGCTCGACGAGGCTTCGTCGGCGGTGTGGTTCAGTGGATGGACACGCTGTATCCATCCACTGTCTTCCCGTGAGCCGCTTCCGGTCGCCGCGCCGCGCACGTGGCTCCTGCGGGTTGGCTGGCAGAGGCATGGAGTCATCGATCCGCGAGAAGTGCCCGTGGCGAAGCATCGGGGCGCGGCCTGGCGCTAGGACTTGTTAGGCGCCATTTCTCTCCTATCGCGCCGGAGGCGGAAATGGGTGCCAGGTCGAGTCGGGACCGAGGAATTGCGCCTCCGTGAGTCGCTCGATGCAATAGAGGGGAATCGGATCGTCGAGGTAGGGCACGCGAGCCTGCTGTCCGAGTGGGCAGACCCTGAAAGTGCCCTCGAGTGTCGCGGTCGCCCGGGCCAACTCCGGAAGGACTGTGGCCAGGCTCTTGGGGACGATCTCGTGCTCGATGGGGCCAACTCCGTAGAGTCGATGATCCGCTTCGATCCGTAGCCAGGGCGGCCAACCGTTCCAGATCTGCAATTCACCGGTCAGCTCGATACAGGCACCTCGGACCAGCTTCCCGCCTTCGCACGCGTCTCCTGGTTCTGCCGAGGCAAAACAAGGGATAAGGAACATCAAGAGCCAAGTCGGGCGGCCGGGTGCATGGGGCTTCACGCCAACCATGCCAGGAGCAACGCAACCGGCGCGACCAGCAGCGCCGCTTGCACGCAAAACGCCGCGACCGCCGCGACGCACCAGCCCGCGAAGACGGCGCGGTCGCTCGTCGTGGCGAAGGCGGCCGACGCGAGATCGAGTCGCTTCCGCAGCGCGCCGACCGAGGTCGCGAGCAGCTGGTCGTCGAAGCGCTCGGCATAGAGATTCCGCGTGTGTCGCCCGCGCACGAAGGCGTGGAAGATGCGCGCCGGCGCGATCGCGAGGCCGATCGCCATCGCGGAGAGATTCAGCCACCAGGCCGCGAGGAAGCCGCGGCACGACGACGCGATCTCCCACGCCGCGATCTCGCCCTCGCCCGTCCAGTCGGTGTCGTAGCCCGTCGCGACGTGATGCAGGTCGTGGTACCGGACCGCGCGCACGCGCGCCTCGCTGTTCGGGAAGGCGAGCGGCAGCGGCCCGAGCTTCACCTTCACCCAGCGCTTCGCGTAGCCGCCGTCCGCGCCGAAGCCGTTCGCGTCGAAGTAGGCGCGGCGCGCATCGAAGAGGCTCAGCGATTCCGCGTAGACGGCCACGGCGGCGCAGCGTAGCTGCGACGCCGTCTTCCTTCCTTTACAGCCCCCGCGAACGCCGGGCATAATGCTCGATCTGATGGAGCGTCAGGTCGCAGCGCAGAAGAAGGCGCAGAAGAAGATGGGGACCGGCTCCAGCGAGGCCGGAATCGATCCGGTCACCGTCGAGGTGGTGCGCGGCGCGATGGAGACGGTCGCCTACGAGATGGCGACGCACGTCTCGCTGACGGCGACGACGCCGATCCTCAACCAGAGCAACGAGCGCAACGCGACCATCCTCGACGGGCGCGGCGCGCTCGCGGCGCTCTCGGTCGGCATCCCGCAGTTCATGCTCTCGTCGACCTTGCCGATCCGCTTCGCGCTCGACTTCTTTCGCGAGGAGGGGCTGCACGCGGGCGACGTCTTCGTCGCGAACGATCCCTACCACGGCGGCGGGCATCTCCCCGACTACAACGTCTTCGCGCCGGTCGTCGTGGACGAGGAAGTCGTGCTGATCGCCTCCATCCAGTGTCACCACGCGGACACCGGCGGCGGCATGCCGGGCGGCTACAACGCCGAGGCGCTCGACATCTGGGCCGAAGGCGTGCGCTACCCCGCTGTGAAGCTCTACGACCGCGGCGTCGAGCGCCGCGACGTCACCTACCTGATGAAGGTGAACAACCGCACGCCGACCTTCATCGGCGACCTGCGCGCGCAGGTCGGCGCAGCGCAGCTCGGCGTGCGGCGCCTCTCGGAGATCGTCGCGCGCTTCGGGCTCGCGGCGGTGCGCGCGTCCGTCGAGCACTCGATCGCTTACGCCGAGCGCCGCTTCCGCGAGGAGGTGCGCGCCTGGCCGGACGGCGTCTACGAGGCCGACTGCTACGTCGATCACGACCCGATCGGCAACACCGACATCCGCGTGCACGTGAAGATCACGGTCGCGGGCGACCGCCTGATCGTCGATTTCACGGGCTCCGACACACGTCCGGGTCTCAAGGCGTACTCGACCTTCGGCAACACGCGCGGCTACGTCGTCGCGCAGCTCGCGTCGATGATGGACCCCGCGATCCCGAAGAACGAGGGCTTCTTCAACTCGATCGAGCTGATCGTGCCGCCGGGCTGCGTGCTGAATCCGCCCGTCGGCGCGACGGTCGCGGCGGGCACGCACCATCCCGGCGTCGAGGTCGGCGAGGCGATCGCGAAGGCGATGAGCGGCGTGCTGCCGCAGCGCTCGTGTCCGCAGATCTACAAGCTCGGTGGTCCCAACGTGTTCGTGGGTCAGCGCGAGAGCGGCGAGCTGTGGATCGACCACGGCGTCGACGTGCTCGCCGCCTACTGCAACGCCGTGAAGGGTCAGGATGGCTGGGGCTCGATGCCGGCCTCGTTCGGCAACCTGATCCGCGCGACCGCCGAGGTGAACGAGTCGATCTTCCCGGTGCGGCACGAGTGGTGCGACTACCGCACCGACAGCGGCGGCGCCGGACAGTGGCGCGGCTGCCCGGGCTCGCGCGTGGTGAAGCGCGCGCTCGCGCCGGCCGGCATGTCGACGTGGATGGTCGGCATCAAGTACCCGATGGCCGGCGTCGAGGGCGGTCGCGACGGCGCGCCGAACCAGCTGACCGTGCGCTGCGACACGAAGCCGAAGCGCATCGACAACATCGCCAACGCGGAGCCGCACGCCGCGGGCGAGGCCTTCGAGTACCTCTACGGCGGCGGCGGCGGCTACGGCGATCCGCTGCTGCGCGATCCCGCGGCCGTGCGCGACGACGTGCTCGACGAGTTCGTGTCGCCCGAGTCGGCGGAGCGCGACTACGGCGTCGTGCTCGTCGGCGAGCGCTACGAGTCCACGTTGCGGGTGGATGAAGAAAAGACGCGTGCGTTGCGGAGCCAGCTCCGCAACGCACGGGCGCGCGCATGAGCTTCCGCATCGGCATCGATGTCGGCGGCACCTTCACCGACTTCGTGCTCGTGCGCGGCGACGGCAGCCTCGCGCTCTCGAAGGAGCCGACCTCGTGGCCCGACCAGAGCGCCGGCGTGCTGCGCGGGATCTCGAAGCTCGCGGCGGGCGAGGGCCTCGCGCCGCGCGCGCTGCTCGAGGCGACCGAGCTGGTCGTGCACGGCACGACGACCGCCGACAACACGATGATCGAGATGAACGGCGCGAAGACGGGCCTGCTCACGACGGAAGGCCATCGCGACGAGATCGACATCCGGCGCGGCTACAAGGAGGACATCTGGGATCCGTCCGCGCCGCCGCCCGTGCCGATCGCGAAGCGGCGCCATCGGCTCGGCATCCCGGAGCGCCTCGACTTCCGCGGGAACGTGGTGCGGCCGCTCGACGAGTCCGCCGTGCGCGAGGCTGCGCGCCGGCTCGGGCGAGACTCGATCGAGTCGATCGCCGTGTGCCTGCTCTTTTCGTACGTGAACCCGGCGCACGAGCAGCGCGTACGCGAGATCCTGCGCGAGGAGCTGCCACAGGCGCGTGTCTCTCTCTCGCACGAGGTGATGCCGACCGCGCCGGAGTTCGAGCGCACGTCCACCACCCTGGTCGATGCCTACGTCGGCCCGCGCGTCGAGGGTTACCTGCGACGACTCGAGCAGGCGCTGCGCGACGGCGGCTACCGCGCGGATCTGCTGATCATGCAGAGCAACGGCGGGATCATGACGGCGGACTTCCTGGCCAAGCGCGCGGTCGCGTCGCTCGGCTCGGGGCCGACCGGCGGCGTGATGGCGGCCTGCGCGCTGGCCGAGCGCTCCGGCGAGCGCGACGTGATCGCGATCGACATGGGCGGCACGTCGTACGAGGCGTGTCTCGTCCGCAACGCGAAGCCGACGGTGAAGAGCAGCTGGAACTGGCAGCATCGCTATCTGGTCGGGCTGCCGATGGTCGAGCTCCACTCGATCGGAGCGGGCGGCGGCTCGATCGCGCGCGTCGAGGCGGGCGCGCTCCGCGTCGGTCCCGAGAGCGCGAAGGCCGATCCCGGTCCCATCTGCTACGGCCGCGGCGGCAAGCTGCCGACCGTCACCGACGCGAACCTGCTGCTCGGTTACATCAACCCGCAGTCGCTCTGCGGCGGTGACTTCAAGCTCGAGAGCGCGGGCGTCCGCGAGGCGATCCTCGAGCAGATCGGGCGGCCGCTCGGGCTCGACGCGGTCGAAGCGGCGCACGGCATCTTCCGGATCGTGAACGCGAACATGGCCAACGCGATCCGCCGCGTTTCGTCGCATGCCGGTCACGATCCGCGCGAGCACTGCATGGTGGTGTACGGCGGCAACGGGCCCGTGCACGCGGGCATGCAGGCCGAGGAGCTCGGCATCCGGCGGCTGCTCGTGCCGAAGACCTCGCCCGCGTTCTCGGCGCTCGGCCTCCTGCTCGCCGACACCGTCGTCGACGCGCAGCGCTCCTACATCGTGCCGTCCGGACGCGCGGAGGTGTCGCGCATCAACGCGATCTTCGACGAGCTCGAGCGCGAGGCTGCGCGCGAGCTCGAGGCGGCGCGGCTCTCGCGCGCGGACCTCGTCTTCACGCGCTTCGTGAACCTCTGCTACCCGGGCCAGACCTTCGACATGGCGGTGCCGGCTCGCGTCGGCGCCGACGGGCGCATGAGCGCCGACGACCTCGCGCGCACGGTGGCCGGCTTCCACGACCTCCACGAGGAACTCCACGCCTTCGCGGTGCGCGACGAGGAGCCGGTGCTGCGCTCGGTGCGCGTGCAGACGCAAGGCCGCACGCGCAAGCCGTCCTTGCCCGCGCAGCCGCCCGCGCGCGGTCCGCTCGAGGGCGCGCTGCGGGCGCGGCGCCCCGCGTGGTTCGGCGGGCGCTTCGTCGATACGCCCGTCTACGACGGCGATGCGCTCGGCGCGGGGCACGAAATCGAAGGGCCCGCCATCGTCGAGGAGCGCTTCACCACCATCGTGGTGTATCCGGGTCACGTGGCGGCGCTCGACCGCCACGGCAACTATGCGATCGAGGTGCCCGCCTGGTCCGGCGCCGGCGCCGGGGAGACACGAACGTGACGCAGAAGAAGCGCGCCGACGGGCTCATCGACCTCGACACGCGCGACGTCGACCGCTGGATCGGCAAGCCGCTCGGCGGCGGCCGCCTGAAGGACCCGATCCACCCGAACGACCTGCGGCGCTGGGCGCAGGGCATGCAGAACCCGAACCCGCTCTACTTCGACGAGAAGTACGCCGCAAAGAGTCGCTTCGGGAAGCTGGTGGCGCCGCAGTCGTTCGCGGTCTGCACCGACACGAGCCACGGCGCCGGACCTGCGATCCAGGGCACGATCCCCGGTCAGCACATGATCTTCGGCGGCGACGAGTGGTGGTTCTTCGGGCCGCGCATCGAGCCGGGCGATCTGATCCGCCACGACCGCATGCTATTCGACTACAAGGTCGCCGAGACGAAGTTCTCCGGCCCGACCATGTTCTCGCGCGGTGACACCAGCTACATCAACCAGCGCGGCGAGTCGGTCTGCAAGCAGCGCTCGACCTCGGTCCGCTACCTCGCGGAGAACGCGCGCAAGCTCGGCATGTTCGAGGGCAACGTGCCGCGCACCTGGACCGATCAGCAGCTCGAGGAGCTCGACAAGGCGAGTCTCGAGTACACGCAGAGCTTCCTCGACCTCGGCCACGAGAAGCGGCTCTTCGTGAAGCAGGGCGACAAGCTGCCGCGGCGCCCGATCGGCCCGCATAGCATCGCGAGCTTCACCACCGAGTGGCGCTCGTATCTCATGACGGTGTGGGGCGCCGTCGAGTGGTACGGCGAGACGTCGACGATGAGCAGCGGCTGGCTGCCCGAGATGTCGCGCGACGAGGAAGGCGCGAAGCTCGACCCCGCGAAGGCCGACGGTCTCTACCAGGGTCCGTCGCGCGGCCACGTGCAGACGCGCTACGCGCAGCTGATCGGCATGCCGCGCGAGTACGGCTACGGCGCCTCGATGGGCGCCTGGATCCTCGACTACCTCACCAACTGGGGCGGCGAGTGGTCGTTCGTCCGCCACAGCGCGATGCAGTACCGGAGCCCCGCGCTCTCGGGCGACGTCACCTGGCTCGACGGAGAAGTGACGGTGCTCGATCACTCGGGGCCCGTCCCGGTCGCGACGGTGCGCGTGGTGATGACGAACCAGGACGGCGCGGTGATGGCGCAGGGTTCGGCGGAGATCGAGCTGCCGACGCCCTAGCCAGGAGGCCGCCCGTCCGGCGGAGGCGCCGAGGACGTCGGACCTCGAGCGCTTCCGCAATTGCACGGGGCGCAAGTCCTGGCCGACGCGTCCCTTCAGCGAGGCATGGCTCGTGATCCGTCGGCGCGGCGGCGAGTCACAGATCGCTGCGCTCCTGGCCGTCTTCGCCGCGTGCTTCAAGAACTACAGCGAGCTGCTCTCTCCGGGCGAGCGCGGGACCTTCATGGTGATCGTGGCCGACAAGCGTCAGGCGCGCACGGTCCTTCGCTACATCCGCGGGTTGATCCAGTCCGTGCCGATGCTCGAAAAGATGGTCGAGCACGAGACACAAGAGCGGATCGACCTCCGCAATCGCGTATCAATCGAGGTCCATACCGCGTCGTTTCGCGCGGTGCGCGGCTACACGCCTCATGGGCCGGCAATTTGACATAACGACCGCTCGCGGACATTCGAAATCGGATGGAATTCCTTGGCGGCATCGCCGCTTCGAGTGCGGATGGAAACGTGGTCAGGAGTGAGGCTCGCTACTTCGGCGGCCGGGTCGAGGAGCGCTCGCTGGTGCCGCTCGGCGAAGCGCGCCGCGGCCGCATCGGCCTCGAGCCGCTCACGGGCAAGCTGAGCCTGCGTCCGCCAATCGAAGGAGCGCACCTGGGCTGGCAATTTGACATAAGGACTGGTCTCAGACATTCCTAATCCCGCATGAATGTCCTATCCGCTTCGAGCCGGTCCGAACCGGTGGACACCCCGGGGCCTGACGCGGGAGGAGGGTCGAGATGGGAACGAGGTGTACAGGCAACGCCGGAAGCGGACAGCCAGGGGCTGCGACTTCGGGAGCGGCGACCATGAGGCTCGCCCTGCGTTGCTTGGCCGTGCTGATGCTCGCCGGACTCGGCAGCGTCGCCGCGCTGGGCCTGTCGGACTGGCCTGCCGGCTACGCGCTGCGCTACGGGCTGTGGTGGCTCAGCGGCCACGGCCAGGAGCGCGAGTACACGAGCGACGACGACACCCCGCTGCACTACGTCGAAGCGGGCAAGGGTCCGCCGCTGGTGCTGCTGCACGGGGGTGGTGGCAATCGCGACGCGTTCTTCGCGCAGCTGCCCTTCCTGGCCCGTCACTTTCATGTTTATGCATTGGACAGCCGCGGCCATGGGCGCAGCGAGCGCGGCGAGGGGTCCCTGAGCTACGAGCGCTACGCAGAGGACGTCTTCGAGCTGCTCGACCGACGCCACATCGCTCGCGCCGCGCTGATCGGCTGGAGCGACGGTGGCAACACGGGCCTGGTCCTCGCATCCGAGCATCCCGAACGCATCTGCCGCATGGTGGTGATCGGCGCGAACTACGATCCTTCCGGCGTCGCCCAAGATCCGCCAGAGCCGCCCCGGCCCCCGCATGAATGGACCAGCGAACTGGTGGAGGATCTCTACGACCTGCTGCTCCCGTCCGATTACGCCAACAGCCCGAGCAGCGACGAGTTGGAGGCGCTTTGGGCTTCCGGCCCGGACCTGACTCCCGCCGCATTGCACCAGATCAAGGCGCAGGTGCTCGTCATCGGCGGCGAGTACGATTTGATCGAACGCGATCATCTGATCTCGACCCAGCAGGCGATTCCTGGCGCGAGACTGGAGATCTTCCCCGACGTCGGCCACAGCCTGATGCAGGACGTGCCGGCCAAGATGAATCGGTCCCTGCGCAAGTTCCTGCTCGATCGCGACGGCAGGCCGCAGCCGTGCTAGGCGGATCGGGCGGTGGACCACCTTTCGGCGGAAGTCGAGCTGCCGACGCCCTAGCCAGGAGGTCGCCCGTCCGCTCCTCAGCCAAACGCACGCAAATTCGCGTGGACACGGATGAAGCGCTCGGGCGAGCGATGTTTCGTCAGCGCCGACGGCGGCGAAGCACGTCGCGTCGACGCAGCGCGAGCAGCAGCGCCGCGCCCGCGGCCATCCCGAACGTGCTCTCCGACTCGGGCAGGTAGCGCTGGCCGTGGATGCTGTAGCTGTCCGTGTCGGTCCCCGCCGAGCCCCGCGCCTCCCACGCCACCACGTAGCGACCTCTCGCATCCACCGACACCGCCGGACTCCGCTGTGGCGGGAACTTGTAGGTGTTCACCTGGAACTCCCCGCCGATCCGGCTCCCGTCCGACGCATAGCGCTGCGCCTCGGTCGTCAGCGTGAGGTCTGCATCCGCAAACGACCCCTCGCTCTGCCACGTCACCAGGAAGTTGCCGTTCGGCTCCTGCGCCACCGACGGCAGCGTCTGCAAGCCGGTCGTGTAGGTATTCACCTGGAACTCGCCGCCCAGCGGCGTCCCGTTGGAAGCAAAGCGCTGACCCAGGATGCTCTCGTTCGAGAAGTCTCCACAGGAGCACCCACGGCTCTGCCACACCACCACGAAGTCGCCGTTCGAGGCCTTCGCCACTACGGGATACTTCTGGAAGGACGTCGTATAGCTGTTCACCTGGAACTCGCCGCCCTGTAGCGTCCCGTTCGACGCGAAGCGCTGACCCTCGATGTCCGTGTTGCCCAGCGTCACCAGCGTCTGCCACACCACCACGAAGTCGCCCAGCGCATCCGTCGCGACCGAGGGCGCGTACTGCCCGTAGAGCGTGTTCGTGTTCACCTGAAACTGCGACCCCGCCGCCGATCCATTCGACGCATATCGCCGTCCCTGGATGCTGTAGCTGCTCTGATCGCTCCCCGCGGATCCATTGCTCTGCCATACGACCACGAAGCCGCCATCGGGCTCCGACGTTACGTCGGGGCTGTTCTGGTAGGACGTCGCGTACGTGTTGATCTGGAACTCGCCGCCGAGAGCCGAGCCGTCCGAAGCAAAGCGCTGCGCCTCGATCTCGCCGCCCTCCCACACCACCACGAAGTCGCCCGACGGGCTCGCCGACACCGAGGGCAGCGTCTGGTAGGAAGTCGTGATGCTGTTGACCTGGAACTGGCTCCCCGCGACGTTACCTCCCGCGTCGTAGCGCTGGGCCTGGATGCTCGTGCCCGCGTGATCGGTTCCCGGCGACCCGTAGCTCTCCCACACCACCACGAAGTCGCCCGCCGCATCCGACGCCACCGCCGACTGGATCTGGGTCGAGGTCGTGTAGTCGTTCACCTGGAACTCTGAGCCGAGCGCGATCGGCTCGAAGCGCCGCGCAAGGATCGTGCGAGGAACCAAGGAGAATGGAGTCTCTCCGAACCACGTCACCACCAGGTTCCCGCGGGCGTTCGAGGCGACAGAAGGCCCGACCTGGAAGCCGCTGGTCGACGTATCGATCTGGAACTGGCTCCCGACCGCAGCGCCATTCGAGGCATAGCGTTGGCCCTGCACGCTGTAGCCGCTGGAATCGTTCCCCGAGGATCCGTAGCTCTGCCACACCACCACGAAGCCACCTGCAGGATCGGTCGCAACGGTCGGCGCGGCCTGGCTCGCCGTCGTGTAGGTGTTGACCTGGAATTGTCCCCCGACTGGCGTGCCGCTCGAGTCGTAGCGCTGCCCCTGGATGCTTCCCTGATCGGAATCGCTCCCCGGAGATCCGGTGCTCTGCCACGCCACCAGGAAGTCGCCATCGCCCTCCGACGCCACGGCCGGAGCCCACTGGGTGCCCGTCGTGTAGGTATTGACCTCGAACTGACCGCTCAGCGCCGTTCCATCGGACGCGTAACGCCGCGCCTGGACGCTCCAGCCGCTCGTGTCCGCGAAACCGCCGTTGCTGGCCCACACTACGATGAAGTCACCGCCCGGCTGGACCGCAACGCGGGGACCGGATTGATAGCTGGTGGTGTAGGTGTTGACCTGGAACTCGCCGCCCAGCGGCGTCCCGTTCGAGGCGTACCGCTGCGCCTGGACGCTCGTCTTGCTGGTATCGCTCCCTGGCGAGCCGTCGCTCTGCCAGGCCACCACGAAGTCGCCGTTCGCCGCCCGGCCGACGGAGGGCAAAGATTGCGCGGACGTGGTGTAGCTGTTGACCTGGAACTCCGTACCCAGGGCGCTCCCGTTCGAGTCGAAGCGCCGCGCCTGGATGCTCGTGCCGCTCGAGTCCGTGCCCGAGGAGCTGTCACTCTGCCAGACCACCACGAAGGCGCCGTCGGCCGCGGCCGACACCGAAGCGGAGCGCTGCGCACCCACCGTGTAGGCGTTGACCTGGAACTGAGAGCCGATCGGCGTGCCGCCCGAGCTGTAGCGCTGACCCTGGATGCTGTAGTCGAGATCCGAGTCCGGCGAGGAGGTGCTCTGCCAGACCACGACGAACTCGCCGTTCGGAGCCACTGCAACGGAGGGATACAGCTGATAGGCCGGAGAGGTGGTCGTGTAGCTGTTGACCTGGAAGTCCGGCCCCTGCGCCACCGGCGAGAACACGGCGCCGGCGGCCGCGAGCACGGGAAGCAGCGGAAGGGCGAGCATCCCCGCGAGCGAGCGAAGCACCCACGTTTTCCGCATCCGCCACCCACTCCGCGCGGAAGGCCGCGCACGAACAGGCGCTCGTCATCCTACTCTTGCCGTTCGACCCGAAGCAAGGCCGCCCCCACGGGCCCGCGGCGACGTTTCACTCGGGCTCCCTCGCCAGGGCCTCCGCCTGTCGCACCGGCGTCCCCGTCGCGTGTCGCGCTTCCAGTAGGGCGCGCATGGGAGGAGAGCCTGTTTCGTCGCCTCGAACCGAACCCAGGCAATTTGACATAACGACCGCATTCCTATCCCCGCTTGAATGTCCTCTGGCTATGCCGTTCCCTCCGCGACAAGCTGTCGGTAGGGGGAGCGGTTGGCCACGCCCGACGCGGCGTAGGACGAATCCGAAGAGCTCGCCCTCGCGCCAGCGCCGGTCGAGGCGGTAGGTGAACTCGCCGAGGTAGCGCTGGAGATGCTTGGGGCTGACACCGTGGAAGGTTCCGCGCAACCACGTCTTCAGGTTGCCGAAGATGCGCGGCTGGACGAACATCAATCCGCACCCCGAGCACTGCACGAGATCGAAGAGATCCGACGATGTGTCGTACTCGTAGTCCCAGCCGCGCGCGGCCGGGCTCGCAGAGACCGCGTCGCAGAAGAGGCACGAGGCGAACTCGGTCGGAAGCTGGCCCAAGGCGAGCGACTCGATCACGGCACCGAAGACGGGTGCGACGGCCGACTACCACTCCGGCTTCCGCAGCACCTCGCAGATCACGCCGTCGCACAGATGCCGCAGCTCGTGCGCCGCGAAGGCCATCCGCGACAGTTGCTCCTCGGAGGCGACCCGCCGCCCCGCCTCGAGCAGCTGGCGCTTCCATGGCGTCCGGATCTTCGCCGGCTCCCGCACGAGGGCGTCGATCCGCTCCTTGCGGACCAGGACGAATCCGCACTCGCGCAGCATGCGGATCACACCTGTTCGTGTCACATCGGTGACGGAGCTGTACCGATCCGCGGAAGCGAATGTGCACGCGCCAGGCGGGATGACCCGAGCTCCCTGGGGGTCTCCTGCCTTCGTCGTGTCGGGGGTCGCGGAGGGGGCAGCTTGACGCCGATCGCGTCCAGAAGGCGCGGTTCCTCGCGGCCGGCGGCGCCTGACCGCCACCGCGCCAGTCCCTACTCTTCGCGGCCACGCGCGGACCCTGCGCCGCGATTCCGAGGAGTCCGCCGACTTGCCGCGCGCCGGCTCGACCGACCCCGAAAGACTCCTCCAGCGGCCCGTCGCGGCCGCGGCCCTCTCCCTCTCGGGCCTCGCGCTCTCGGCCTGGGGTTACGTCCAGAATCAGGACCTCGCCTTCTTCCCCGGCCTCGCGCTCCTCTTCGCCGGCCTCCGGATCGCGGCCGCGCGGGCCCGGCGTGCCAACGCGGCGGCACGCGCATTCGCGCTGCACACCGCGCTGCTCTTCCTGATCGGCGTCGCGGGGCTCGAGCCGTGGCTTCGCTGGCAGGCGCGCCGTGAGGCCGAGCGCCCGATCACGCCCGCCTACTCCTTCGAGGCCGCGCAGCGCGACCCCGTCGCCTTCCGCCGCTGGGCCGAGGCCTACCGCAAGGAGTGGGCGCGCACCTTCCCGCTCTACCTGCGGCCGGACCCGCGCGGCGTGAATCCGATGGTCACGATCCCGGGCGCGCGCTTCCACTTCTTCGACGCGCCGCACCAGATCAACAGCCTCGGCTTCCGCGGGCCGGAGATCGAGCTCGCCAAGGGCGACCACTACCGGATCGTGGCGCTCGGCGAGTCCACCACCTTCGGCGCCACGATCGCCGCCGGCGACCGCCCCTGGCCCGAGGTGCTCGATGAGCGCATCGCGAAGGAGCTCCGCTGTAACAAGCCCGTGCAGGTGGTGAACGCCGGCATGCCGGGCTGGACGCTCGCCAATCAGCTCGCGCGGCTCAACGAGGATATCTGGCCGCTCGATCCCGATCTGATCCTCAGCTACCACGGCTACAACGGCTTCCCGTACCTCATTCACGAGATCCCGGAGATCTCGGTCGGGCACGCGCCGAGCGCACCCGACCGCCCCTCGCGCCTGCTGCGCGGGCTCGAGGACGCCGTGCGGATCCGCTGGTTCATGCGCCGCTACCGCGCCGCGCAGGGCGTGGACCAGCGGATCCTCCAGGCCGACCTGCACGGCACGTACTACGCCGAGCTCTACCGCAAGCTCGTCTTCGCGACGCGCTCCATGCACGTCGACCTCGCGCTCGCGACCTTCAACCTCGCGGTCACGAGCGACAGCCCCGACGAGGTCGTACGCTTCTACGAGCTGATGTTCCCCGACGTGCGCGCGCGCATCCTGGCCAACCGCCTGCACACGCGGCTCGTGCGCGAGACGGGCGCGGAGTACGGGCTCTCGGTGATCGACACCTCGCGCGAGCTCGACGGCGCCTGGCAGGACGCCTTCATCGACCCGATGCATCTGACCCAGACGGGCCGCGACCGGCTCGCGCGCAACATGCTCGACGGCCTGCGGCCGCTGCTACGCGACCGCGCGGGCTGTGTGCCCGTCGAGAGCGCGTCGCCCTCGTCTCCCTGAGCGCGCGCCGGCGCTGCGCGTCGTGCTCCGGCTCTCGAGCGCGCGCTGCTCGAGTTCCTCGCGCGTCGCCGTGTAGTGCGCGAGCGAGGGGCGCGTGACGAAGGGGGACCCGAGCGTGTTGAGCTTCCCGAGCTCGAAGGGCGGCACCGGCCCGCTCGACTGTCCGAAGAGCACGCAGAGACCGCGCGGCCGCAAGGAGGCGAGCTTCTCGAAGGTCGTGCGGCCGACGGAGTCGTGGGCAAGTCGGCGCCGTGCCCGCCGGTGAGGCGGCGCACCTCGGGCAGGAAGTCCGTCTGGTCGTAGCGGATCACGTGCGCCGCGCCGGCCTCGCGCACGAGCGCCGCCTTGGCGTCGGAGGAGCAGGTGCCGATCACGGTGACGCCTTCCTGCGCGAGCATCTGCACGAGCAGGAGCCCCGCGCCGCCGGCGGCCGCATGCACGAGCGCGACGTCGCCCCTCCGTGTCGTGCGCGTGCCGTGCACGAGGTAGTGCGCCGTCATGCCCTGGAGCATCGCGGCGGCGGCGAGCTTTGGCGCGACTCCCTCGGGCACGCGCACCACCCGATCGGCCGGAGCTAGTTCTGCCGGGCCTTCGTGCCCGCCGCGACGCCGAATTCCGCATCGAGGCCCGGGACACGGACGCGCCGGGGGTCGCGCGCCAGGCTGGCGGGCGGGACCGGCGTAAACAGCGCCGCGAATTCGTCGGCGAGGCGATAGTGGCGCGAGTCGAGCGGAGGAGACACGATCACGAACTGCGGCGGCGCGCCGGCGCGCGTCGAGGGCATCGCGACTAGTTCCCGGGGCGACAGCTCCGCGATCAGGGCGAAGAGCGGCCGGTAGCGCGCGTACTCGGCCGCGTCGTAGCGCCGGGAATCGAAGACGGCGTAGAGCGCCAGGCCGTGCGCGAACAGGACGAGGGCCACGCCGAGGACGGCCGCGCGCGCGCTCCGCTCGGGCAGCCGGCGCAGCAGGCTCTCCACCGCGACGCCGAAGTAGACGGCCAGGAGCGCGCCGGCCAGCCAGAAGTAGTGGAACGGCAGCAGCGAGCGCTCGACCCCGATGCGGTAGCCGAAGAGCAGCACGGTGTAGGCCCCGTAGGCCGCAGTCCAGAGCGCGCGCGAGCGTTCGAGGCGTGGAGCGCGGCGCAGCAGCAGAAAGAAGCCCGCCACGCCGAGCGCCGCGAAGGCGAGCTCGGACGACAGCAGGATCCCGTGCGGTGTAGCCGGCCCGAGCCGCCAGCCGGGCGGCGTGCCGGTCGCGCCGGCGAGGAGCCGCCAGAAGGCGAAGAAGTCGCGCCAGCCGATCCACTGCGAGTAGACGAGGGTCGCGGCGCCGGCGGCGGCGGCGAAGGTCACGAGCGCGAGCCCTCGCGCGCGCTCCGGGATCGCGCGCCGCGCGGCGCGGCGCCCCGCGAGCAGCAGATACCCGGCCAGGAAGAGCGGCAGCGGGCCGAGGAAGTTGAACTTGCTGACCGCGCCCGTGACGGCGGCGAGCGCCGCGAGTGCGACCCAACCGAGCCCGCGCGCAGCGCGGCCCGAGCCGGCCTGCTCCTCGTAGCGCCAGAGCGCGAGGAAGGCGCCGCAGAAGGAGATCGTGATCAGCGGCTCGACCGAGATGCGCGACAGGTAGTAGAGGACGGGCAGCGAGGTCGCGTAGCCGAGCACGGCGAAGCAAGCCGCCCGCTCGCTACGGGTCAGCGCGCGGGCGAAGCGGTAGAGCAGCCAGAAGGAGAGGCCGTGCAGCAGCCCGACGGCCAGCTTGGAGAGCGCGTACACGGCCGCGAGTCGGCGCGCGGTGAACGCCGAGAAGGAGAGATCGCCCGGCGAATCGAGCCGGTAGTAGCCCTCCTGGACGACTCGGAGCAGCAGCATCAGGGGCGTCCCCGGGTGTCCGACGAAGCGCGCGGGCTCGCCCCACGCGAGCTCGTGCGCGGCAGCGACGTAGAAGGCGCCCGGATCGCTCTCGGACCACGCGGGCTGGCCGAGCAGGCGGTTCTCCCACACGCCGAAGGGCGCGAGCGCGCCGGCGACTCCGGCGGCGCACAGCAGCGCCAACGAGATGGCGGCCGTCAGCGCCCGCACGTCACGCCCGGCCGTCGCTCCGCTCGAGCGGCAGGTTGACGAAGAGGCCGCCGCCGAGCGCGTTCTCGGCGCGCAGCGCGAGCGAGGTGAGCGCGGTGAGCCAGCCCGCGCCGTCCATGCGCCCGCGAGAGAGGCGCCCCCACCAGAGTTCCGAGATCCGCAGCCCCGCGCCGCGCGCGGCGCGCTCGAGGCTCGCGCGCGTGAAGAACACGGCGCGGTGTGCCTCGTGCGTGCGCCGCGCCGGCCCGCGCAGGAATCCGCCCGAGAGCCGATAGCCGAGGCGGCCGACCAGCTCGGGCAGCAGCTCGGACGGCGCGGGCACGTGCTCGAACACGTCCCGGAGCGCGATCGGATCGAACGGGCCGGCGACCTGCGAGAGCGTCGCCTGCGCGTCACCCGTGTGGATCCGGGCGCCCGGGTCGCGCGCGCGCGCCGCGCGCTCGAGGTCGAGCTCGATGCCCTCGCGCCGCAGCGCGGGATCGCGCGCCGCCAGGAAGGCGAGGAACTCGCCCGTGCCGCAGCCGACGTCGATGCTGCGCCGCGTGCTCGCGCCGCACTCGGGACAGGCGTCGCCACCCTGCGCGACGAGCCGCGCGTCCGGCTGCTGCGCGGCCATCTAGCGCTCCCCCGCGCCCGCGACCGGCGCCGGGAGGATCTCCCACGCGCTCGCGAACTCGCTCTGGTACACCAGGCGCAGACCGCCCTCGCGCCCGATCGCGCGCGCGTACTTCCTCTCGGTCATGGCCTTCATCTGAGGGATCTCGTGGTGCATCACGAGCGTCGTGAATCCCATCTCGCGCAGCGCGTCGATGGCCGCCTGCGCGGGCAGCGCGCTCGCGTGCACGACCACCTCGTCGCGGGTCGGCGGCCGGAAGAACGACCCGAAGCAGGCGGAAGTGCGGCGACCATGCCAGAACGAGAGCAGGATGCGCCGCGGGCCCGGGTAGGTCCAGTCGTCGGCGCCGAAGTCGATCGGCAGCTCGAGCATGGGGCCGGTGTTTCCGCGCTCCTCGAGCGACGTGAAGAAATCGATCGTCGCCTGCGCCGGCCGAACCGGCTCGAGCTGCCATCCCAGCGGCGCGGGCCACGGGAAGCCGAAGCACGCGAAGATCGCGACGGCGACGCCGGCGGCGGAGACCGCATGCCCGTAGCGGCCCGCCAGCGCGATCGCCGCGGCGAGCCCGGCTCCGGCCAGCACGCAGGCGACGAGGTGCACGGCCGTGCCGAGGCGCCCGACTCCGCGCACCGTGTCGAGACCGGGCACGACGCGCGCGAGCGCGGCCCACGGATCGAAGGCGGGAACGGGCAGGTGCAGCCCCTGGAGCACCGCCGCGGTGTCCGGCCCGGCGGCGACGAACGCGACGAGCAGCGCGCCGGCGAGCAGCGCCGGCCGCGGCTCGCCGGCGACGCGCGTCAGCGCGAGCCGCTGCGGCGCCAGCAGGCCCGCGAGCGCGCCTAGCATCAGCGGCACGCCGAGGTAGAGCACGGCGCCGGGCGCGTAGTACTTCCACTCGGCATACGCGACGAAGGTCCGCTCGAGGATCCGGTCCTCGTGGCGCGCGGCGAGATAGGGTCCGAGCACGATCGCGGCCGCGATCGCGACGATCGCGACTGCGACGGCGAGCTGCGCCAGGGTGGCCAGGCGCGGAGCCCGGCGCAGCAGCAGCCAGAGCCCGAGCGGCAGCGCCAGCAGGCTGGCCGCGACCAGCGTGTAGAAGCTCGCCGCGACCTGCATGGCGCCGGCCGCGCCGAGCCCGATCGCGTCGCGCCAGCGTCCTCGTGCGAACAGGCGCTCGGCGAAGAACAGCGCCAGCGCCGTCCAGGCGATGTCCCACTCGGCCGGGTGGATCACGTTGGCGAGGCGGATCGGGTGGAAGGCGAACAGCAGCGCGGCGGCGAGCCCCGCGGCGCGGCGTCCCGTCCAGCCGTGCACCAGCACGTACATGCAGAGCGCGGCGACGCTGCTCCAGGCGACGAGCGCGGCGTTGTAGATGAAGACCGGCTCGCGCGAGAACAGCGCCGCCGGCATGCCGAGGACGCCGAGCGCGATCATCGGCACGCCGTACGTGATCGTGTGGCGCTCGGGCGCGCAGTGCTCGGTGTCGAGCAAATCCCAGGGGTGCGTCCACAACGTGCGCGCGTGGCGCGCTACCAGCCACGCCTCGAAGGTCACGTCGGCGACCGAGATCGCCCGGATCGAAATCTCGGTTCCCTCGCGGGCCAGCGGCGCGAACTCCGCGGCGCCGGCCCGGAAGATCTCGACGTGCGCGAGCGCCAGTGCGGCGATCAGCACGAGAAACGGAGCGAGCTGCGCGGCGCGTCGCGGGAGCTTCACGGGGACTTCTCGTCGGGCGGAAGCAGCTCGCAGGCGCTCAGGCTCTCGATCTCGCCGAGCTTGCGCAGGCCGCGCCCGCCCGGGATGGCCGCGTCGTAGTTCCGCTGATCGATCTGGCGCAACACCGGGTCGCCATGGTGGAGCACGATCGCGCCGAAACCCATGCTCCTCAGCACATCGAGAGCCCAGCGCGCCGGCAGCTCGCGCGCGATCTCGAGGAGCTCGTCGTGCCGCGACGGCCGATGCGATCCGAAGCAGGCGGACCTGCGGCGGCCGTGCCAGGCCGAGAGCAGGATGCGCCGCGACCAGGCGAGCGTTTCCTGGCGCCGGTCGGATCGGCTCGAGCTGCCAGCGCTGCGGCGCGGGCCACGGGAAGCCGAAGCAGGCGAAGATCGCGATCGCGACGCCGGCGGCGGAGACCGCGTGTCCTCCGTAGCGCCCGCCGCGGCGATCGCTCCGGCGAGCCCCGCTCCCGCGAGCACGCGGGCCACGAGGTGGACGCCCACATGGGGCCGGCAATTTGACATAACGACCGCTCTCGGACATTCCTGATCCCGCTCGAATGTCCTATCCGCTCGGGCGCTGCCCGACGCTTCGCTTCGATCTGCTGCGGCCGGCTCGCCAGTGCCGCTTGACCCGCCGCTCGATCCCGCCAATCCTGCTCGGCCATGTCGGATCGAATGTCGGATCAGGGTTAGGACGTTACGGATGGACCCCGGCGATCCGCGCCTCACCTTGCCGGGCTTCCTGCGCGAGATCGCGCAGCGGCACGGCCCGCGCGAGGCCGTCGTCTCGCGCGAGCGGCGCGTCTCCTACGCGGAGCTCGACCGCGAGGCGCGCTCGCTCGCGCGCGGCCTCGTGGGCGCGGGGGTCGTGAAGGGCGCGCACGTGGCGCTCTGGCTCGCGAACAGCCCGGAGTGGGTGATCGCGGCCTTCGCCGTGGGGCTCGTCGGCGGCGTGCTCGTGCCGGTGAACACCTTCGCCACGCGGCGCGAACGAGACCACGTGCTGCGACACGGCGACGCGTCGCTGCTGCTGATGCAGTCTCGTCTGCTCTCGCACCGCTACCTCGACGATCTGCTGGCCGACCACGCGGAGATCGCGCCGGGCCGAGCGGGGCTCTTGCGCGTGCCGGCGCTGCCGCAGCTCCGGGGCGTGTTCTGTCTCGACCTCGAGAAGCCTCGCGGCGGGGCCCTGCCCTGGAGCGCGCTGCTCGAGAAGGGCGAGGGCGTCTCCGATGCGCTGCTCGATGCGCTCTCCGCCGAGGTGCGGCCCTCGGACGACGGCCTCGTGATCTACACGTCCGGGACGACGGCGGAGCCGAAGGGCGTCGTCCACACGCAGCGCGCGCCCGTCCTCCAGGCGTGGCGCTACGCCGACGTGTTTCGCTTGACCTGCGACGATCGCGTCTACACCACGTATCCCTTCTTCTGGACCGCCGGCACCGCGATGTCGATCGGCGGCACCTTGGCGGCCGGCGGCTGTCTGCTGGTCGAGGACCACTTCGAGCCGGGCTCCGCGCTCGAGACGATCGAGCGCGAGCGCGCGACGGCAGTGCACGCCTGGCCGCACCAGCAGAAGGCGATGGGAGAGCACGCGAGCGCCGCGACGTGCGATCTCTCGCGCGTTCGCAAGGTCGACTTCGCGGGGCCGATCGCGAAGCTCGCCGGCCTCTCCGAGGACCTCTACGGCGTCGGCGCCTCGTACGGACTCACCGAGACCTTCACGATCGCGTCCGCGCTGCCGGCCGACGCGCCGGCCAGCGCGCGCCGCGCGAGCAACGGGCCCGCGCTGTACGGCACACAGATCCGCATCGTCGATCCGGTGACGGGCGCGCCGCTCGCGGCGGGCGAGGAAGGCGAGATCGCCGTGAGGGGCGCGACCTTGATGCGCGGCTACCACAAGGTGCTGCCCGAGCAGGTCTTCGACGCAGACGGCTGGTTCCACACGCAGGACGGCGGTCACCTCGACATCGAGGGGCTGCTCCACTGGTCGGGGCGCATCTCGCATCTCGTCAAGACGGGCGGCGCCAACGTCTCGCCGGTCGAGATCCAGGAGCTGTTGGAGTCGCACCCGCAGCTCCGCCTCGGCATTCCGGTCGGCGTCCCGCACCCGACGCTCGGCGAGGCGCTCGTGCTGTGCGCCGTCGCGGTCGAGGGCAGCGACCCGCGCGAGGACGACGTGCGCGCCTGGCTGCGCGAGCGGCTGGCCGCCTACAAGGTCCCGAGGCGCGTGCTCTTCTTCCGGCCCGGCGAGCTCGCGTACACTGCGAACCAGAAGGTGCAGGTGGCGCCGCTGCGCGAGGCCGCGCTCCGCCGGCTCCAGGCGGAGGGCGCCGTGATCGACGGACACCGGTACGCGCCCGAAACCCCCGAGGAGTGACCCCCATGGAGAAGATCCGCTTCGACGACATCGCGACGCTCCAGTCCTGCGTCAGCGAGGAGTTCGGACCCTGGAGTCCGCCGTTCGAGATCACGCAGAAGATCATCGACGACTTTGCGGAGGTGACGGGCGACCACCAGTGGATCCACGTCGACGTCGAGCGCTGCAAGAAGGAGAGCCCCTTCGGCACGACGATCGCGCACGGCTTCTTGACGCTCTCGCTGCTCCCGAAGCTCTCGGCCGGCTCCTCCGACGGCTTCGCCGTGACCGGCTACGGCAACGCGACGAACTACGGCGCCGAAGGCCTGCGCTTCCTCTCGCCCGTGCCCGCGGGCTCGAAGGTCCACGCGCGCCGGCGCCTCAAGGGCGTGGAGGCGACACCGAAGGGCACGAAGGTGGTGTCGCAGGTCGCGATCCACGTGGTCGGGAGCGAGAAGCCGGCGCTGCTCGTCGACTCCATCATCCTCTACCAGCCGGCGCGGAAGTAGCGCGATGCCGGTGTCGACCCAGACCTTCAACCACGTCGCCTTCTCGGTGCCGCGCGAGCTCCTCGACGCAAAGGGTCGCGCGCGCGTGCTGCGCTTCTACGAGGAAGTCTTCGGCTGGACCGAGATGCCGACCCTGACACGCGACGGCGAGCTGCTCGTGCTGCGCGCGCACAGCAACGAGCAGTTCGTGTTCCTCGCGGCGTCGGAGCATCCGACGCGCTGCGAGGAGATGGATCACTTCGGGCTCTCGGTGCGCAGCAAGGCCGAGTTCGACGAGCTGCTCGCGCGCGCGCAGCGCTTCGCATCGCAGGACGCCGAGGTCCTGATCGACGGTCCGCACTCCGAGGACCACTACAAGGTGCTGGCGCTCCACTCCTTCTACGTGCGCTACGCGCTGCCGCTGCGGGTCGAGGTGCAGTGCTTCGAGTGGGCGAAGGGGATCGGGGCGCAGAGCCTGCCGGGAAGCGAGGCGCCCGCGTCGCCGTGAACCTGCGCGACAAGGTGGTGCTGCTGACCGGCGCGTCGTCGGGCATCGGTCGCGACGCGGCGCTCTCGTTCGCGAAGCGCGGCGCGGTGGTGATGGCGGTCGCGCGGCGCGAGCCGCTGCTGCGGACCGTGGTCGACGCGTGCCGCGCCGACTCGCCGCGCAGCGACTCCCTCTGCGGCGACCTCGCGACGCGCGAGTTCGCGGAGCGCGCGGTCGCGGAGACGCGCCGTCGCCTCGGCCGCGTCGACGTGCTCGTCAACAACGCCGGCATGCCGCTCCACAAGCAGATCTACCACACGAGCGCGGAGGACGCGCAGCGCGTGATGGACGTGAACTTCATGTCCTGCGTGTGGACGACCTTCGCCGCGATCCCCGCGATGCTGGAGCAGGGCGGCGGCGCGATCGTGAACGTCTCGTCCTTTGCCGCGCTGGTGACACCGCCGCGCGAGACGCTCTACTCGGCTTCGAAGGCCGCGATGGACGCCTTCACGGCGGGACTCTGGAACGATCTCGACGGCTCGAACATCCACGTCGGTCTGGTGCGCCCCGGCGCGATCGACACCGAGATCTGGGACAAGCAGGCCGAGCCGGTCGCGTTCCGCGGGCGCAAGGCGCCGGCCCGCATCGTGACCGACGCGATCCTCGAGGTGATCGAGCGCGGGGCGCGCGAGATCACGGTGCCGCGCCGCGATCCCGGGCTCCTCTCCGCGCGGCTGCTGCGGCGCTTCGCGCCGGGCCTGCTGCTGGCCGGCATGCGCCGCTTCGACCCGGTGCCCGCGTCGGTTCTCGACGCCGCGCGCGAGCGCTCGCGCCGCGGGCGCCGCCTCGGCGAGCTCGAGTGAGGCACGCGGCGCTGCGCGCGCTCGCAGCGTGCGCGCTGACGCTCGCGCCTGCCGCCGCGCACGCGCACCGGCTGGCGCCGGCGCTGCTCGAGCTGATCGAGCGCGGCGAGGGCCGCGTCGACGTCCGATTCAAGCTGCCGATCGAGCAGCCGGCCGGCTCGGATCTCCGCCCCGAGCTGCCGCCGCAGTGTGTCGCGCTCTCGCAGCCGGCCGCGGCGCAGGAGGACACGGGCCTCGTCTTCCGCTGGAGCCTTCGCTGCGACGCCGGGCTCGTCGGCTCGCGCGTCGCGCTCGCCGGGCTCGCCGAGAGCGGCAGCAACGCGCTGCTGCGGATCGAGCTCGCGGACGGTCGGCATCTCAGCGCCGTCCTCCACGACGGCGCGCCGTCGTTCGATGTGCCCGCGCGCCAGAGCGCGCTCGAGGTCGCGCGCGCGTATCTGCGCCTCGGCTTCCTCCACATCGTAACCGGCTTCGACCACCTGCTCTTCGTCTTCGGCCTGCTGCTGCTCGTCGGCGGCGGGCGCCCGCTCTTCTTCACGGTGACGGCCTTCACGCTCGGCCACAGCGTGACGCTCTCGCTGGCCGCGCTCGGCATCGTCCACTTCCCGTCGGCGTGGATCGAGGTCGTGATCGCGTTGACGATCCTCTTGCTCGCCGCGGAGCTCGGCCGCCCAGACCCGGATCCGCACGACGCGATGCGCCGCGCGCCGTGGCTCGTCGCGGGCGGCTTCGGCCTGCTCCACGGGCTCGGCTTCGCGGGCGCGCTCGCGGAGATCGGACTGCCGCAGGGCGAGATCCCGCTCGCGCTCGCGAGCTTCAACGTCGGGATCGAGCTCGGGCAGCTCGCGTTCGTCTTCGGCGTGCTGGCGGCGTGGCGCCTGCTCGCGCGACCGCTGGCGCGCGCGCCCGCCTGGCTCGCGCGCGTGCCCGTCACGGCGATGGGCGCGCTCGCGGCCTACTGGTGCCTGCAGCGCGGCGCGGCCGCGCTCGGACTGTGAAGGGAGACGCGATGGCCGAGAAGAAGATCGAGAAGACGGACGCCGAGTGGCGCAAGCAGCTCACGCCCGAGCAGTACGCGGTGACACGCCAGAAGGGCACCGAGCGCGCGTTCACCGGCGTCTACTGGGACACGAAGGACGCGGGCGTCTACCGCTGCGTGTGTTGCGGCAACGAGCTCTTCGACTCGTCGACGAAGTTCGACTCGGGCACCGGCTGGCCGAGCTTCACCGGGCCGCTCGATCCGTCGCGCGTGAAGACGGTGGTCGACCGCTCGCACGGCATGACCCGCGTCGAGGTGGTGTGCGCGCGCTGCGGCGCGCACCTCGGTCACGTCTTCGACGACGGCCCCGCGCCGAGCGGCCAGCGTTTCTGCATGAACTCGTGCGCGCTGGATCTGGAGAAGAGCGAGGAGAAGAAGAAATCGGGCTGATGCATGGAGCGACTCGAGCGACGCGACCTAACGAGGCGTCAACTCGCACTGAGTACCGGTAGGTACCCCGAGCTTCCCTCGTTCGGGTGACGAACTGCTTCGCCCGATGGAGTTGAGTTCCGCGAACCGCGCGTGAGACACTCTTCGGCGCCACATCCGAGCCGCAGCGATCCACTTCTTCGTGGGAGCGCTCTGGGGGTACCGGAATGGCGCGCCTCGTCCTCTCGCTATGTCTCGCGCTCGTCTTCGCACCGGCCGCGCGCGCGGCCTCGTTCCAGGAGCTCGAGGGCTTCTTCGCCTTCTCCGTCTCGAGCGCGAGCTCGTGCGCCGGACCCGGCGAGTGCGTCGGCATCGACGTCTCGCTCGCTCCGGGCGCTGTGCCTTCGAACACGATCCTCTTCGACCTCCAGGCGGCGTGGGATCCCGACTACTGGTCGCTGCAGCAGATCGTCGGTGCGGGCGCGGTCGCGCGCGACGATGAGCAGGGCTTCATCGATGACCTCTTCGGCGACGTCGGTGCCGGCCCGGCAATCCCGAAGGGCTCGACGCTCTTCACCCTGATCTTCGAGGTCGTGGGCAGCGCCGCGGATGCCCTGAACCCCGTGCTCGAGATCGGCGACCTCTCGGCGAAGGACCCCTTCTTCGATCGCGCCGTGCTCGTGGCCGATTCCGAGTTCCACACCTACGCGCCGACGCCGAACTCGCTGCTCGTGGTGCCGGAGCCGGCCACGGGGCTCCTACTCGCGCTCGGCCTCTGCGGACTCGCGCGGCGTCGCCGCCGCGCCGCGCTCGTTGCGGCGGCGCTCGTCGCCATCGGGTGCGGCGACGGCGGCCGCGTGCCCGATCAGCGCACGTTCCTCTGGCACGGCGGCAGCGCGAACCAGAGCCCTTTCTCGCCGTCCGAAGCGAACCCGTTTCGCGGTCGCGTCGCGCCGGCGAAGCCCTTGCGACTCGATTCCATCGTGGTTCCGAATCCGGCGCTCGGCGCGGCGCAGCCGGACGCGATCCGTTATTTCGCGGGCGATCCCGCGCTGGCGAGCGTGCCTCCGCCCGCGCGCATCGATCCGCTCGACCCGACGATGGCCAGGATCCTCGGCGCGCCCGGCCAGGTCCCGACGTCGGCGGCGACGGTCGACCCGAGCTTCGTCTACCTCGATCTGCGCGGCTGGCCCGTGCTCGGGGGCCCGAACGGCGGAGCGATTCCGGCCCTGCTGAGCTCGACCTTTCCCGGCCGCTTCCTTCCGAATGCTCTCTCATCGACCGGGCTCTCTCCTTCGCCCGATCTGACCGACGACTTCGGCGGCGACTTCAATGGCGACGTGGTCCGCTGCATCGATCCGACGAGCACGCTGGCGCTCACGATATTGGCCGGCGTCCAGGCCGCCGTCCCCAACGCACAGTGCATCGAGAGCTCGAGCACGGGCGGCGGGTCCGGTCCCGGCAGCGCAGGTCAGGTGGGCGGCACGCCCGGCAATCCGGCGAACGTCGACCCCGGAGATCCCAAGGGCTCCTACACCGCGCCGAGTCTCGTCAAGATGACGGGCGGCACCGGGGAGGCGCCGATGCGCCCGGCTCCGGATCTGAACAACGAGCTCACCGGCGGGGGGACGCTCGCGCAGGGGCTGTTCATCCCGTCGCGCGGCATGCGGCTCGGCAGGCTGATGCGCTACGAGCGCAACGTCGACCCGGCCACCGGGCGGCCGCTGGTCGGGCGTCTCGACACCGAGTCGATCGGCACGTGCGCGGCGGCGGGGGAGGATGCGCCCGACGCGCTGAATGCGGCCGGCGCGGTCTACAACAGTGCGTTCGCGTCGCATCCCTTCTCGGTGACGCCTGGCGCACCTGTGCTCGTGTCGGGATCCGTGTCGAACCGTCGTGGCGGTGTCGGCACCGATCCCACGTGCCTGCGACCGGGAGGCGCGCCGGGCGAGGCGAACGCCTTCGCCTTCGACGCGGCGACCCTCGCGGATACCAACGCGCTCCAGAACCACCACGCGAATCAGGGCGTATTCGCTGCGCTCTGCCGCGCGACCTTGCCCTTCGATCCGCATCTCGACACGACGTCCTGTCTCTTCCAGATGTTCGGCTCGTTGATGGTGCTCCAGGCACAGATCCTGCCGATGACGTGGGTCGAGTCGCTCACCCCGTTGCTCGCGGGCGAGCAGAGCGGCTCCGCGGGTCCGGCGCAGTTCCTCGGGCTGATCATGAACAGCCAGAAGGGACCCGTGCCGGCGAGTCAGCTCTCGCCCGTGCCGCTCGCGGGCCTGAACCAGCTCTTCAACGACCCGACCGCTCCCTTCGACGGCGCGCGCGGCGGCTACGACGGCTTCGATGGCCGCGTGCAGATCCCGGGCCGTCAGCCGACCGCCGTTTCACCCACGGTTGCGCCCTTCGTCACACTCGACAAGGCGCTCACCAACGAGGAGCGCGCGCTCGCAGGCTGCGGGCCCTTCTACGCTAGCCGCTGCGACTCGTCGCTCCGCTTCCGCGACGCATCGCACGGGGTCTCCTTCGGCGGCTTCGGCGGACTCGATCTGCTGAACGGCGAGGCGAGCGCGCTGCTCGAGTCGGTGCGCGCGCAGGCAGTCGCAGGCTCCGAGACGAGCGCGGATCCGCAGCCGGGCACCGCCGGCTTCGACGGTCCGCCGGTGTGCATGCGCAAGCTCGCGAATGGCGATCTCGTGCGGCTGCCGGGCTGCCGTGGCGTCGTGCGCTTCGAGGTCGTGAGCGGCGCGCAGGGGCTCGTGGCGAACGTCGAGTTCGACCCGGGCTACCGGCCGTCGGTCGATGGCTGCGTGATCGGGAACCACATCGTGCGCAGCGGCGCGCCGGAGGTCCCGGTCGAGCTCGTCGGCGCGTCTGCAGGCGACGCCGAGCTCGCGTCGGAGCTCGCGCGCTGCAACGACGCCGAGGTGCGACAGGTCGTGCCGAGGCGCGTGCTCGTGGATGCCGATTCGAATGGAGTTCCGGACGTCGACACGGGCGGCTTCCCCGTCACCGCCAACAATTCCGCCTGCACCGGCCCGGCGATCGGGCCTGGCACGCCGACGGACCCGCTGCGCATCTGCAACGCGCAGTCCGTCAAGCTCGAGGCGCTCCCGCTCATCCATCCGACGGCAAGCTGTGTCGATTCGCCGGCGCACTTCGCAGTCTACGGGGCTGACGACTGCCGCTACTGGATGTACCGCGACCTCGTGTCGGAGCTGCTCGCCGGCAAGGCGCAGCTCTTCCGCAGTGAGACCGCCGCGCTCTCGTGGAATCTCGTGACGTTCATGGCCGTCACCTCGTGCGACGAGACCAGCCCGACGGAGTGCTTCGACCCCGCGCAGCCCTACGACGTGGATCGCTGCTCGCTCGCCGCGCCGCAGCGCTGCCGGAACGTGAGGGGCCTGCTCGGCATGGCGCCGGCGCAGCCGGCCGACGGTTCGTGGCCGGATGCGGACGGCGACGGCGTCGCGGACGACGGCGACGACTCGGGAACGGCGGGCGACGCATCGTGTGTCAATTCGCCGCTCGCCTGCGACGACAACTGTGTCGACGTCGCGAACACGCGGCAGGTGAATTCCAACGGCCTCGGCGCCGACTCCGATCCCTACGGCAACGCCTGCGACCCGGACCTCGACAACGACGGCGACGTCGACGAGGCAGACCTCCAGCTCCTGCTCTCCTGCTTCGAGAGCACGTCGCCGCCGCCCGAGTGCGCCGACGCCGACCTCGTGGGCGAATCGCTCCAGAGCGAGCCCGACCCGAACGCGCTGCGCATCGACGGCTTCGACCGCCTCCAGCTCTTGCGCTGGCTGCGAAGCCCCGGCAGCGTCCCGGGCCATCGGCCTTGATTGCGTTGTCGTCAGGTGATTGGCGCCGCCGACGCGTCCAGCGTGGCGACCGTCGGGTGTTGCAAGGAGGTGTGCGATGCGGGCGACGAAGAGTCTGCTTGCGGTCCTGGCCTGCTTGGGCGCACAAGCCGCGCACGCCGACACGCTGACGCTGGCCTCTCCTTCGCCGTATGCGGTCATCGGACGGCAGTGCGGCACCGGCACGACGGCGACTACCGCGACCGGCTTCAGCGCGGATGGCTTCTACATCACGGGCCTGACCTCGGTCAGCACGCGTTGCGGCGGCTCCGGCCGCGGCGGTGGCTACCACACCACCACTTACAGCGGCTGCGGCGTCACGCGCTGGGATCTCGTCGGGCGGGCGATCGACATCACGAGTGTCGCGTGCAGCGCGCCGGATCCGGCAGCCGTCTACACGAACGACGTTGGCTACAGCGAATCGACCGCGAGCGGGCGCGTGGTTCTCGTGCGGCCCGATGTACTGCCGTCCTACGCCTGGACCGAACGGCCTCCGATCACCGCGCCGGCGGGGCAGTTGACGACCATCACGGGCACATTGACCAACGCGAGCGCGGTTCCGCTGCACATCTACGGCGCGCAAGCCACAGGCGGCGACGTGAGCGGCTGTACGGGAATGGATCTCGCGCCGGGCGCCTCCTGTGATGTCGTCACGGATGTGTATCCGTCGTCGGGCGATGCCGAGGGAGGAGCGACCTCCTTCACGGTCGGATTCTCGGCGACGACCGACGCCGCCTCCGAGGTCACCTACGACCAGACCGTGACCGTCCCCGAGAGCGAGGGGGCGGATCCGCCGCCCGCGCCGCAGGTCCCGGCGCTGCCTCCGCTGGCGCTCGGAGCCCTGGCCCTCGGGCTCGGGATGGCAGGCCGCCGCGGGCTGCGCCGCGTCTGAGTCCGAGCACCCCGCCTAACCTCGCGGCGTGACGGACGCCGGCCGCTGATCTAGCGTCGAGCCGTTGCCCCGGACGTCCGGCCGAGCCGGTCGCCGACGCGGAGCGGTGGTGGAGAAGGTGGAGGCGCTCCGCGCGCAGGGTCCCGCGGTCGACCAGAACGGGCGCGCGCTCGGGCCGCGCGCGCGCAAGACGCGCGGCGCGCTGCTCCAGGCGACCGAGTCGCTGCTCGCCTCGCAAAGCGTGCGCGACCTCTCGGTGGTCGACATCGCGCGCGCCGCCGGCACGTCGCCCGCCACGTTCTACCAGTACTTCAAGGACGTGAGCGAGGTGACCTTGCGGCTCGCGGAGCTGGCCGCGGCGGACATGCCGGCGGTGCTCGAGCTGATCGACCGCCCGTGGGAAGGCGAGGGCGGCCTCGCCAACGCCCGCGCGATCGTCGAGGCGTTCCTGCTCCACTGGGATAGCCACCGCGCGGTGTTGCTCGTCCGCAATCTCGCCGCCGACGAGGGCGACCGCCGCTTCATGCGCGTCAGGCAGCACACGCTCTCGCCGGTCGTCCAGCACCTCGCGGCGCAGATCGCGGCGGGCCAGCGGGCCGGGCGCGTCGACCCGGGGCTGCATCCCGGCGCCGCCGCGGCCGCGCTCGGCGCGATCCTCGAGCGGCTCGCCGCCTACCATCGCGAGCTCGAGACCATCGGCGTCGGCCGCGACGATCTCGTCGCGACCTGCGCGCGCATCCTCCATCAGACCGTGACGGGCGGCGCGCGCTGAGCGCCGCCGAGGAACCCGGCATGGCGCGGCGCGCGAAGCCCTTCTCGCTGCGCGCGCGCGCGCGCAGCTTCGCGGCCGCCGGCGCGGGTCTCGCCTACGTGCTGGCGTCGCAGCACAACGCGCGCATCCACGCGGCGGCGACGCTCGCGGTCGTGGCGGCGGGACTCGGGCTCCGCGTCTCGCGTCTCGAGTGGTGCTGGCTCGTCGCGGCGATCGCGGCGGTGTGGACCGCGGAGGCCTTCAATACCGCGCTCGAGTCGCTGGCCGATGCGGTGAAGCCGGATCGCCACCCGCTCGTCGGACGCGCGAAGGACGCGGCCGCCGGCGCGGTCCTCGCCGCCTCGATCGGTGCGGCGCTCGTCGGGCTGCTCGTGCTCGGACCGCCGCTCTTGCGCTGGCTCCGAGGCGCTTGATTCGCGCGGGCGTCTGTTACGATCGCGCGCCCGTGAGCGACAAACCCTTTCGCGTGCTCCCGCGCGTCACGCCGGAGAACGAGCATTTCTGGCGCGGCGGCGAGCGAGGCGAGCTCTGCTTCCTGCGCTGCGCCGCGTGTCACACCTACGCGCACCCGCCATCGCCCGTCTGCCCGCGCTGCTACGGCCGCGAGCTCGCGCCCGAGGCCGTGTCCGGCCGCGCGACGGTGCTGACCTTCACCTGGAACCACCAGCCCTGGGTGCCGTCGCCGGATCATCCCTACGCGATCGCGATCGTCGAGATCGAGGAGCAGGTGGGACTCCGGCTGATGACGAACGTGCTGCGCGTGACCCCGGAGACCCTGCGCGTCGGATTGGCGGTGCAGGTGCTCTTCGAGCAGCACGACGATGTGTGGATCCCGCTGTTCGAGCCGAGGTCCGCGTGAGGCGGGAGACCCTCGAGCGGCGCGCCGCGATCACGGGCATCGGGCAGTCCGACGTGGGCCGGCGTCTCGGCCGCGATCCGCTCGCGCTGACGCTCGACGCCTGCCTCGCCGCGATCGCCGACGCAGGGCTGCGTCCCTCGGACATCGACGGCCTCGCGACCTATCCGGGCGCGATGGGCGGCGCGCCGGGCTTCACCGGCGCCGGCATCACGGACGTCCACGACGCGCTGCGCCTTCGCCTCGACTGGTACTCGGGCGGCCTCGAGCGTCCGGGTCAGCTCGGCTGCGTGATCGACGCCTGCGCCGCGGTGGCCTGCGGCTACGCGCGCCACGTGCTCTGCTTCCGCTCGGTCTGGGAGGGCACGGCGCAGGGCAAGGGCGGCCGCGCGGGGATCGGCGTCGGCGGCGGCGCGGGCGGCCGCGGCTTTCGCGCCTCGGGTCCCACGATGGAGTTCACGCTCCCGTTCCGCGCCTATTCGGCCGCGAACTGGATCGCCATGTTCGCGAAGCGACACTTCCACGAGTACGGCACCACGCGCGAGCAGCTCGCGCAGATCGCGCTCAACGCGCGCCGCAACGCCGCCGGCAACCCGAAGGCGATCTACCGCGAGCCGCTCACCCTCGAGGACTACCTCGGCGCGCGCATGATCAGCACGCCCTTCTGCCTCTACGATTGCGACGTCCCCTGCGACGGCGGCACCGCGATGATCGTCTCGCACGTCGATGCGGCGCGCGATCTCCGCCGCGCGCCGCTGCGCGTCGAGGCGATCGGCTCCGCGCTGCGCGGGCGCCCGTCGTGGGACCAGTTCGACGACCTCTCCACGATGGCGCTGCGCGACGCCGCCGCGATGATGTGGGAGCGCACCGAGCTGCGGCCGAGTGACGTCGACGTCGCCGAGCTCTACGACGGCTTCAGCTTCATCGCGCTCGCCTGGCTCGAGGCGCTCGGCTTCTGCCCGAAGGGCGAGGGCGGCCGCTTCATCGAGGGCGGCGCGGCGATCGCGCGGGACGGACAGATCCCGCTCAACACCAACGGCGGTCAGCTCTCCGGCGGACGGCTCCACGGCTTCGGCTTCCTGCACGAGGCCTGCGTGCAGCTCTGGGGCGAGGGCGGCGCGCGCCAGGTGCCGAACGGACCTCGCGTCGCCGTCGCGGCGGCCGGCGGCGGACCGCTCGGCGGCTGCATGCTGCTCTCGCGCGCCTGATCGGCGAGCGCGACGACCCGGCAGAGTCACGGCGCGTCCGCGCCCTCTCCGAACTGCTGCGCGTTCTCCTGCCGGATCTTTCCGATGATCGCGGGGAAGTCCTCCTGCGTGACGAGGCGGCTGTCCGCGCGCGGCAGCGGAAAGCCGCCCGCGACGAGCCCGTCGCCGACCTCGAACTCCACCGTCGCGTAGTCGCGGAAGCGCGCGCCCGCGAAGCCGTCGGCGACGTAGAGCACGAGCGGCGGCGCGGAGTCCTTGCAGCGCGCGAGCGGCGTGACCGCGCCGCGCGTGCCGGGCCTCGCGTCCTCGAGGCGCCAGCCGTGCAGGAAGGGGCCCGTCACGAAGTTGCGACGGGTGAGCAGCGTCCAGTCGGGGATGCGCTTGTCGGAGTCCCACCAGGCGCCGTCCACCTCGCGCATCGCCGCGCGCGACGACGAGAGCGGCAGCGCGCGGAGTCGCTCGAGCGTACGCGTGAGCCAGGCGTCGAAGTTGACGCCGTACTCGAGGTCGCTGCGCGCGCCCGCGCCAGCCACGATGCCGGCCGCGATGCGAACGCCGATCTGGTTCGAGTAGAGGTCCTCCGGCGAGAAGGCCGAGATCTTTTCGGGCCAGTCCGCCAGCGACGCATAGCCGTAGAACGTCGCGATCTCGTGCCAGATGGAGAGCTGGAAGGCGAGCCACTGCGCCAGCGCGCCCGCGAGCTGCTTGCGGCTGTACTTCGCGATCGCCTCCGGCGGGATCGGCCGCACCCGCACTCGCATCGACGCGCCCTGCGGCGGGATCTCGGTGCTGCTGCCGGTCTCCATCGTGCGCGCGATGGCGGACATCAACGCGAGCGTGTTGTCGGCGTTGTCGCGCACGTGCGCGATGTCGAGGAAGCCGGCGCGACAGGTGTACACGAGGCCGTTGCGCTCGTCGGAGACGAATCCCCGCGGATCGCGCTGCATCGAGAGGTAGCCGTTGTCGTAGCGATGGTGGCCGAGATCGCCCGGGTCGATCAGGTTGCCGATCTCGACGCCGGGCACGGCCACGCGCCCGAGCTCCACGCGCAGGTCGCTGCCGAATGCGCAGCAGGGTCGCAGCGCGTGCGGGTACTCGATGGCGGGGATGTCGGAGGGCCGGAGGTCCTCCGTGATCTGCTGCGCGGTGTCGCCGAGCGCGGCCGCCACGTCCTCGTCGTGGGCACGCACGTTGCGCCCGACGTGCCACTGCTCGCGGCTGCACGACAGCCCGAGCGCGGCGGCGAGGATCCCGAAGGCCGCGCGCCCCGAGAGAGATGCCGTCACCTCGATCCCGCTCCGCGCGATGCGTCAGCCCTTCAGCAGCTCCGGCGCTCGCGCCTGCACCAGCCGCCGCATCCCGTCCCGCCAGCCGACGCGCGTTCGCCCGACGAGCTCGTGCATGCGCGTGGTGTCGAGGGGAAGGGTCGCGATGGTCTTCTCGGTCGTCTGGAACTTCGGCGTGAGCCCCGTCAGCTCGCCGAGGTACGCGCACCAACCCTCGATCGAGGCCTCTTCGCCGGCCCAGTTCACGATCGTGGCCGGCACGCTCGCGATCTCGAGCATGCGCGGGATCTGCGCGATGTAGTCGTCCTCGTGGATCGGGTTGAAGGTGTTCGGCGCGTCCGGATGCACGGGAATCGGCACGCCGGACTTCATCATCATCAGGTGATAGAAGGGCCAGCCGCCGTTGTCGCCGTAGGGCACGCTGAAGCGCGCGATCGTGACGGGCAGATCGAGCAGCCGCGCCTGCGTGCGTGCGACCACCTCCGCCGCGATCTTGCAGAGGCTGTAGGTCGGCATCATCGCGCGGTGGTTGTCGCCGAGCGGATCGGTCTCCTTCGCGGGCTTGTGACCCGGCGGCGCGTAGACGCCGCCCGACGAGCAGTGGAGCACGGCCTCTGCGTCGCGACAGTGCGTCAGCAGGCGGCCGAGCCCCTCGGCGTTGGCGGCGAGGTCGGCCTCGAAGTCGCCGCTCTTCGCGACGCCGAAGTGGAGCACGTAGTCGAAATCGCGCGGCAGCCGGTCGAAGGAGTCGCGCGCGAGGTCGAGCGGCACGGCGCGCACGCCGGCCGCCTCGAGGCGCTCCCGCTCCTCGGATTTCTGCAGGCGCGAGACGCCGAAAACCACGTTTCGCGGCGCGAGCGTCCGCGCGATCGGCCACGCGACCTGGCTGGTGGGTCCCGTCAGCAGGATCTTCTTGCCCTCGAGCACGAGCATGACGGCCTCCTCTTTGCTTCGATCCGGGCGGTCAGCATACGGGGGAGCGGGAGATGGAGCGACTCGCGTGGGTCTGTCTCGGGAGCGCGCTCGGCGGCGGCGCCCGCTACCTGGTCTCGCTCGGCGCGCTGCGCCTGCTCGGCCCGGGGTTCCCGGTCGGCACCCTCGCCGTCAACGTGCTGGGATCCTTCCTGATCGGGGCCATCATGCAGGTGGGCCTCTCGACGACCTGGATCTCTCCCGGCATGCGCCTCTTCCTGACCACCGGCGTGATGGGCGGGTTCACCACCTACTCGGCCTTCAACTACGAGACGCTCGCGCTCGCGAGCGACGGCGAGTGGCTGCTCGCCTTCGCGAACGTGGGTGCGACGCTCGGCGGGTGCCTCGCGGCGGGGCTGCTCGGTCTGGCGGCGGCCAGGCTGGCCGTGGGGCATTGATTCATCTTCGAGTCGTGGAGGATTCCATGCGTGTCCTGACCGGCGAGCAGTTCCTGGTGCGCGTCTTCATCGGCGAGAGCGACAAGTGGCACCACCGCTCGCTCGCGACTGCGCTGCTCGAGCGGCTACGCCAGGAGCACTTCGCGGGGGCGACCGTCTTCCACGGGGTCGCCGGCTTCGGCGCGCACAGCGTGCTCCACACGAGCCGGGTGCTGCGCCTGTCCGAGGACCTCCCGGTCGTGATCGAGATCGTGGACTCGGAGGACCGCATGCCGCGCCTGACCGAGATCCTCGACGAGATGGTCGCCGAGGGCCTCGTCACGATGGAGAAGGTGCGGGTGATGAAGTACGCGGCGCGGCCGGGAGGCGGGGCGCCCGCCACGGGGTGAGCGCCGTCACTTTCCCCTGCTCGGGCGCTCGAGTCGGGCGGCCGTCTGCCGATACGACCGGGGCGGCCCGCGCCGCGCCGGAGGGGAGCGATGGACGAGCGCCGGATCGAGAGCGCGGTCCTCGAGGCCGTCTCGAGCGAGCACGACGGCATCACGAACGCGCGCCGCGTCGCGCGCCTGCCGGCGGTCGGTCCGACCTTGATCTCGATCTGGCGCGCGCGCATCGCGCTGCGCCACGTGGCCCGCGAGGCGCAGAAGGCCTGGCGCTGGTGGCGCGACTCGCGCGAGGTCACGAACTACACCTACGACCTGACTCCGCGGAACCTGGAGCAGCTCGCGGCGTTCCTCTCGCAGGCCAGCGGCGCCGAGCTCGCGCGCGTGCAGGAGCTGATGCGCGAGCTCGACGCCGACGAGATGCTGCACGCGCACGTGCGCCGCGCGACGCTCGCGTCGCCGGACTGCATGCACGCCGACGCCTTCCCGCGCTTCGGCCGGCGCATCGGCTGGTACGTGCTGGTGCGGCTCTTCCGCCCGCGACTCGTGGTCGAGACCGGCGTCGACAAGGGGCTCGGCGCCTGCGTGCTCTGCGCGGCGCTGCTGCGCAACGCCGAGGAGGGCGCGCCCGGTCGCTACGTCGGCATCGACCACAACCCGCAGGCGGGCTGGCTGCTGAAGGGGCCTTACACGAAGGTCGGTCACATCGTCTGGGGCGACTCGCTGGCCGAGCTGGCCAGGCTCGAGTGCATCGACTTCCTGCTCCACGACAGCGACCACACGCCCGAGTTCGAGGCGCGCGAGTTCGCGGTCGCGGAGTCGCGGCTCTCGCCGGGCGCGCTGGTGCTCTCCGACAACGCGGACGTGAGCGATGCGCTCTGGAAGTTCGCGCTGCGCACCAAGCGCCGGTACTGCTACTTCGCGGAAGAGCCGCGCGACCACTTCTACCGCGGCGACGGGATCGGGCTGACTCTGCCCGCGCTCTAGGACACGACTGCGGTACGCTGCTGCGCCTTGGATGCGTCACCGCTCACGTGGCTCCCGCTCGCGCTCTTCCTCGCGCTGACGGCGGCGAAGATGCTCTGCGCGTTCAGCTGATTCCGAACGAGGAGGAGCCATGGCGCAGTACCAGGAGATCTCGGTCGAGCGACGGGGCGATGTCGAGATCCTCACCCTGCAGCGACCCGAGGCGCGCAACGCGCTGACGCATCGCACCTACGCCGAGCTGCGTGATGCGGTCGCGCGCTGCGACGCGCGCTGCCTGGTCGTGACGGGCGCCGATCCGGCCTTCTGCTCGGGCGACGACGTGAAGCAGATCATGGCCGGGCCCTCGGGGCCGCCGGCCGATGCGCTCGCGCGCGAGCCGCGCCTCACGCCGACCGCCGAGGCGCTGCTCGCGACCGACGTGCCGGTCGTCGCGGCGGTCAACGGCGCGGCGGTCGGCTGGGGCATGGAGCTCGCGCTGCTCGCGGATCTGCGCGTCGCGTCCGAGCGCGCGCGCTTCGGCGAGCTTTTCGTGCTGCGCGGGCTCGTCTGCGACGTCGCCGGGCTCGCGCGCCTCGCGGCGCTGGTCGGGCGCGAGAAGGCGGCCGAGCTGCTCTTCACGGGCGAGGTGATCGGCGCGCAGGAGGCCGAGCTCTTCCGCACCGAGGATCACCGCGAGGGCGTGCGCGCCTTCCTCGAGAAGCGCCCCGCCCGCTATCGCGGTCGTTAGGCGCGAGCTACGTCTTCACCGTGCCGCGGCGCCGACGGCGACGCCGGACGAGTCGCCACGGGACGTAGATCGCCGCGCCGCCGACGGCGAGCAGCGATCCGGCGAGGATCTCCGTCGTGTAGAGGCGGCGGTCGCGCAGCGACACGGTGCGGTCGGCGGCGAAGGCCTTCGCTCCCGCCTCGAGGATCGATTCGGGCCTCAGCGATTGCAGCACTTCCTCCTCGTCCACGAAGCGTCCGCGGTCCTCGAGCTCGAACAACGACGAGACGTAGTAGTCCGCCACGTCCGCGTTGGACTCGATTCCCTGCGCGTAGGTCAAGAGCAGCCCGTCTCGCGCCTTCTCCAGCGCATCGAGATCGACGGTGCGGTCGCGGATCCGGTCGAGCTCGGCCGCGATCAGCGACCGGACGAGCTCGATGTCGGGCGAGTCGACCACGGCCGAGATCTCGAACCATCCGACGTCCGGATCGGCGCTGTAGCGGACCTCCGGGTCGTAGGTGAGCCCGCGCTCGACGGTCAGGACCTGGTAGAGGCGCTGATCCAGGTACGGCTCGAGCACGCGCAGCGCCCAGCTCTCCGGCGATGCGTAGCCGCCGGTGCGGAAGAGGAACCCGATGCTCGCGTCCGAGGCGAATCCGCGGAGCGCGATCGCTCCGGGATGCGGCGGCAGAGGCTCCTTCGGCTCGGCGACGAAGGGCGCGTCGGGCATGCGGCCGAACGTGCGCGCGATCGTCGCGCGCATCGCATCGAGATCGAAGTCTCCGACGACGACGAGCGTCATGTTCGCGGGGACGTAGTAGCGATGATAGGCCGCCTCGATCTCGTCGCGCGTCACGTCGCTGGCGATTCCCTGCGGCTTGCACGCCGACGTGCGCGGGCGGTCGAGCCGCGCGAGCGCGCGATCGTGCGCCGATTCCCACAGGCCGAGCGCGTCGAGGACGGCGACCCCGAAGCCGGGCGCGCCTCCATCTTCGTGGATCACGACGTCCCGCGAGACCGCGATCGCGTCCTCCGAGATCTGCGTGTCGGTCAGGATCTCATGGAGCGTCTCGACCCCGAGCGCGGCATTCCCGCTGAAGATGTCGACCTGATAGGTGGTCTCCCAGTCGTCCGTGAACGCGTTCCACGATCCGCCGTGCGAGGAGATCAGCGCGTCGAGCTCCTCTTCGGAGTGCGAGGACGTGCCCGAGAAGAGGAGATGCTCGAGGAGGTGCGGGACCTCCTGCTCCCGGCACGGGTAGCTCGATGTCCCCACCCCGACGACGGCTCGGATCGCGACGCTGCGCGCGCCCGTGCGCGGGCGCAGCACGACCTGGAGGCCGTTCGCGAGTCGATACACCGCCGGGTCGTACAGGCCCGGAGGGCTGAAGGGTCCGGCGTGCGCGGCTGCGAACGGCGCGGTCGCGACGAGGAGCGCGCAGACCCCGGCGCAGCGCCCGAGCGCGCGACCGACGCGTCGGTACCGCGGCAGCCGATCGCTCAGCGCCACGCCCCCGCGACGATCGGCGACGGCGTTCCGACGCAGCAGAGCCAGAGCTGGTGGACGGCGCGCGTCGCGCCGACGTGGAGCAGGCGTCGTGCGGCCGGCGTGTCGGGGTAGTGCTCGGGCGAGACGTCGGCGAGCACCACGTAGTCGAACTCGAGTCCCTTCGCCTGCTCGACCTCGGTCACCTCGACGCCCGGCGCGAAGGTGAAGTCCTGGCGCTCGACCCGGCGCAGCGACGGGAGGTCGCCGCGAGTCAGGCCCTCGAACAAGGCCTGACTCGAGTCCGGATCGGGCGTGAGAATGGCCACCGACGCCAGCGGCTCCGCGCGCGACAGCTCGCGCAGCGCGTCGCCGAGAAAGGCGACGCAGGCCCCGCGATCGGTGAAGCGGAAGAGCTCGACGGGCGGTCCGCTCTTTGGCGACTCGGGCGGCGAATCGTCCTCGCGGAGCGAGCCGAGCGCCTGCTGCGCGAAGTCCATGATCTCGCGCGTCGAGCGGTAGTTGACGCGCAGGGTCTCGAGCGAGCGTCCCTCGATGCCGAGGCCGGCCAGGAAGTCGCCCCACGCGGTGAAGCCGCTGTGGGTCGAGAGGTGCTGCTGCGTGTCGCCCGCCAGGGTGATGCAGCGCTCCTCGTCGACGCAGTCGACGAGCACGCGTACCTCGAGCAGGGCGAAGTCCTGCACCTCGTCGATCGCGACGTGCCGGTAGCGCTGCGGCGCACCGCCGCGGCCGCGCAGCGGGCCGACGCGGAGCTGGAACGCGCGCAGCAGGATCGCGTCGTCCTCGGGCTCGAGCGCCGCCTCGACCTCGGGCTCCTGCGCGAGCCACGCGAAGATCTCCTCGTTGCGGCGCTTCAGCCACTGGCAGGCGCGCTCGATCTCGCCGGCGCGGAAGGAGCCGGGCGCGCGCGCCTCGCAGCAGCGCCGCAGCAGATCCGGGCGCGTCTGCACGCTGGCCCAGTCGTCGAGCGCCTGCTGCGGCGTGCGCGGGCCCGGGTGCTCGGCGACGTGACGCTCGAGCGCGTCGGCGAGCCCCGGGTGCAGCAGCAGTCGCTGCACGACCTCCGGCGCGTCGGAGCGCGGATCGGCCGGCAGCTTGGGGAAGTGCCGCAGGCGCATCTCGTGCGCCCACTCGCGGAAGGTCGCGATGCGGACGCGCGTCACGCCGAGCGACGGCAGCACGTGCTTCACGTATTCGCGCAGCGCGGGCGAGAAGACCACGAAGAGCGTGCGCTCGGAGTCGATGCGCGGGTCGTCGTAGGCGAGATACGCGATGCGGTGGAGGGCGACGGTCGTCTTGCCCGAGCCGGCGCTGCCGCGGATCGCGACGAAGCCGCCGGGCCGCGCGATCAGGTCGAACTGCGCCGCGTCGATCAGGCTGGTGATCTCGGGCAGGCGCTTGTCGGCGCGGCGGCGCGCGCCCTCGAGGTCGGTGCCGAGCCGGCGATCCGACGCACCGCCTTGCGCGTGGGCGCGCAGCGCCGAGCCCTCGCCGCCGGAGAGCCGCGGGCGCCTGATCTCGACCCGCTGCCAGCCGCTCGGCCCGTGCTCGTCGACGAATACGCCCTCCGGCGCCTCGACCCGCTCGAGCGTCCCGTCGCGGATCCGCACGGTGCGGCGCGCGGTGACGGTGCCGCTGCGCGTGCGCCCGCCGAACTCCTCCTCGTACTCGTCGCCCTGCTGGTAGCGGTAGAAGACGCGGCTGATCGGCGCGTGGCGCCAGTCGACGATGCGGATGCCCGACTCGATGCGCGTCGCACGGCCGAGGCAGAGATCGCGCTCCTCGCCGTTCGACTCGAGCCGCATGTGCGCGAAGTAGGGCGAGCGCGGGTCCACCTCGGGCGCCTCGGCGGAGCTGCGGAGCTGGCGCAGCAGCGCGCTCTGCCGGTGCCACTGCTCGGCCAGCGACATCGCGTCCTTGGCCTCGCGCTGCGACAGGATCTGCTCGCGCAGGCGCTCGAGGTCGGCGAGGATCGCGCTCTCGTCCGGGCGAGGGCTCGCGCTCCGCGTATCGAGCACGCGGTGGACGCGCGCGAGGAGGGCGAGCTCCTCTTCGACGATCGGGTGCAACCAGGTCTCCCGCAGTCTTCGGGCCGTCGCGGCGCCGGGCCCGCTGCGAAAAAGGGCGAGTGAGGTTAGAGGGTCGAAGCGCAGAGCGCCGGGGGCCGCCGGACTCCATGCCGAGCCGGCGTTTGACGCGGCCGCGGCCGCGGGGTATCCCGACGCACCGTGCGCGCGCTGGTCTTCGAGAACTCGCTGCCGCGGCTCGTCGCCACGAAGCTGCTCTCGGCCCTCTCGCCGCGCGCGTTCGTCGGTCCGCTGGCGCCGATCCAGCTGCGCGAGGTCGCGGAGCCGGGGCTCCCCGCGCCCGACTGGGTGGTGCTGCGAACGAAGCTCTGTGGTCTCTGCGGCAGCGACTACAAGCAGGTCTTCATGAACGGCGCCTTCGACAATCCGATGACGGCGATGATCTCGTTCCCCCAGGTGCTGGGACACGAGGTGGTGGCGACGGTCGAGTCGGTGGGGCCGGCGGTGCGAGCCCGCCGGGTCGGCGAGCGCGTGGTGCTGAACCCGTGGCTCTCGTGCGCGCCGCGGGGACTGGCGCTCTGTGAGTGGTGCCAGCGCGGCGAGCTGGCGCAGTGCCTCAACTTCACGCGCGGCGCGCTGCCGCCCGGCATCCATCACGGCAACAGCGCGGGCGCGCCGGGCGGCTTCGCCGATCGGCTACCGGCGCACGAGTCGCAGTGCATTCCGATTCCGGACGAGATTCCCGACGAGGTGGCCGTCCTCGCCGATCCGTTCGCGGTGTCGCTGCACGCGATCCTGCACCACCCGCCGGAGGGCGATCTCGCGCTGGTCTACGGCTGCGGGACCCTCGGGCTCCTCGCGATCGCCATCCTGCGCGCGCTGCATCCCAGCGTGCGCGTCGCCGCGGTCGCGCGCTATCCGCACCAGGCGCGCCTCGGCGAGAAGCTCGGCGCGGAGCGCGTGCTGCCGCACCAGCCGGCGCGCGCGGTGGTCGAGGGATTGGCCGCGTTCGCGGGCTCCGAGCTGCACGAGCCCTGGCGCGGGCTCCCGATGCTGCGCGGCGGCTTCGACGTCATCTACGACACCGTCACGTCGCCCGGCACACTCGAGATCGGCGTGCGCGTCGCGCGCTCGCGCGCTCGCATCGTCGCGCTCGGCGTCGAGCCGCCGCGCCGCTTCGAGTGGACGCCGCTCTACTTCAAGGAGATCGCGCTCTGCGGCTCGAACGCCTTCGGCATGGAGACGTGGCAGGGCCGTCGTCAACACGCGATGGAGTGGTACTTCGAGTGGCTGCGCGAGAAGCGGATCGACGCGGCCCCGATCGTCACGCACCGCTTCGCATTGGAGGACTACCGCGAGGCCTTCCTCGCGTGTCGCGACCAGGGCGCGAGCGGCGCGGTGAAGGTGCTCTTCGAATACGAGCGCGCGCGCTGAGTTCGTGAATCGCGCGCGCCGCGCGGGGTGCTGGCCACGTGCGCGGCGCTCCTCGTCGGCGCCACCTCCGTCTATGCGTACCGGGGCGCTTCCTGCGCGAGTACACGCGGAGGAGACAACCGGTGCCCGACGACGCGATCCGCTTCGGCTCCGCAGAGTCGCGCTAAGTCGTCGCGCGCTGCGCGAATTCCTCGACCGCTCTGCGGGCCGCCCGGCGCGCGAGTCCGACGAAGAACCACAGCATCGCCGCGACGAACGCGTAGCCGGCGAGCGCGAAGAGCGGCGCGGGAATGCCAGTGTCGTTCCGCACGTCGTCGGGGCGCGTGATCAACATGAAGCTCCCGTAGGACCAGCCAGCGAGCCACACGAGCAGGAACAGCACGAGCCCCAGCGACACGCGCGCTTCGGCGGCGGCGTGGGCGCCTCGGAGCGTCAGCGTGCCTTTGAAGAGAGAGGAGTGGATGCGGAACAGCTTCGGCCTGAAGAGCAATTCGGATGAGGACACCGCCAGGAACGCGGCCGAGCGCGTCGTGAAGCGTGTGCCGGGGACCTCGAGGTGGCGCGTGGAAGCGCGTTCGTCCGAGAAGACCCGGGGACCGAAGGTGAACACCCAACGCCAGAAGAAGGCCGTCCCGATCATCTCCATCACGGCGAGCAGCCACGAGCCCAGGGCCAGAGCCGCCACGCCGTAGAAGACGAAGTTCGTCATCGCGCCCAGCCCCGGAATCTCGGCGGGATCGATCAGGCCGTGGCGGCGCCAGCCGGTGCTATTTTGATTCTATGCTGTGTTGTTATGCAACGCAAGAATTATGACATGCGTGACAAGTCATGTGCCCGGTCGCCTGTAAACCCCATTTCCGCGCACGCAGCCTGCGTCGGCGTGCTCGCGACGTCGAGTCGGCGCGCCCCGCGTAGGTTCGAAAGTGGGCGACGCGTCGAGACGCCTCGAAGGCTCGCTGCGCAAGCGCGGCTGGCGCGTTTCTAGCCCCGCAGCGTGGCGACCGACTTCTTCTCGTCCACTCCCGCGCTCGCGAAGGTGACGAGGACGCGGTCGATCACGCCCGCGAAGCGGGCGCGCAGCTTCTGCGCGACCTGATCCGGCGGCGCGACGACGGCGAAGGCGTCGAGGATGTCGTCGTCGATCAGATTCCCCATCGCGTCCCACTGGCCGAGCTTCGAGAGCCGGTTGAGCTCGCTCTGAAGCGGACCCCAACCGTGCAGCTCGAGCACGCCGCGGTAGGCGGGCGTCGAGCCGTAGAAGGCGATCTGCTTGCAGACGCCCGAGCGGCTCTGCTGCCAGGCGCGCTCGTCGGCGCCGGTGACGACGAAAACGGGGCACGAGATGGCGAAGGAGGAGCGAGCGCGGCCTGCCTTCGCCAGGCCGCGCTCGACAGCCGGGAGCGTCACCTCCCGCAGGTAGCGCTCCGTCGTGAAGCCGTGCGCGATGAGGCCGTCCGCGACCTCGCCCGCGACCTCCGTCATGAGCGGACCCACGGCGGCGAGGAAGACGCGCGGTGCGCCGTGCTTCGTGTTCGTCGGCGTGAACATCGGCGTCATCAAGGTGTGCGTGTAGAACTCTCCGCGGAACTGCAGCGGCTTGCCGCCGTACCAGCAGTCCCAGATCGCGCGCGTGGCGAGGATCAGCTCGCGCATGCGCGCGGCCGGATGGTCCCACGGCATGCTGAAGCGCTTCGTGATGTGCGGCTTGATCTGCGAGCCGAGCCCGAGAATGAAGCGGCCCTTCGAGTAGGCGTTGAGGTCGTGGCCCATCTGCGCGAGCAGCATGGGGTTGCGCGCGAAGGCAACCGCGATCGACGTCATCAGCTCGAGCTTTTCGCTGTGCTCCGCGGCGAGCAGCAGCGGCAGGAAGGGATCGTTCGCGATCTCCGCGCTGATGGCGCCGTCGTAGCCCGCCGCTTCGAGAGCGCGCGCGCGCGCCGGCACGCTCGCGAGATCCGTGACCATCAGACCGCCATCGACCTTCATCGCGTCCTCCGATGGCGCGTGCCGAGGCGTCGGCCGCGCGAGCGCGTATTCTACGCGAGCCCATGTTCGACTACGCCGCCGCGGGTCTCGCGCCGCCGTCGCGCCGCCCGGAGATCCCCGGGCGCCCACAGAGCGTGGCCCTCGTCCTCGACCCCGTGCTCGCGCACGACCCGGATCGCACGGCGCTCGTCGGACGCCACGGTCGGCTGTCGTTCCGCGAGCTCGATCGCGCGGCGAACCGCGCGGCTGCGGCATTGCGCGCGCAGGGCATCGGGCCCGGGGATCGAGTCGCGTGCTGTCTCCCGAACGACGTCGACATCGTGGTCGCCTTCCTCGGCGCGATGCGGCTCGGCGCGATCTGGGTCGGCGTGAACCGCGTGCTCGCGCCGCCGGAGAAGGCGCATCTGCTGGAGGACTCGGGCGCGGCGCTGCTGCTCGCGACGAAGGAAATCCTCGACGAGCTCCGCGCCTCCGGAGCGAAGCTCGTCTCGCTCCGAACGCAGATCGAAGTGGATCCGGAGAACGAGAACGCCGGCTGGCGCGCGCTCTGCGCGCGTCAGCCGGACGCGCGCCCCGACGTCGAGATCGATCCGTGGGGACCCGCGGCGATCGCCTACACCAGCGGGACGACCGGCCATCCGAAGGGCGCCGTCCACAGCCAGCACAACATCCTCTTGCCCGGAGCGGTGACCGCCGAATCGGGGACGTATCCCGAAGGCGTCGCGCAGGGCACGGTGCTCCCGCTGACCATCTTGAACCTGATCGTGCTCGGTCCCGTGCAGGCCTGGCAGAACGGCTGCGCCTGCGTCGCGATGGATCGCATCGACGCGGTCGGCGTCGCCGCGTGGATCGAGCAGGAGCGGATCGGCTCCTTCGCGGCGGTGCCGACCGTGATCCACGATCTGCTGACGCATCCGGATGTACGGCCCGAGCAGCTTGCGTCCTTCACGCAGCCGATGGTCGGCGGCGCCACATGCCCGGAGGAGTTCCGCGCGCTCTACCGCGCGCGCTTCGGCCGCGACGTCTCGATCGGCTACGGCATGACCGAGGCGCCGACGGCGGTGGCGCGCGCCGACGGCGCTCCCGTCGAGACGCCGGGACTCTGCGGTCTCGCGCTGCCGCAGGTCGAGATCTCGATCCGCGACGACGCGGGTCGCGTGCTGCCGCCGGGCGAGGAGGGAGAGATCTGCGTCGGGCCCGCGCGCACGGGCCGCTTCGCCGGGCTCTACACGCCGATGCTCGGCTACTGGCGCAAGCCCGACGCCACGCGCAAGGCCTTGCGCGACGGCATCTACTACACGGGCGACCTCGGCGTGCAGGAGCCGGACGGCACGCTCTACATCCGCGGGCGTCGCAACGAGCTGATCCTGCGCGGCGGCGCCAACGTCTACCCCGCCGAGGTGGAGCGCGTGCTCGAGGAGCATCCGGCGGTGGCCGAGAGCGCCGTGTTCGGCCTCGCGGATCGGCGGCTCGGCGAGCGCGTCGTCGCGGTGGTGCGGCTCGAGCCGGGTCGCGAGGCGAGCGTCGCGGAGCTCCAGGCGCACTGCGCGAAGCAGCTCGCGCGCTACAAGGTTCCGGAGCGCATCGCCTTTGCGGAGCTGTTGCCGCGCAACGCGATGTCGAAGGTGGTGAAGCGGGCGCTGCTGCCGCTCTTCGAGGCGCGCGACCCGTCCACGCCGGGCTAGAGTCCGCCCTTCGCGCGCCGGAGGGAATCATGGCCAGTGCGATCCGGAGCTGGGGCGAGATCCTCCGCACCCAGAACCTGTCTTCCGACCAGCCGATGGACGGCGTCTCGCGCTGGCTCCTGATCACGCGCGCGAGCGTCTTCCCGATGACGATGATCTCGGCGCTGATCGGCGGCCTCCTGGCAGCGGGCCAGCCGACGACCTCGTGGCTCTACTTCGCGCTCGCGATGGTCGGTCTCGTCGCCGCGCACGCCGCCAACAACATGATCAACGACTACTTCGACCTCGAGGGCGGCGTCGACAGTCAGGAGTACATCCGCGCGCAGTACGCCCCGCACCCGGTGCTCTCGGGACTGATCTCGAAGCGCGGCCTGCTGCTCGCGATCGCGGCGGTGAATCTCCTCGACCTGCTGCTGTTGCTCTACCTGACCGAGGCGCGCGGCTGGCCGGTCGCCGCCTTCGCCCTGCTCGGCCTCTTCATCAGCGTCTTCTACGTGGCGCCGCCCGTGAAGCTGAAGCACCACGGGCTCGGCGAGCCCGGTGTGCTGCTCGTGTGGGGGCCGCTGATGATCGGCGGCACCTATTTCGTGACGACCGGCGTGCTGCCGCCGTGGGTGGTCGTCGCGAGCCTCCCGTACGCCCTGCTGGTCACGAGCGTGCTGATGGCGAAGCACGTCGACAAGTTCGAGGCGGACTCGGCGAAGGGCATCCACACCTTGCCCGTGCTGATGGGTCGCGAGCGCGCCGTCTTCTTCACGCAGGTGTTGCTGGTCGCGTACTTCGTGCTGGTCGTGTGCCTCGCGCTCGTCGGCACACTCGGCGTCTGGACCTTGCTGACCTTGCTCGCGTTGCCCCGGCTGGTGAAGGTGCTCCGCGTCCTCGGTCGCCCGAAGCCCGCGCAGGCGCCGCCCAACTACCCGATCTGGCCGCTCTGGTACGTGGCGTGGGCGATGAGCGTGAACCGCATGGCCGGCGGACTCTTCGTGCTCGGCCTGGCGCTCGACGCGATCTACCGGGTCCACCTCTAGCGACCCACTCCTACAGCTCGTCGGCGCGCACCAGCGAGTAGAAGGCCTCGGGCGCTTGCGCGCTCCACACGGCGGGTGGGCGACGCCGGCCGGTGTGGATGGGCTGCTTGCCTCCGACGAGGAGCAGGCGATCGGGGTTCGCCGCCGCGTAGCGCGTCACCGCGTCCTCGTCGTCGAGCATCTGCACGATGCGACCCGTGTAGAAGGGAATCGCGCCGCGCATGTCCTCGCCGATCCGGAAGCCGACGACGGGCCCCGCTCCCCAGGTCGCCACGGCCGCGCGCGACAGCGGTCCGAGGTCGCGACCCTGGTCGGTGCGCGGCGCGACGACGAGGACCCACGCGAGGCAGGCGGCGTAGACGAGCGCGGCCACGCGGAGCGGCGCGCGGAGGGGCCCCGTGCCGTCGGCACGGAGCTCGCGCCGCGAGCACACCGCGGCGCAGATGCGCGCCGTGGCGATCTCGACGCGCGAGCGACTCGGATCCGGTCGGGTCAGCGCGTCGATCCAGGCCCCGAGCGGCACCGCGAGCGGCACGGTGATCGGAAGGAGATAGAGGCTGCGCTTGGTTCCCGCGAGGCTGAGGAGCGCGACACCGATCGGGAACACCAGCGCGAGGAAGCGGAGCGCCGCGCCGCGCGCGCCGCGCGGCGGCCCGCCGCGCCGGAACCAGGCGACGAGCGCGGGCACGAGCGCGATCGTCCAGCCGAGCATCTGCGGAATCCTCGGCAGGTAGTACCAGACGTCGCGCACGTGACCTCCCGAGTAGGAGCCGTGACCTGCCGACGGCACGATCCGCAGGACGCCGTTCTGGAGCCAGAAGGTCTCGAGCGCCGCCGCGCCTTCGGCGTGCCGCAGCCACGCGAGCCAGCCGCCGCAGAGCGAGACGACGAGCACCGCGCCGGCCGCGTGCGCCCACGAGCGCGCGAATCCGCGGCCGCGGAAGAGGAGGACGTCGAAGGCGATCGGCGCACCGAGCAGCGCGGGCCCCACCGGTCCCTTGACGAGGAAGGCGAGCGCGGCCGCCGCATAGAGTCCGAGCAGCGGCTTCCATGGCACGCGCGCGTGCGCGCCGGCGGACTCCTCCGGCCAGGCCGCGCGGACGTAGGCGAAGCAGCCGAGCGCGAAGAAGAGCATCAGCACCGGATCGACGAGCGCGCGGTGGCTGTAGCGCGTGAAGCCCGTCATGCCGACGAGCACGAGCAACGCCGCGAGCCCCGCGCGCGCGCCGCACAGACGCCACGCGAGCGCGTAGACCAGCCAAGACGTCCCGAGCGACGCGACCGCCCCGGGCAATCGCGCCGCCGTCTCGGACGCGCCGAACGCGGAGAGGCTCGCGCCGATCAGCACGTACGCGAGCGGCGGGTGCTCGAGGAAGGGACGATCGGAGAGATAGGGCACGAGCCAGTGGCCCTCGTGCTGCATGGTCCAGGCGATGCCCGCGACGCGCGGCTCGTCCGACGCGCGCAGTGGAGGACTGCCGAGGCCAATGAAACAAAAAAGGGTCGCGAGCCCAAGCGCGGAGGCGGTCGTGCGACGCGACGCCGCACCGCTCGGGTCGGCCGGCTCCTCCGCGGCCTCAGGGAGAGCTGCGGTCGACGTAGTACTGAACCATGTGCGCGAGCGCGTCGCGCAGCCCGATCTTCGGCTCCCAGCCGAGCAAGGTGCGGGCATTCTCGATGTCGGGAACCCGCGTCGTGATGTCCTGATAGCCCGGGCCGTAGTAGTCGGCGGCCGACACCTTCTCGATCACGGCGCTCGCGCGGACGTGTCGCCAGCGCTCGTGGGCCGACAGCATCTCGATCAGCAGGTTGGCGAGCTCGGCGATCGAGCACTCGTTGCGCGGGTTGCCGATGTTGATGATGCGGCCGTCCGCCCGTCGCCCCTCGTTGCGCAGGATGCGCATCAAGGCATCGATGCCGTCGCGCACGTCGGTGATGCAACGGCGCTGCGCGCCGCCGTCGACGAGCGAGATCGCCTCGCCACGCATCAGGTGACCGAGGAACTGCGTGACGACCCGGCTGCTGCCTTCCTTCGCGGCATTCACGTCGTCGAGATTCGGCCCCACCCAGTTGAAGGGCCGGAACAAGGTGAACTGGAGCCCCTCCTGCTCGCCGAGCGCGTAGATCACGCGGTCGAGCAGCTGCTTCGCGCAGGCGTAGATCCAGCGCTGCTTCGAGATCGGCCCGAGCACGAAGTTCGACGACTCCTCGTGGAAGGCGGCGTCCGTGCACATCCCGTAGATCTCGGAGGTCGACGGGAACACCACGCGGGTGCGATAGCGGACCGCCTGGCGGACGACCTTCAGGTTCTCCTCGAAGTCGAGCTCGAAGACCCGCAGCGGGTTCTGCACGTAGTCGCGCGGCGTGGCGATCGCGACGAGCGGCAGCACGACGTCGCATTTCTTGACGTGGTACTCGATCCACTCGCGGTTGATGCCGATGTCGCCCTCGAGGAACTGGAAGCGCGGGTGCCCGCGCAGCTCGGCGATGCGGTCGTCGCCGAGGTCCATGCCGAAGACCTTCCAGTCGCTCGCCTCGAGGATCTGTCGGGTGAGCGAGTGGCCGATGAAGCCGTTCACGCCGAGGATGAGGATCTTCAAGCGCTCGTCCCCCCTGCGGTGGCTCGCAGTATGCGTTGGAAGCGCTCGCCGGTCGACACCCGCTCGGCGCGCGCCCACGCCTCACCGGTCGTCGGCGCCGCGCCGGGGCGCGACACGCGACAGAGTCGTAGCGCGCCTTCCCCGGTCCCGACCCACGGCGCGCCCGCCGGATCGAGAGCGAGCTCGCCCGGGCCGAGCGTTCGGGGCGCCGGGCCGCACTCCGCCCACCAGATCAAGAGCGGCTCGCCGCGGAAGCGCGAGAAGGCCCCGGGCCACGGGTCGGTGACCGCGCGCACGAGGTTGCGGATGCGCTCCGCCGGCTCCGCCCATTCGATCTCGCCGTCCTCGGGCCGGCGCCCGCCGAAGTAGCTCGAGCGGGTGTGATCCTGCGGGCGGCGCGGCGCGCGGCCCGCGAAGAGCGCGGGCACGACCTCGCGCAGCAGCTCGCTTCCCGCCCGGGCCAGCTTGCGGGTCAAGGTCAGCGCGGTGTCGGCGCGCTCGATCGCCACGGCGCGCTGCCCGACGATGTCGCCGTGGTCGGGCTTCTCGTCCATGTAGTGCAGGGTGACACCGGTCTCGGTCTCGCCGCCAAGGAGCGCCCAGTTGACCGGCGACCGCCCGCGGTAGCGCGGGAGCAGGGAGCCGTGCAGGTTCAGCGCGCCGCGCGGCGCGAGCGCGAGCACGCGCGGCGAGAGCATCTGGCGGAAGTAGAACGAGAAGAGGAAGTCCGGACGCGCCGCGCGCATGCTCGCGACGGCTTCGTCGCCGTTCGCGTCGGCGGGCAGGATCACCGGGACGCCCGCGGCGGCGGCGCGCTCGCGGACGGACTGGAACCACACCGTCTCGCCCGGGGAGTCGGCGTGCGTGACGACCAACGCGACGTCGGTCCCCATCTCCAGGAGGGTCGAGAGGGCGGCGTGGCCCACCTCGCTGTAGGCGAGGACGACGACGCGCGGCCCGGCCGCGCTCACGAGAGCGCCGTCCCGGCCGGACACGCGACAGCGTCGGCGCGCCCGGGCAGACGACAGAAGACGACGCGCGCGCAGGGCGCCCTCGCGCGCTCGCGCCGCGCGACCTCGCCGAGCTCGACGAAGCGGACGCCGGCGGCCCGCAGCCGCGCGAGCCATTCGCGGAGCCAGCCCGAGAAGTGGATGCCCTCGAGCTCGGCGTGGAGCCCGACCACGTGCAGGCGGTCCGGCTCGAGCCGGCCGTCGTACCAGTCGGCCAGCTCCGACGGCTTCGCGAGCCCCGCGCCGACCACCTCGTCCGAAGTCGGGAGCGTCGTCGGGATCTCGAGCGTCCGCAGCGGGTGCCCGTCGACCTCCGGTCGGAAGGGCGCGTCGCCGCGGCAATCGCTCGCGAACTCGAGCCCCTGCTGGTCCTGCAGTCGCAGACTGGTGTCGCAGACCTGCCAGCCGGGCGCGCCGGCGAAGCGGGGCGGGTGTCCGAGCGTCGACTCGAAGAGGCTGGCCGCGCGCTCGAGCGAGGCGCGGATCTCGGGCTCGCTCTTGTGCGCGAGCCCGTCGTGCCAGTCGACGTGGTCGAAGCCGTGGAGTCCCACCTCGTGTCCCGCGGCCTCGAGCGAGCGCAAGAGATCGCGGGCGCTCTCGCCGACAGGCGGCGCGGGGAGCAAGGTGCCGTAGAGCAAGGTGCGCACGCCGTAGCTCCGCGGCGCGCGGGTGCGGAGCATCTTCGTGAGGAAACCAGGGCGCAGCAGGCGCCGCAGCGCGCGTCCGGAGTGGTCCGGACCGAAGGTCACGAAGAAGGAGGCCGGGATCCCGGCGCGGTCGAGCGCGCGAGCGACACCCGGCACGCCCTCGTGGAGCGCGCGGTGGTTGCAGACGTCCACCTTGAACGCGATCTCGGTGCTCACGACGCGGTGCGCGCGACGCGCGCTTCGCCTCCGCGCGCGCCCGCGCGCTCCGTCTCGCAGCGCACGACGTACTGCGGGCGCCGGCGCACCTCGTCGTAGATGCGGCCGATGTACTCGCCGAGCACGCCGAGCGCGACGAACTGCGCGCCGACGAAGGCGAAGAGCAGGGCGAAGAGCGTGAAGACGCCCTCGGCCGCCCAGGCGGAGCCGAAGTAGAAGCGCATCAGCAGCAGGAAGGCGCCGAAGCCGATGCCTGCCGCCGCCATGCCGAAGCCGAAGAGCGTCAGCAGGCGCAGCGGCAGCATCGAGAAGCCGGTGAGGACGTCGAGCAGCAGGTCGACCAGGCGCCACAGGTTGTAGCGGGAGCGGCCCGCGGCGCGCTCCGCGTGCGCGACCGGGATCTCGGCGATGCGGTCGGTGAAGCAGTGCGCGAGCGCCGGGATGTAGCTCGACACCTCGTTGCACTCGCGCATCGCGCGCACGACCTCGATGCGGTAGGCGCGCAGCATGCAGCCGTAGTCGCGCAGCGGGACGCCGGTCGCGCGCGACACCAGCCGGTTCATCCAGCGCGAGCCGGCGCGGCGCAGCGCGGAATCGTGGCGGTCGCGGCGCCAGCCGCCGACCACGTCGACGCCGGTGTCGAGACAGGCGAGCAGCCGCGGGATCTCGGACGGTGGATTCTGGAGGTCGGCGTCGAGCGTCACCACGGCGTCCGCCTCGCAGCGCGAGAAGCCGGCGAACACCGCGGCGTGCTGGCCGCAGTTGCGCGCGAGCCGGATGCCATGGATGCGCGGGTCCTCGGCGGCCGCCGCCGAGACGATCTGCCACGAGCGGTCGCGGCTGCCGTCGTCCACGAGGATCGCGCGCCACGGGATCGCGAGCGCGGCGAGCTCGGAGCGCAGCCGCTCGATCAGACCGGGCAGCGTGTCCTCCTCGTCGTAGAGCGGGATCACGAGGTCGAGCGATCGGATCGCGCTCATCGCCGCACGCTCTTCGCCACCTGGCGCACGGCCTCGCAGACGCGCGCCACGTCGATCTCTCGCAGGTCCGGGAAGAGCGGCAGCGAGAAGACGCTCTCCGAGGCGCGCTCGGTGGCCGGGAGAAGTCCCGGCGCGAAGCCGTAGCGCTCGCGGTAGTAGCGGTGCAGGTGCACCGCCGTGAAGTGCAGGCCGGTTCCGATGCCCTGCTCGGCGAGCAGCGCCACGAAGCGATCGCGATCGCAGCGCACGCGATCCTGCTCGAGCGACACCACGAAGAGATGCCAGGCGTGGCGGGTCGTATGCGGCTCGGAGGTCCGCAGCGAGAGCACGTCGACGTCGGCGAGGCCCTCGCGATAGAGCGCGGCGAGCCGCGCGCGCCGCTCGATGAAGCCGTCGACCCGCGCGAGCTGGTGGATGCCGAGCGCCGCCTGCATGTCGGTCAGGTTGTACTTGAATCCCGGCCGCAAGGTCTCGTAGCGAGCCGCGGCGGCGTCGGACTGACGCGCCCAGGCGTCGCGGCTGACGCCGTGGAAGCGCAGCAGTCGAGCGCGGGCTGCGAGCTCCGCGTCCACCGTGGTCAGCATGCCACCCTCGGCGGTCGTGATGTTCTTGATCGCGTGGAAGCTGAAGCAGGTCGTGCGGCCGTCCGCGCCGACGCGCCGGCCGCGGTGCTCCGTCCCGAGCGCGTGCGCCGCGTCCTCGAGCAGCAGCAGGCCGCGGTCGTTTGCGAGCGCCGCGATCGCGCCCTGATCACAGGCCTGACCCGCGAAGTGGACGGGCACGATCGCGCGCGTCGCGGGCGTGAGCGCGCGCTCGAGCGTCCCCGGCGTGACCTGCAGGGTGCCGGGGTCGACGTCCGCGAAGACCGGACGCGCGCCGACGAGCTCGATCATGTTGGCCGCGGCGGGCCACGAGAGCGACGCGGTCACCACCTCGTCGCCCGGTCCGATGCCGTGTGCGAGCAGCGCGACGTGCAGCGCGGCGGTGCACGAGCTCAGCGACACCGCGTGCGGCACGCCGACGTAGCGCGCGAACTCGGCCTCGAAGCGCGTGACCCGCGGGCCGGACGTGATCCAGCCCGAGCGCAACACCTCCACGACCTCGCGGATCTCGTCGTCGCCGAGGCTGGGGCGCGAGAAGGGCAATCGGTCCATGTCCGGCCGAAGGAGTAGCGGATCCGACCGGGGCTCCGATGAGTCTTTGGTCATACGGCCGCGACCCCTCGCCCACGAGAGTCACCCACGAGAGTCACTCGCGAAAGCGCTGCCACTCGATGCGGAGCTTCCGCATGCGGGCGCGCAAGGTGTGCGGGTTGATCGCGAGCAGCGCCGCGGCGCCGCGTGCGCCCTCGATGCGGCCGCGCGTGTGCGAGAGCGCCGCCTCGATGTGCGCGCGCACGGCGTCGTCGAGCGTGGGGAAGGGCGTCGCGCCGCGAGCGTGGGGATCGGCGACGGCGGCCTCCGGAGGACCGGCGCGCGTCGACGGGACGGGCGCGCGGCGCGCTTCGCGCGCTCCGCGCCCGAGCCCGAGCGCAGTACCGACCTTCAGCTCGCGGCCCTCGCCGAGGATCACCGCGCGCTCGATCACCGCGATGAGCTCGCGCACGTTGCCCGGCCACGCGTACTCGAGCAGCAGGTTCAGCTCCGCCTGCGTCGGCAGGCGCGGCGAGGTGCCGAAGCGCGCGGCCGCACGGAGCGCGAAGTGGGTCGCGAGCGGCGGGATGTCTTCGGGCCGGTCGCGCAGCGGCGGCACGTGGATCGGGAAGACCGCGAGCCGGTACCAGAGGTCCTCGCGGAAGAGGCCGTCCTCGACCATCGCATGGAGATCGCGGTGCGTCGCCGCGACGATGCGCACGTCGACGTGGAGCGGCTTCTGTCCGCCGACGCGCTCGAAGCTCCCGTCCTGGAGGATGCGGAGCAGCCGCACCTGCGCCGGAGGCGGCAGCTCGCCGACCTCGTCGAGGAAGAGCGTCCCGCCGTCGGCGCGCTCGAACCAGCCGCGTCGCTGCGCCGCCGCGCCCGTGAACGAGCCGCGCTCGTGTCCGAAGAGCTCCGAATCGACGAGTCCCGACGGGATCGCGCCGCAGTTCACGCGCAGGAACGGACCGCTCGCACGCCGCGAGCGCTGGTGGATCGCACGCGCCACCACTTCCTTTCCCGAGCCGGTCTCGCCGAGCACGAGCACCGGGACGTCGGAAGGCGCGACCAGGCTCGCGCGCTCGATCACGGGCCGGAAGCCGGCGTCGGCGCCGACGATCGTCTCCTGCAGATCGTGGCGTCCGAGCCGCGTCAGCAGCGCGGTGCGGTCCGCTTCGGCGGCCGCCTGCTGGGTGCTCAGATCGCGCAGGCGCTGGTCGCTCTCGAGCGCCGCGCCGAAGGGCTCGAGCAGGGCCTGCGCGAGCTCGGCGTGCTCGGCGTCGAAGCGGCGCGGGCGACGCGCGCCGAGCACCAGGACGCCGGGTGCGTCGCTCTCGCCCGCGAGCGGTCCGGCGAGCACGTCGGTGTCGGGGACGTCGGTCAGGAGACCCGGAAGCTGCTCGGCGATCGCGCGACCGCGGCGGTGCGCGACCCGTCCGGCGCGCGCCCACGCGACGAGCGACTCGAGCTCGGGCGCGCCGAGCTCCGTGCGCGCATCCTCGGGCAGCGGGCCGGGGCGGCAGGCCGCGGCCGCGACCGTCTCGACACCGCCGCGTGCCGGGTCGATGCGGCGCAGCAGGATCCAGTCGAGCGGAAGGCGGCGCGCGAGGATCGGCGCGCAGCGCGCGAGCGCCTCGCCGATCGCCGCCGGACGTCCGGCCTCGCGCCAGATCTCGAGCAGGAGCGGGGCGAAGCGCTGCACGAACAGTCCCCTGAAAAATGACGGAAGACCATAGTGGGAGATGGGGATCCGTCAAATGTGCGGGTAGGAGCCCAGCAAATCTGACGGAAATCTCGCGAGGTCGCGCCGGGGCGCGTGCTTGCGCGTGGCACGCGCCTTGCGAAGCGCCGCGGTTCCGGAGGAGGAATCGCGGTGGAGAAGCTCGGTTGGAAGGGAATGGGGGCCATGCTGGCGGCGCTCGCGGCACTCCCGACGGCCGTCGCCGCGGAAGAGACATCGCAGGAGGATCTGTCGAAGCGGATCGACGAGCTCCAGCAGGAGATCGCGGTCGTGAAGCGGCAGCTCGAGGTGAAGCAGGAGCAGGATGCGCGCGACAAGGATCTCACCGGCATCGTCACGGTCGACAGCCAGGGCTTCCAGATCCGCTCGCGCGACAACCACACCTACCGCCTGCGCCTGCGCGGCTACGTGCAGTCGGACGGGCGGTTCTTCGTCGGGAACGACGAGGACGCGAACGACACGTTCCTGATCCGTCGCGCGCGTCCGATCCTCGAGGGCACGCTGTTCGACATCCTCGACTTCAAGTTGATGCCGGACTTCGGCGGCGCGGGCACGTCGTCGACCGCGACCGCGACGCTGCAGGACGCCTGGCTCGACTACCGGCCGTGGCCCTGGCTCCAGCTCCAGACGGGGAAGTACAAGCCGCCGGTGGGGCTCGAGCGGCTGCAGTCCGCCACGGCGCTCGTCTTCATCGAGCGCGCGCTGCCGACGACCCTCGTCCCGAACCGCGACGTCGGCTTCATGCTCCAGGGCGACATCGGAGAAGGTCTCGCTCAGTATGAGGTCGCCGCGATGAACGGCGTGATCGACGGCGGCAGCAGCGACGCGAACCTGAACGACGCCTTCGACGTGATCGGCCGCGTCTTCTTCCAGCCCTTCCAGGAGACGCGGCTCGAGTTCTTGCAAGGGCTCGGCGTCGGCGTCGCCGCGAGCTACGGGCGGCAGGACACGAACGCGAACACCGCGGGGTCGACCAGCACGCCGCAGTACCGGACGACGGGACAGCAGATCTTCTTCAGCTACGGCACGGGCGTGCAGGAGAGCGACGACCAGGTGCGCATCGCACCGCAGGCCTACTGGTACTGGGGGCCGCTGGGACTCATGGCCGAGTGGGTGCGCTCGTCGCCGAACCTGCGGCTCGTCACGACCGGCGAGGAGAGGTCGCCCGACATCGAATCATGGGAGCTGACGGGGAGCTGGGTCGTGACCGGCGAGAACCGCAGCTACCTGGGCGTGGCGCCGCGCACCTCCTTCAACCCCGCGCGCGAGGACACGGGTCCGGGCGCGTGGGAGCTGGTCGCGCGCGCCGACGGCTGGAAGATCGACGACACCGTCTTCCACCACGGCTTCGCGAATCCCGCCACGCAGGCCGAGAAGGCGCTCGAGTGGGGGGTCGGCGTCAACTGGTACATCAACCCCTTCCTGAAGATCCAGCTCGACTACAACGAGACGTCGTTCGACGGCGGCGGCGGTGCCAACGGCGGCAATCGCGAGACCGAGCACGTGCTCGGCACTCGCTTCCAGGTCGCGTTCTGAGGAGGAGCTCGCACGTGCATCGCACCCACCTCGCCGTCGGTCTCGCCGCGCTCGCGCTCGGCGCCCGGGCGGGCGCCGACACGACGCTGCTGAACGTCTCGTACGACCCGACGCGCGAGTTCTACGAGGACTTCAACGCCGCCTTCGCGAAGCACTGGAAGGCGGAGACCGGCGAGGTCGTCACGATCAATCAGTCGCACGGCGGCTCGGGCAAGCAGGCGCGCGCGGTCATCGACGGGCTCGAGGCCGACGTCGTCACGCTCGCGCTCTCGCTCGACATCGACCAGATCTCCGAGCGCGCGAAGCTCCTGCCGAAGACCTGGCAGGACCGGCTGCCCGATCACAGCGCGCCCTACACGTCGACGATCGTGTTCCTGGTGCGAAAGGGGAATCCGAAGGGGATCCACGACTGGGACGACCTCGTGAAGCCCGGGGTCTCCGTGATTCCCGCCAACCCGAAGACCTCCGGCGGCGCGCGCTGGGTGTATCTCGCGGCGTGGGTCTACGGGTTGGAGAAGGGCGGCAGCGACCAGGCGGCCCGCGATTTCGTGGGCCGCTTCTACCGGAACGCGCCGGTGCTGGACACCGGCGCTCGCGGCGCGACTACCACCTTCGTCGAGCGCGGCATCGGTGACGTGCTCGTCGGCTGGGAGAACGAGGCCTTCCTGGTGAAGTCGCAGCCGGACGGCGCGGACTTCGAGATGGTGGTCCCGTCCGCGAGCGTCCTGGCCGAGCCGTCGGTCGCGTGGGTCGACACCGTGAACCGCCGCCGGGGCACGGGCAAGGTCGCGCAGGCCTATCTCGAGTACCTCTACACGAGTGAAGGTCAAGAGCTGGCGGCGAAGCACTACTTCCGACCGCGCAACCCGGAGGTGCTCGCGCGCTACGCGGATCGCTTCCCGCAGCTCCGGCTCTTCACCGTCGACGAGAAGTTCGGCAGCTGGAAGGCCGCCAACGCGACGCACTTCGCGGACGGCGGGATCTTCGACCAGATCTACGTGAAGTAGCGCGATGGCGACCTCGAGACGGCGCTCTCCGCTCCCGGGCTTCGCACCCGCGCTCGGGCTCTCGCTCGTCTACCTCGCCCTCGTGGTGCTGATCCCGCTGGCGGCGCTCTTCTGGAAGACCGCGAGCCTCGGCTGGGGCGAGCTCTTCGCGACGGTGACCTCGCCGCGCGTGCTCGCCTCCTACCGCCTCTCGTTCGGCGCCGCTCTCGCCGCCGCGAGCGTGAACGTCTGCCTCGGGCTGCTCGTCGCGTGGGTGCTCGTCCGCTATCGCTTCCCCGGCCGCGCGCTGGCCGACGCGCTCGTCGATCTTCCCTTCGCCCTGCCGACGGCCGTCGCCGGCATCACCTTGACGACCTTGCTCGCGAGGAATGGCCAGGTCGGGCGCTTCCTCGCGCCGCTCGGCATCGAGGTCGCCTTCACACCGCTCGGGATCACGGTCGCGCTCGTCTTCATCGGGCTGCCCTTCGTGGTCCGGCAGGTGCAGCCGGTGCTCCAGGATCTCGACGCCGAGCTCGAGGAGGCGGCGGCGAGCCTCGGCGCCTCGCGCCTCCAGACCTTCCACCTCGTGCTGCTGCCGGCGCTGACCCCCGCGCTGGTCACCGGCTTCGCACTGGCCTTTGCGCGCGGCGTCGGCGAGTACGGCTCGGTGGTCTTCATCTCGGGCAACATGCCGATGAAGACCGAGATCGCGCCGCTGCTCATCATCACGAAGCTCGAGCAGTACGACTACGCCGGCGCGACCGCGATCGCGCTGGTCATGCTCTGCGTCTCGTTGGCGCTCCTCTTCGCGATCAACGGCCTGCAGCGCTGGGGCCGCGGCCGCGAGCGCGCGGCATAACATGGCTCACTCCGCCGTCTCCGCGCTTCCGCGCCCGCACGCCGGCGCCGCCTTCGCTCCGGCGAGCACCGAGCCGCGCCTCGTGCGCGCGCTCCTGATCGCCGCGGCCCTCGGCGTGGTCGGCCTGCTCCTCGTGCTGCCGCTGTGCGCGGTCTTTGGCTACGCGCTCTCGCAGGGCTGGCGCGTCTACGCCGCGACCGTCGTCGATCACGACGCGCTCGCGGCGGTGCGGCTCACCCTGCTCGTCGCCGCGATCTGCGTGCCGGCCAACACCGCCTTCGGCGTGGCGGCGGCCTGGGCCATCGCGAAGTTCGACTTCCGCGGCAAGCAGCTGCTGATCAGCTTGATCGATCTGCCCTTCGCGGTCTCTCCCGTGGTCGCGGGGCTGATCTACGTGCTGCTCTTCGGCATGCAGGGCCTGCTCGGCCCGTGGCTCATCGATCACGACGTCCGCATCATCTTCGCGGTGCCGGGCATCGTGCTCGCCACCGCCTTCGTCACCTTCCCCTTCGTCGCGCGCGAACTGATCCCGCTGATGCAGGAGCAGGGCGACGAGGAAGAGCAGGCGGCGATCTCGCTCGGCGCCTCGCCCTGGCAGATCTTCCGCCGCGTCACCTTGCCGAACATCCGCTTCGGGCTGCTCTACGGCGTGGTGCTGGTGAACGCGCGCGCGATGGGCGAGTTCGGCGCCGTCTCGGTCGTGTCGGGGCACGTGCGCGGCCTAACCAACACCATGCCGCTGCACGTCGAGATCCTCTACAACGAGTACCAGACGGCGGCGGCCTTCACGGTCGCGTCGCTGCTCGCGCTGCTCGCGATCGTGACCCTGGTCGCCAAGAGCGTGCTCGAGTGGCGCATCGCGCAGCAGCGGCGCGCGCACGACGACGAGGCGCCGCCGGGCGCTGGAGGAGAGCTGCGATGAGCATCGAGGTGCGCGAGGTCTGCCGGAACTTCGGCCGCTTCCCGGCCCTGCGCGACGTGGATCTCGAGGTGCGCGAGGGCGAGCTGGTGGCGCTGCTCGGTCCGTCGGGCTCGGGCAAGACCACCCTGCTCCGCATCATCGCGGGCCTCGACTTCGCCGACCACGGGACAGTCTGGCTCGACGGCGTCGATGCGACGCGCCTCGGCGCGCGCGACCGCCGCGTCGGCTTCGTGTTCCAGCACTACGCGCTCTTCCGCCACATGTCGGTGTTCGACAACGTGGCCTTCGGCCTGAAGGTGCGGCCGCGCCGCGCGCGGAAGCCCTCGGCCGCGATCGCGGAGCGAGTGCACGAGCTCTTGCACCTCGTGCAGCTCGACGGCTTCGGCGCGCGCATGCCCTCGCAGCTCTCGGGCGGCCAGCGCCAGCGAGTCGCGCTCGCGCGCGCGCTCGCGGTCGAGCCGCGCGTGCTGCTGCTCGACGAGCCCTTCGGCGCGCTCGACGCGCGCGTGCGCCGCGACCTGCGTCGCTGGCTGCGCCGCCTGCACGACGAGCTGCACGTGACGACGGTCTTCGTGACGCACGACCAGGAGGAGGCGATGGAGGTCGCCGACCGCATCGTCGTGATGGACCGCGGGCGCGTCGCGCAGGTCGGCACGGTCGACTCGGTCTACGAGAATCCGGCCACGCCCTTCGTGTTCGAGTTCCTCGGCAACGCGAACGTGATCCCGGTGGAGGTGCGCGGGCGCGAGGTCTTCCTGCCCGGGAGCCGCGCGCCGCTCGTGACCGACAGCATCCACGAGAGCGGAGCGGCGGTGCTCTACGTGCGCCCGGCGGACCTGCGCGTGGCGCAGCCGGACCAGCCGGCGCTCGAGGTGATCGTCGATCAGGTGCTCCGGACGGGTCCGCTCGTGCGCGCCGAGGCGCGGGTGGTGGCGACGGGCGCGCCGCTCCAGATCGAGATGCCGCACCTCCACCACGACACGCGCGACGTCGTGCCGGGCGCACGGTTGCACCTGCGCCTGCTCCACTGGAGCGTCTATCCCTCGGCGGCGCCGGCGCAGCCCGAGACCGGCCACGACGCGATCGGCGTTGCCGCCACGCGCCGTCGCACGACGGCGTAGCCCTCGGCCGCGGGGCTCGTAGAGTCGGCGCAGCCACGGGTGCTCCGCCAGCGCGCGCTCGAGGCGATCGCGCCGCGCGCTCGCCGGGTTCCGGCCAGTCTCGATCCCCGGGTCGCTACCATGAACCGATCGCCGCCCCCCGGGTTCGGAACATGTCGCCGCGTCACAGGGGGGCCGGAAGGTGAAGGAAACGAGAAGGCAGGCAGGCGCAGACCATCCGGATGAGGAGTTCGTCATGAACCGTGCGCCGAGGCGTGGCGCGGCTCACCGTGGCGCCCACCTATGAAGATCCTTCTACTCGAAGACGACCGCGAAACCGCCGCCGCCCTGGAGAAGGGGCTCGCCCGCGAGGGCCACTTCGTCGCCGTGGCGAACGATCTCGACACCGGCATGCGTCTGGCCGACGAAGAGAGCTTCGAGGCTGCCGTTCTCGACGTCGTGCTGCCGGGCGGCGGCTCGGGCTTCGAGGTGCTCGAGCGCCTCCGCACCGCGCAGCAGCCGCCCTACGTGCTGATGCTGACCGCGCGCGGCTCGATCGAGGACCGCGTGGAGGGGCTCGATCGCGGCGCGGACGACTACCTGGTCAAGCCCTTCTCGTTCCTCGAGCTCGCGGCGCGCCTGCGCGCGCTGGAGCGCCGTCACTACGCGCCGACCACCCGGCTCGTGCGCGGCGGACTCGAGCTCGATCTGGTGGCGCGCATCGCGACGGCCGGCACGCAGCGGCTCCCGCTGACACCGACCGAGTTCTCGCTCGTGGTCGCGTTGCTCCAGGCGCAGGGCGCGCCGGTGACGCGCCGCCAGCTCCTGCGCGAGGTGTGGGGCTACGACTTCGACCCGGGCACCAACGTGGTCGACGTGTGCGTGAACCGCGTGCGCCGCAAGCTCGAGGACGCCGGCATCTCCGAAGGCGTCCGCACGATTCGCGGCCAAGGTTATGCCGCCGGCTGAAGGCATCCGGCGCAGTCTCGCGCGGACCGACGTCCGCGCGGCGCTGACGATCGCGAGCCTGGTGCTCGCGGCGCTGATCGTGCAGGGATTCGCGCTCTACACCTATGCCGCGAACGAGAACCTCAAGGAGGCCGATCGCTGGATGGTGCACGCGCTGCACGCGATCGCGCTGCGCGCGGACCGCGGCGACCCGCTCGACGTCGCGGTGTCGGATCTCGCGGAGTCGTGGCCGGGTCGCGCGATCGCGGTGCGCATGCGCGATGCCGGCGGCGCGCTGACAGGCTCCTGGGGCGCGTGGCCGCCTCCGGACGCGGAGGTCGAGATGGGCCGCTCGAGCGCGCGCGCCGCCTTCCGCGGCTGGCACGTGCGCGAGCACCTGGTCGGGAGCACGGCGCTGCGCGACGGCCGGAGCGTCGAGCTCGCGCTCCCGCTCTCCCACTTCCACGCCGAGGCCGCCGAAATGGCGCGCCACGTCGCGGTCACCGGCACGCTGTCGGTGCTGGTCGCGCTGCTCACGGCCTGGATCGCGACCTTGCGCGCGTTCTCGCCGCTGCGCCGCGCGACCCACGCGCTGCGCGACCTCGACGCCGGAGAGCTCGACCGGCGCCTGCCGACGCGCGGCACCGGCGACCCGGTCGATCAGCACGCCGAGACCTTGAACCGCGTGCTCGCGCGCATCGACGCCGGCTTCGCGCGCCTGCGCGACTTCAGCAGCGACGTCGCGCACGAGCTGCGCACGCCGCTGAACCGCATCGCCGCCGTGGCCGACGTCGCGATGCACGGCGACGAGCCGCGCGAGCAGCGCGTCGCGCTGGAGACGATCCAGGAGACGACCGACGAGCTCGCGCGCATGGTGCAGTCGCTGCTGCTGCTCGCCGAACTCGGCGACCGGCGCGCCGCGCTCCACGGGCCGCCGCTCGACGTCGACGCCTGGATCGCGCACACGGCGGATCTCTACGCGCCGTCGTTCGAGGAGCAGGGCGTGAAGCTCGCCTATCACAGCGACGCGGGAGCGATCGAGGGCGACCGCATGCTGCTCGACCGCATCCTGGCGAACCTGCTCGACAACGCGCTGGCCCAGGTGGGGACGGGCGGCGCCGTGGAGATCGACGCGCGGCGCACACCGCAAGGCGTCACGCTCTGCGTCGACGACTCGGGGCCCGGCGTTCCCGTCTGGGAGCGCGAGCGCATCTTCGAGCGCTTCGCCCATGGCAGCACGAACATGCGCCGCTCCGGCCACGGACTCGGTCTCGCGATCGCGCGGGCGGTGGCGCGGCTCCACGGCGGAGACATCGCGGTCGAGACGTCGGGCCTCGGCGGCGCGCGCTTCCGCGTCGAGCTGCCCGTGCGCGCGCCGGCGCCCTTCAGCGCTCGCGTGCCAGCTCGTTGATCCGGCGCGCGAGCTCGAGATCGAGCTGCGTGACGCCGCCCGCGTCGTGCGTGACGAGATCGATCGCGACGCGCGCGTAGACGTTGCTCCACTCGGGATGGTGGTCCATCCGCTCGGCCACCAGCGCGACGCTCGACAGGAAGCCGAACGCCTCCACGAAGTCGCGGAAGCGGAGCTCGCGGTGGAGCTTGCCGCCGGCGAGGCTCCAACCGGGCAGCCCCGTGAGCGCCTCGCGGATGGCGGTGTCTTCGAGCTTCTGCGGTCGCGCCATCACCTCTCCTCCGGGGCCCGGTCGTCCGACGGCGCCGGCCCGATCGCTCCTTGCGCGCGCAGGCTCGCGAGCTCCGCGTCGCCGAGGCCGAGCGCTTCGCGCAGCACCGCGGCGGTGTGCTCGCCGAGGCGCGGCGACGCCGACACGGGGCCCTCGCTGACCCGCGAAAGTTTCACGGGATTGCCCGCCACGAGCATCGGCCGCGCGCCGTCGGGACGCGGCACCTCGATCAGCATGTCTCGGTTCTGCACGTGCGGATCGTCGATCAGGTCCGCCGCCTCGTTGGAGGGGCCGGCCGGAACGCCCTCCGCGCAGAGCGCCGCCGCCGCCTCCTGCTTGGTCCGCTCCCGCGCCCAGCGCTCGAGCGCCGGGCGCACCACGTCGTCGCGGTGCAGCGCCCAGCCCTCGCGCGTCGCGAAGCGCGGATCGCCGACCCACTCGGGATGGCCGACGAGCGCCGCCAGCCGTGCGAACTGGTGGTCGCGGAAGACCGCCACCACGAAGTGTCCGTCGCGCGCCGCGAACGCGGCGACGAGACCGGTGCGGCCCGCGGTGGCCGCGCTCGGCGGCTCGCCGAGCGACCACATGAAGGGGACGAGGTCCGTCATTGCGATCATCGAGTCGAACATCGCGACGTCGACGTGCTGGCCGATGCCGGTGCGATCGCGCTGGCGCAGCGCCGCCAGGGTGCCGATCACCGCGTAGAGCGCGCTCGCGTTGTCGCCGAGCGCGCCGGCCACGACTACGGGCGGCGGCTCGCCCGGCTTGCGCAGCGGCTCGTAGAGCCCGGCCATCGCCTCCGCGACGGGCGCGTAGGCCGGGCGTGTCGCGTAGGGCGTCTCCGCCAGGTGTCCGAAGCCGGAGATCGAGACGTAGACGAGGCGCGGCCAGCGCGGCGAGAGCGACGCGTAATCGAGTCCCGCGCGCGCGAGCGCTCCCGGCCGGAAGTTCTCGGCCACGACGTCGAAGTGCGGCACCAGGCGGAGCAGCAGGTCGCGTCCGGCCGGGTGCTTCCAGTCGAGCGCGAGGCTCCGCTTCGAGAGGTTGTTGCGGAGATAGGTGGCGCCGACGGCGCGGCCGTCCGCGTCGCGGATCTGCGGCCGCGAGGCGCGGCCGGATTCGCCGTCGCGCGGGTGCTCGACCTTGACCACGTCCGCGCCGAGATGCGCGAAGAGCTGCGTCGCGAACGGCAGCGCCTGCATCTGCTCGAGCGCGAGCACGCGCACGCCGTCGAGCGGCTTGCCGAAGCGCGCGCGCTCCGGGTGACGCACCTCCCCCGCGCGCATCGGGTGCCGGTCAGTCGGCGGCGCCGCCCTGCGCGGCGGCCCGGGTCTCGAGACGCGCGCGCCGCGCCTCCGCGTTCTCCGCGGCGAACGCGGAGAGCTCGGTGAAGGAGTCCTGGAGCGCCGCGACGAACTCGGGCAGGTCGGGCACGAGGTCGTAGTCGGCGCTGATGCCCCAGTGCAGGCGTCCCTCGCACGAGAGCAGGGCGATGGCGAGGCCCATCTGATCGACGAGCGGCACGTGCGGATAGGCCTCGCGCAGGCGCGCGCCGAGCAGGTACATCGGCATGCGCGGGCCCGGCACATTGGTGATCACGCTGTTGAAGGGCAGCAGTCGGCTCGAGTTGCGCGCGCCGAGCGAGAGCAGGGTGGTGGGCGTCCACTCCGCGACGCGCGTCAGCACCTCCGCGCCGACGGCGCGCTTCGATTCCTTCAAGGTCGCGGTGCGGCTGCTGATCGCGGCGAGCTGCGCGCGCGGGTCGCGCACCTCGAGCGGCAGCGGGATCACCCACGCCGACACGCGGTTGCCGAGCGCGCCGCGCTGGCTCTCGCTCCGCACGCTGACGGGGGCGAGCACGCGGAAGTCGAGCCGCGAGACGTCGACGCCGCGCTCGTGGAAGAAGCGCCGGAAGGCGCCGGTCGCGATCGTCAGCACGACGTCGTTGAGGCTCCCGCCGAGCGCCGCGCGGATGCGGGCCACCTCGGCGATCTCGATCGCGAACCAGTCGAAGCGCCGGTGCGGGCCGATGCGCTCGTTGATCGGCGTCTCCGAGGCGCGCCGCAGCGTCTCGCCGAGCGTCTCGCGCACCGCGCGCGCACGCACGCGGAGCTCGCGCCGCACGTCGTCGGCGTCGCGCAGGAAGGCGCGGAAGTCGCGCGCCGCTTCGAAGGGCAGACGCAGTCGGCGCGATATCTCGTCGCGCAGCAGCTGGAGCCCCGACGGCACCGGGCGCGGGATCCAGGTCGGCGGCGGCTCGAGCTTCGCCTGCGGATCGGTCGAGAGCAGGATCTGGAGCAGATCGACGCCGGAGACGCCGTCGATCATGCAGTGATGGACCTTCGTGATCAAGGCGAAGCGGTCGCCCTCGAGACCCTCGACGACCCAGGTCTCCCACAGCGGGCGATCGCGGTCGAGGTGCTGCTGCATGATGCGCGCGGAGAGGCGCTTGAGCTGCGCGTCGGTGCCCGGCCGCGGCAGGCTCGTGTGTCGCAGGTGGTAGTCGAGGTCGAAGTGGTGGTCGTCGACCCAGACCGGATGGCTCTCGAAGGGCACGAAGCGCAGCACCTGGCGGTAGCGAGGGATCCGGTGGAGCACGGCGGCGTGCGCCTTGCGGATCGCCTCGAAGTCGATCCCGCCGTCCTCGGTGCGCAGCGGGCCCGCCTCGAAGATCTGCGTCGACGCGACGTGCATGTAGCTGTTCGGCCTCTCGAGCACGAGGAAGGAGGTGTCGAGCGCCGTGAGCCGGTCGTAGCTGTAGTGGGCCATGGGGGGATCGCTCGCCGCGCGCGGCCTCTGGCCGTTCGCAATGCTCTGATCTTCGCTCGCCTTCGGCTCGCTGCGCGCGGCCTTTGGCCGCTTGCAGGTTACACTACGCGCCCTCTTTCCAACCCGAGACAGGAGGGCCCCCCATGGCGATCAAGGTCGGCGACAAGATTCCCAGCGTGAAGCTCAAGACGATGAAGGACGGCAAGATGTCCGACATCACCACCGACGAGATCTTCCGCGGCAAGAAGGTGGTGCTCTTCGCGGTGCCGGGCGCCTTCACGCCGACCTGCTCGATGCAGCACCTGCCGGGCTTCGTCGAGAAGGCGTCCCAGATCCGCGCGAAGGGCGTCGACACCATCGCCTGCATCTCCGTCAACGACGCCTTCGTGATGGGCGCGTGGGGCAAGGACAAGGGCGCGGACGGCAAGGTTCTGATGCTCGCCGACGGCAACGGGGAGTTCGCGAAGGCGGTCGGCCTCGACTTCGACGGCTCGGGCATCGGCTTCGGGCTGCGCTCGCAGCGCTACGCGCTCGTGGCGCAGGACGGCGTCGTGAAGCAGGTCGCCGTCGAGCAGCCGATGAAGTTCGAGGTCAGCAGCGCGGACGCGATCCTCGCGAAGCTCTGAACCGCGATGAGTCGTCTCGCCGGCCGCGTCGCGTTCGTCACGGGAGCCGCGTCGGGCATAGGGCTCGCCTGCGCGCTGCGCTTCGCGCGCGAGGGCGCGGCGGTGGTCGGACTCGACCTGCGCGAGCCGCTCGAATGGAAGGAGGTGGAGGCGGCCGCGCGCGCGTCGCTCTTCTGCGTCGCCGACGTCCGCGACGAGGCGGCGCAAGGCGACGCCGCGGCCGAGGCGCGCGCGCGCTGCGGCCCGATCGACGTGCTCGTGACCGCGGCGGGCATCGCGTCGGGCGGCCCGGTCCACCTGCTGCCGCTGGAGGAATGGCAGCGCGTCCAGGATGTGAACCTGAAGGGGACGTTCCTCTCCGCCAAGGCGGTGCTGCCGCAGATGATCGAGCGGCGCGGCGGCAGCATCGTGACGGTCGCGAGCGTCGAGGGGCTCGAGGGCGCGGAGGGCGGCAGCACCTACAACGCCTCGAAGGGCGGCGTGATCCTGCTGACCAAGAACCTCGCGATGGACTACGGGCGCCTCGGCATCCGCGCCAACTGCATCTGCCCGGGTTTCATCGATACGCCGCTCTTCCGCTCCGTGATCGGCGCCGACTTCTTCCCGGCCGACTGCCGCGAGCGCATCCGCGAGCAGCACGAGCTCGGCCGCTTCGGCCGCCCCGAGGAGGTGGCCGCCGCCGCGCTCTTCCTCGCCTCGGACGACGCGTCCTTCGTCTCGGGTGTCGCGCTGCCGGTCGACGGCGGCTTCACCGCGGGCCACCACGTCGGGCTCGTGGAGAAGATGGGGATCGTGTAGCGAGCGCCCGCGCGCACCGAGCCCTGGCGTCCCGGGCCCTGCCCTCTGAACTTCGCTTGGCTGCGCCTCGCTGCGCGGCCGGCGCTATGCGCCGGCCTTGCCCGGTCCCGTCGATCAGATCTCCGCCAACACCCGCTCGATCGCCGCGACCACGCCGGACTCCGCGTTGCTCGCGACCACGCACCGTGCGGCCGCGCGCGCCTCGGGCACCGCGTTGCCCATCGCGATGCCGAGCCCCGCGCGCGCGAGCATCTCGACGTCGTTCGTATCGTCGCCGACCGCCGCGATCTCCGCGGGCTCGATGCCGGCCGACGCGGCGAGCCGCGCGAGCGCGCTCCACTTGCCGGACTCCGGCGACAGGAACTCGAGGATCTGGCCGCGGTAGTTCTTGTTGATCAGGCGATGTGTGCGCACGCAGGCGCCGAGCTCGCGCCCCGAGCGCTCGCAGAGCGCGCCGAGCGACGCCTCGTCGCCCATCGTGCTCAGCATGATCACCTCGGAGGGGCGCGCGGCGGCGAGATCCTCGACCTCGCGCACGTGCTCCTCGTGGTCGTCGAGGTACTCGCGCTGGTACGGGTGCGCGCGCGCGATCGCCTCGGTCAGGATGTCCGTGCCCTCGTGGTAGCTGTCGACGTACACGAGCGGCGGTCCCTGCGCGCGCACGAGCGCGAGCACGTCCGGGTAGAGCGGAGCGGGGAGATAGGCGTGCTGGAGCGTCTTGCCGCTCGCGATGTCCTTCACCAGCGCGCCGTTGTGGACCACGATGGCGCCGCGAAGCCCGAGGCGCTCCACCACGGGGAGCGCGGTGCGGAAGCGGCGTCCGGTGCAGACGACCACGCGCAGACCCGCGCGCGAGAGCGCCGACACCGCGTCGCGCACGTCGTCGGCCAGGAGTCCGTGCGGATCGAGCAGGGTGCCATCGAGGTCCAGCGCCACCATCCGGATCCGCATCGATGCGCAGTGTGGCGTGCGCGCGAAGCGGCGGCCACTTGCCGGCGCGGTGCCGGTCCTCAGGCGTCGCGCATGCGCGCCTCGAGCTCTTCCAAAGTGCGCGGCCAGTCCTTCTTGAGAAGCTGCGAGAGCGCGCGGTCCGCGAGCAGGCGCCCGCCGGTCTGACACGTCGGACAGTAGTTGCTCTCGTTCTCCGCGTGGACGATGCGCTGGATCGGAGATCCGCACACCGGACACGGCTCGCGGTAGCGGCCGTGCGCGGCCATGTCGGGGCGAAAGGCCGTCACCTTCTCGGGGAAGCCTTCGGCGACCTCCCGTCGGACCCGATCGGTGAAGCGCGCGAGCGTCTCGCGCGACGCGGCGAAGAGGCGCGCGATCTCCGCTTCATCGAGCCGGTGCGTCAGCTTCACGGGCGAGAGCTTCGCCGCGTGCAGGATCTCGTCCGAGTACGCGTTGCCGATGCCCGACAGGATGCGCGGATCGGTCAGCGCGCGCTTCAAGGTGCGGTTCTCGAGGCGAAGCCGCGCGGAGAAGGCGGCGAGGTCGGCGTCGAAGATCTCGAGGCCGCCCGGATCGTGCGCCGCGAGCGCGTCCTCTCCGCGCACGACGTGAAGCGTCGCGCGCTTCTTCGAGCTGGCCTCGGTCAGCAGCAAGGTGCCGCTCTCGAAGTCGAAGGCCGCGTGGCCCACCTTGCGCGGGATCGGCGCGCCGCGGGCCCGCCAGCGGAAGCGCCCGGCGATCATCAGGTGGAAGACCAGGAAGAGCTCGTCGTCGAACGCGAAGACGATGCGCTTGCCGAGGCGTCGCACGCCGCGGATCGCGCGTCCTTCGGCGGCCTGGAGCGGCGGGTCGACGGTGCGCAGCAGCACCGGACCTCCGATCCGCGCGCGCAGCAGCCGTCGCCCGGTGCAGAGCGCGGACAGGCGCTCCACGTAGACGGTGACGTCCGGCAGCTCGGGCACGTTCCGAGCATCGTCCATCACGGCGCGCTGTGCCTCCGCGCGTGGCCCCCGTATGCTGCGGCCCGCGTGCGCAACGGCTTCTGGAAGGGACACGGGCTCGGCAACGACTACGTCGTGGTCGACCCGCGCGAGCTCGACTTCCGGCTGTCGCGGCGCGCGGTGCGCGCGCTCTGCGACCGCCACCGTGGAGTCGGCGCCGACGGCGTGCTGGCGCTCTTGGGTTCGCGGCGCGCGGACTTCGGCGTCCGCATCTACAACCCGGACGGCAGCGAGGCGGAGAAGTCAGGCAACGGCCTCCGCATCTTCGCGCGCTTCCTCCACGACACCGGCCACACGCGCCGGCTGCGCTTCCGGGTCGAGACGCGCGGGGGTGTCGTCGAGGTCGCGCTGACGCGAGACCGCCGGGGCGAGGCGTCGCGCGCGCGAGTCGAGATGGGGCGCGCGAGCTTCCGCGCCTCCGCGCTGCACTTCACCTTGCGAGGAGGCGAGCTCGTCGACCGCCCGATCCGAGTCGGTACGCGGCGCCTCCGCTTCACGGGCGTCTCGGTCGGAAATCCGCACTGCGTGCTCTTCCGCGCCGGGCGACCCTGGACTCTTCGCGAGCTGCGCGAGATCGGACCGCGCCTCGAGTCGCACGCGAAGTTCCCGAGGCGCACGAACGTGCAGCTCGCGCGCGCTCTCGGGCCGCATCATGTCGAGCTCCTCGTCTGGGAGCGCGGCGCGGGCGAGACGCAGGCGTCGGGCTCGTCCGCCTGCGCGGTGGTCGCTGCCGGCGTGAGGCTCGGCCTGCTGCGAAGCCCCGTGCGGGCGCGAATGCCCGGCGGCTCGCTCGTCGTCGAGCTGAGCGATGACTACGACGTCACGCTCGAGGGCCCCGTCGATGCGATCGCGGAGGGCCGGCTCGCACGTGCGTTCGTACGGCAATTGTCCGCCGCTCGCTGACGGTCTTGTAAAGAGCACTCGTCCTTCTCGGAATTTCCAGACGCTCGTGAAGATTTCGCCGCGCGAGCGCGCAACGTTCGCGCGAGACGCCACGAGCGCACGCCGCAACCCCTGGCATGCGCATTGCTGCAAGGGCGACGACTCGTAAGGGAAAGCGGACGTGGAGGGAGACGCGATGCACGAGGCAAGCCGATCCGCCCCGGCGGATGTTCGACCTGGCGCGAAGAAGACGAAGCCCGGTGGCCACCCTCACGCGGGGCTCCACTTCTACGTCTGGGACGAAGATCGCCGCACGGCGGCCGCATGGGCCGAGCAGCTCGCGGACGTCGAGCGCTCGATCGAGGAGCGGCACGCGCCGCAGCCGACGGTCTAGCTCTGAACTTCGCTCGCCTACGGCTCGCTGCGCGCCGCTTCGCGGGTGGCTAGCTCCAGGCAAAGACCGGCTGCTCGTAGTGCGCGACCCGCGTGGGCTGGCCGCGCAGCGCCACCTCGCGAAGCTGGTAGAGGATGGCGGCGGTCGGCGCGTGGATGTGCGTGCCGAGCAGCGGGATCGAGATCACGGGTCGATCGCTCTCCGGGATCTGGCGGAGATGCGGCACGTCTTCGCGCAGGAGCTCCGAGAGGGGCACGCGGTAGGCCGCAGCCACCTCGTCCGGATCCGGCGCGAGCGAGGCGTCGGCGCCGGCCCACACGACGACCGGCGTGACGACGTAGCCGGAGCGCGTCGGGTAGTCGTCGAGCAGGCCGAGCGCGGCGTCGCCACCGAGTGACAGGCCCACCTCTTCGGACAGCTCGCGGAGCGCCGCGTCGGCCGGCGTCTCGCCCGGGTCGAGGCGTCCGCCGGGCAACGCCCACTGACCGGCGTGCGCGCGCAGGCGCGGCGCGCGGCGGGTCAGCACGAACGACGCCGCGCCGTGCTCGTCGGGCAGCAGCGCGAGCGCGACGGCGGCCGGACGCAAACCATGGGCGGCGTGGCTCGTGCGCTCGAAGACGTCGAGGTTGGCGCAGATGCGCGCGCGCAGATCGTCGTCGTAGCCGAGTCGCACGCGCACACGGTAGCGGCGATCGCGCTGGCAGTCGGTGCGCGCCGCCGTCAGACTCCGCGCCCCATGCTTTCGGACGTCTCGCGGCGCAAGCTGACGCTCGCATCGGGGATCGAGATCGCGCTGCTCGACTGGGGCGGCAGCGGTCCGCTCGTGCTGCTGCACCACGCGAACGGTTTCTGCGCCGGGCTCTGGGGGCTCGTGGCCGAGAGGCTGCGCGACCGCTTCCGGCTCGTCGCGATGGACGCGCGCGGGCACGGGGGCTCGTCGAAGCCGGACCCATCGCAGCCGGGAAGCTACGACTGGAGCCGCTTCGGCGAGGACGCGGGAGAGGTCGCGCACCGGCTCGCGTCGGAGCACGGTGCGACGCTCTACGGTGTCGGGCACTCGTTCGGCGGGACGGCGCTGATGAACGCCGCGGCCGACGACCCGTCGCTCTTCCGCCGGCTCCTGCTCGTCGACCCCGTGCTGCCGTCGCCGACCTTCTTCGCCGGCGCGGCGCCGCGCGGCGAGAACCGCGACCTCGCGTCCTCCGCGCGCAAGCGCCGTCAGGTCTTCGCGAGCCGCGCCGAGGCGCGCGAGACGTGGGCGGGTCGAGCGGTCTTCGCCGCGTGGCAGCCCGGCGCGCTCGATCTCTACGCCGAGTTCGGATTGGCCCCGCGCCGCGAGGGCGGGTTCGAGCTCGCGTGCCCGGGCGAGATCGAGGCGACGATCTTCGATCACGCCCGCAGGTTCGACGCGTGGGCGCTCGCGGCGCGCGTGGCGACCCCGTCGCGGATCCTGTGCGCGGAGCGCGGCACCTTCGGCCGCGCGGTCTACGAGCAGGTCGCCGCGCGCATGCCGGACGCGCGCATCGTCGACGTGCCGACCGGCCATCTCGTGCCGATGGAGCGCCCCGATCTCGTCGCGGAGAACGCGCTCGAGTTCTTCGAGCAAGTAGCCGAAGGCCGCGCGCAGCGAGCCGTAGGCGAGCGAAGTTCAGAGGTGTAGACCCGGTCCGCGAAATTACCGAGCGCGCCGGCGTTCGTGCTACCGCTCGACCGGATAATTTCGCTCCGTCCACGCCGTCCAGCCGCCGGCCAGCGAGAGCACGTCGCGAAAGCCCATCTCCTGGAGCGCCTTCGCCGCGAGCGCGCTGCGGTGTCCGCCGCCGCAATAGAGGAGCAGCTTGCGGCCGCGATCCTCGAACCAGGGATCGCGCTTGCGATGCAGGAGGTCGGCCTTCACCTCGAGGAAGCCGCGCGGCGAGCTCTTCGCCCCGGGCACGTGGCCCGCGGCGTACTCGTCGGGCTCGCGTACGTCGACGAAGTGCCAGCCCTCCTGATCCGGGACGTCGAGCAGGCGGCGCGCCTCCTCCGGCGAGATCTCGCGCACGACGCGCTTCGCCTCGTCGACGAAGTCGTGGAGCGCGCGCGGCCGCGCTTCTCGAGGGACGTCGGCGCGGCCGCCCGCGGAGATGAAGCGCAGGATCGCGTCCGCGATGCGCGGGCCCGCGTCGCCGCGTCCGAAGGGGTTCGGGATGCGCGACACGCCGCGGATCCAGGCGTCGTTCGCGTGGAGCGACTCGAGCTCGCGCTCGAAGCGCGCGGGGTCGCCGCCGACCAGTCTGGCGACACCAGCTTGGATCGCCTCCGGTCGCTCGGTGTTGGCGCGCAGGACCAGCAGCGCCTTGCCGAGCGTCGGCGCCTCCTCCTGCACGCCGCCCGAATCCGACACGACGAGCCAGGCGCACGACAGGAGATGGACGAAGTCGCGGTAGCCGAGCGGCTCGAGCAGCAGCGTGCGCGGCGCGCCCGCGAGCACCGCCTCCGCCGGCCGGCGCACCTCCGGGTTCGGGTGCACCGGGAAGGCAAGCGACACGTCGGCGTGGCGCTCGACGAAACGCCGCAGCACGCGCAGGTTCTCCTGCATCAACGCGCCGAAGCTCTCGCGCCGGTGAGCAGTCAGCGCGACGAGCCGCGTGCCGGAGAGCGCGCGCAGCGCCGCTGCGATCTCCTCCCCCGGCTTTCGGCTCTCGAGGATCTCGTGCAGCGCGTCCACCACCGGGTTGCCGGTGACCTCGATGCGCGACTCGGCGACGCCTTCGGCGTGCAAGGTGCGCGCGTTGTGCTCGGTCGGCGCGAAGTGGAGCGACGCGAGCCGCGTGATCAGCCGCCGGTTCATCTCCTCGGGAAACGGACTCGAAGCGTCGCCGGTGCGAAGCCCCGCCTCGACGTGGCCGACCGGGATGCCGCGGAAGAAGGCGGCGAGCGCGCCGGCCATCGCGGTCGTGGTGTCGCCCTGCACGAGCACGAGGTCGGGCCGCTCCGCGGCCAGCAGCGGGTCCATCCCTGCGAGCACGCGCGCGGCGACCTCGGCCGGAGATTGCCCCGCCTGCATCACGCGCAGGTCGCGGTCGATCCGGACTCCGAGCTCGGCCGCGAAGGGATGCAGCAGCTCGACGTGCTGAGACGACGCGACGTGCAAGATCGCGAGTTCGTCGCGCGCGGCGAGCGCGCGCAGCACCGGAGCGAGCTTAATGATCTCGGGTCGCGTCCCGAACAAGCACAGAACCCGTCGCATGGGCGGCAAGGATGCACCATCGCGACGGCACGCGGCGAAGTCGCGTGATAGGCTGTGACGGCGCTCTTGCACCCGACCTGCCGGTCGCTTTGGTGTTGAGCGCGCCGCGGCGCCTGCCGATCGAACTGTCCGCGCGGCCTGGGCCGACCGCTGCAGAGGTCTTCGATCCATGGCAGGTGAGCCGAGCCGTACGAGTTCCGAAGGCGACCCGTCGCAGCGCCTCGAGGAGACGCTCTCGGGCTTCGGCGTGAACGCGGCGCTCGTCGAGGAGATCCGCCAGCGCTACGAGGTGGATCCGAGCTCCGTCCACGAGCGCTGGACCGAGCTCTTCGGACGCGGCGCGGCGGCGGAGCCTGTCGTCGCCATGGAGGCCTCGCCGGCCGGCGCGGCCGACGAGACCGCCGCGCTGCTCGATCTCGAGAAGCACGCGCGCGTGCTGCGCATGATCCACGCGTATCGCGCGCGCGGGCATCGCAGCGCGGACGTCGACCCGCTGAGCCCGGGCGCGACCTATTTCCCCGAGCTCGATCCAGCCCACTACGGCTTCGGCAACGACGACCTCGACCGCCCGTTCCTCGCCGGCGACCTGCCGGGCGGCCACGTGCAGACCTTGCGCCAGATCCTCGCCCGCCTGCGCGCGACCTACTGCCGCACGGTCGGCGTCGAGTTCACGCACATCCAGGATCCCGGGCGCAAGAGCTGGCTCCAGCGCCGCATCGAGGACTCGCAGAACCAGACGCCGCTCGCGCCGGACGACCGCCTGCGCATCCTGCAGAAGCTCTCCGCCGCCGAGCTTTTCGAGCGCTTCCTCCACACGAAGTTCCTCGGGCAGAAGCGCTTCTCGCTCGAGGGCGCCGAGACCTTGATCCCGCTGCTCGACACGATCGTCGAGGACGCGCCGGCGCAGCGGATCCGCGAGCTCGTGATCGGCATGGCGCACCGCGGGCGCCTCAACGTGCTGTCGAACATCGTCGGCAAGTCGCTCGAGTCGATCTTCTCGGAGTTCGAGGACAGCCCGCTGATCGACAGCCCCTTCGGCTCCGGCGACGTGAAGTACCACAAGGGCTTCTCCAGCGATCGCGTCACGCGCTCGGGCGCGACGGTGCACCTCTCGCTCACGGCGAACCCCTCGCATCTCGAGGCGGTCGACCCGGTGGTCGAGGGGCGCGCGCGCGGCAAGCAGACCCATGCCGGCGACGTCGACGGCGAGACGATCGTGCCCGTGCTGATCCACGGCGACGCCGCCTTCGCCGGGCAGGGCATCGTCGCCGAGACGCTCGAGCTCTCGAAGCTCGCCGGCTACTCGACCGGCGGCACCTTGCACGTCGTGGTGAACAATCAGATCGGCTTCACCACGTCGCCTTCCGAGGCGCGCTCGACCCTGTATTGCACCGACGTCGCGAAGATGATCCAGGCCCCGATCTTCCACGTGAACGGCGACGATCCGGAGGCGGCCGTCCACTGCGTGAAGCTCGCGATGGAGTACCGCCAGCGCTTCCACGGCGACGTCGTGATCGACCTCGTCTGCTACCGCCGCCACGGCCACAACGAGGGCGACGAGCCGAGCTTCACGCAGCCGCTGCTCTACGAGCGCATCCGGCAGAAGGAGTCGGTGCGCAAGCTCTACACCGAGCGGTTGCTGCAGAGCGGGATGCTGCGTCCCGAGGATCCGCCGCGCATCGAGCAGGATCTCTCGGCGCAGCTCGAGCGCGCGCTCGCGCAGATCGAGACGCGTCCGCCCGCTCCCGACGAGCCCTACGACGCGAGCGGCCCGTGGGCCGGCTTCGCGCGCACGGCGCCCGAGGAGGAGCCCGACACCGGTGTGCCGCAGGCGGAGCTCGCGGCGCTCGCGGAGAAGATCGGCAGCGTGCCGCCGGGCTTCCAGGTGCACCGCAAGCTCGCCGCGCTGCTCGAGAAGCGCAGCAAGGCCATCGCCGACGGCGCGATCGACTGGGGCATGGCCGAGGCGCTGGCCTTCGGCTCGCTGCTGCTCGAGGGCTTCGGCGTGCGCCTCTCGGGACAGGACAGCACGCGCGGCACCTTCAGCCACCGACACGCCGCGCTCGTCGACCAGCAGACCGGTGTCGAGTACGCGCCGCTCGACCACCTGGCTCCGAGCCAGGGACGCTTCCAGGTGTACGACAGCCTGCTCTCGGAGAACGCGGTGCTCGGCTTCGAGTACGGCTACAGCATCGTGGATCCGCAGACCCTGACGCTCTGGGAGGCTCAGTTCGGCGACTTCGCCAACGGCGCGCAGGTGATCATCGACCAGTTCATCACGTCGGCGCACGCGAAGTGGCAGCGCATGAGCGGTCTCGTGATGCTGCTGCCGCACGGCTACGAAGGGCAGGGTCCGGAGCACTCGAGCGCGCGCATCGAGCGCTACCTGCAGGCGTGCGCCGAGGACAACATCCAGGTGGTGAACTGCAGCACGCCCGCGCAGTACTTCCACGTGCTGCGCCGGCAGATGGCGCGGCGCTTCCGCGCGCCGCTCGTAGTCTTCACGCCGAAGAGCCTGCTGCGGCTGCCGCGCGCGATGTCGCGCCCCGACGATCTGTCGAGCGGCCGCTTCCGCACCGTGCTCGACGATCCGGGCGCAGCTGCACGCGCACAGGGCGTGAAGACCGCGATCCTCTGCAGCGGCAAGGTCTACTACGACCTGCTGGAGGAGCGGCTGCGCCGACAGGGCGACGGCGAGGTCGGCGCGGCGCTCCTGCGCGTCGAGCAGCTCTACCCGTGGCCCGGCGCGCGCGTCGCGTCGCTGCTCGGTCGCTTCCCATCGCTCGAGCGCGTGGTCTGGTGTCAGGAGGAGCCGCGCAACATGGGCGCGTGGACCTTCGTCCGCGAGCGCCTGCCGGATCTCCTGCCGAGCGGGCTCCGCCTCGACTACGCCGGCCGCGCGCCGTCGGCCAGCACCGCGGCCGGCTCGCCGCGCGTGCACAAGCGCGAGCAGTCGACCTTGGTGGCGGAGGCATTCGGGAAGTAGCCGACTCTTCCCTGCTACTCTGCCGCGCTTCGACGTGAGGGCGGCATGGATCTCTCCTACGGACCCGAGTACGAGTCGTTTCGCGCCGAGGTGAGGGGCTTCCTCGACGCGCACTGGCCGCCGAAGGGCACCGACGCCGAGCGGCCGAAGGCGGAGCGCGTGCGCCGCTTCCGCGAACAGGCGGTCGCGGCCGGCTACCTGCTGCGCTGGATCCCCCGCGCCTACGGCGGGTCGGAGCAGCCGAACGACGCGCTCCGGGCCAGCATCCTGCGCGAGGAGTTCACGCGGGTGCGCGCGCCGCACGAGCCGCGCGGGATCGGCATGATGATGCTGGTGCCGACCCTGCTCGAGAAGGGCGCGGAGTGGCAGAAGCAGCGCTTCGTCCCGCCGACCGCGATGGACGAGATGCACTGGTGCCAGGGCTACAGCGAGCCCGGCTCGGGCAGCGACCTCGCGTCGCTGAAGACGCGCGCCGAGCTCGTCGGTGACGAGTGGGTGATCCACGGGCAGAAGATCTGGACGACGAACGCGGTCGGGGCCGACTACATGTTCTGCCTCTGCCGCACCGAGCCCGACGCGCCGAAGCACGCCGGCATCTCGTACCTGCTGGTGCCGATGAAGCAGCCCGGTGTCGAGGTGCGGCCGCTGCGCCAGATGAACGGCGGCGCCGACTTCAACGAGGTGTTCCTGACCGGCGCGCGCGCGCCGAAGGACCACATCGTAGGCAGCCGCGGCGAGGGCTGGCTGGTCTCGCGCGCGACCTTGAAGCACGAGCGCGCGGGCATCGGCAACGCCGAGGTTTCGCTGATGATGTTCGCCGGGCTCGTGCAGCTCGCGAAGACCAGTCAGCGGGGCGGCCGTCCCGCGATCGAGGATCCGGAGATCCGCCAGCGCCTGGCCGCGCTCGAGGGCTATGTCCGCGCGCACGAGTACTCGGGCTACCGCGCCCTCTCGCGCGCCGCGCGCGGCAAGGACGTCGGTCCCGTCGCGCTGATGACCAAGCTCGTGTCGACGAACATCGGCGGCGAGGTGGCGAAGCTCGCGCTCGACCTGCTCGGCGACGAGGGCCTCCAGGATCCGACCTCTCAAGGCAACTCGGAGCTCGGTCTTCCGGGCGTGTGGCGCTCGTGGGTGTCGCAGTACATGTACTCGCTCGGCGTCGCGACGGCGGGCGGCACCGCGAACATCCAGCGCAACGTGATCGGCGAGCGCGCGCTTGGACTGCCGCGCGACTACTACGCGGATCGGAGCTCCGGCCGATGAACTTCGACACCTCGGAAGAGCAGGAGCTGCTCCAGGACACGATCGGGAAGTGGGCGTCGAGCGAGTGCCCGCCCGTGCGCGTGCGCGAATTCTTCGACGGCGAGGCGCCGCACGACCCGTCGCTGTGGCAGGGGCTCTGCGAGATCGGCGTCGCGGGGCTCGTCGTGCCGGAGGCGCACGGCGGCGCCGGCCTCGAGCTGATCGACCTGGCCCTCGTCGCCGAGACGCTCGGCTTCCACGGCGTGCCGGGGCCCTTCCTCGGACATGCACTGGCCTGTGTCGCGCTGGCCCATGGCGGCAGCCCCGAGCAGCAGCGCTGCTGGCTGCCGCGGCTCGCGTCCGGCGAGGTGCTCGGGACGGTCGCGCTGGCGGAGTCGGGCGCGCGTTGGCTGCCAGCCGACTGGCAGCTGCGTCTCGACGGCGGAGCGCTGCGCGGCGCGAAGCGCTTCGTGCCATCCGGCGAAGTCGCGGATCTGCTCGTGATCGGCACGGCGGGTGGTGGCCTCGCGCTGGTCGAGAGCCGTGCGGCCGGCGTCGTCGCGAAGTCCTATCCCGGTGTCGACCGCGCGCGCCGCGTGGCCGACGTCGCCTTCGAGGGCGCGACCTGCGAGCCGCTCGCGCGCGGAGCGGAAGCCGCCGCGCGCGTTCGCGACGCGGGGCTCGTGCTGCTCGCCGCCGACGCCTTCGGCGCGGCCTCGCGCCTCGTCGACATGGCGGTCTCCTACGCGAAGACGCGCGAGCAGTTCGGCGTGACCATCGGACACTTCCAGGCGTTGAAGCACCAGCTCGCCAACATGGCGGTCGAGATCGAGCCCGCGCGCGGCCTGTTCTGGTACGCGGCGCACGCCTTCGACCGCGTGCCGCGCGACGCCGAGCGCTTCGCCGCGCTGGCGAAGGCGCACATCACCGAGCGCGGCATGCAGGTCGCGCGCGACGTGGTCGAGGCGCACGGCGGCATCGGCTTCACCTGGGAGTGCGACGTGCAGATCTGGTTCAAGCGCGTGATGTTCGACCGCGCGTGGCTGGGCACTCCGTCGCTGCACCGCGAGCGCGCCGCGAAGCTGGCGGGCTGGTAGAGCGCTCCTCGCCGTCGCGCCCGTGAAGCTCGGCATCGCGCTCTCCCGGCTGCACCCTCGTTTCCACCTCGAGGCGACGCTCGAGGCGGAGCGGCTGGGCTTCGAATCCGTGTGGATGGCGGACCACCTGGTCTTCCCGCTCGCGATGGCGGGCTCTCCGCATCCCGGCGAAGACGCGCCGCCCGTGCCGCCGACGACACCGATCTACGACACCTTCGCGTGGCTCGGCTTCCTCGCGGCGCGCACCTCGCGCATCCGGCTCGGCACCAACGTCTACCTGCTCGCGCTGCGGCATCCCTTCGCCGCCGCACGCGCGGTGCAGACGCTCGACCTCGTGTCGGAGGGGCGCGCCGAGATCGGCGTCGGCGCCGGCTGGCTGCGCGAGGAGTGGCGCGCCACCGGCCTCGATCCGCGCACGCGCGGGCAGCGCCTCGACGAGGCGATCGCGGTCTGTACGCGCCTCTGGACCGAGAGCGTGGTCGAGCACCACGGCCGCTTCTACGACTTCCCGCCGGTGGCCTTCGAGCCGAAGCCCGTCCAGAAGCCGTGGCCGCCGATCCTCGTCGGCGGCGACTCCGACGCGGCGCTCGCGCGCGCCGCGCGCCACGACGGCTGGATCGGGCTGGCGGACTCGCCGCAACAGGCCGCCCCGCTCGTGGAGCGCCTGCATGCGCTGCGACGCCGGTCGGGGCGCGCGTCGGAGCGCTTCGAGGTGACACTCGGCGGGAACGTGCGCGAGCCCGATTCGCTGACACCGTGGCGCGACGTCGGGGTGGACCGGCTCGTGATCGCGCCGTGGTCGCGCTCGCGCGAGTGGCGCGACGGGCTGCGGCGCGCGGCCGATCGCTGGCTTCGCTGAGGCGCCGAGCCGCGCTTCTGCGTCGAGGAAGTCGCCCCCACAAGCGGTGCGCCGAGCGATATGCTGCCCACCGGGTTCGAGGTTGGCGACAAACGTTCGAGTGCAGTTGGAACCGAGTCCGCAGCACCCCCGGTACGAGTGGCTCTCGTGGCAGGACGCGTCGTTCGTCCTGTTCGAGCATCGGGCCACCCACATGCATGTGGCGGCGCTCGCGATCTTCGAGCTCGGCCCGCTGCGCGCGCCGACGGGCGGCGTCGACGCGGCGCGGCTCCGCCGGTACTGCGAGTCGATGCTCGGGAAGCTCCCGCACTACCGCCAGAAGCTCGCGTTGGCGCCCGTCTCCGGGCGGCCGGTGTGGGTCGACGATCCGCACTTCGATCTCGACTACCACCTGCGCCACACGGCTCTGCCGGCGCCCGGGAGCGAGGCAGAACTGAAGCGCCTGGTCGGGCGCGTGCTGTCGCAGCCGCTCGACCGCGATCGACCGCTGTGGGAGATGTGGCTCGTCGAAGGGCTCGAGCGCGAGCGCTTCGCGCTCTTGATCAAGGTGCACCACTGCATGATGGATGGCGTCTCGGGCGCGAACCTGATGACGGTGATGTTCCGAACCGAGCCCGATGCGTCGATCCCGCCGGCCGAGGGATGGTTTCCTCGTGAGGTGCCCTCACCCCTGCGGCTGGCGTTCGACGAGGTGCTCGACGGGGCGAGCAAACCCCTCGCCTTCGCGCGTGCCGCGGCGGGCGCGCTGCGCACTCCCCGGCGAACGCTGCGCCGAGCTCTCTGGCGCGCCGGCGCGGTGATCGAGGCGCTGCGCGACGGCTTCCACCGGCTCTCGCCGACTGCGCTCGAACGCCCGATCGGACCGCACCGCCGGGTCGAGTGGCGCACGTTCGATCTGGCCGAGTTCAAAGCGTCGAGCAAGCTGCTCGGCGGCACGGTGAACGACGTGGTGCTCGCGGTCGTGGCCAGTGCGATGCGGCGCTTCCTCGAGCGCCGCGGCGAGGGGCTCGACGAGATCGACTACCGGGTGGTGGTGCCGGTGAATGCGCGCTCGCCGTCCGGAGATCCCGGTATCGCGAACCGCGCCTCGGCGTTCTTCCTGTCGCTGCCCGTGTCCGAGTCCGATCCGCTGGCGCGTTTCCAGACGGTGCGCACCGAGACGGCACGCCTCAAGAGCTCGCGCACCGCCGAGGGCATCGACTGGCTGGCGCAGCTCGTCGACCGCGCGGGCTCCGCATGGCTCACCGGTCTCGGGGTGCGGCTCGCGGAGCGCGTGCAGCCGTACAACCAGATCGTGAGCAACGTGCCCGGCCCGCAGTACCCGCTCTACGTGCTGGGCGCGCGCATGCTCGAGCTCTTCCCGCTGTCCCTGTTGTTCGAACGGCAGGGCCTCGGCACCACGGTGATGAGCTACGACGGAAGGATGTGCTGGGGCATGGTTGCCGACCGCGACGTGGTGCCCGATCTCGGCGCGCTCGCGCGCGACGTGGAGACGGCGTGGGCCGAGCTGCGCGAGGCCGCGGTGAAGCGGCCGGCCGCGGAGTCGAAGCTCCTCTCCCGCAAGGAGGCCGACTCGAAGCGTCGGCCGTTGTGATGTTCCATGCACGAGGAAGGGAGGACTGAGATGAGCCGACATTCGCTGGCCCTGTGCAGCGCGCTCGCCGCGCTGTGCGTTTCGGCGTCCGCCTCGGCGCAGACCGCCGAGGAGAAGCTCGCTGCCGCAGGCCACGAGGAGTACCTGCAGTACTGCGTCTCGTGCCATGGCACCGGCGGCAAGGGCGACGGACCGATCGCCGGGGACCTGAGCGTCGCGCCGGCGGACCTGACACACATCAGCGTGCGTCACGGCGGCGTGTTCCCCGAGGCGATGATCGCGGAGTTCATCGACGGCCGGCGCAGGGTGCGCGCTCACGGTCCGGCCAACATGCCGGTCTGGGGCCATCGCTTCGATCGCGAGGCCCCGACCGCCCCTGCCGGCGACATCGCGATTCGCGGCCGCGTCCTGCTGCTAATCGAGTACCTGCGGTCGATCCAGGCGAAGTAGTGGTCTTCCGCCCGCTCGGTCTCCATGGGGATCTCCGCTACGCGGAGGGACTCATCGCCACAATCCGCTCCGTGATGCGCCCCGATGGCGGCCGCTTTCGACCGGTACGCTTTCTGCACGCCGGCCCGTCATGATCCGAAAACGCCTCGCGTTCCTCGTCTTCGCGTTTGCGCTCGCCTCGCCCGCGATCCGAGGGGATCAGCCTGGGCTACGGCCCGCGCCGGAAACCGAGCCGGTGGTTCCGACACACGAGTGGGACCAGACGAAGGTGACCCTCATCTCGCAGCAGTTCGCCGATAGCATCGCGGACCTTCGGCGCGAGTTCGCCAAGCTGCCCCAGCCGGAGGCCGGCTCGAGGGACGCGCGCGGGTATTTGTTCCTGAGCGATGACCTGCGTCTGATGGAGAACGAATCGCGCGAACTGGCGGGCCGCATTTCCAAGGGCGCTACGCAGGACGAGTCCTATCCGATCTACCGCCGCCTCCGGAGCATCGTCTTCGAGGCGCGCGAGGAAGCTCGCAGGTACGAGTTCCCGCCGCCCGTGCAGCGCGGCATCGTGCAGGCGCGCACGCTCCTGATCCGGCTCGACGCGTACTACGACTGATGAGTTCGTCCGCACCCGCGCCTCTTCCCGCACACGCCGGTACCGGAGACCGGCCGACGGCCAGCGTCCGACGCCACCGGGTGTGGATCCTCGCAGGAGCAGTCGCCCTCGCGACGCTCTGCGCGGCGACCTACGCGTTCTACTGGTGGCGTCAACCGACTCTTCCCCCTGGCTTCGCCTCCGCAAACGGCCGCATCGAGGCGCAGGAATACGACATCGCCACGAAGCGCGCGGGTCGCGTGGTCGAGGTGCGGGTGCACGAGGGCGACATGGTCCAGAAGGGCCAGGTGCTGGCCCAGATCGACATCGACGAGCTGACGGCGCAGAAGCACGAGGCCGAGGCCGAATTGGCTCGATCTCGCGAAGCCAGGTCGACGGCGGTGGCGGTGCTCGCACAGCGCGAGAGCGAGCTGAAGCTCGCCAGGCTCGACCTCGCGCGCACCGAGCACCTGGTGAAGGGCGACGCCGCCAGCCTCCAGAAGCTCGACCACGACCAGACGCGGCGCGATACGGCCGAGTCAGCCGTGAACGCGGCGCAGGAGCAGCTGCACCAGACGGAGTCGGAGATCGCCGCGGCCGCGGCGAGCCTGCAGCGGATCCAGACGCAGCTCGACGAGAGCACGCTCGTCTCTCCGATCCGCGGCCGCGTCATCTACAGGCTGGCCGAGCCTGGCGAAGTGCTGAACGCGGGCGGCAAAGTAGTCACGGTCCTCGACCTCGCCGACGTCTACATGACTATCTTTTTGCCGACCGAGCAGGCGGGCCGCGTCGCGTACGGAGCCGAGGCGCGCATGGTGCTCGACGCGCTGCCCCAGTTCGTGCTCCCGGCGACGATTTCCTTCGCCTCGCCCGAGGCGCAGTTCACTCCGAAGGAGGTCGAGACGCGCACCGAGCGCGAGAAGCTGATGTTCCGCTTCAAGGTGAAGATCGACCCCGATCTGCTCGAGAAGCACCTGGAGCAGGTGAAGACGGGCGTTCCGGGCGTCTCCTACGTGCGCCTGGCCGATGGGGGTGAGTGGCCGGCGTACCTCGCCGTGAAATTGCCGCCGTCGTGAGCGAAGCGGCCGCTCCGGTCGCCCGCCTTCGCGGCGTCACACATCGCTACGGGAAGACGCTCGCGCTCGACGCCATCGACCTCGAGATCCCGGCGGGCGGCATGGCGGGAGTAATCGGTCCCGACGGCGTCGGGAAGTCGACGCTGCTCGGCCTCGTGACGGCCGCGCGCGCGATCCAGACTGGATCGGTCGAGGTGTTAGGCGGCGATCTCCGCGACCGCGCCTTCCGCTCGCAGGTGGCGGACCGGATCGCCTACATGCCGCAGGGACTCGGGCGGAATCTCTATCCGACGCTCTCGGTCTTCGAGAACGTCGACTTTTTCGGGCGCCTGTTCGGCCACGCGCGCGCCGAGCGCGAGGCGAAGATCGACGAACTGCTCCGGGCCACGGGCCTCGCTCGTTTCCGCGAGCGCCCGGCCGGGAAGCTCTCGGGCGGCATGAAGCAGAAGCTCTCGCTCTGCTGCGCGCTGATCCACGACCCGGAGCTGCTCGTGCTCGACGAGCCCACGACCGGGGTGGATCCGCTCTCGCGGCGCCAGTTCTGGGAGCTCGTCGACCGCATCCGCGAGCGCCGGCCCGGCATGACGGTCGTGGTGTCGACCGCCTACATGGAGGAGGCCGAGGTCTTCGGATGGCTCGCGGCGATGGACGCCGGCCGCGTGCTCGCAACGGGTACGCCGAAGGAGCTGATGGAGCGCACCGCGACGCACGACATCGACGCAGCCTTCATCGCGCTGCTGCCCGAGGAGAGGCGGCGCGGCCACCGCGATCTCCACGTTCCGCCGCGCAAGGACGTCGGGGGCGAGCCCGTCATCGAAGCCGAGGGCCTCACCCGCCGCTTCGGCGACTTCGTCGCCGTGGACCACGTGAGCTTCCGCATCGAGCGCGGTGAGATCTTCGGCTTCCTCGGCTCGAACGGCTGCGGCAAGACGACCACGATGAAGATGCTGACGGGACTCCTGCCCGTGACCGACGGCCGCGCGCGGCTGTTCGGCCGCGACGTCGAATCGCGTCAGGGCGACGTGCGTAAGCAGATCGGTTACATGACGCAGGCGTTCTCGCTCTACGGCGAGCTCAGCGTGCGCCAGAACCTGGTGCTGCACGCGCAGCTCTTCGAGCTGCCACCGGAACGCGTCGGGCCGCGCGTCGAGGAACTCTTCGACCGCTTCGAGCTGCGCGAGTACGACGACCAGCTCGCCGAAGCGCTCCCGCTCGGCATCCGCCAGCGGCTCTCCCTGGCCGTCGCGATCGTGCACTCGCCCCAGATGCTGATCCTCGACGAGCCCACTTCGGGCGTCGATCCGGTCGCGCGCGACGGCTTCTGGGAGCTCCTGATCGACCTCGCGCGCAACCAGGGCGTCACGATCTTCGTCTCGACACACTTCATGAACGAGGGCGAGCGCTGCGACCGCATCTCGCTGATGCACGCGGGCCGCGTGCTCGTGAGCGATTCGCCGGCCGAGATCGTGCGCGCGCGCGGCGCCGCCTCGCTCCAGGAGGCGTTCATCTCGCACCTCGCGGAGGCAGCCGGCAAGACCGAGGAGGCGGCGGCTCCCGAGGCGAAAGCCAGCGCGCGATCGCACGCACCACGCAGGGCGTTCTCGCCGGCGCGCCTGTTCGCATACGCGCGGCGGGAGCAGCTCGAGCTGCTGCGCGATCCGGTCCGGCTCGCCTTCGCGGTCGTCGGCGCGCTGATCTTGATGCTGATCTTCGGCTACGGCCTCGACCTGGACGTGGAAAACGTCCGCTTCGCGGTCCTCGATCAGGACGGGACCCCAGAGAGCCGCGACTATGCGCGGGCCTTCGAAGGTTCACACTACTTCGTGGAACGACCTGCGATTTCCAACGGTGCCGAGCTGGAGCGGCGTTTGCGCAGCGGCGAGCTGTCCGTCGCGATCGGGATCCCACCCGACTTCGGCCACGACCTGCGGGCTGGCCTCTCCCCTGAGGTCGGCGTGGCCAGCGATGGGGCGATGCCGTACCGCGGGGAGACGATCCGCGGCTACGTGCAGGGCGTGCACCTCGACCACCTGCGCGATCTCGCGCGGCGCGAGGGCATGGCGATCCATGGTCGGCGAGGTGTCCAAAAGGAGCTGCCGACGGATTCGACGTACGCCGATCTCGAGCTCCGCTACCGCTACAACCAGGGCTTCGCGAGCATCGTCGCGATGGTGCCGGCGGTGATCCCGCTCTTGCTCGTCATGCTACCCGCCATGCTCACCGCGCTCGGCGTCGTGCGCGAGAAGGAGCTCGGCTCGATCACGAACCTGTACGTCACGCCGGTGACCCGCCTCGAGTTCCTGCTCGGCAAGCAGCTCCCCTACGTGGCTCTCGCGATGCTGAGCTACCTCTCGCTCGTCGCGCTGGCCGCCTTCGTCTTCGGCGTGCCCGTCAAGGGAAGCTTCCTCGGGCTCACGCTCGGCGCGCTGCTCTACGTGGCGGCGACCACGGCGATGGGCCTCGTGTTCTCGAGCTTCACGAACACGCAGGTCGCCGCCGTCGCCTCCGCCGCCATCCTCACCATGGTGCCGACGATCTCGTTCTCCGGCCTCACCCGCCCGGTCTCGTCGCTCGAGGGCCCGGGCGCCTTCGTCGGCCAGATCTTCCCCGCCTCCTACTTCATCACGCTGTGCCGGGGCGCCTTCTCCAAGGGGCTCGCGTTCCACGAGCTCCTGCCACAGATGCTCGCGATCGCGATGTTCGTCCCGGCCTATCTGCTGATCAGCCTCGCGCTGCTGCGCAAGCAGGGGCGCTAGCCGTGAGCGACTTCTGGAAGATCTGGCGCCTGGGCGTGAAGGAGCTGCGGAGCCTCTGGCACGACCCGGTCCTGCTCGGCCTCGTCACCGTCACGTTCTCGCTCATGGTCTACACGGCCGCGAAGGCCGCCTCGCAGGAGCTCCGCAACGCACCGATCGCGGTCGTGGACCACGACCGCTCGCAGCTCTCGGAGCGCATCATCACCTCCTTCTACCCACCGCGCTTCAAGACACCGGCCCGGATCCCTTCGGCCGAGCTCGACCCCGGCCTCGACTCGGGGCTCTATACCTTCGTGCTCGACATCCCGCCCGACTTCGAGCGGGACGTGCTCGAAGGGAAGTATCCCGAGATCCAGGTGAACATCGATGCCACGCAGATGACCCAGGCCTACATCGGCGCGGGCTACATCCAGCGCATCGTGCAGGGCGAACTGGAGAAGTTCTTGCGCCAGAGCGGCAAGGCAAAGGAGCCTCCGATCAAGCTCGTCACGCGCGTGATGTTCAACCCGAACCTCGACGGGGTGTGGTTCGGCGGCGTCATGGAGGTGTTGAACCAGGTCACCCTGATCTCCATCATCCTGACCGGCGCCGCTCTGATTCGCGAGCGCGAGCACGGCACGCTCGAGCACCTGATGGTGATGCCGCTCTCGCCGTTCCAGATCATGACCGCCAAGGTGTGGGCGAACGGTCTCGTGATCCTCGTCGCGGCGGCGCTGTCGCTTCGGATCGTGGTACAGGGCTGGCTCGGCGTTCCGATCGCGGGCTCGGTCGCGCTCTTCCTGCTCGGAACCGTGCTCCACCTGTTCTCGACGACCTCGATCGGCATCCTGCTCGCGACGATGGTGCGCAGCATGCCGCAGCTCGCCCTGCTCGTGATCCTCGTGGTGCTGCCGTTCCAGCTGCTCTCGGGATCGATCACGCCGCGCGAGAGCATGCCCGAGGTAGTGCGGACCCTCATGCTGGCCGCTCCGACCACGCACTTCGTGAGCCTGGCCCAGTCGATCCTCTACCGCGGCGCCGGCCTCGATGTGGTGTGGCCGCAGTTCTGCGCGCTCGTCGCGATCGGCAGCGTCGCCTTCGCCGGCGCGCTCGCGCGCTTCCGCCGCTCGGTGAGCCTCGCGTGAGGTTTCGAGCGACCGGCGTGACCGTCTACAAGGGGCTCAAGGAGACCGACACGCGACACGGCGACACCGTCGTGGTGTCCGGGATCGGAGGACTCGGCCACCTCGCGGTGCAGTACGCCAAGGCCATGGGACTTCACGTGATCGCCGTGGACGTCGCCGCCGGCAAGCTCGAGCTGGCGCGAAAGATGGGCGCGGATCTGGCGCTCGACGCGACGACCCAGGATGCGGTGGCGGAGGTGCAGCGGGCATGCGGCGGCGCCGACGGCGTGCTGGTCACGGCTGTGTCGCCCCGAGCCTTCGAGCAGGCGGTCGCCATGCTGGGAAAGGCGGGGCACGATGGCGCTGGTCGGACTGCCGCCGGGAACCTTCCCGCTCTCCATCTTCGACACGGTGCTCAACCGGAAGACGATCCGCGGCTCGATCGTCGGCACGCGGCTGGATCTGATGGAGGCGCTGGCGTTTGCGGGCGAGGGCAAGGTCCAATGTCATTTCTCCAGCGAGAAGCTCGAGCAGATCAACGCGGTCTTCGACCAGATGCGCGCTGGAGCGATCGACGGGCGCGTCGTCCTGAAGGTCTGAAGGTCTGAAGTGGGAGCCGTGTGCAGCACGCACGCGTCGCGTTCTCGCTTGCGCTCCTGATCTTCGCGCTCGGCTGCGCGACGCCGGTCGGCATCCGGCGCGCCTCGCTCAGCGAGGTCGATCGGATCCTCGGCGAGAACGCGGTCACGGGCGACGCGCCCAGCGCGCTCTCGTACCAGATCCTCGCGCGCCTGGGCCTCTCCACCCTTTACGAGGACGATCCCCGCAAGGCGCTCGAGAAGCTACGCGCCGGACTCGGCGGGCCCGACGAGCACGAGCGGCTCCTGGCGCTCGCCGAACTGTGGTACGCGACCGCGCGCAAGAGCGGCGACCGGGGCGAGTATCTCGCGGCCGCCGTCTGTGCGTACGCCTACGTGTTTCCCGCCGCGCCACCCAGTACGCCGCTCAATCCCTACGACTCGCGGACGCACTTCGTCCTCGAAATCTACGACCGAGGGATCGCGAAGGGGCTCGCACTCGCCAGGTCCAGTCGCGGCACCGAGCTCGACCCCTCGCCGCGCCGGGTGCAGATGCCGTTCGGCACTTTCGTCCTCAGCGCCGCCGAGGAGGAGTTCCGCTACGGCGGCTATCGCATCGCGCATCCCGTCGCGCTGGGCGATCTCGAGATCCGCGGCCTGCGCAATCGATACTGGCGACCCGGAGCCGGCGTCGCACTCGCCGCGAGCATCGAACCCGCGAAGGACGGCAGCGGAGATCCATGGCTGCCGCCATGGTCGAAGGTTCCGGTCACCGCGTTCGTGCGCCTCGAAGAGCTCGCCCCGGATCTCTCTCGCGCGCACGGCACGCTCGAGTTCTACGACGCCGACGAGACAGGCGCGATCACGGTCGGATCGGCGACGGTGCCGCTCGAGTCCGACCCTTCGGCCGCGCTCGCGTATCGCCTGGAGGGCGCGCCGATCTGGGACTTCGAGATCGCGGGCTTCAGGCGCTCGGATCTCCGGCTCGCCGGAGTCTCACGGACCCACGGGCTGGGCTTTCTCAACCCCTATCGGCCGGGCCGGATCCCCGTCCTGCTCGTCCACGGAACCCTGTCGAGCCCCGCGCGCTGGGCGGAGATGGCAAACGAGCTGGTCGGTGACCCGCGCATCGCTACGCGCTTCCAGCTCTGGTTCTTCGTCTACAACAGCGGAGATCCAGTGCTCCAGTCCGCCGCAGAGATGCGCGAGGCACTCCAGAAGGCGGTGCACGATCTCGATCCCGAAGGCAAGGATCCGGCGCTGCGACAGATGGTCGTCGTGGGCCACAGCCAGGGCGGGCTGCTTGCGAAAGCGATGGTCGTGTCGAGCGGCAACGCCTTCTGGGCAGCGTGGACCGATCGGAAGTTCGAGGACGTGTCGATGAGCCGCAGGACCCGCGCGCTGCTCGAGAGCGCAGCATTCTTCGAGCCGCTGCCGTTCGTCACGCGGGTGATCTTCATCGCCACGCCCCACCGCGGCAGCTTCCTGGCCGAGAACTGGCTCGGAATGTTCGCGCGCAGATTGGTGAACGCGCCGTCCTCGCTGGCCGAGCTGTCGCTCGAGCTCGCGACGCTCGACAAGACCGAACGCATCTTCCGCAGGCCCTTCGCGTTCCCGACGTCGATCGACAACATGGACTGGTCGAATCCGGACCTGCGCACGCTGGCTTCACTGCCGATCGCGCCGGGCGTCCACGCGCACTCGATCATCCCGGTGAGTACCGCGCCGATCGAGACGGGCGACGACGGCGTCGTGCGCTACCAGAGCGCGCACATCGAGCCGGTGGAGTCGGAGCTCGTGGTGCTCGGCTCGAGCCACTCGACGCAGGCGACACCCGAGACGATCGAGGAGGTCCGCCGCATCCTCTACGAGCACGCCGGGGTTCGCTGAAGCGCCTCTCGCAAGCCGCGGCTATCCGTCGAGGAGCGACCTGCGTTCGGACAGCGGATGGCGTTGCTCTTCACCAGGAAGGGGGCCGAGCTAGCCAAAGCCCTGATCGGGATCGGTTACCGCGTCGCGCAGGTGCATGCACAAGTCGAGGGCGGCGAGATGACCATCCTATATGTCGAATCCGCGCGCACCGCGGGACACCTCGGGGCGCGCGTTTCGAAGCCGGGAGATCGAGACGGAGTGAAACGGAGGCGTTGGAGCACGCGCGGGCCCATGGGAGCGGCCCTTGCGCTCGTCGTCGTCAGTGCGGCGAGCGCGGTTTGGGCGCAGCCCGAGCCGGTTGCGGCGCGCATCGAGGCGATCGTTCGCGAGTCGCGCAACCCCGAGCTGCGCTGGCCGCGATTCCCGGACTACCAGCACATCGTCCTCGGCATCTACGAGCCGCGCTCCTTCGCGCCGCTATGGCTCGACGGCGACACACCCACGAAGCAGGCGGGTGCGGCGATCGACGCGCTCGGGGCTGCGGGCGCGCCGGGCCTCGACCCTCGCGACTACGACGCCGCATGGCTCGCGGAGCGCCAGCGCGCGCTCGCGTCGGGCGCTTCGGCGAGCCCGGACGATCTCGCCCGGTTCGACACCGGCCTCACGGTCGGCTTCGTGCGCTTCGTCTCCGACCTGCACATCGGGAAGGTGAACCCGAAGAACCTCGAGTTCGGCCTCGACATCGACCCCAAGAAGTACGATCTCGCGGAGCTCGTCACCGCGGCGGTGCGCGACGACCGCATCGCCGAGACGGTCGCGAACGCGCCCCCGGCCTTCTCGCAGAACCGCCTGCTAGTCGAGCAGCTCGCGCGCTTCCAGCGGCTATCGAACGATCCGACGGCGGTCCCCATCGACGTGAAGCCGCCCCTCCGGCCGGGCGACGCGTACGACGGGGTGCCCGCGCTCGAGCGCTGGCTCGCGGCGCTCGGAGACTTCAGCGCCCCGGTGGACGACGGACACCGGGTCTACGATGGCGACCTCGTCGACGCAGTGAAGCGATTCCAGGCCCGCCACGGCTTGATACCGGACGGCGTGATCGGTGCGGAGACTGCGCGCGCGCTCCGCGTGCCACCCGCGCAGCGAGTCCGGCAGATCCAGCTCGCGCTCGAGAGGCTGCGCTGGATCCCGTCGCTCGCGCACGGGCGCGTCGTGTTCGTGGACATCCCCGCGTTCGAGCTCTTCGCCTTCGACGACGTCGGTCCTGACAGCAGGCCCGCGCTCGAGATGCGCGTCGTAGTCGGCCGCGCCCTCCGCACGCAGACACCCGTCTTCACGGGCGCGCTCCAGACCGTCGTCTTTGCGCCGTACTGGAACGTTCCCCGCAGCATCACCGTGCACGAGATCCTGCCGAAGCTACGGCGGGGACTCGGTTACCTCGAGGCGCAGGACATGGAGATCGTGGGCCCGCAGGGCGTTCTGCCTGCGAATCCAGCGAGCGTGGACCTCCTGGCCGCGGGCACGGCGGAGCTGCGCCAGCGGCCAGGCGCGCGGAACGCGCTCGGCCGCGTCAAGTTCGTGTTCCCCAACTCGCACAGCGTGTACCTGCATGACACTCCGGCGCGGCAGGCGTTCGAGAAGAGCCGCCGCGACTTCAGCCATGGCTGCGTGCGCGTCGCGGAACCCGCGGCGCTAGCGGCGTGGGTTTTGCGCGACGCCGCGGAGTGGACGACCGAACAAATCGCCGCCGCCATGGGTGCGACGAGCGAGACGTCGGTGCGCGTTGCCCCGCCCGTACCCGTCGTGATCTTCTACACGACCGCGATCGCGCGTCACGACGGCACGATCTCGTTCTTCGACGACATCTACGGGTACGACGCATCGCTCGAGCGGGCCCTCGCCGGCGGCTATCCCTACCCGCCCTGATCCGCCGAACCCTCCCTGATCCGCCGAACCGCCGGCCTTCGACGTGCAGCGCGCCGAGTCCTCGATTCGGTCGATCGCGTCGGCGGCCCGGATCGAGGGCAGCGATCGGATAGGCAGGGAGCGTGGCTTCTCGAGAGGCCCGACCCCACTCGGTGAAGGAGAGTCTGCCATGCCGGATCGTCAAGTCGTTCGCCGCTGCAGCACGGATCTGCCACCCGACGTCGCGCCCGTGCCTTCGGCAAACAACGTGACGATTGACCGCGCCTGAACCGTGTAGGTCGGGCCCTGCACCGGAGGCCCGAAAGCCAGCTCGTGGATGTCGTTCGGCGCGTCCTGGTAGGTGTCGATCCACCGCCGCCAGGGCGGATGGCCCGGGATCACGGGTGGCAGCTCGAAGACCAGCGGCTCCCAGTAGGCATTGAACATGGCGTGGATCGTCCCGACCCGACGTCGGGAGCGAACCGTAACGGCGAAGCTGTGCGACTCGCGGCTCCGGTCGGGCGCGTTCAAGCGGACACCGTGAAGCTGGATCTCGCCCTCCCTCAAGAGCTCGTTCAGGCTCAGGTCCTGAACACCCAGCTCGCGGCTGATCACCAGTCGTTGGGAGACGAGCGTCTTCACGAATCGATGGAGGTCGCGGTGTTTCTCGACGAGAGTCCAGTCGAACCAGCTGATCTCGTTGTCCTGGCAGTACGCGTTGTTGTTGCCTCGCTGCGTCCGCCGGATCTCGTCGCCCATCGACAGCATGGGCGTGCCAACCGCCAACAGCGTGGTGGCCAGGAAGTTCTTCACTTGAAGTGCGCGCAGCCGTTCGATGGCCGGGTCGTCCGTGGGCCCTTCGATGCCGCAGTTCCAGCTCAGATTGGTGTCGGAGCCGTCGCGACCGCCCTCCCCGTTGGCATCGTTGTGCTTGTCGTTGTAGCTGACCAGGTCGTTCAGCGTGAAGCCGTCGTGACAAGTGACGAAGTTGATGCTCTGTTCCGGTCCGCGCTCTTCGTGCCCGTAGAGATCGGGGCTGCCGAAGCAGCGGTAGGCGAAGGCCACCACGCTGTCGTCGTCCGATTTCAGGAAGCGGCGGACGTCGTCGCGAAACCTCCCGTTCCACTCCTGCCACGTATCGCCGATGAAGCTGCCCACCTGGTAGAGACCGGCGGCGTCCCACGCCTCGGCGATGAGTTTGGTTCCCGCCAGGACGGGATCGGACTGGATGTCCCAGAGCACCGGAGGACGCTCCAGCGGGCGCCCGGTCTCGTCGCGTGTCAGAACCGAGGCGAGGTCGAAGCGGAAGCCGTCGACGTGCATGTGGGCCACCCAGTAGCGCAGGCTGTCGAGGATCATGCGCCGAACCACCGACTCGTTGGCATTCAAGGTATTGCCGGTGCCGGCGAAGTTCGCATAGCGCGCGCGGTCGGCCTCGAGGATGTAGTACCTCGCGTTGTCGAGGCCGCGAAGGGAGAGCGTTGGCCCTCCGTGGTCGCCTTCGGCGGTGTGGTTGTACACGACGTCGAGGATCACCTCGATCCCTGCGCGGTGGAGCGCTTTCACGAGGTCGCGGAACTCGTCGACGCAGGCGAGCGGATCCCGTCGCGAGCTGTAGCCGGCATGCGGAGCGAAGAACGAGACCGGAGAGTACCCCCAGTAGTTGACCAGGTCGGGCGGGCAGTCCTGCGGGTCGAACTGGAACACCGGCAGGAGCTCGACCGCGGTGACCCCGAGATCCCGTAGATAGGGGATCTTCTCGATCATCCCGGCATACGTCCCTCGCGTGGCGGGTGAAACGCCCGAGCTCGGGTGCCGCGTGAAGCCGGCGACGTGCATCTCGTAGATCACGGTGCTGGCGAAGGGCCGTCGCAGCGGAGCGTCGCCCTCCCAGTCGTAGACGTCGGGGTCGACGACCACACTCCGCATGCCCACTGCGGTGTTGTTGCCCGGGTGCCTCGCTGCTTTGCGATCGTAACTGCTCGGCACCGCGACGGCGCGGCCGTAGGGATCGAGCAGGAGCTTCTCGGGATCGAAGCGAAGGCCGCGCGCCGGATCGAAGGGTCCGATCGCGCGGTACGCATAGACCTGGCCGGGACCGAGGCCCGACACGAAGGCGTGCCAGTAGTGATAGGTCCGGTGGAGGTCGGGATCGAGCCGGATCACCTCGGTCGGCTCGGCGTCACCGGCATCATCGAAGAGCAGGAGCTCCAACCGACTGGCGCCGCTGGAGAAGACGCAGAAGTTGACCCCGCCCTCGACGGGAGTGGCACCGAGCGGGAAGCTGCGACCGGCCGAGACGATCATCCCTCGCCCGAGATGATCCAGTGGCCGACGGCGAGAACCGGCCGGTGATGATCGTGTACGGGACGACCGGGGGCCGTCGTTCTGAGGCTCGCCAGCACATCGCGGATCTCCATCGCGATCCGGGCCGCGAGCTGCCCCATCGCGCGACTCATCGCTGCGACACGGGCTTCGGTCGTGCCGTCGGCGACCGGTTCGCGGATGGACTCAAGCCGTAGTGGCGGCGCAGTCCGGGACCTGTGCGCGCTGCCGGCGACCGGCGCAGTAGCCATCATTTGATCCCGAGCACGTCGTAGACGAGTGAGTAGCCCGCAAGCCGATGATAAGGACGATCGAGAGCACCACGGCCGACCTGCGAGGCGAAGGCCGCGCCGGTGCGGCCGGCAATGATGGTGCCGAACATGGATCACGCCCATATCATGAGCCATCCCGATCGCGCGGCCGCCCCGGTAGACCGCGTGGAGCCACGGGGAATCGTCAGTCGTCGGCGAGCAGTTGCTCCTCGAGCCGCGACAGGGTTCAAGGCATTCGGCGTTCGAGAGTTCTGAGCTCGACTCGGCACGCTTCGCTGAATGCCTTGAGCGGATCGGTTGGACGGTCGAGCACGACCTTGCGGAGCTCCTCGGGCGAGATATTGGGACCGAAGCACCGCTCGAGAATCTCAGTGATCGCATCGTCGGCGGCGGCCAGGACCTCCGCGGAGGAGCGGAGCCGGATCCTGTTGAGGATGGAATAGAGCGGATACAGCCGCTGTGGGCTCTCGAACTGATGATCGAGAACCTCCATCAGAAGCTTCGAGGCTTCGGCGATGAACTCGACGTAGAGACCCTCCCGCTTGCGGATCTCGCCTTCGATGGATGCGCGTCGACCCTCGGTTCGTTGTGTCAGCCAGGCGGTCGCAAACGTGGCCGATCCACCCACGGCCGAGCCGAGGATCGCCGACAGCGCGCTGAGGACAGCCGTGTCCAAAGCTCTCACTCCTTCAACCTGCCGAGAGCCGGCTGAGTCAGCGTGAAGTCGTACGCGACTCCGGTGGCGCCTTCCTGGTGTCGGCTCGCGGATCGCGACCACGGTAGCTCGTTGGGGAGCGAGCCTGCGGCTCGAATCCCGTCCTCTCCGCCCAGCGTCCTGATTTCCCTCCTCGCCGGAGTGACGATGGCATGTGCAACGCAGCGCCATCGAATCGCGCCCCGGAAGGCGCTCGCCAGCAGCGCATGGGCGCCGTTCCAGCAGATCTAGACGCCGATGCCAAGGAGGATGAACGCCGACGGACGCATCACGACGCCCGTGGCGACGGGGCCCATCCCTGGTGAGGATGCGTTCAGTCCGTTGACCGCGAGCGGCAGCGCGAACAGCGCGCCTAACATCAGCTTCACGCGACCGCCGACCTCGGAGCGCATGACGTCCGTGACGACGCGGCGCCAGCGAATCAAGGTCAGCCGGTCGAGCGGGATCCGCGTAGAGTCCAGTGAACCGGGCCCATCTCCAAGGTCGGCCAGATGGCTCACCGCAGTCGGGCTCGCTGCAGCCCGCGGCCAACGGGGGCGGTCACTATCGCGCCGCGCCGGGCTCGATGTTCGGATGCGGAGCGAGAATGGGGAAGTCGGGGTCGTAGTAGGGACCGAGCCGGTTCAGCACCTGGCGCACCGCGGACGCCCGCTCCGAGACGTCGTGCGCGACGAAGACCCTGGCGGCCTCGTCACGGGCGCTGCGCGCGAGCTGCATCAGGTTGTCGAAGATGGTGAGCGTCTCCACCCGTCCCTCGCCCTTCTCGAGCGACCCCGCGAACTCCTGCGACACGACGTGGAGCAGCCGCACGAACTGCTTGAGCCGCTGGTAGGAATCGCCCTGCATCGATCCGACCGACGGCGGCGGCTGCTTCCGGAAGGTCTCGTACAGCGCGTTGGTGGCCTGAACCAACTCCTTCCCGAGCGCGGTGACCTGCGCCTGGTCCCAGGTAGTGAGCTCGGCTCGCGCGCTCGGCGCAAGGAGCGACGCGACGAGGACGAGCGCGGGCAGAGCGCGGGCGATTCGAGGATGCGGCATGGCGAGGTCTCCTTCGCTCGGTCGCCGAGCCTCCTAGCGCTCGATGACGACCTTCAGCGCCTTCGTCTCCGCGGCGCGCCCGAAGGTGTCGTAGGCGGCGAGCATGTCGTCGAGCGCGAAGTGGTGGCTCGCGAACTTCTCCACGTCGAGCCGGCCCTCGGCGACGAGACGAAGGAGCATCGGCGTCGTGTTGGTGTTCACGAGACCCGTGCTGATGGTGATGTTCTGGATCCACAGGTCCTGCAGCCGCAGCGTGGCCGGCTTACCGTGGACTCCGACGTTCGCGACGTGGCCGCCGGGGCGCACGATCTCGGTCGCCATCTCGAACGTTGAGGGAACGCCGACCGCTTCGACCGCGACGTCGACGCCGAGGCCGTCGGTCATCGCCAGCACCTTCTTCTTCCAATCCGCATCCGAAGCGCGCACGCCGGCGGTCGCGCCGAATCGCCGCGCCTGCTCGATGCGGTTCTCGTCGAGATCGATCGCGATGATCTTCGAAGCGCCATAGAGCCCCGCCGTCATCATCACCGAGAGTCCGATCGGGCCCGCACCGATGACGGCGACCACGTCGCCCGGCTTCGTCCGCCCGTACTGCACGCCGATCTCGAATCCGGTCGGCAGGATGTCGGAGAGCATCACGGCCTGCCGGTTGCTGACGTTCGGAGGCACCGCGTGGAGCGACGTGTCGGCATACGGGACGCGCACGAACTCGGCCTGCGTGCCGTCGATCAGGTGGCCGAAGATCCAGCCGATGCCCGCCGCGCCCTCGTCTCCGAGGCAGTGCGACTGGAGCGACTGCTTGCAGAAGGGGCAGCGCCCGCACGACTTGATGCAGGAGACGAGCACGCGGTCCCCGACGCGAAACGACGTCACCTCGCTCCCGGCCTCCGTGACGACGCCGACCCCCTCGTGTCCGAGGACGCGCCCCGGTGTCACCGCCGGGACGTCGCCCTTCAGGATGTGGAGGTCGGTTCCGCAGATCGTCGTCGTGTCGATCCGGACGACCGCGTCGGTGGGGCGGCGGATGCGCGGCGGCGGGACGTCCTCCCAGGCCTTCTTGCCGGGTCCTCGATACACCAGCGCCTTCATGGAAACTCCTGCGCCGACGACCGCGCGGAGCGGCCCTGCGGCTATTTCTCGCTGAGATAGCGGACGCCGGGCAGATCCTTGCCCTCGAGGAACTCGAGCGAGGCGCCTCCGCCGGTGGAGACGTGGGTCACCTTCTCGGCGAGCCCCGCCTGCTCGATCGCGGATACCGAGTCGCCGCCGCCGACCACCGTCACCGCGCCGTGTGCAGTCGCGTCGGCGAGCGCGCTCGCGACCGCGAGCGTCCCGCGTGCCGTAGCCTCGATCTCGAAGACGCCCATCGGACCGTTCCACACCACCGTCTTCGCGCGCCTCACGAGGTCCGCGAACTTCGCGCGCGTCGCCTCGCCGATGTCGACGCCGATGTCGGTCGGTCCGATCCGGTCCCAGGCCAGCGTCCGCAAGGTTCCGACTTTGCGCGCCTCGAGATCGAGCGCGTCGGTGACGACGACATCGACCGGCAGCACCAGCTTGTCGCCCGCGCGCGCGAGCAGCTCGCGCGCCATCTCGATGCGGTCGTCCTCGACGAGCGAACGGCCGATCGGCTTGCCCATCGCCTTGTAGAACGTGAAGGCCATCCCGCCGCCGATCAGGAGCGTATCGACCTTCGGCAGCAGCGCGGAGATCACGTCGATCTTTCCGGAGACCTTGGCGCCGCCGAGGATCGCGACGAACGGTCGCTGCGGCTTCTCGACCGCGTCGCCGAGGAAGTCGAGCTCCCGCTTCATCAGGTAGCCCGCGGCGCGTTGCGCGAGCGAGATGCCCGTCATCGACGAGTGCGCCCGGTGCGCGGTCCCGAAGGCGTCGTTCACGTAGACGTCGCCGAGCTTCGAGAGCGACGCGCGGAAGGCCTTCAACGCCTCCGGATCGGCCTTTACCGACGTGCCGTCCTTCTGCTTGACCTTGCCCTCCTCCTCGATGTGGAAGCGCAGGTTCTCGAGCAGCGCGACCTCACCCGGTTTCAGCGCGGCGCAGCTCTTCTCGACGTCGGGGCCGACGCAGTCCTCGAGGAACTTCACCGGTCGGCCGAGCAGCAGGGAGAGCTGCTCCGCCACCGGCCGCAGCGAGTACTTCGCGACCTTCTTGCCGTCGGGCCGGCCGAGGTGGCTCATCAGCACGAGGCTCGCGCCGCGCTCGAGCGCGTAGCGGATCGAGGGCAGCGACGCGCGCAGGCGCTTGTCGTTCTCGACCCGGCCGTCCTTCGTCGGCACGTTGAAGTCGACGCGCATGAGCACGCGCTTCCCGCGCAGGTCGAGATCCTCGATGAACAGCTTCGCCATGCGCTCCCTAGCGGGCGTCCCGCTTCGCCATGTAGCGGAGCAGATCGACCACGCGGTTCGAGTAGCCCCACTCGTTGTCGTACCACGACACGATCTTGAAGAAGCGCTTCTCGCCCTTCAGGTTGTTCTGGACCGTCGCGAGCGAGTCGTAGATCGAGGAGCGGTCGTCGTGGACGAGGTCGGTGGAGACGACCTCCTCGTTGCAGTAGCCGAGGATGCCCTTCAGGTAGGTCTCGCTCGCCTTCTTCATCAGATCGTCGATCGCCTCGATCGAGGTGTCGTTCGCGGTCCGGAACGTGAGGTCGACGACGGAGACGTTGGCGGTCGGCACGCGGAAGGCCATGCCGGTGAGCTTGCCCTTCGTGGCGGGGAGCACCTCGCCGACCGCCTTCGCCGCGCCCGTGGTCGACGGGATGATGTTGATCGCCGCCGCGCGGCCGCCGCGCCAGTCCTTCTTCGAGGGACCGTCCACCACCTTCTGCGTGGCGGTGTAGGCGTGGATCGTCGTCATGAGACCGGTCTCGATCCCGATCCCTTCCTTCAGCAGCACGTGCACGACGGGCGCCAGACAGTTGGTGGTACAGGACGCGTTCGACACGATCGGGTGGCGCGCCGGGTCGTACTCCGCCTCGTTCACCCCCATGACCAGCGTCTTCACACCGCCCTTTCCCGGCGCGGAGATGATCACCCTCTTCGCTCCCGCGGCGAGGTGGCCCTTCGCCTTCTCGCCGTCGGTGAAGAGGCCGGTCGACTCGATCACGTACTCGGCGCCGAACTGCTTCCACGGGAGCTGGCTCGGGTCCTTGGCCGCCGGGATGCAGCGGACCTCCTCGCGGCCGACGACGATCACGTCGTTCTCCTCGGCCGACGGGCTGCTCTTCCGGGTCGAGAGCGGGTGCTTGAAGCGGCCGTGCACCGAGTCGTACTTCATCTGATACGCGAAGTAGTCGGCGTCGGTGGAGACGTCGACCACGCCGACCACGTCGATCTCCTTCCCGAGCAGGCCCTGGTCGCAGAGCGCCTGGAAGACCAGGCGTCCGATCCGACCGAAACCATTGATGCCGACCTTGATGGCCATCTCTTCCTCCTGTGGAGTCGATCGCTCCCGCGATGCGGCGCATCGACGTCGCCGGTCGCGAGAGGCGAGAGCAAGACCTGTGCCCGATCGGAGCACCCCGCTCCGGTTCTGCGAAGGGGTCCGATCGTAGCCTTCCGCCGCTCGCCTGGGGCGAAGCACCCCTGCGATGGCGGTCGAGGCGTCGCGACTACCGTCGGTCCTCGTGGCGCGCGATCGCGTCGAGCACGCCGGCGAGTCGGTCGGGCATCGAGTAGAAGGGCGAGTGCGCGGTCTCGAGCGTGTGGATTCGACAGGGAGTCGCGGCGTGCATGCGCCGCTGCTCGGCGATCGGGATCGCGCGATCGAGCGTGCACTCGATGTAGTGGCGCGCAATCGCCTCGTAGCGCGCACCGAGGCGGACGCTTGCGGTCCAGGGCGCGACCGGCTGCGGGCACAGGCGCGCGCTCGCCGTCTCGACGTCGGCGTCGGAGCAGTCGTGGTAGAAGGCGTCGCGCGCGCCCGCCGGGTCGAAGCCCACGACGCCGGCCTCGCGATCGGGCCGCAGGTTCGGTGTCACCGCCGACGGGATGGCGAGGCCGCCGAGGCTCTCGCCGTTTCGCGGCAGGAAGGCGGCGAGGTAGACGAGCGCGCGCACGCGCGGCGCGTGCTCCTCGCCGGCCTGCGCGATCACCAGGCCGCCCATGCTGTGGCCGAGGAGCAGCGCGGGCTCGCTCAGGCGGGCCAGCGCCTCACCCACGCGCTCGACGTAGGAAGAGAGGGTCACCTGATCGCGCGGAGTCGGGTCCGCGCCGTGGCCCGGCAGATCGAAGGCGACGGCGCGATGGCCCTTCGCCGCGAGCGCGGGCACCAGCTTCTCGAAGCACCAGGCGCCGTGCCACGCGCCGTGGACGAGGGCGAAGACCGCCATCGGCTACGCCGTCCGGTGACGATACGCGCCAGAGGCAACGTCGACTCGCGGCACGCGCGCACGGTAGCAGGGTCGCGGAGCGGAGTCAGAGCAGCGGGAGTTGCGCCGATGCCGGCCGGCGAAACGCGGCGGTGGAGAGCGGAGTGCGCTCGTTCGCGAGCCCCGCGCGACGCCGAGCGAGCTCGAAGAGCGACCGAATCTGCTCGGCGTAGACACCGCTGCCTCGCTGCCGCGTGTGGAAGCGCGAGTCGTAGAGCGCGCCGCCGCCCGCCTCGCGGAGGAGCGACAACACGCGCTCCTTGCGCTCCGGGAAGTGACGCTCGAGCCAGGACTCGAAGAGCTCCTTCAGGCCGTGGGGCAGCCGCAGCATCACCCAGCCGGCCCCGCGCGCGCCGGCCCTCGCCGCGGCGTCGAGGACCGCCGGGATCTCGGAGTCGTTCACGGCGGGGATCACCGGCGCGCAGATCACGCCGACCGGCACGCCGGCCGCCGCCAGCGTCTCGATCGCCGCAAGTCGGCTGCGCGGCGACGAGGCGCGCGGTTCGAGGACGCGGCGCAGCGAGTCGTCGAGGCTCGTCACGGAGATGTGCACCGACGCGGCGTGGTGGCGCGCGAGCTCCGCGAGCAGATCGGCATCGCGCGCGACGAGCGCGCTCTTCGTGATGATCGTGACGGGGTTCCGGAACTCGGCGAAGACCTCGAGGCAGCGGCGGGTGAGGCGCAGCTTCGCCTCGACGGGTTGATAGGCGTCGGTGACACCCGAGAGCGCCACCACGCGCGGCTCCCAGCGCGGCGAGGAGAGCGCCCGACGGAGCAGCTCGGGCGCGTCCTCCTTGACGAGGATGCGCGTCTCGAAGTCGAGACCGGCGGAGAAGCCGAGGTACTCGTGGGTGGGTCGTGCGAAACAGTTATGCGTCGAGAGGCCTCCAGCATAGAACGTCCCGGTCGAGGTCTGGATGTCCACGACCTCGCTCGTCGGGCCCCGCTCGATCGCCTCGATCGGCTCGGGGTCGAGGAACGGCACGCGCCCGAATAGCGCCTCGCGCTTGCGACGGATGGCGGGCTGGAGCACCGAGAAGAACCGGATGCGATCGGTCAGCCAGCCGGGCAGACGAAGCGTGCTGGCTCTTCCGTCGCGTCGCTCCAGACCGAGCTCGAAGCCGAGGGAACGGGCGTAGGCGGTCACGCGTTCGAGCACCGACAGGTCGACCTGCGACATGCGGAGCGAGGTCCCGTTGTGACCCTCCGCATCGAAGAAGCCTGCGACGAAGCCGCGGCGATAGCTTCGGCTCTCTCGTTCGACGAAGAGCAGCTTGCTCACGATCTCGAGCTTCGCGAGCGACCGGATCTCCACCTTCCACATCGGCGATGTCGTCCGCACTCCGGCATCGAACGGCCGGATCCATGCAGAGATCGAGAGTTGCTCGAGGTACGCGACGATTCTCTCGAGCGGCTCGCGGTCGATCGTCGCGACGCGCCAGTACGCCGCGGGAAATCCCTTCTTGTCGCTGCGCCCGCCGGGCTGGTAGCGGAAAGTTCCGTCGCCGAGCGAGAGACCGGCGAGATAGCCAGCGCGGTAGTCGTCGTCCTCGATCTCGCTCGCGACGATCGGCATGTGGCGCAACTTGCGGCCCGGCGCGAGCCGGTCGGTGCGCGACCATCGGAACATGCGGCCCTGCAGCCAGCGGTGCTCGGCCGTCGTTCGCACCTCGGTGTTGCGCGTGATCAACCGCAGGGTGGGCTTGCGCGACCACCACACCGCCTCGACCCGCGCCGGTCGCAGCTTCCGATACACGCCCGGCGGCGCATGCTCGTCGAACCCGGCGAGCACGTCGCCCACCTGGACGTTCCCGAGCGGGCGCCAGATGAAGTCGGCGTAGAGCACGGGCGTCTTGGGATCCAGGCAATACGAGCAGCCGTGGGAGCACCCGCGGTACGGATTCAGGCTCGTGTCGAAGCCGAGGTCGGGGCTGTCGTTGTGCGCGAGCAGGGTGCGAGTGGGATCGCGCAGGTAGAGCGTCGGGACGGGTGCCGGCTCGCCCGTGTCGTCGTCGCGCGGCGGCTCGATCTCTGCGTCGGCGACGACGCGCAGGCGCTCGAATCGGTTGGCCGGGTTGTCCGCGGAGCCGCGCGCGATCAGCCGCCCGCGAGGCGTCGGCGGGCGGTCGGGAGGCTCCATTACGAGGCGAATCTAGAGCGAAAAGCGTCCAAGGGTCAAGTCGGGGACCCGCCGAGGCGGAGCAGAGTGCGCCCGAGGAGGAACAGATGGCCGCCGCAGGGCGGCCTCTGCTCCGCCTCACGTCATATGAATTGCCCGCCGTCGATGCGAAAGATCTTTCCCGTGATCCACACGGCGTCGTCCGACGCCAGGTATACGGCGAGCCGCGCCACCTCGTCGGCGCTGCCCATACGCCGCATCGGGATCGCCTTCACGAGCGCGTCGCCGTGATAGGCGACCATGCCGTCGGCGATGTCGGTCGCGATCAGACCGGGCGCAATCACGTTGCAGCGGATCCCCTTCGCCGCGTTCTCGCGCGCGATCACGCGCGTGAGCGCGTTGACCGCCGCCTTCGCCGCGACGTACGGACCGCCGAAGGGCCCGCACAGGTCGGCCGCCACCGACGAGACCGTGAGGACCACGCCGTGGCCCTGCGCCTGCAAGATCGGAAGCGCCGCGTGCAAGGTGTGGAAGACGCCGTGCAGGTCGATGTCGATGACGCGCTGCCAGTAGGAAGGGTCGACCTGCTCGAGCGGCTCGAAGCGCGTCGGCACACCCGCGTTCGCGACGACGATGTCGAGACCGCCGAGCGCGTCGCGGCTCTCCGCCACGAGCGCGCGCACGGCGACGGCGTCGCGCACGTCGGCCGCCTTCGCGAAGGCCTTGCGGCCGCGCGCGCACAGCGCGTCGACGGTCTGCTGCGCGGACTCGTGCTCGCGGCGATAGCCGATCGCGACGTCCGCGCCCTCCGCTGCGAAGGCCAACGCGATCGCGCGCCCGATGCCGCGCGATCCGCCCGTCACCAGCGCGCGCCTGCCCTCCAGCCTCGACCCGCCGCTCATCTGCGTCTCCTCTGCGCGCGCCCGACGCGAGCGAGCAGTCCGGCCGCGCGACGGCCGCGTACCGTAGGCCGCCGCCCGGCCTCGAGCGACCTGCCTCGAGCGGGCGTCGCTGCGCCCGTTGGCTACGCCCGCGAGGCGGTTCTGCCGAAGAGAGTGCGACGACAGGAGGAAGCGATGGTCGAGGCCACGGCGATCTCCACGACTTCCACGACGCCGCGGCGCCCGGGGCGCCGGCACGCGATGAACCTCTCGATCGAGCGCTCGCTCCAGCTCGAGCTGCCGATCGCGATCCTGCTCGTGACGGGCGCTGTGGGCGTCGGGCTCGCGGCCTACGCGCGCGCCGCCTACGGCCGTTTGTTCGAGGCCTTCCAGCACGCCGCCGAGGCGCCCGCGCTCGAGTCGTTGCTGCGCGCGCAGACGAGCGACTTCCTCACCGTCGCCGCGGTGATCGCCGTCGCGTACGCGGTGCTGATCGCGTTCATGACGCTGATCTGGTGTCACCGCCTGGTCGGCCCGGTGGTTGCCTTCCGGCGCATGCTGGCCTCGCTGATCGCGGGCGATCTGTCCGCGCGCGTGCGGCTGCGCCGCGGCTTCGCTTTCCACGACCTCGCCGATGACCTCAACGCGCTCGCGGAGCAGATGACGCGCGAGGCTGGTACGTCGCGCAGTTAGCCGGCCGGCGCCGGGATTTCGCGACATCTCCGCCACGGACTGGGGCGATTCGCGCATAGACGGCGCGCTCGCGCTCGACTACCGTGCGCCGCCTCGGGGGCTGCCCCGTTTCCACCGGAGGGATCGCGATGTCGCGTCGTTTCGATCGTTGGGTCCAGTCGCTCTTCGCCGTGGCGGCTCTCGCCGCGCCGCTCGTCGCAGCGGCCCAGACCGTGGACGTCGAAGAAGTGGAGCCCCAGGAGCCGAGCGACCACAACTTCGCGCTCCGAGCCGGCTACGACCACGTCTTCGAGAGCCACATCAAGAACGTCGGCGGCTCGAACGTATCGATCGACAACTTCCAGGCCTCGATCGGGGGCCGCTTCAAGCTGAGCGACAGCGTCGGCTTCACTCCGCGCTTCATCTACTCGCTCGGCGCCTACGACTTCTCCGACAACATCCGGCCGGCGGGCTGGGAGAACATCAACACCTACACCTTGCTCGGTCTGCTCGACTACAAGATGAACGAGCACTGGACCTTGATCGGGGGGCCGGTCTTCCGGCTCTCGGGCGAAGGCGCGGCGGCCTTCAACAACGGCTTCACGGGCGGCGGTCTCGCAGGCGCCGTGTGGACGCCGAACAAGGATCTGACCCTCGGCGCAGGGCTCGGCATCATGAGCCAGATCGAGGACGACCCCGGCTTGATCCCGATTCCGATCGTGCGCTGGCACTTCGCGGATCCGCTCACCTTCAAGCTCGGCATCTCCGACCTCGGCGGCCGCACGGGTCTCGGACCCGAGCTGATCTGGAACATCTCCAAGGAGGTCGATCTCGGGCTCGGCGCGCAGTACCAGCGCCGCCGCTTCCGGATGGACGACCACGACGGCAACAGCAAGGGCGTTGGCGAGGACACCGGGGCTCCGGTCTATGCGCGGCTGACCTTCCGGCCGATGGATCAGCTCTCGCTCGAAGGCTTTGCGGGCGTCCTCGCGGCGGGCGATCTGACGATCCAGGACAAGAACGGCGGCCACACGCTCGACAAGGGTTACCAGACGACGCCGACGCTCGGCCTGCGCGGCGAGTACCGCTTCTAGCAAGGAGGCCGACTCGACCGAGTCGGCCGACGCGCAGCGAGGCGAAGCCGAGCGAAGGCCCGGCTAAGTCATCAGTGGATCAGGCCCGCGCGGCGGCTCGCCGCCAGCGCGTCGATGGCGTCGATCCGGCGGAGCCAGCCGCGGATCTCGTCGGCGAACGCGCTGCGCCAGCGCGCGAGCTCGGGCTGACCCGGCTCGAGCAGCGCGCGGTTCTCCGCCAGTCGCAGCGCGTTCTCGAACAGCACGCGCGAGATCGACGCCGTCGAGTGCAGGCGCCCTTGCAGGTGGTACTGCCGCCCGACGCCCATGCACGCCGCGAGGAAGCGCGCGCGGTCGAGCGGCGCAGCCGGGTCCTGGCGCGCGAGCAGATCCGCGACGACGCGGTAGGCCTCGAAGAAGGGTCGCAGCACGCGGTGCGAGTTGAACGGTCGGAAGCTCCGCACCAGGCGCTGGATCGGATCGGGGCCGCCGCGCAGCGCGTCCTCCCAGTGCGGATCGCGCTCGGCCAGCTCGCGCCGCAGCTCGCCGCGGAAGATCTCCTTGTCCGCGAAGAAGAACTCGAACTTCAGCAGATCGCGGAGCTGCATCGCGGCGCGGAAGAACTCGCCCGCGGCGTCTGCGCCGCCCGCCTCCGCCGCGCGCAGCAGCGCCAGCTCGCCGATCGCCGGGTTCACGAAGAAGTGGATGATGGTGTTGCGGTAGTAGGCCGCGGCGAGCTGCTGGTCGGGCCCGATCAGGTAGACGCGCTCGCTGCCCTCGTCGAAGCGGGTCACCACGCCGTTCTCGACGAGCGCCTCGAGCACACGCTCGACGCCCTCGCGTGTCTCGAGCTCCGCGCCGTTCGTGACGGGGAGCTGCCGGCGCGCGACGTCGTAGAGCAGGTTCGCGAGGCGCGCGCGCACGTCTTCGACCGTCTGCGCGCGGTCGGCCGCGCCGAGCACCGCGAGCGCGACCAGCGAGATCGGCGTGATCGGAGTGACCTGGTTGATGCGCAGGCACACCTCGAAGGCGAGCTTCTGGAGCGCGAGGCTCTGCTCGTCGGGGTCGGGCGACGCCTGCGGATCGGGAGGGCCGAGCGCCTTCGCCAGCGACAGCGGCTCGCCGAACGAGATGTGGATCTCGCCGTAGCGGCGGCCGAGCCGCCGCAGGAAGCGCAGGAACCAGCCGAAGCTCTCGCGCTGCTTGGCCGCGCCCGACTGCTCGGCGGCGTAGTCGGGCACGTCGCTGATCTGGTCGTAGGCGATCGACACGGGGATCAGCACGACGTCGTCGCTCCGGCCGCGGCGATAGGCGTCGACCACGTAGGCGAGCAGGCCGAAGCGGGGCGGCAGCAGCTTGCCGGAGCGCGAGCGACCGCCCTCGATGTACCACTCGAGCGAGAAGCGCTTCTCGATCAGGTAGTCGATGTAGTGGCGCAGCACGAACTTGTAGACGGCGTCGTCCTTGAAGCTCCGCCGGATGAAGAAGACGCCGCTGCGCCGCACCAGCGGGCCGACCGGGAAGAAGTTCATGTTGATGCCGCCGGCCGTGTGGTTCGGCGGGTGGCCGTTCTCGTAGAGCATGTACTGGAGCACGAGGTGGTCGAGATTCGACTTGTGGGTCGGAAGCAACACCACGGGGTGACGCTGCGCCAGGGACTGGACGCGCGCCAGCTTCTCCCGGTCGTAGTGCAGCGACTCGCCGTAGCCGCGCGTGTACATCATGCGGATCAGCTGCGCGGCGAGGTCGATCACGAAGGTGCTGTGCGTCGCCGCGATCTCGCGCAGGTCGCGCGCGGCCTCGCGGGCCACGCTCGCGGAGCTTCGCCGCTGCTCGCGCGCCAGGAGGGCCAGGCCGCCGCGGAAGGCCGGGCGCCCGAGGATGTCCTCGTGTACCAGGCGCGGGACCTTGTAGCGCGCGCCGCGAAGCCGCCGCTCGGCGCGCTCGAGCGCGAGCGCGGCCTGTCGCGACACGTAGTCCGCGAGCGAGGCGGACTCCGCGCCCGCGCGGGAAGCGGCCTGCCAGCGCGCGCGCAGCTCGGAGAGCGGCGCGGGCTCGCCGGCGACGACGCGGCAGCGGTCGCGCTCGCGGCGCAGGATCACGTGCTGGCGCAGCCAGGACGGATCGCGCGGGTCGCCGAGCTTCAGCAGATCGGAGAAGCGCGCCGCGCGCACGCCGTCGCGCTTGCGCGGCAGCCACGCGACGCGCAGTGGCGCGAGCACGAGGTCGTCGCCGGCGGCCGCGATGCGCGCCTCGAGCGGGTGCTGCGAGATCTCGCGCCGGCGGCGCGAGGGCGGGATGGCGACGCACTCGCAGTCCGCGCCGTCCGGTCGGTGGCGCGCGACCCACGCCTCGAGCAGGCGCTGCTCGAGCCGGCTCGAGCTGTCGCACAGGAAGAGGACGCGCGACGGTCCTGCGACACCGATCGCGGGCCAGGTCGGCTCGTCGCGCAGCGGCCCCTGGAGCGCGCTCGCCATGGCGAGCGAGTCTAACACCGGCGCCTTCGCGAATTCGCTACGGCGATCGGTGCAGGAAGGCCAGCGCGAGCTCCGACATCGCGCGCACGCCGACCGGCAGCGCCGCCTCGTCGAGGTCGAACCGCGGCGTGTGGATCTGCGCGGCGTCGGCCGCGGCGACGCCGGGGTCGCGCACGCCGAGCCAGAAGAAGAGCCCCGGGACCTGCTCTGCGTAGAACGCGAAGTCCTCGGAGGCCGTCCAGGGGAGCATCTCCTCGACCTGCGCCGCGCGCTCGAGCGCGGGCCGCATGCGCGCGAGCAGCGCCGGATCGTTCCACACCATCGGGTTGCCCTCGTCGATCACGACTTCGGCCTCGGCGCCCGACGCCTGCGCGATGCCCTGCGCGCTGCGGCGGACCTTCTCGTGCAGCGCCGCGCGCTGCTGCGGATCGAGCGAACGGATCGTGCCCTGGAGCTCCACGTCGTCCGGGATGATGTTGTTGCGCACGCCGCCCTGGAAGGAGCCGATCGACACCACCGAGGGAATGCGCGCGTCGACCTCGCGCGCGGGCAGCGCTTCGAGCGCGAGCACGATGCGCGACGCCGTCGCGATCGGATCGACGCCCTGCCAGGGAGCGGCCGCGTGGCTCTGGCGCCCCTTCACGCGGATCATGAGGCGGTCGCTGCTCGCGGTCGCGGCGCCCGAGCGGATGCCGATGTGACCGACCGGCAGCTCCGCGGTCACGTGCAGTGCGAACACCGCGTCGGGTCGCGGCGCGTCGAAGGCGCCTTCCTCGAGCATCCGCTTCGCGCCGCCTCGCTCGCCCCGAGGCGCGCCTTCCTCGGCCGGCTGGAAGATCAGCAAGACGGTTCCGCCGAGATCGCCTCGCAGCGCCGCGAGCACCGTCGCGACACCGAGCAGCATCGCCGTGTGCGCATCGTGGCCGCAGGCGTGCATCACGCCGACCTCGTGGCCTTCGTAAGTCGAGCGCTCCTTGGACGCGAAGGGCAGTCCGGTCTCCTCGGTGACGGGCAGCGCGTCCATGTCCGCACGCAGCGCGACGACGGGGCCGGGCCCGCGGCGCAGCACTCCGATCACACCGGTCTGTGCCACCCCGGTCCGCACCTCGTAGCCTCGCGCGCGAAGCTCCTTCGCCACGAGCTTCGCGGTGCGGACCTCGCGGTTCGACAGCTCGGGGTGCGCGTGCAGGTCGCGACGCCAGGCGCGCACGTCCGGCAGGGTCTGCGCGACGAGCGCGTCGAGCGCGGGGCTCTCCGCGGCGGGCTCGGCAGCCACCACGCGGGCCGATGCGGCGAGCGCGACCCACAGCGACGCGGCGAAGCGGCGAGCGCGGCCCATCCTCGAATCCCCTCGCGCGGTTTCCGCGCGCGCGCGCGCAGGGTATCGTCGCGCGGTCCGGCTCGCAGGACGGGAGGAAGTCGCGTGGCGGTGTCGGAAGCGCGCTCGGACGCGCAGGTCGGACGCGGTGTGCTGCGGCCCGTGCGCATGCCGCCCGAGGCGTGGATTCCGCTCGTCGGCGGACTCGTGTGGCTGTGGAACGCGCCGGGCCACGGCGTCGCGGGCTTCCTCTTCTCGGTGCTGCCCGGCTGTCTGCTGCTCGGGTCGGGCGTCGCGATGCTCCTCTGGCCGGGCGACCTGCGCACCTCGCAGTTCGCCGCGCTCGGCGGCGTGCTCGGCTTCGTGTTCGGACTGCCGGCCTTCGTGTTCGTCGGCTTCTTCAGCGGGCTCGCGTTCTGCGCGCTCTCGGCCGCGGGCTTCGTCGCGGCCGGCTGGCACACACTGCGACTCGAGCCGCATCCGGCCGACGTGCCGCGCCCCGAGCCGTCGCTCGCGCTCGCCGCCGAGATCGCGTGTGACGAGGCGATCCTCTCGACCCTCCAGATCGGCGTCGGCATCCCGGCCGGCGACGAGCTCGCGCGCATCCGCGGCGAAATCGAGGAGGCGCGTGCGCGCTTCGCCGCGGCGGGATGGCTCGAGAAGCCGGGCGGCTACCACGAGACGCCGCCACCTCTCTCCGACGTGCAGATCTCCGGCGCGCGCGTGCGCGGCATCGAGTACGAGCGGCTTCGCTTCGAGAGCGGCTACGAGCCGCGCGCCGGCGAGCCCGGGCGCGATCGCTGGCTCGACTACCGCGCGAACCGGACGGCGCACGCCTGGGTCGTGCGCCGCAATCCGCAGCGACCCTGGCTGGTGTGCATCCACGGCTACCAGATGGGAAGCCCGATGATCGACCTGCTGGCGTTCCGCCCGGAGTGGCTGGCGCGCCAGCACGGCCTGAACCTGCTGCTCCCCGTGCTCCCTCTGCACGGGCCACGCGCCAAGGGCCGGCGCAGCGGCGACGGCTATCTCTCCGGCGACATCCTCGACACGATCCACGCGCAGACCCAGGCGATCTGGGACCTGCGGCGCATCGTCTCGTGGCTGCGCGCGGAGGGCGCGCGCGAGATCGGCGTCTTCGGACTCTCGCTCGGCGGCTACAACGCGTCGCTGCTCGCCGCGCTCGAGCGCGATCTGGCCTGCGCGATCGCCGGGATCCCCGCGGTCGACTTCACGCGGCTCTACTTCCGCCACGGACCTCCGGTGCAGCTGCTCGAGGCGGCGCTCCACGGCATCGAGGAGCACCACATGGACGAGATCCTGCGCGTGGTCTCGCCGCTCGCGTTCCCGCCGCGCGTCCCACGCGAGCGCCGCTACCTCTTCGCCGCGATCGCCGACCGCCTGGTGCCCGCCGATCAGGTGCGCGATCTCTGGCACCACTGGGAGCGCCCGCGCATCGAGTGGTACCAGGGCGGGCACGTCACCTTTCCGCGTCACCCCGCGGTGCGTGCGCTGATCGACGAGGCGCTCTTCGCGACGTTTGGTTGAGGCGCGCGCTCGGCGAGGAGCGCCAGGATCCGCACGTGCTCTGCGCGCGTCAGCGGATAGCCGCGTGCGAACCCGGCCGAGAGCAGGAGCAGCGCGGCGGGGACGATGGTCGCCAGCCAGCGGATCGCCTCGACGGCCGCGGGCGGCTGCACGTCGCCCTGGTGATAGCCGAGCCGGCCGAGAACCAACATCGCCAGCATGACGCCCGACGCGCCCGCCACCTTGCGCACGAACATGAAGAAGCCGTTGTAGATGCCCTCGCGGCGCTCGCCGCTCGCGAGTTCGTCCTCGTCCACAACCTCGCCGATCATCGACCACGGCATCAGGTCGACGACCGCGTAGCCGAAGCCGATCACCGGCGCGAAGGCGAAGACCCACGCGCGTGGCCAGTCGGGCCGCACCATCAGGAGCGCCAGCTGGGCGACCGTCCACCACAGTGTGCCGAGCGTGAAGACCGTGGCCTTCTCGAAGCGGCGTGCCAGCGCCAGCCATATGGGCAGCGAGAGCAGCACCGTCGACAGGAAGCAGAGCATCATCCACTCGAAGTCGCTGCTGCGGCCGAGGTAGTGGGTGAAGTAGAGGATCAGCATGGCGCTGATCAGGTCCATGCTGACGCGCCCGCAGAGGTACATGCCCGTGAGACGGCGAAAGGTCGCGTGGCCGAGCAGCAGGCGCAGGCCGTCTCGGAAGCTCATTTGCGGGACGCGCTCTTGGAACTCGGGCCGCTCCCAGCTGATGCGATGGATCGCGAGCCACGGCAGCGCGAAGAAGACTCCGAAGAGCGCGCCGGCGGCGCCGAAGCCCGCGGGTCCGCCGCCGAGCGCGTTGGCGATGGGACGGAACACCACCGCCGCGAACACGCCGAGCACGGCGCCGGCGTTGCGCCAGGTGTTGAGCGACGTGCGCGCGTCGTAGCCGATCGCCATCTCCGGCAGCAGAGCCAGGTACGGAACCGACACCGTCGTCATCGCCAGCGAGCCGAGTATGAACATCGCGGTGTAGTAGGCGAAGAGCTCGGCCTGCGAGGCGCCGCCGAGGTCCAACCACAGCAGGGCGAAGAACAGGCCGAAGGGCAGGGCGCCGAGCAGGAAGAAGGGCCGGCGCCGGCCCGCCTTCCAGCGGCAGCGATCCGAGATGCGGCCCATCAGGGGGTCGCTGACCGCGTCGACACAGCGTCCCACGATCTGCACGGCGCCGGCGAGCTCGGGGCGCAGGCCGGCCACCTGCGTCAGGAAGTACGACACGTAGACGATCGCGAGCAGCGACAGGAATGCGTTGACCGTGAAGTCGCCGGTCGCGTAGACGGCCTTGCGCGGCGCCACGAGACGCGGATCCTCGCGGCGGGCGTGGGAGCTCGAGTCGGCGCGCAGTACGGACCTCGATCGCGTGCGCGGCGGCCTCCGCGCCGGAGGGGCAGCATGGCATCGGGTCGGAACGCGCCGCAAGCATGCGCGAACCTCGAGATCAAGGCGCGCTGCGGAGACCTCGCGGCCGCGCGCGCCGCGGCGCTGCGGCTCGGCGCGAGCCCGCATGCCGACGAGGCGCAGGTCGACACCTACTTCGCGACGGCGCGCGGTCGCTTGAAGCTGCGCGAGACCTCGAGCGGCCGCGCGGAGCTGATCCCGTATCTGCGGCCCGACCGGCCGGGCGTGCGGAGATCCGACTACCGCGTAATCGAGGTCCGCGACGGCGAAGGCACGCGCGCGCTGCTCGGCGAGATCCTCGGGGTCGTGCGCACGGTGCGGAAGCGCCGCGAGGTGCTGCTCTGGCGCAACGTGCGCATCCACCTCGATCGCGTCGAAGGTCTCGGCTCGTTCCTGGAGCTCGAGGCCGTGTTCGACGGCTCGCCCGGCGCGGAATCGGAGCAGCGCGCCGCGGTGGATCGGCTGCTCGCCGAGCTCGGCATCGCGCCCGAGGCGTGTCTGGCCGGGTCGTACGAGTCGCTGCTCGGATCGGCCCCTCCGGCGCAGGACGCGCTGTAGTCTCCCCGCGTGTCGCGCCCCTGGCGAATCGGCTCGCGGCTCGCGGCGACCGCGGCCATGCTGCTCGCGCTCGGCACGGGCTGCAGCCGATCGCGCCCGCCCGACGTCGTGATGGTCGTGCTCGACACCGTGCGCGCCGATCACCTCGGCGCCTACGGCTACGCGCCGCCGACCTCGCCTCATCTCGACGCGCTCGCCCGCACGGCTGATCGCTACACCGGCGCGCGCGCGAGCGCCCCATGGACGCTCCCGAGTCATGCGTCGCTCTTCACGGGGCTCACGCCCTTCGAGCACGGCGCGGAGGCGCGTTTCGACGCGAAGAGCGGGATCCTCGTCGACGCGACGCCGCTGCGCGGCGAGCTCCTCACCCTGGCCGAGGCGTTCGCCGACGAGGGCTACGAGACGCGCGGCGTCGTCGCGAATCCGGTCTACCTCGGCCCGCGCTCGGGTCTGTCGCGGGGATTCGAGAGCTGGGACGTGCTGCCGCTCGGCGAGAACGACTGGCATCACGTCGCGCACCGGACCTTCGAGCGCCTCGAGGCCCGCGACCCGGCGCGCCCGCTCTTCCTGTTCGTGAACCTGATGGACGCGCACCGACCCTACAACGTGTCGCAGCCGGGCGGGCGCATGTGGCTGGCGGCGCCCGATCCCGAGGATCCGTCCGCGCTGCTCGACGAGCTCGTCGGCGCGGTGATGGGTCGTGGCGCGAGCGATCCGGAGCTGGTGAAGCGCGTGGTGACGCAGTACGACACGGGCGTCGCGAATGCGGACCGCGGGCTCGGCGCGCTGCTCGCGCGCTTGCGCGAGCAGCGCCGCTTCGACGACGCGCTCGTCGTGGTGACCTCCGATCACGGCGAGTACCTCGGCGAGCACGGCCTGGTCGAGCACTCGAAGGACGTCTACGACACCGCTCTGTGGGTGCCGCTGCTGCTGAAGCGGCCGCGGCAGAGAGAAGGTCGCGCGATCGACGGAGTGGTGTCGCTGACGGAGTTGCCGCGGCTCGTCGCGGCGGCGTTGCCCGCGCCGCTCGGCGCGCGCTTCGCGGCGCGCTTTCCCGCGCCGGCGGACGCGCTGCCCATGGCGGAGCTCCGCTACACGCGGCCGAAGGATCTGCTCGCGCCCTACGGCGCCCGCTTCGCGCGCATCCGCACGGCGCTCTACGAGGACGGCTGGAAGTTCATCCGCTCGAGCGACGCATCGAACGAGCTCTACGACCTGCGCGCCGACCCCGGCGAGACGGCCAATCGCGTCGCCGACGAGCCCGCGCGCGCGGCGCGCATGCTCGAGCGCATCGAGCGCGACACGTCCGCGCGCGAGTACCGCGGACCCTGGCCGGAGATCGCGGCGCCGAGCGCGGAGGAGCGGCAGGCCCTTCGCGCGCTCGGCTACGTCGATGGCGCGCCGTGAAGCCGCGCCCGCTCGCTCGATCTTCGCTCGCCTCCGGCTCGCTGCGCGGCGAATCTCGCTAGGCGAGATTCGCCTTGCGGTACGCGGTGACGACCGCCGCGCCGCCGAGGCCGAGGTTGTGCTGGAGGGCCACCTTGGCTCCCGGCACCTGGCGCTTCTCGGCCTTTCCCCGCAGCTGCCACACGAGCTCCGAGCACTGCGCGAGACCGGTCGCGCCGAGCGGATGGCCCTTCGAGATCAGGCCGCCCGACGGGTTCACGACCACCCGACCGCCGTAGGTGTTGGCGCCGGAGTCGACGAATTCGCCGCCCTTGCCTTCCGGACAGAGGCCGAGCGCCTCGTAGGTCACCATCTCGTTGCACGAGAAGCAGTCGTGCAGCTCGACCACGTCCACGTTCTCCGGCCCGATGCCCGCCTGCTCGTAGACCTTCTGCGCGGCCTTCTTCGTCATGTCGGCGCCGACCAGCTTGATCGCGCTCTTCGTATCGAAGGTGCTCGCGAAGTCGGTCGTCATCGCCTGGCCGATGATCTCGACCGCCTGGTTCTGGAGGTTGTGCTTTCGCACGAACGACTCGCTGGCGAGGATCGCCGCGGCCGCGCCGTCTGAGGTCGGGCAGCACTGCAGCTTGGTGAGCGGCTCGTACACCATCGGCGCCTTCAGGATGTCCTCCAGCGAGTACTCGTCCTGGAACTGCGAGTACGGGTTGTTCACCGAGTGCTTGTGGTTCTTCCAGCCGATCTTCGCGAAGTGCTCCGGCTTCGTGCCGTAGCGCTCCATGTGCTCGCGGCCCGCGTTGCCGAAGAACTGCGCGGCGGCGGGCGCCTTGGCGAAGCCGCGCGTCTCGATCATCAGCTTCGCGTGCTTGTCCATCGGGTTCGTGCGGTCGGTGTATTTGATGCCGAGCGAGCCCTTTTCCATCTTCTCGAAGCCGATCGCGAGCACGCAGTCGGCGAGGCCGCCCTGCACGAACTGCTTCGCCATGAAGAGCGCGGTCGAGCCGGTGGAGCAGTTGTTGTTCACGTTGTAGATGGGGATGCCGGTCAGTCCGAGCGTGTAGACGGCGCGCTCGCCGCAGGTGGAGTCGCCGTAGCAGTAGCCGGCGACCGCCTGCTCGATCTGGTCGTACGGGATGCCGGCGTCGGCGAGCGCCTTCTTGCCGGCCTCCTCGGCCATGTCCGGATAGTCCCACTGGCGCGAGCCCGGCTTCTCGAACTTCGTCATGCCGACTCCGACCACGAACACCTTGTTGCCCATCGAAGGTTCCTGCTCCTCGGAGCGCACCGCGCGCGCGGTGGGAAAGAGGCGGACCCTAGCACGCGACCCTTTAGATTCCGAAGTGACCGCGCAGCAGGCGCAGCAGCAGCCGCTCGGGCAGCAGGCGACGCCCGACGGCGACGAGCGGCGCCTCGCGTCCGACGGCGTAGCGGAAGCGCGGCCTCGCGTCGCAGAGCGCGCGCTCGACCGCCCGCGCGACGCGGTCCGCGGGCGGCGCATCGACGAGCGAGCGCTCGATCACCTCGCGGCAGCGCGCGATGCGTGCGCCGTAGGGCGAGGCGTCCGCGGAGGAGAAGTCGATCTCGTCGTTGAAGCCGGTGTGGATGTCGCCCGGCTCGACGAGCGACACGTGGACGCCGCTGCCATGGAGCTCGTTGTGGAGCGACTGCGCGAGCGAGTCGATCGCCGCCTTGGAAGCGGAGTAGTGCGACTGGAAGGGAATGGGCGCGCGCCCGGCCAGTGATCCGACCAGCACCACGCGTCCGCTCCCCTGCTTGCGCAGATGCGGCACGGCCGCGCGCACGCAGCGCAGCACGCCGAAGAAGTTCGTCTCGAACTGCGACTGCGCGTCAGCGAGCGACACCTCCTCGACACTGCCGAAGATCCCGAAGCCCGCATTGCAGACGAGCCCATCGAGGCGGCCCGCGCGCTGGAGCGCATCCGACACACCCTGCTGTACCGACGCGTCGTCGCGCACGTCCATCCCGATCCAGTGGATCGGCGGTGCGCTCTCTGGCAGCCGCTCGGGGCGCCGGCTGGTTCCGTAGACCTCGAGCCCCCGCGCCGCGAGGCGACGGGCGGTCGCCGCGCCGATGCCCTGGGAGGCGCCCGTCAGGAGAACCACCTGCACGCGCGCCACGGTAGCGGCGGACGCTGCACTCCGGCGCTCGGGACACTCGACCGGCCTCATCTGAGGGGTAGTCAGATCGGGCGAGACGGTCATATAATCGGGCTCCGCTGGCTTCGGAGGTTCACGATGAGCCTGCTCACGCGCCCTGTTCCCTCGATCCGACCCGAGCCCGACACGGTCGACTTCACGGCGGGCATCCGGCTCCTGGCGCGACTGGCGCGGGTCGCGGAGCAGACCTGCCAGTCGACGGGCATCAGCCTCCCGCAGTACCGCCTCCTGGTTTCGGCGTTCGGCGGCTCGCAGCGCGCGAGCGAGCTGGCCAACGCGGTCGGGGTCTCGCGCCCGACCCTGACCTCGCTCGTCGACGGTCTCGAGCAGGCGGGCCTGCTGCGCCGCGTGCCGGTGCCGACCGACCGCCGCGGGATCCGCCTCGAGCTGACCGACGAAGGTCGCGCCGCGACCGCGCGCGCCGAGCGTGCGCTGGCCGCGCGCCTGCTGCGCCTGATCGATGGCGACGTCCACGACGTCGTCCAGATCGTGAAGGGCGTCGTCTCCGGGGTGTCGGCCGCGCTCGACCGCGAGGGCCGTCCGGCGCGCCGCCCGTTGTAGCTCGGAGCTCCCCTGCTCCGATGCTTCGCTCGCCTGCGGCTCGCTGGCGCGCGCCCTTCGGGCGTTTGCTATCTCAGCTCGCGCTTCCAGAGCACGCGGGCGATCAGCGGCCACCCGAACACGAGAGGGTGTCGTCGCTGTCGCTCGCTCGGCTCGAGCCGCGTGCCCGTGTGTCGTTCGAGCTTCCAGAGCGCGTAGGGCAGCCAGTCGCCGAAGGTGAGCGCGCTCTTCAGCAGCTGCACGGTGGCGGCGGCCTTCGCCAGCGGCCGCCGCAGCGCGGCGCGCCGACGCGCGGACGCGAGCGACCCGGGCGGACACGCGACGCGCCAGCGCTCGACCGCCGTCTCGAGCACGCGAACTTGGCCCTCTCGCGCCAGCGCGTCCAGCGCGGCCGCGAGGGCGCGCGCGTAGCGGGGAGGATCGGCGGCGTAGATCGCGCGCGGTCCTGCATCGCTCTCGGGACGCAGCTCCGAGGCATATGTGTCCCGGAAGAGCCCGAGCCACAGCGGCTCGGGCGTCACGTCGCGCACGTCCCCTTCGCCCGGCAGCAGCGCCAGCCCGCGCAGCACGGCGCTCTCGACGGCCGCGCACAGCGAATCGACTAGCGCCGCGAGCGCAGCGTCGTCGCGCGCGTGCGCGCACACCGTCGGCTGGCAGAAGCGCGCCCACGTGCCCGTGCGCAGCGACGTGAGCTGCACCGCGCGCGCGAAGTCGCGTAGCGAGAAGACCGCGTACTTCGCGCGCAGCCTCGTGTCGCCGCGGGGCAGCTCGAGATAGAAGACGTTCGGCGGCAGCGCGGCGTTGGCGAGCCGCAGCGCGTGCGAGCGGTAGGCGCCGCGGTAGTCGTCGACGAGCGCGTAGAAGTCGAGCACGCCCTCGTCGCTGCCGCGCCGCAGGCAGGAGCCGTAGAAGAGGACACCGGCGAGCGACGCGCCGTGGCGTCGGCGCAGCTCCTCGGCGAAGGCCTGCGCGGACGCCGGCGCAGGGCGCACGAGCTCGTCGCGAACGAGGGCGGCGAGGCCGCTATCCCTCGTCACCGCAAGGAGGCCGACCGCAAAGTCGGCCGACGCGCAGCGAGGCGTAGCCGAGCGGAGATCGCAAAGGCTTGCCGAGCGAAGGCCGGTAGCCCGAGCGCGAGCGAAGAGCGAGCGCGAAGGCCCGGCATTCAGGCGCGGACGAACGCGAGTCTCCGGTCGGCGGAGAGCTCGACCTGTTCGTCCGGCTCCGGCGCGAAGATCTCCCCGTCGATCGTGAAGCCGCAGGCCATCGCGATCTGCGCGCGGTGCGCGTTCGCGCTCTCGTAGCCGTTCTCCGGCGTGACGAATGCCCGCGGGCGCCCGCGCAGGATCCCGGGCGCCGCGACGATGCTGCGCCGGGGACGGCTCGAGATGCCGGTCAGACGCACGCCGCCGGCGCCGTCGCCCCAGAAGGGCCGCATGCCGAGGAAGAGATGCGAGAGGGTGGACGCGATCAGCAGGTAGAACTCCGAGTGGCGGAGCGGATGACCGTCCACGTGCACGACCGCCTTGTCGGGCGTGAGGATGCCGTCGCTCGGATTGGTGAAGGCCCGGGTGATCAGCGCACCGGTCACGATTCCCGCGCCGAAGACGCCTTGCTGCCCGGGCGGGAAGGTGCGGTGCACGAGCGCCACCGCGCGCTGGATCATGCCGGCGCCGAAGAACATCCCGTATTGCACGCCCGAACGACGCGACGACGCGACGCGCAGCACCGGGCGCGCCACCAGGCGCTCGTCGAGGCGGCCGGCGGCGAGCGCGTCGAGCAGCGACACGAGACCGCGCCCGTGTCGCGGGTCCGCGCCGAGATCGGAGGCGGTCATGTTGGTGCGACCTCCCCGCAGCGGCGCGACGAAGCGAAGCGAAGGCAGGTCGGCGCTGCCGAGGAGCTCCGTCAGCACGTACTGGAGCGTGCCGTCGCCGCCGTTGACGACGAGCAGATCGACCTCGCGCCGCGTCAGCTCGACGAGCGCTTCGGGCAGATCGCGCACGCTCTCGGTCTCCACGTGCGCGACGTCCGGATAGCGGCGCAGCACGTCGAGGACGCGGGAGACCTGCTTGCGGTTGCGGCCCGCCTTCAGGTTGTTGAGGACGCCCACTCGCACGTTGGGACCTCCGGGTCGCCGGGGGCTCAGGGTCGGATCTCGTCGGGGGGCAGAGCGTCGAGGAAGGAGAACGTTGCGATCGCGTCGCCCGCGACCCGGACCGCGGGGTGCTCCGGCCCGGGCACCCACGAGAGCTCGTAGCTCGATTCGGCCCAGCTTCGGTGCGGACGACGGCGCAAGGAGTACAACATCCGCAGGGGCGCCGGAAGTGTGGCCAGCGGGTCGACTTCGAGGCGCGGGGGCTTCACGGCGATCCGGCCCTGCACCTCGCCGCGGTCGATCACGAGACCCGACGCAATCGGATAACCGCTCTTCTCGCCTCCGCTTTCGAAGCGTGGATCGAGGCCCGAGCGCGTTAGCGCGGAGGCTCCTTCCGCTCTCACGAAGATCCAGGAGAAGCGTTTGCCCGCGGGGTCGAGGAGATCGAGGAGGTAGGCGCCCGAGTCCGGATCGATGCTGGCCACGTCGGTTCGGCGCAGCACCCGCTCGTCCTCGGCGACCGACATCGACGTGTGGGTCAAGCTCAGCGTGCCCGAGAGCCGCAGCGGCGACGCCATCCCACCGACCTGTATAGACGCGCGCACGGGGCTCGCGAGCTGGAGCAAGTCGACGGCGTAGGAGTCCGGCAGCGCCGAAGCCGGCACGCTCTGCGCGCTGGCGTCCGTGCTCCAGTCGAGGAACACCTTCACGCCGCGTTTGTCGTTGTCGACCTCGAAGTGGCGCGCGGTGTCCGACAGCGCGAGCAGGCTCGAGCCGATCTCGATTCGGCGTCCGTCCGGCGAGAGCCGCCAGCGCCCGTCGCGACGCCCGTTCTGGAATGCGACCGGCGGGGCGTCCGATCGCAAGAAATGGCCGAAGGCGGCCGCGCTATGACGGCCAGCGCCTTCATCGAAGATCGTGAAGCGCGCGGTCACGCAGACGCCGCCCTCGAACGAGGCGACGAGATCCCAGTACTCCGAGGCCGACGCACCGACGGGTCGCTTTGCGGCGGGATCGACGAGTGGCGGCGCGCCGTCCGCGAGGGCGGCTCGCGCGAGCGCCAGCGCCGCGAGCGCGCCGGCGCGCGCTCGCAGGCCGCGCGTCATCGCGAAGCGTCCCAGCCGACAACGGCCTCGCCGCGCCGCGCTGCCGCAAAGGCCTGAGCGAGCCGCAGCGAGTGGAAGCCGACCGAGACGACCGTCCAGAGCGCCACCATCACGAGGCCGAGATCGGGTCGCCCGCACGCGGCGCCGACCGAGAGCAGGATCAGGTTCGGGTTGCGGCGCGCGGTGATCGTGCGAAAGAGCGCGTCGATCGGGCGCCACGAGTGCGCTTCGATGCGAAAGCGCGCGAGGAAGGCGCCTTCGAGCGCGCGGCCGACGACGTAGCCACCGACCGCCACGGCGGTCGCGACGGGTGACGGGACGGCGAGCCCGTGGCTCCACGCCAGGTACCAGAACGGCGGATGCAGGAGATCGAGTCCGTGGTCGAGCACGCTCCCGAGGCGACTCGAGGTGAGCGTCACGCGCGCGAGCTTTCCGTCGACGGTGTCGAGGAAGGTCATGAGCCAGGCGAGCAGCAGCCCGAGCGCGAAGGCACCCTTCGCGAAGAGAGCGATCACGGCGAGGGCGAGCACCCAGCTCGCGAGCGTGACCGCATTCGGCGAGATGCCGCGCTCGGCACACCAGCGCGTGACGGCGCGCGCCGGAATCGGCCAGACCCACTTCGTCACGAGATCGGTGGCGCCCTTGTAGGACGCATCGAAGATGCGGCGCTCGATCTCTCGCGCGCGCTCGGGCCGGACGTCGCAGACCCACGGCGGCTCGCTCTTGCGGAGCTCGGCTCGCCACGCGGGCACCAGCGCGTCGGGCGTCACGCGGCGCAGGCCTCCTGGCGCGCGCGCGCAGCCGCGCAGCGCCGCCGCCGCCGCCGCCGCATCCTGCGCGACGACCTGCGCGCCGAGCGGGCCGAGCGCCTCGTCTTCCAGCCAGGTGTCGGGCGCGTGGACGAGCGCGCGCACGAGCCGCTCGTCGAGGATGCGATCGGCGCGCAGCAGGGCCACGCGATCGCACGGTGCGAGCGCGGGTAGCGAGTCGTCGTCGACGCGGCGAGGCGCGCAGCCCGCGCGGGCCAGCGAGCGGCGCATGCGCTCGCCCGGCGTGAGCCCGAAGGTCGAGAGCTCGGCGCCCGATCGCTCTCGCGCGTCGCTCTCGAGGATCCAGCCGATCGCGGCGGATTCGGCGGCGCCGGGCCGACGGTGTTCTCGCGGCGGCGCGGACATGGGCGCCGGCGACCGTATCACAGCGGAGTGCGCTGGGTTAGGTTCGCCGACCTCGCGGAGGACGCCATCTACACGCTCGCGCATCTCTCCGACCTGCACGCGACGCCGGTCGCGCCGCGCAGTCCGCTGCCGCTGCTCGGGAAGCGCGCGCTCGGCTGGCTCTCGTGGCGCCTGCACCGATGTCACGTGCACCGCCCCGAAGTCGTCGAGGCGCTGATCGAGGATCTGCACGCGCAGGCGCCCGATCACGTCGCGGTGACGGGCGATCTGACGAACATCTCGCTCGTCGAGGAGTTCGCGAGCGCGCGCCGCTGGCTCGAGCGGATCGGCGATCCCGAGCGGGTCAGCCTGGTGCCGGGCAATCACGATGCGTACGTCGGTGTGCCGCGCGAGAGCTCCTGGTCGCTGTGGAGCGAATGGCTGCGTCCCGACGCGGAGTGGCGCGATCGCGTGGATCCCGCGTCGGGCTTTCCGAGCGTGCGCGTGCGCGGTCCGCTCGCGCTGGTCGGGCTCAGCTCGGCGCATCCGACGCCGCCCCTCGTCGCCGGCGGCTCGCTCGGTGCGGCGCAGCTCGAACGTCTCGAGTCGGCGCTCGTCGCGCTTCGCGAGCGCGGGCTCGTGCGCGTCGTGCTCGTGCACCACGCGCCGGTGCCTGGGATGGTGTCCTGGCGACGCGCGCTGTGGGACGCACCGGCGCTCGCTGCGGTGCTTGCGCGCGCGGGCGCCGAGCTCGTGCTGCACGGTCACCTCCACCGACAGCGCTTCGCGTCGCTGCCCGGGCCGCACGGCGAGATCCCGGTGGTGTGCGCGTGCTCGGCATCGGACGTCGGCTCGAAGCCGGGCAAGCGCGCGCAGTATCACCTGATCGACGTCGCGTCCGACGCAGGCAAGCCGCGATTCACGCTGCGCGCGCGCGGACTCGACCCGGGGAGCGGACGCTTTCGCGCCGAAGGCGAGGCGCGAGCGCTCTAGCGAGCGATCGCCGCGCGGTCGCGCAAGATCCTCTCGGCGAGCACGAGATCGCCCTCGCGGTCGACATCGATCGCGGCCTCGGCCTGCGGCATGTGCACTGCGGCGACTTGCGCGCCGAGTCGCGGCGAGCCTCGCGCCAGCGCGCCGTCGAGATCCAGGCGCCGCAGTCCGTAGAGGAGCAGCAGTGACGGACCGAGCGCGGCGACGAGTCGCCACGGCTGCTTGCGGAAGCGCTCCGCGCGGACGTAGAAGTCGGCGACGCGCCGCGCGCGCGGTGTGCGAAAGGCGAACAGATTGGCGCCGGACCACGCCTCACCGCGCAGCCGCAGATAGGTGCGGCGAGTCTCGGGGTACGCGCGCTGCACGACCGACGCCGCCACCATCCCGATCAGCAGATCGGCCGACGAGCGGCACGCCTCTCCGAGAAAGTGTCGGACCATCTCGGGCGTGAGGAGGGCGTGATCGGCCGTCGTGACGAGGCAGGGCAGCATCGCGTCCGGGGCGAGCGCGGAGGCGACGCTGCGCGACGGAGAGCCCTCGCTGCGATCGATCTCGAGCGCGCTCTCGCGATGGAGCGCCGCGAGCTCCGGCTCCGCCTCGAGCAGCTCGGGCGAGTCGATGCTCACGTGGATCCGCTCCAGCCCTGCGGCTCGCAAGGTCCGCACGACGCGTACGAGCATCGGGATGCCGTCGACCGGAAGCAGCGCGCGGTGCGTCGCGCCGCGGCTCTCCGCCAGCGCGTCGTGAGGTCCGCGCCGGCCGGCGAGGATCAGGACGGAGAAGTCTTCGACCTTCACGCGCGGCCCGCGCTCGAGCGCCGCGAGGTCGCGAGGCGCTGGAGCGGTGCGATCACCCGCCTAGCGTCGGGTCTCGAGGACGCCTCGGATCGCGCACACGTCCGCGACGAGGCGGTCGAGGTCCGCGGGGCGGATCTGGCAGGCCCCATCGCAGGGCGCCTTCTCCGGCTCGGGGTGCGTCTCGATGAAGAGCGCGTCCACCCCGACCGCGGCGGCGGCCCGCGCCAGCGGGGACACGAAGCGGCGGTCGCCGCTGCTCGCGCCCCGGCCGGCGCCCGGATGCTGGGTCGCGTGGGTCGCGTCGAGGCAGACCGGAACCGTCTCGCGCATCAGCACGAGGCCCCGCAGGTCGACGATCAGGTCGTGGTAGCCGAAGCTCGTGCCGCGCTCGGTCAGCATCACGCCGCTCGCGCCGAAGCTGATCGCCTTGCGCGCCGCGAGCGCGGCGTCGGAGGGGCCCATGAACTGCCCCTTCTTCATGTTCAGCGGGCGACCGGTCCCCGCACATGCCGCCACGAGATCCGTCTGGCGGGACAGAAACGACGGCACCTGAAGGAGGTCCGCGACCTCGGCGACCATCTTTGCCTGGCCGGGCTCGTGGACGTCCGTCGTGACCGCGATGCCGACCTGATCCTTCACCTGCTCCAGCATGCGAAGGCCGAGGTCGAGCCCCGGACCGCGATACGAGTCGCGGCTCGAGCGATTGGCCTTGTCGAAGGACGCTTTGAAGATCGCCGGCAGACCGTGTCGGTCCGCGATCTCTCGCACGGCCTCGGCGCAGAACAGCGCACCGTCGAGCGTCTCGAGAACGTTCAGGCCGGAGATGAGGACCAGCGGCGCGCCGCCACCGATCGTGATGTCCCCTACCCGCATCATTTCCCCCCCCGTTGGTCCCGGTGAATAGCGAGGTTGATCGGCCCTGACGAGTCCGAACCCAAGTGCTTGCCCCCCGGGTGGACCTTTTGCCCCTCGGTCTGGGATGAAAATCCTACGCTTGCGCCCCCACTGGACCCGTGAGGGCGGCCCGGCCGAGCCATTCCTCGCGCGCCAGCAGGAGGTCTTCGTCCGCGTCGATCTCGCGCCACCAGAGCCCGCGGACCGACGCCGTTCCCACCACCCCGTCTTCTTCAGCCAGCTCGTGTACGACGGACAGGTACCAGCAGCGGTTTGCATCGGGTCGCCGGACCGCGCGCTCGAGCCCTTCGATGAAGAGCTTCGGGCCCGATCCCGCGAAAGCGATCAGGCCGATTGCCTCTGCGCCGACGGCGTCCGCGGGGAGCTGCTTGCCGATCGCCATCACTCGTCCCGACCCGTCGAGCGCGACCTTCATGTCGTCGTCGTCGTAGTGGCGCTTGTGATCGACGGTCACGGTCAGAGGGTCGTGGACCGAGCCGAGAAGGCGCAGCAGGACACCGTCCTCGAACACCGTATCGCCATTCAGGAGCAGGAAGTCATCGTTCATCGCGGTTCGAGACAGCCAGCACGAGATCAGATTGTCGCTGGTGCCGTAGAACGGGTTGAAGATCGTCGCCACCCGGATCCCCGGGGTACGCCGCTCGGCCAGATGGGCGTGGACCCGCTCGGCACCGAATCCGGTCACGACGAGCGCCTCCGTGATCCCGCAGCGCGCGAGGGTTTCGAGCTGGAGCTGGAGAACGCTGCGTTCGCCGTCGAGGGCGAGCAGGCACTTTGGAACCTGGCAAGTGCGGGGCAGCAACCGCCGCCCCTGGCCGGCGCTCAGCACGATGGCCTTCATTGGGGGGTATCGCGGAATCCTGCCCGCTGCGCGGAGGCGATGCGACGACGTCTTGCCGGCTCGGGCGCCGGCGGTTTGCGTGCGGCAGGGGGCGGGCGGGGAGACTGCAGGGCACCCCGACCCTTGTCAATGTGGGCCCCACGGGGATCGCATACTTTCATCTTGGGAACTCCTCGGCGACCGATCCAGCTCGCCGCGCGGAGGGAACGAGACCGCCGTACTCTCGGCCGATGTCCGCGCGAGGAGGCGCCATGCGCAGGGAGATCTTCAGCGAAGAGCACGAGCTGTTCCGCGGTCAGGTGCGGCGCTTCGTCGAGGCGGAGATCGCGCCGAAGGTCGCGGAGTGGAACCGCAACCGGATGAGCGACCGCGATACCTGGCGGAAAGTCGGTGCGGCCGGATACCTCGGCGCGCACGCGCCCGAGGAGTACGGTGGAGCGGGCGGCGATTTCCTCTTCGACGCGATCGTGATGGAGGAGTTCGCGCGCGTGCGCGCACACGCGCTGATGATGTCGCTGCACTCCGACATCTGCATTCCGTATCTCGTCGCATACGGATCACCCGAGCAGAAGCAGCGCTTCCTTCCCGGCGCGATCTCCGGCGAGATCATCCTCGCCATCGCGATGACCGAGCCGGGAACGGGCTCCGACCTCGCGAACGTGCAGACGCGCGCGCTGCGCGACGGCGACCACTACGTATTGAACGGCGCCAAGACCTTCATCTCGAACGGCCAGATCGCCGACCTCGTGATCGTCGTCGCGAAGACCGATCCGGACGCGCGTCCGCCGCACGACGGCATCAGCCTGATCCTGGTCGAGGGCGACCGGCCGGGCTTCCGTCGCGGCCGCAACCTCGAAAAGCTCGGGCTGAAGGGCCAGGACACGAGCGAGCTCTCCTTCGAGGACTGCCGCGTGCCCGTCTCGAATCGGCTCGGCCGCGAGGGGCAGGGCTTCAAGATGTTGATGGCGCAGCTCCAGCAGGAGCGCCTCTGTATCGGCGTCAGCTCGATGGCGTCGTGCCGCCGCGCCCTCGACGACACGATCGCCTACGTGCGCGAGCGCCGCGCCTTCGGCCGCCCGATCGCCGCGTTCCAGAACACGCAGTTCAAGCTCGCCGAGCTCGCGGCGGAGGTCGAGATCGGGCAGGCCTTCGTCGACAAGCTGCTCGCCGCGCACGTGCGCGGCGACGACATCGTGACCGAGGTCAGCATGGCGAAGTTCTGGACCACCGACCTGCAGAAGCGACTGACCTCGGAGTGCCTGCAGCTCCACGGCGGCTACGGCTTCATGACCGAGTACCCGATCTCGGGCGACTACGCCGATGCTGCGGTGCAGTCGATCTACGCGGGCACGAACGAGATCATGAAGGTGATCATCGCGCGAAGACTCGGGCTGGAATAGCAAGCCGCCGAAGGCGGCGCGCAGCGAGCCGCAGGCGAGCGAAGTTCAGAAGGCCGACCCGGTTCGATGGAGCTCGATGCTCGTTGGGCGCTATTTCCCCTCGAAGCCAGGATCCCGCTTCTCCGCCATCGCCGCGTAGCCCTTCGCCATGTCGTCGGACACGAAGAGCGAAGACGCGCTTGCGGCCTCGTAGGCGAGCGCCTCCGCGAGGCCCTGCGCGGCGCGGTAGTTGATCGTGCGCTTGATCGTCTGCACGGCGAGTGGCGCGTTCGCCGCGATCTCCGCGGCCAGCGCTCGCACGTGCGAGGTCAGCGCCTCGCGCGGCACGACCTCCTGCACGATGCCGATGCGCAGCGCCGTCTCGGCGTCGATGCGGCGGCCCGTGAAGGCGAGCAGCTTCGTCCAGCCGGCGCCGATCTCGGTCACCAGCCGCAGGTCGGCGCCCGCGTCGATCCCGACACCGACGCGCGACTCGGGCAGGCCGAAGCGCGCGTCGTCGGCCGCGATGCGCACGTCGCCCATCATCGCGACCTCGAGACCCGCGCCGAGGCAGTAGCCGTGGATCGCCACCAGCACGGGCTGCGGCAGTTCGGAGAACACACGGAAGCGTTCGTGCACCCAGCGGAAGCGCTCGTTGTAGTTGCGCGACTTCTCGGCGGGCGAGCGGCCGGTGATGCGGTCGGACGGCATGCCGAGGTCGACGCCGGCGCAGAAGGCGCGGCCCTCCGCGCGCAGGAGCACGACGCGCACGCGGTCGTCGAAGCGAAGCGCGTCGGCGTGCGCCGCGAGCTGTCGCGCCGACTCCCAGCTCCAGGCGTTGAGCTTGTCCGGCCGGTCGAGCACGAGCGTCGCGAGCGGCGGCTCGATCTCGATCCGGATCAGCACGGGCGCGCCGGACGTCGTCACGGCTGGAACGGACCCTTGCCGAGCTGCTCGCGGATCGGCACGAACTCGGGCATCAGCATCGCGCGTCGCTGCCAGTTCGCGCCGTCGACCACGAGCGTGTGTCCGCTGATGTAGGCCGCGTAGGGAGACGCGAGGAACGTCGCGGCCCAGCCGAGCTCGCGCGGGTAGCCGACGCGCCCGGCGGGACTCCGCAGTCCGTCGCTCTTGCGGCGCTCGGGCACCGCGCGGATCGCCGCCACTTCGTCCTCGTGCGGCATGAGCCCCGGCACGAGCCCGTTCACGCGGATTCCGTACGGGCCCCACTCGACCGCGAGCGTCTCGGTCATGTTCTTCACGCCGGCCTTGCTCGCGGCCGAGTGCGCGAAGCCAGGTCCTCCTGTCCACGCGTAGCTCGCCCCGACGTTGAGAATCACGCCCGGGCGCCCCGCGGCGAGATGGCGCCGCCCGAACTCGCGCGAGCAGAAGAAGGTCCCGTTCAGCACGATGTCGACGACGGAGCGCCACGCGTTCGCGCTCATGTCCTCGGCGGGCACGGGGAAGTTCCCGGCCGCGTTGTTCACGAGCACGTCGGGAAGCCCGAAGGCCGCGCCGAGCGCGTCGAATGCCGCCGCGATCTGGTCGGGCTGACGCACATCGCCCTGCAGCGCGAGCGCGCGCGCGCCCGCGGCCTCGATCGCCTCGCGGCCGCGCTCGAGATGCTCGGCGCTGCGCGAGTAGATCGCGACGCCGGCGCCGAGCCGCGCGAACTCGACGGCGATCGCCTTGCCGAGCCCCGTGCCGCCGCCCGTCACGAGCACCACCTGCCCGGTGAAGCTGCCCTTCGGCAGCGCCGTCGCGCCGAGCTCCGGCGGTTCCGGCAAACCCATGCGTTCCTCCGTCGAGCGCAGGGTGTAGGTCCTCGCGCGCAGGGCGCGCAAGCCCGGCGCCGCGCGTGGGCTCCGTGATAGGGTCTCGCGCTCGGAGGTGCCGATGAGCGACCGACGCCGGGTCGAGACGGGCAGCGACGAGATCCTCTGTCACGTCGAGGCTCGCGTGGCGGTCGTGACCTTGCACCGACCCGACGCGCGCAACGCGCTCACCCTCGGCATGAAGGACGCGCTGCGCGCGCTGCTCCCCGCGCTCGCGAACGATCGCGAGGTCGGCTGCGTGCTGCTGACCGGCTCGGGCGGCGCCTTCTGCGCAGGCGGCGACACGAAGGTCATGGCGCAGGGGCCGCCGACGGAGCGCGAGCCGCGCGTCGCGATGTTGCGGCGCGAGCACGAGATCCCGGCGGCGCTCCATCGCATGCCGAAGCCGACCCTGGCCGCGCTACCGGGTCCGGCGGCGGGCGCTGGCTTCGCGCTCGCGCTCGCCTGCGACTTGCGCGTGCTCGCCGAGAGCGCCTTCGTCACCACGGCCTACGCGCGGCTCGGGCTCTCGGGCGATTACGGCGCGAGCTGGTTCCTGACGCGCCTGGTCGGCACTGCGAAGGCGCGCGAGCTGCTCTTCACGGCGGCGCGCCTCGACGCGATCGAGTGTCTGCGGCTCGGGATCGCGAACCGGGTGGTGCCGGACGCCTCGCTTGCGTCGGACGCGCAGGAGCTCGCGCGTCAGATCGCCGCCGGTCCGCCGATCGCGCTTCGCTACATGAAGCAGAACCTGAATCTCGCGCTCGTGGCGCCGCTCGAGTCGTGCCTCGACGAGGAGGCGGAGCGAATGGTCGCGGGCGCCTTCACCGAAGACTACGTGGAGGCGGTCAAGGCGTTCGGCGAGAAGCGCGCGCCGCGCTTCAAGGGTCGTTAGGCGGACGGCGCTTCGCCGGCGGCGATCGCCTCCTGAACGCGCTTCCTGGCGGCCTTGTAGTCCACCTTCCCCGACGGCGCGCGGCCGATGCTCGGCACGAGCGCGATCGCCTTCGGCGTCTTGTAGGCGGCGAGGCGTTGCTTCACGAACTCGCGCAGCTCCGCGACGTCGGCGCGCGCGCCGCGGTGGAGCTCGACGAGCGCCGTCACCGCCTCGCCCCAGCGCTCATCGGGCAGACCGACGACCACCGCGTCCGACACCGAAGGATGGAGCTTCAGCGTCTCCTCCACCTCCTCGGGGAAGATCTTCTCGCCGCCGCTGTTGATGCACACCGACCCGCGGCCGTGTAGCTCGAGCGTCCCGTCCGCGTTGACCGTGCACCAGTCGCCGGGGATCGACCAGCGACGCCCGCCGATCACCCGGAACGTCTCGGCGCTCTTCTTCTCGTCCTTGTAGTAGCCCTCCGGGATCGCGCCGCTTCGCGCGACGAAGCCCTCTTCGCCGCTGCCCGGCTCCACCTCGCGGCCGTCGGGCGTGAACACCTTGCAGTTCGGGCCGAGGCGGAACTGCCCGAGACGCACACTCGAGCTCTTCGTGGTCAGCTCGGTTCCGAAGCCGACCGCCTCGCTCGAGCCGAAGCTATCCATCAGCAGCACCTGCGGCAGGTGCCGCAGCAGACCCTGCTTCACCGCGGGCGACCACATGACGCCCGACGACACGATCAGGCGGAGCGGGGAGAGATCGTGTCGAGGGCTCTCGTCGAGCGCGCGCAGCATCGGCTTCGCGAAGGCATCTCCGACGATCGCGATCGCCTGAACGCCGCGCGCGGACACCGTCGCGAAGAGCGCGTCCGGATCGAAGGAGTGTCCGTCGCAGGTGACGATCGCGCCGCCGCCGGTCAGCGCGTTGATCGCGGTGAACTGCCCCGTGCCGTGCATCAGCGGGCAGGCGGGGAGCAGTCGCATCGAACCCCCGCTCGCGATGCGCTCGCGCTGCTCCTCGACCGAGCCCGACGGCGGCTGTCCGAGCGCCGGAATACCGCCGCCGCCGAGCGCCTCGAAGACGGCGGCCTGCGTCCACATCACGCCCTTCGGCATGCCGGTGGTGCCGCCGGTGTAGAGGAGCAGCAGGTCGTCCGGGCTGCGCGCGATCCGGAGACGCGCGCCGTCTCCCACGGCGACCTCTTCGTAGGGGACCGCGAAGGCGTTTCCGGAGGCGCCGTCGTCGAGCTCGATCCATTCGCGCACCTTCGGGAGCCGCGGGCGCAGGCCCGCCACGAGCGGCGCGAACGACGCCTCGTAGACGACCACGGTCGCGTCCGCGTTGTCGAAGAGGTAGTGGAGCTCGTCCTCGCGATAGCGGTAGTTCACGTTCACCGGCGCGAGCCGCGCCTTGACCGCGCCGATCAGCGCCTCGACGTACTCCGGACGGTTGTAGGAGTAGATCGCGAGCTTGTCGCCGGGCGCGTGGCGCTCCGTCAGATGACGCGCGAGCGTGTTGGTGCGGCGCTCGACGTCGGACCAGCTGCGCGACACGCCGCCCGCGCCGTGCGCCAGAGCGAGCCGATCCGGGACGGTGTCGGCCACGAGCTCGAAGAGATCGGCGAGATTCCAGCGCATCGGCGTCGCGCCTCCGGACCGAAGGCAGCCGAGCATAGCCCGACGAGTCGCCGCGGCGCGCGCGCCCCGCGCGGCGCGACCGCCTATTCGCGGCGGCCGGCATAGCGCTCGAGCGCCTCGGCGAGCCCGGCTGCCAGGCGCTCGAACTCGGCGAGATCGGCCGCCGGGAAGCGGCGCCAGATCGCCGCGATCGCGCGCTCGCGCCGCTCGCGCAGCTTCGCCATGCGCTCGCGGCCCTTCGGCGTGAGCCGGTACACGCGCTGGCGCGCGTCGGATTCGCCGACGCTCGCGGCGATCAGGCCGGCGTCGACGAGCCCGCGCAGCACCCGCGAGACGGCCGCCGCCGTGCGCTCGCGGCGCCGGGCGAAGAGCGAGGGCATGAAGCGCTCCGCCGCGATCTCCTCCAGCAGGCGCCACTCGGCCTCGGAGAGGCCCGACTCGCGCGCGAGCTGGCGTCGGCGGTCGAGGAAGACCTCGGACAGGCGCTGCAGCGCGCCGATGGCGGAGTCGATGCGGTCGCGGGAAGGGGCTTGCGGCATTAGTTAACTTAGATTAATAGTTTTGATGTACGAAACAAGCGGCGAGGGTCGCGCAGGAGAGTCCCATGCAAGCCAGCCACACCATCGGGTCGCGCATCCAGGAGCGCTTCGGGCGCGCCGCCGCCGCCTACGCAGTGAGCCGCGTCCACCGCGGCGGTCCCGACCTCGACGCCATGCTGGTCGCCGCGGCGCTCACGGGGCGCGAGCGCGTGCTCGACCTCGGCTGCGGTCCGGGCCACGTGGCCGCCGCCTTCGCGCCGCACGCGCGCGAGGTCGTGGCGCTCGACCTGACCGAGGAGATGCTCGAGGTCGCGCGACGTCTCACCGCGGAGCGCGGCCTCTCGAACCTGCGCTTCGAGCGCGCCGACGCCTCGCAGCTCCCATTCGAGGCGGGCTCGTTCGAGCGCGTCACCTCGCGGCTCTCGGCGCACCACTACGCGAATCCGCGCGCGGTGCTGCGAGAAGCGGCGCGCGTCCTCGCTCCGGGCGGCTCGTTCCTGCTGGTCGACGCGGTCGCTCCCGACGATCCCGCGCAGGACAGCTTCCTCAACGCCTTCGAGATGCTTCGCGATCCGTCCCACGTGCGCGATCACACGGTGACGCAGTGGTGCGACATGCTGCGCGAGGTGGGGCTCGTGGCGGAGGTACTCGGGCACTTCACGATCACGCAGGAGTTCGAGCCCTGGGTCGAGCGGATCGGCACGTCGCCGGGCGCCGTCACGGGACTTCGGGCTCTCTTCGACGAAGCCCCCGACGAGGTGCGAGGCGCGTTCGGGATCCGCGGCCACGGCGCCTACGAGTTCCGGCTCGAGCTCGCGCTGATCCGCGGAGCGCGCTCCTAGCGCTTCCGGCCGGGCGATCGCACGACGTAGTTGCCGCGACCCTCGTCGAACTCGAGCTCGATGCGGCCCTCCTTCTGGAGACGCTCGAGCAGCTCGGCGAAGGAGGCGGTGCCGTAGTAGCCCTCGTTGAAGCCGGGGTACACGCGGCGGATGGTCTGCTTCACCATCGATCCCCACACGGGGTCGTAGTCGCGCTCGAGCGAGCGCACGATCTCGACCACCTTTTCGGCGGCATCCTCGAGGCGCTCGTCCTCGGGCTCGGCGGTGCGGCTCTTCTGGCGCTTCGGCCGCGCCGCTTCGTCCCGGATCAGATCGTCGTAGTAGATGAACTCGTCGCAGCTCCCGATCAGCAGGTCCGAGGTCGACGCCTTCACCCCGCAGCCGATCACGCGCCGGTCGTTCTCCTTCAGCTTGGCCGCGAGCGGCGAGAAATCGCTGTCGCCGGAGACGAGCGCGAAGAGGTCGATGTGCGCCTTCTGGTGACACAGGTCGAGGGCATCGACGACCATGTGGATGTCGGCGCTGTTCTTGCCGGACGCCTTCGACTGCGGGATGTCGACGAGCTCGATGCCGTGGTGGTGGAAGTCGCGCACGGCGTCGCGGTAGTTGCTCCAGTCGCAGTAGGCGCGCTTGAAGACGATGCGCCCCTTCTCGAGCAGTCGGCGCAGCACCAGCTCCATCTGGAAGCGGCCTTTGCGCATCTGGCGCACGCCGATGGCGAGGTTCTCGTAGTCGACGAAGACGGCGATCAGCGGTTCGTCTGCCACGCGACTCCGAGGGCGCCAGAGGGCCGGCGCGGGGTTGTGGCCTCCGGGGTGAGGAAGGCGAGGACGAGGATCAACGCCGTTGGGGCTCCTCGGGCTCGACGGGGAAGCCGTAGCCTTCGAGCTCTTCCGCCGTCGCCACCCTCGGCTCGCTCGAAGACTCGGCCTGCCGCAGCTCGCGCTTCTCCCGCTTGAGCAGGGCCTTCTCGGCCTTCTTCGCTTCGCGCTGGCGTTTCAGCACCGCGGTGCGGCTCTTTCTCGCCATGAGTCCTCGCACAGAGGCAGGTGGGGAGGGTAGAAGGCGCCCTAGGTTACACGCCCGTGCCGGAGCGGGCACCCCTCCGCCGAGGCGCACGCGCTCGCCCTACTGATCCGTGGGGTCGTGGAGGATCGGGCGGGGCAGCGGCTCTCCCTCGCGCTGCGCGCGCCGCACGGCGCCGATCAGATCGAGCGCGCGACGCAGGAACATCACGCCGATCAGGGCGTTCACCACCAGGAACACGGCGTTGACGGAGAACGCGTAGGCGATCAGCGAGTCGCGCGTCCCGTAGTCCGAGAAGGCGCTCGCCCACGCCATCTCGCGGGTGCCGAAGTTGCCGAGCGACGGGATCAGGAAGGCGAGATAGACGATCGGGATGCGCGCGGCGAGCGCAGCCCAGTCGATCGGGACGCCGAAGGCGCGCGACGCGAGCCACTGGATCTGGACGTCGAAGAACGCGAGCGCGGCGAAGCTCCACAGGAAGGGCCGCAGCTCGCGGAGCGGGAAGCGCTCCAGCCAGGCCGACGCCCGATCGAACGCCGGAGAGCGCACGCGGCGCGTGCGCGAGAGCCAGACCCCGAGGGCGCAGACGACGACGACTCCCCACATCACGGCCGTGACGCCGACCACGTCCGGATGATCGACGATGCGTCCGCGCAGGAACGGCAGCGCGATCGTCATCTGCACCAGCATCACCAGGAAGTGGCTGACCACCGGAACGAGCGTGCACGCGATCACCGCGTCGAGCCGCCCCCCGGCCAGGCGAACCACGCCGAGCAGGAATGCGCCGTCGGCCAGGTGGTTGCTCACGACCCGCACGAGCTCCGAGCCGCCGCGGATCGCGATCACCGAGGCGACCGGCACCTCGGCGACGAAGCGCCGCAGCGCGGCGGCCGAGAGCCACGTCCACGCCAGGAAGAACGCCAGTCGATCCGCGCTCGCGCAGGCCAGGAAGAGAGGGAGGTTCGCTCGGGTGGTCGCCTCGCGGAGCCGCTGCCAGTCGGTGGCGAAGCCGAAGAGATAGAAGAGCAGGGCCGCCGACACGGCCCACGGCAGCAGCGCGCCCCAGCGCGATCCGCGCGCCGCGCGAGGCCGATCGTTCGGGGAGTCGGTGGCCGCGTCCAAATTCAGGAGCCGGACGCGGGCGGCGTGTGCGCGGGCGCGGCGAGCAGCGGCAGCGCGTAGTCCGGCAGCGCGCGATAGAGCGCCAGCTTGGTGCGCGCGCCGACCCGTCCGTCGGGCTCGATGCCGGCGCCGCGCTGGAACGATTGCACTGCGGCGCGCGTGTCGGGATCGAAGCGGCCGTCGCGCGCGCCGCTGTAGAACGCGAGTCGCGCGAGCGCATCCTGCAGCCACTCCACCGGCGCGCCCTGGTCGCCGGGACCGAGCGAGGGCGGCAGACCGGCGAAGTCGCGCCACGGGACCAGCGCCTCGCCCGTCCAGTGCCGCATCCACTCCGACACGCTGACGCGTACGCTCTGGCCCGCGACAATGCCCTCGAGATCGGCGTTGCCCCCGCTGATGCGTCGCAGCAGCGCGAAGCGCGTGCCGCCGTCCGGCGCGCGCAGCGCGACCAGCGACGGGAGGTCGAGCTCGCGCAGGCGGTCGAACTCTCCGGGAGCCAGGGACATCGTCGTGAGGCCCGCGACGCGCAGCGCCTCGTCGGCGGCCTCGAGCGTGCGGCCGCTCGGCGCCGCCGCGTCGATCTGCCACAAGGCGAAGACCGCCCGGGTGGCGGCCGCGAGGCTCTGTTCCGGAGTCTGGAGCGCGGCGAGCGCGCCGAGGACGTCGTCGCCGGTCAGCGCGCCGGGCGCGGGAGCGGTGACGGCCGCAGGCCCGGTGGGCGCGGGGTCGGGCAGCGAGGTCATCACCGCCTCGCGCGCCAGCGGGATCGGCGCGGCCGCGACCGGCGCGAGCGACGCGGCAGGCGCGCTCGCGAGAGGCGCGCGCTCGGGGCGCCCGAGCCACGCCACCGCGCCGAGGGCGACGAGCGTCAGCGCCATCGCCAGCCGGAGGGCGCCGCGTCGCGACCGCGTGCGCCGCGGCGGGTGCACCTCGCGCGCGACCGACGTCACGATGCCGCGCCCGATCTGGCGCGCCCCCTCGGCATAGCCGAGCAGCAGCGCGCGATCGCAGAGCAGGTTCACGAGTCGAGGGACGCCGCGCGCATGGCGGTGCACGAGCGCGATCGCGCTCGGGCTGAAGATCGTCTCGCTGCCGCCCGCGACGCGCAGCCGGTGCGCGACGTAGGCGAGCGTCTCGTCCCGTTGGAGCGGTCCTAGGCGCCACCACACTCCGATGCGCTGTCGCAGCTGGCGCAGCTCGGGCGCGTCGAGCTTGGCGTCGATCTCGGGCTGCCCGATCAGCACGATCTGGAGCAGCTTCGCCGTGTGGGTCTCTAGATTCGAGAGCAGCCGCAGCTGCTCGAGCGTCTCGACCGGGAGATTCTGCGCCTCGTCGATGATCACGAGCACGCGGCGCCCTTCGGCGTGCTTCTCGAGCAGGAACGTGTTCAGCACGTCGAGCAGCTCGGTGCGCGAGTCGCCGAAGGTCGAGAGCCCAAGCTCGGCGTTGATCGCCTTGATCAGGTCCGTCGGGCCGAGCGTCGGATTGAACAGGAAGGCGATCTCGCACGACGAGCCGAGGCGCTCGAGCAAGGTGCGGCAGAGCGTGGTCTTGCCCGTGCCGACCTCCCCCGAGATCGCCATGAAGCCTTCGCCCTGCTCGATCCCGTAGACGAGATGCCCAAGCACCTCACGGTGCGACGCGGACAGGAAGAGGTATCGGGGGTCCGGGCTCAGCGCGAACGGCTTCTCGCGAAAGCCGTAGTGCACCGCGTACATCGCGCTCGACGGTAGCGCGCCGCATCGGCGCGCTCGCGAGCCGGAGGCGTTGCGGCGATCGCTAGGAGCGGCGCTGGCGCGTGCGGCCCTGGATCGCGAGCACGCCGAGCCCGAAGGTCAGCATCAGCGCCGTGTCGGGCTCGGGAACCGGACCGAGGTCGAGCAGATCGAGGTCGACGAAGTGCCCGTCGTTCGCCGCGGTGCGGTTGCCCGGGCCGGGGTAGTTGCCCGCGCTGAACTGACTGAGCGTGGCCGGGATGCCCATGCGGATCGCGGCCTCGTCGCCCTGGGCGTTGGCGCCGTTGCCCTGGACGATCGTCTGCGCGTTCGCGGCGAAGGTGAAGCGCAGGGTCACCGTGCCGTTGCCCGACCCGCTGATGCTCGCGGCTCCGCTCTGATTGAACGCGAGATCGACTGCGGTGGCCTGCTGGCTGTTCGCGATCGCGCCGAGGCCGAGCGAGCCGGAGGTCAGCATACCCGAGCCGCCGAGAAAGCCGGTCACCGCGCCGAGCGAGAACGCGGACTGGCCCTGCCCGTCGTCGACGGCGGTGCGCGCACCGATGCGCGACGTCACGAGATCTAGCCGCCACAGCTCCCCGGCCGCGTTCGTGACGTTGAACGTGATCGTGTAGGACGCGTTCAACGTGGTGGTGTTGTTGACGGCGCCGTTGCCGCCGGCGTCCGTGTAGACGCCGGCCTGGTAGCGGGTGACGAAGCTGGTGGCCGTCGACGACTGCACCGCGACCGAGCTCGAGATCTGCTCTGCGTTGGCGCCGACGTCATCGAAGAGGTTCGCCGTGTTGGACGCATCGAGCGAGACCGTGAGACCCGAGATCGCCACCGCCTGCGCGGAAGAGGTGAAGCCGAGCGCGAGGGCGCCGGTCAGACAGAGGGCGCGCACGAGCGCGCGAGGGGAGGGGATTCGGGATCGCATGGGGGGGGGCTCTCTGAAGCTCGGTCCCTTCGAACCGTCGCAGAGCGATTCGGCGTGCGCGGACGCGGACTTGAATGCGCCGCCGCTCGCCGATCTGCGCGCGTTCGCGGCTGCGACGGCATGCGCTGGCAGGCGTTGCGCAGGTCCGCCGCATAGCATGTGCATCGACGGGCCTCTCGCGCGCACGTCAAGCCAGACGCTCTTCGGGCCGATCCATGGAGAGCGACCGCGTTGGAGGAATCCATGCGCCAGATCTCGAATCGAGCCGCGTTGCGGATCAGCGCGGCGTGTCTCTTCGCCGTGCTCGCGCTCGTCGTCGCGCGCGCGCACTGGGCGGGCGAGTCGCAGCCAGAGCCCGCCGCGGCGTCGCAATGCGGAGGCGGAGGCGGCAGCACGCCGGAGGCGATGGATGCCGCGCTCGCCGACGCCAAAGAGCAGGCGCTCCAGCAGCAGGCCGCATCCGGCCAGGGCGACTCCGGTTGGGTCGTGCTGAACAACCGCGGCTACAACTACGGAGCGGCTCCGGACGTGGCCTTCGATCTGCGGCTCTTCGAGCAGGAGCAGCGGCCCGCCACGCACGACTGAGACGCGCGCGGCCCGCCGAGGCCCGACGCGTCCGTACCTGCGGCTTCGCCTGCGCGCGCGCCTCCCCGGCAGCGCGCGCGCAACTCACCGGCACGACGCCGCGTCCCGCCGGCTCGCGTCTCAAGTCGGCCGTCGGCGGCGCCGATGCAGCGGGGTGATTCATTGCGCCCCGCTGCCGGGGCGTCGGAGGTCCCGCGTGGACCGCGCGCGTGCCGGAATGACGCTGATCGAGCTGGTCGTCGTGTTGGCGGTGATCGGCGTGATGGTGGCGCTGGCGAGCTCGGTCGTCTCGGACTGGTCGGCCGATCAGCGAGTCGCGTCCTCCGCGCGCGAGATGGCCGATGCCTTCTCGCTGACGCGCTCCCAGGCGATCCAGACGGGCAACAACTTCATCCTCGCCTTCCGGGTGGAGGCGGGGCTCGCGGGCATCACATCGGACGCCGTGATCGTCAACGACGGCCCCACCGGGAACACGGCGGGCTCGTCCAACTGCACGATCGATGCGGGCGAGATCGTGCAGACCATCACGTTCGAGCAGGGCGTCCGCTTCGGAACGGATCCCGCGCTGGCGAACGGCACGGCGGCTCCGAACGACGCCGGCGCGTCGGGCGACCAGGCCGCGGGCTCGAGCTTCACCACGCCCGCAGGTGCCAACGCGAGCTGGGTGATGTTCGGCGCGGACGGGCTGCCGCGACTGTTCGCGCAGAACGCGGCCACGAATCCGCCCTGCGATCAACCGGGGAGCCCCGGGAACGTCGGCGCGGCCGGCGGCGCCATCTATCTCACCAACGGCCATCGCGACTACGCGATCGTGATGTCGCCGCTCGGGACCGTGCGCCTGCACCGCTGGAACTCGGGCGCGGGCGCGTGGACGCAATGAGCGACGCGCGCCACCGACACGAGCGCGGTTCGCAGGGCTTCACCTTGATCGAGGTGATGCTCGCGCTGGTGATCCTCGCCGTCGGCATGCTGACGCTCGCCGTCATGCAGCTCCAGGCGCTGAAGCAGGGCTCGCAGGGCAAGCACACCGGCGATGCCACCGCGATCGCGCGCTCGTTTCTCGAACAGACGAACCGGTTGCCGTGGAGCGTGCTCTCCACGGCCCAGGCGGCGGGCGGCTGGCAGACGCCGGGCGCCGACTGGCCCGGCCAGCCGGCGAGTACGGTCACGGTGAATCGCCCGGACGGCCTCGCCGCCTCCACCGAGCACACCTACACGATCACGTGGCAGGTGACGGACATCGGCGCCGCGCCGGTCTGCCTGCGCGACGTCCAGGTGAAAGTCAGCTGGACCGAGGACGGCAGCTCCACGGCGAAGCAGCACATCATCGGCACGCGCCGATACAACACGGGTGACCCGAGTTGCTGAAGCGCGGCTTCACGCTGATCGAGCTGGTCGTGGGCCTCGGGCTCCTGTCCGTGGTGCTGCTGTTCGTGTTCAACACGTTCTCGTACCAGCAGGCCACCCACGCCGTCGTCGACCAGATCTCCGAGACACAGCAGAACACGCAGGCGATCTCGCGGCTGATCGAGCGCGACCTGCGAAACGCCGGCTATCTGGTTCCGCCCGGAGCGGCGGCCTGCGGCGTGGACAGCACGTCCGCTCCGGACACGCTCTTCGTGAGCGACACCGACGCGGTCCTGCCGGCCGACCAGCTCCAGGTCCAGTACAACGGCAAGCTGCTCGGGGCGACCTTGACCAGCCTCGCCGACGACCCGACCGCGACCGGCGCGAAGACGATGGCCCTCGACGAGGTCACCATCGACGGCGTCGCCACGTACGACACGGACGGCGACGGCGTCAACGACAGCGACTTCCGCGTCGGCGGCGGCGCGATCCTCACCGACACCGCGAATCCCGGCCGCGGCGTGGCCTGCGGGATCGTCACGGCCGTCGGCATCACCGTACCGTACAGCGTCACCGTGAACTTCCTGGCGATGTATGCCACCGCCGCGCCCTTCGCGAAGCAGCTGCGGCTCGTGCCCGCTCACATCTACCAGATCGCCGCCGGGCCTCCGCCGCAGCTGCTGCGCGACGGCGTGCTGCTCGCGAAGGACATCGAGGACCTCCAGGTCGCCTGGTTCTACGACGACAACACGAACCAGATCGTGGACGCGGGCGAGATGCGCGGCGTCACCGGGGTCAACTACGACACGTCCGCGGTCGACGGCACCAAGCTGCGCGAGGTCCGCTTCGACCTGGTCGCGCGCACGCGCGCCAACGATCCGCGCAACCCGGCCGACGCGGGCATCGGGCAGGCGCGCGAGAACCGCGCGACGAACGTCCCGGTCGCGGACGGCAAGCACCGGCGCGTCTACACCGCGACCGCGCGGCTCCGGAACCTGACGCTATGAGGCGACGCATGCTCGAGACGACACGAGCGCGCGCGCAGCGCCGCCAGGGCGGCGCCGCGCTGCTCATCACCATGCTGCTGCTGACGGCGATGGCGCTGATCGGCTTCGCGTCTCTCCACACCGTCATGCGGGACCGCGAGACGACGGGCCTCACCAGCCAGTCGCAGACCGCGCTCTACGGTGCGGACGCCGCGCTCGCGGCGAGCCTCAAGGTGATCCACGACTCCTCCTTCGCGAACCAGATCCTGGTCGGCGACTGCCTCACCACGCCGATCCCGAGCGCGACCTTGCCGAACGGCGTCACCTACGGGCCGGACTCCACCGCGCCGAGCTCGAACATCTGCATGCTCGCCGCCGCGGAGCCCTGCAAGGAGATGGGCTCCAGCATCGAGCAGGGTCAACCGATCTTCCTCTACACGGTCTGGAACGTCCGGACCCAGGGAGTGGCGCAGGGCGGCGCGACGTCGCGCATCCAGGCCACCGCGGAGCGCTGCAACGCCTTCAACGATTAGTCATCCGAGCTGCGCCCGCCGAGAGGAGGAGGCGGCATGACGGGGCAGCGGGAGGATCCGAACATGGCACGAAGCATCCGACAGCTGCTGCGACGCGCGGCGCCCTTCCTGACGGTCTGCGCCGTCCTGCTCGTCGGCCTCGCCAGCGGCGCCGACGACACCTTGCTGTTCACGTCGCGCGTGCCGCCGAACGTACTGCTGATGATCGACAACTCGAACTCGATGAACGAGATCATGCGGCACCCCGCGTCGATCTCGATCCCGCCGCCGGGCTGGCCGTACGCGGGCTGCGACGTCCTGCCGAACCCGACCGTGGCGACGAGTCCCTTCCCATACGGCCCGAACACCAGCACCGACCAGCTGGGGAACCACACCACCTACGACTGCTACCCCGGCTTCGGCTGCTGGTTCGTGATCGATCCCAGCACCTCGGGCTTCACCGCGAGCCCGAGCACGACGGACGACCCGGACACCGGCTACATCACGCGCAAGTACTGCGGCCAGACGCGCAAGATCTGGCACGACGGCCAGCTCACCAACATCAACGGCGTCGCCAGCAACGACAATCCGACCTGGATCGACGACGACTACCTCGAGTGGCTGTTCCACCTCGACACCACCGCGACCTACACGTGGGGCACGCCCCCGACGAGCATGACGGGCGCGCAGATCCTCGCGGACATCGACAACTCCGCGAACGATCAGCACTACATCGGCGGCGCCACCTACGGCCTCTACCAGCGCTCGCGCATCACCGCGCTGCGCGAGGTCGCGCGCGATGTGATCTACCAGATCAACACCAACGGCACGCAGTACGCCCCCGACTGCCGCCCCGGCTGCTCGCTGAACCTGGTGCGCTTCGGCATCGCGAAGTTCACGACCGCGATGAACGGCGGCTTCGTCAGCGTTCCGATCGCGGACTACTCCACGAACTGGAGCGCGCTCGAGACCGAGATCAACAACCTCGACCCGGCGACCGGCACGCCGCTCAGCGAGACGCTGTTCAAGCTCGTGACGTATTTCATGCCGCACGACACCGCGACGACGACGGCGGTGCGGCCGCTCGGCGTGGCGCCGGGCAACACCGGCACGACTCGCTTCCCCGCCTACAAGTACAACATGACCGACGGCTCCTACACGACGACGGCGTCGAGCTGGCCGCCGGATCCCGTGCAGCAGGCGTGTCAGAAGAACTTCATCGTCATCATCACCGACGGTCAGCCGTCCGGTGACAACTTCACCACGTCGGGCAACGAGACGCAGGGCTTCTCCGTCTTCCGCAGCCAGCTCGTCGGCGACTACGCGCCCGACCTGACCGGCGCGCTCGACATCGGCACGGACTCGACGCCCGAGGAAGGCAACCCGCCGTTCCAGGCCACCGACGCCACCGGCTACCTCGACGACATCGCGAAGGCGGTGCAGGACATCGACATCCGCCCCGATCTCACGGGCAACCAGCACATCGACGTCTACACGATCGGCCTCGCGACGGACCCGGTCGCGAATGCGCTGCTCCAGCACACCGCTACGAACGGCAACGGTCTCTTCAGGGCGGCCTGGTCTGCCCAGGACATGATCGACTCGCTGGTGGCCGCGATCGAGGACATCCTCAACAAGGCCCAGGCCTTCACCTCGGCCGCCGTGCCGGCGAGCCGGACGACGAGCGCGGAGAACTTCTACACCGCCTACTTCGTGCCGGCGTCCAACACCTGGTACTGGGAAGGTCACCTGAAGGACTTCAACTTCTCGCAGACCGGCGACATCCTGACCGCCGATGGTCACTGCGCCGTCGGCGTCAGCTCGACGGCGGTCCCGCCGTGCCCGTCCGACGGCACCTTGCGCACGACCGCGAACGCCTACTGGGACGCCGCCGACCAGATGCCCGCGCCCGCGAGCCGCAAGCTCTACGTCGAGCTCGGCAACACGGCGATCTTCGCGCAGCCGACGGCCTTCAACATTCCGTCGCCCGCGTCGACCGCCGCGACCTGGTTCGGGATGGTGAGCGGCGACCTCAGCGTGGTGCCGTACAGCTCGCTGGTCAGCCCCGACAACACGACGACGGGCGCTGCGTCCGCGCTGATCCAGAATCTGCGCGGCTGCACCTTCGCCGCCACGGGCTGCACCACGCGCGTCGACAACAATGGCAGCCCGCTCTACCTCGGCGACATCTTCCACTCGAACCCGGTGGTCGTGGGCTCGCCGAACGCGCCGATCGGCGAGGCGACCTATCAGACCTTCGCGACGACCAACCGCACGCGCACGCGCGTGATCTATGCCGGCGCGAACGACGGCTTCCTGCACGCCTTCCATGCCGGCACCTGGCAGACGGTCGACACCGACGGCGTGACGCCGCTCGTCCCGCCGCGCTACGACCGCGGCACCGGCCAGGAGCTGATGGGCTTCATGCCCTACACCATCCGCAAGACGGTCAAGAACCTGGTCAAGACGGTGACCGGCCTGCGCACGGCGGTGAACGTGGACGGCTCACCCGTCGTGGCGGACGTCTGGTTCAACCGCAACACCTCGGGCAGCAACCTGACGACGGTGAACTCGACGGCCGTCTCGAAGGTGGTGGCGCAGTGGCGCACGGTGCTCATGGCCGGCCTGCGCGACGGCGGCTCGCAGTACTTCGCGATGGACATCACGAGCCCGCCGGCGAGCGCCGCGACCACGACCACGACCTATCCCCGCTACCTGTGGGGCTTCCCGGTCGAGGACCCGATCAACGGCGTCAATCCGGGCACCGCGGGCGAGACCGCGTGGATGGGCAACACGTGGTCCGAGCCCGTGATCACGCGCGTGAAGGTCCGCGTCAACAACGCGGCCGATCACTACGAGCGCTGGGTCGCGGTGTTCGGCGGCGGCTACTCCATCGAAGGCGATCCCAACGGCACGGGCTACGTCGCGACGTCGCAGAAGGGCCGCGTCATCTACATGGTGGACATCAACACCGGCGAGGTGCTCGCGAAGAAGGCCTTCAGCGCGACCGCCACGCCGACCATGACGGCGGCCACCAGCGAGCAGCAGCTCTACACGGAGATGCGATACTCGATCGCGTCGTCGCCGGCCGTCTTCGACCTCGACTTCGACGGCTTCGCCGACGTGATCTACATCGGCGACCTCGGCGGCAACATGTGGAAGTGGGTGGTGACGGCGCCGGGCGACGACACCATCAACGGCGCGACCGGCTTCAAGAACACCGCGCAGCCGCAGTGGCCCTTCCGGCTGTGGTTCCGCGGCGCAGCCACGACCGAGCCGCCGGCGGAGATGTCGGGCGGGGCGTACAGCGCCAGCGTCCACTACCAGAGCTTCTTCTTCCCGCCGACCGGCGCGATGCGAGACGGCAATCTGGTGCTGGCCTTCGGCGCGGGCGAGCGCGCCAATCCGATCGGTTCGGCGGCGGTCTACAGCGACGGCTGCACGTTCCCGATCGCGTCGCCGATGCCGACCGCCTGCAAGAACAACAACCGCTTCTACGTGGTCAAGGACACGGATCCAGAGGAGACCATCGGGACGTTCCCGAACCGGTACACGGGCCGCATCGTCGAGGACTGCGGCGGCACCTGCACCGGGGAGGGCGACCTCGCCAACTTCGATGCGAGCTCGCCGATCCCCTGCGCGACGATGAACACCACCAAGAAGGGCTACTACATCGTCGGCCGCGACGCGGAGAAGTTCGTCTCGAACAGCACGATCTTCCTCAACAAGGTGTTCACCGGCTCGTTCCTGCAGCGCGACCCGGCCTCGACGGACATCTGCTCCGGCTCGGGCACCTCCTATCTCTATTCCTTCGACATCGACTGCGCGCTCGGCGTGTGGCCGACGAACGCGAACACCCAGGAGGATCGCCGCATCGCGATCGGCTCCGGTCTGCCGACGCGCCCGCGCGTGTCCGCGGGCAGCGGCAGTGGCGGCGGCGGTGGCGGTGGCGGTGGCGGAACCGACTGCGGCAACAAGCTCGTGCTCGTGACCAGCGATGGCGGCCTCTACAACAACAGCCCGGGCGCCTGCCCGTCGAGCGGCATCAAGGTCCGCTCGTGGCGGGAGCGCTGAGCGGGCACACGGACCGCGGAGGGGGATCCATGCGACGAGTGGTGGCGCCGGCGGCGCTGTGCGGCTGGCTCCTGCTGCAGGGATGCGGCAGCGAGCCCGCCGCGCCGGCTGCGGAGAAACCGTCCGGAGGGGACGCGGCGTCCGCGTCCACGAACAGTCCGCCCGTGATCGAGGAGGTGACCCTCGTGCCGAGCCGCCCGCGTCCGGGCGAGACGGTGCAGGCGCAGGTCCAGGCGCACGATCCCGACGGCGATCCGATCCGCTTCGACTATCACTGGCGCGCGGGCGGCCGCACCTTGCCCGAGGCGGAGGGCAAGTCGGCGCTCCACGTCGAGAAGCTCCCGCGCGAGAGCGCGATCGAGGTGACCGTCGTCGCGCACGACGAGCACGGCGAGAGCGCTCCGCAGACGGCGACCGCGCGCGTCGGCAACCTGCCGCCGACGATCGTGACGGTTGGCATGCAGCCCGAGGGCAAGGTCAGCGCGGGCGTCGACATCACGGCGACCCCGCGCGCGACGGATCCCGATGGCGGCGAGATCGAGTACCGCTATCACTGGATGGTGAATGGCGAGAGCGTGCCGGTCGATGGACCGACACTCTCCGGTGAACACTTCCACCGCGGCGACCAGATCGTGCTCGAGGTGATCGCGAGCGATGGCGACGCCGAGAGCGAGCCGGTCGTGAGCCCGCCGATCCCCGTCGTCGACGCGCCGCCGCGCGTGGTGTCCGAGCCGGGTCCGATCTCGGCGGACGGCATCTTCCGCTACACGCTGAAGACCGAGGACCCCGACGGCGACTCCACCTTCCGCTACCGCCTGGTGAAGGGGCCGCGCGGCATGACCGTCGGCTTCGACGACGGCAAGGTGACGTGGCAGCCGCCTGCGGATGGCGCGGGCACGCACGACGTCGAGATCGAGGTCCAGGATCTCTTCGGCGGCTCCTCGACGTACCGCTTCGCGCTCCAGCTCTCGTACCAGACGCAGCAGGTGACTACGGCCGCGCCCTCGCAGCCCGCGAAGGCGACCGCGAAAGAGGCATCTGCCGCACCGGCGTCGGGCGCGTCGAGCGAACAGCCGGCAGAGCCCCCGCAGCGGCCGTGGACGCACAAGCCGCCGAAGACCCCGAAGAACGCGCCGACGCCGGCGGACCAGGAGGAGGCCGAGTCGGGGTTCTGATCGCCTCCGGTTGATCCGGCTCCCGCCCGCGGTACAAGTTGGGGCATCGCCGCCTTGCGGTGGCGGTGGGCGGTCTCTTCATCGACGACGACTTCTCGCCGATCGCCTTCCGCGCGTCGGTCGGCTTCAGCGACAACGGTCCGAACTCGCTGACGACCTTGACGGGCTTCGCCCCGTTCTATCTCGCGGGCCCGGCGCCCGGCGGCGCGCGGCGCACCTGGAAGGAGTTCGACGATCCGAGCCTTCCGACCTGTCCGCCCAACACCGCGAACGTGTCGCCCGGCTGCGCGATCCTCGACAACGGGCCGCCCTCGAATCCCGCGGATCCGACGGCGCCTCCGCGCGACAACGGACGCGAGGCCGAGGTCACGAGCCTGACCGACTTCTTCTTGACCCAGGTCGGCAAGGGCAACGGACTCGAGTGGTACTTCGCGTCGGGCCGGCCGAACCTCGACTTCTCCTACGGCAACGACTCGAGCGCGCTCGTGGCCGAGTCGCTCGCCGAGAATCCCGCGGACGAGGGCCCGCTCGTGATCACGCAGAACGCGAACGTGAACGTGCCCATGCTCGCGATCGGCGGATCGAACGGCCTCGCGCCGGAGCCGAAGTCCTTCCAGCGCTACCTCGCCTCGATCGCGACCCCGCCGGCGGACGAGCACATCGTGATCCTCACCGGCTTCGCGCACCTCGACGTGATCAGCGCGCGCAACAACCCGGCCGTGCCCGCGGTCGCCGACTCCGTGAACGAGATCGTGCAGCGCAAGCTGCTCGCGACGTTCTAAGGCTTCGGCTCGTCGCCCGGCGGAGCCTCGGTCGGGCTCGGGCCCGACTCGGGCTCGGTCGCGGCCGGCTTCGGCGCGCCTGCCGGCGCCTTGCCCGCCGACGGGAGATTCTTCGCGAAGAAGCGCTCGAGGCTCGCGCCGGCGACCTGCTCGGAGAGCGCGCGCAGGCGCTGCGTGTCCACGGTGCCGCCCTGCTCGGCGAGCTTCAGGACGACGCCGTCGAGGCTCGCGGCGCCGCCCGATAGCTGCCGGATCTCGAGGTCGAGCGCATGCAGGACGGTCGCCCCCTTCGCCGTCGTGTCGCCCGTCGAGTGCGGCCCCTCGAGCTGCTGCACGTGGCTGCCGCGCTCGGCCAGCCGCGCCAGCGAGTGCTCGTAGCGCCGCTTCGAGACCGTCTTCGAGCGCCGCAGCAGCTCGAGCGAGTAGAGCTCGGCCACGCCCTCGACGATCCAGTCGCCGCGCTCGCCGGGCTGGATGCGGAGCGACGCGTGCACGAGCTCGTGCAGCAAGGGGCTCGTGCCGTCGCTGTCGATCAGCGGTCGGCTCGCGTGCAGGAACATCGAGTGTGGACCGGAGAGTCCGCCGCGCCACATCGGGTCCCCGGCGCCGAGCACGACGATGCGCTCGGGCATCGAGGCGCCGAGCACGCCGCGCAGCTCGGGCAAGGTCCAGCGCAGCAGTGCCAGGCGGTCGAGGCGCGGCACCCGCTGCTTCTGCGGGCCCGCGATCGCGAGCCGCACGCCGGACACCGTCTCACGCGCGACCGCCAGCCGCCCGACCCCGATCCAGCCGACGGGCCGGTCGAAGTGTCGGTCCGGATTCTCGACGGCGTAGCTGCCGTCGGCGGCGAGCCGCCAGGGCACGACGGAGATCCATCCCTTCGGCAGGCGCAGGCGCAAGAGCGCGCGCGACTCGCTGCCCGCGTGGCTGCGCACGCGTGCGGGCGGCACCAGGTCGTCGCCGCGGAAGATCGCCCAGTTTTCGGAGCAGCGGGCGTCGTAGCTCTGCGCATCGCGGAGCCGGTCGATGCGGAAGCTGTAGCGGAGCACGCCGCCGAGCTTCGGTGGTGTCCACTCGACGGTGTTGCCTTCGACATGGACCTGGCCGTCGCCCTTCCAGTCGAGCTGGCGCTTCGGGTCGATGTCGAAGCGCACCCAGTGCAGGAGGTGAGACGGGTCCGTCAGGTGGATCGCGACTTCGGCGGCGCGCTCGGACGGCGCGATGCGGACGTCGTAGAGCAGGGCGTAGGTGCTCACGGGACTCTCCTGCGCGCGCACCCCGCCGGCGGCGCCGAGCAGCACCAGCCACAGCATCGCGCGCTTCAAGCGCAGAGCCTCAGCGCGCCCTGCGCGACCTCGCGCCCGAGCGCGATGCGCGCGGCCAGGGAGAGCCCCGGCTCGAGCCGCGCATCGACCGCCTCGAGCCGCGGCAGCAATCCGGCGAGGTTCGCGAGCTGAATCGCGAGACCGGGCCGCGCATTCAGCTCGAGGATCAGCGGCCCGCGCGCCGCGTCGATCACCACGTCGGCGCCGACGTAGCCGAGCCCCGTCAGATCGGTGGCGGCGACCGCGATCTCGAGCGCCTGCTCGAAGTGCGGCATCTCGAGGCCGATCAGCGGCTGGTCGGTGTCGGGGTGTCGCGAGACCGGGAGGTTGTCCTGCACGGCGTGGATGAAGCGGCCGCTCGCGAGGTCGATCCCGGCGCCGACGGCGCCCTGGTGGAGGTTCGCGCGGCCGCCCGAGCGCCGCGTGGGGAGCCGCGTCATCGACATCACGGGCACGCCGCGGAATACGATCACGCGCAGGTCGGGCAGGCCGTCGATGGCGACGCTCTCCAGCTTCGGATGGACCGCGATGCGCTCCTCGACGAAGGCGTCGTCGATCCGACCGCCGAGCGCGTAGAGGCCCGAGATGATGCTGGCCGCGTGGTAGCGAAGGTCGTCCTCGTCGAGCCGGCGTCCGCCCGCGAGCTGGTAGCGCGCGCCGCAGCGCGCGTGCACGACCAGGATGCCGTTGCCCATCGCGCCGTGGGACGGCTTCAAGGCGAAGGCGTCGAGGCTCGCGATCTCGCGCAGCAGGCGGGGGATCTCGAAGTGGTGGCGCGCCACGGCGAGCAGCGCCGGCACCGGGAGTCCGGCGCTCTGGCAGCGCTCCTTGGTCGTGAGCTTGTCGTCGACGAGGGGGTAGAGGCGACGCGCGTTCCAACGGAGCGTGAAGTCGATGTTGCGCCGGTTGATGCCGAGCACGCCGTGGCGGCGCAGCGCGCGCAGGATCCTCACGCGTGGCTCTCCGGCGCCCGCGCGAAGGCGCGGAAGCGCAGCAGGTCGAGCAGGCGATATCCGGTGTAGCCGCCGACCCAGATCAGTACGCCGATCACGACGAAGATCAGCTCGGGGAACCCGAACATCAGATGCTCGGCCACCGCGCTGTGGAAGGTCGGGAAGACCGCGACCGCGACCAGGGTCGTCCACGCGGCGCGCACGAGCGCCTGGCGCACGCCTTCTTCCGCCATCACGAGCGTGAAGCGCTCGACGAACATCGTGAGGATCACCATCGGGAAGAGCACGGCGGAGTAGAGCTCGCCGCCGCCGATCGTGCCGAGGAGCGTCAGCCCCGTGATCGCCAGCACGACCACGCAGAGCAGCACCGCGAGGCGCGGCACCAGCAGCAGGCGCAGCCGCTCGAGCGCGAGCCGCAGCAGGATCGCGAGCAGCACCACCACCGCGACCATGAAGAGTCCGCGCCCGAGCGAGGCCTCGCGCAACGCGAACGCGACGAGCACCGGCATGAAGGTGCCGAAGGTCTCGACGCCGACGCCGTTGCGGAAGAACACGACGATCAGCGCGCCGAGCGGCAGCAGCAGGAGCGCGCGCAGCGCGGCCTGCGTCGGCACCGGCAGCCGGTAGAGCGAGAGGCGCGCGAGCACCGGGTTCGGCGGGACCATCATCGCCGCCAGCTCTTCCTGGCGCAGGCTCTCGCGCAGCGCGTGGTAGCGCCAGCCGATCGCCTCGGAGCCGGTCGCCTCGATGCCGACCTGCTCGCCGGTGTGGAGCGCCACGAGCCCGTCGGGCCGCTCCGCGAAGAAGCCGGCGACGGGAGAGAGCGGCACCCAGCGCTCGTCGATCCAGGCTTCGCTCCACTCCGTCGGGACCGCCGCCGCGCCGCGCAGCGCGAGCCCCTGCACGACGCGCGCCGGGATGCCGGCGGCGCGCAGCAGGGTGGTGAACAGGAGCGTGCGCCCGCGCGGGCTGCCCTCGCGCGCGGCGAGCGTCAGCACGGCGTCGTCGCTGCCGGTCGCCGCGGCGCCGATCTCCTCGGAAACGAGCGTGAAGAGCGTGCGCACGCGCGCGACGGGGTCGCGCGGGCTGGCGAGCGGCTGGCGCGCGATCTCCGCCTGGATCTCGGCGGCGTGCACCGGCAGGTCCGTGGTCGCGGCGGTGTAGGTCGCGACGATCTCGCGGGGCGGCTCCTGCGGCGCCTGCAGCGGCAGCGCCACGCGCACGGGGCTCGTCTGCACGCGGAAGCCGTGCACGACCTTCACGACGCCCGAGAGCCGGCCGGTCCAGACGCCGATGCGCTGCCCGTCCTCCGTGCGGATCGTGAAGAGGAGTCCTTCGGAGGCCATGCGCTCGTCGAAGACCGATTGGCCGGGTCCGCTCGACGGCAGCGGCGCGCGCACGCTGCCGCGCTGCCCTTCGCCGCGCAGCGTGATCTCGAGCTCCACGCGCCAGGGGCCTTCGCCCGACGGGATGATCGGCATGTCTAGCCCGCGCGTCTTCCACAGGAAGACGCCGAGCCCGAACGCCACGAAGAGCGCACCGACGAGAATCACTGCGCGGTGCACCGCGCTACTCCGGCCGCTCTTCGGCGTCGACGGCCGGCGCCTCTTTCATGGGCGCGGACCCGGCCGCGTCTGCGGCGCTCGCCGGAGCGGAAAGTCGTTCGAACTCCGCACGGATTCCGGCTGCGGACAGCGCGAGGAGCAACGCCGCGAGCCCGGTCCTGCCCGTGCGTCTCAATCGCTCCCCCCCGGCGGTGACCGTCCTGGCCGCGGCGGGCGCCAATATAGGGGGCTCGGGGGGTGCCGCCTGCGCGCCGCGCGCTTTTCACTTTGCGAGGTGCGGCCGCGGCGGCGAGAATGGCGGGGGAGGTCCGTTATGCGCCGCGCCGCCTGGCAGGCCGCGGGCGTCGCTTGCGCGTTCGCGTTCGCCGCGGGAGCGGAGCTGCCCGTCGAGCAGCCGGGCCACGTCGCGACCCTCCCGAGCCCGCCGCACAGCCACTGGATCGTGGTCTCGGACTTCGTGCTCCCGCGCAGCGCCTTCGTGGACATCGACGACGGCACCTTCCTCGGCATGGTCAGCGGCGGCTACGGCGTGCAGCAGGCCGCCTATCCGCGCGGGCGCGCCGAGTTCTATGCGCCCGAGACCTACTACTCGCGCGGCACGCGCGGCACGCGAACCGACGTGGTGTCGGTCTACGACACCACGACGCTCGCGCCGATCGCCGAGGTCGTGATCCCGCCGAAGCGCGCGACCAACAATCTCGCGGTCGGCAACGTCGCTCTCTCGGACGACGACCGCTTCCTCGCCGTCTTCAACATGAATCCGGCCACGTCGCTCTCGATCGTCGACGTCGTGGCGCGCGCCTTCGTGGGCGAGGTGCCGACGCCGGGCTGCGGGCTGGTGTATGCCGCCGGAGCGCGCGCCTTCCTGATGCTCTGTGCGGATGGCGCGCTGCTGCGCGTGTCGCTGCGCGACGACGGCACGCTCGCGAGGATCGACCGCAGTGAGCCCTTCTTCGATCCCGAGCACGACCCGGTCAGCGAGAAGGCGGTGCGGGCGGGGTCGCGCTGGATCTTCGTCTCGTACGAGGGGCAGGTCCACGAGGTGGACTGGTCGGGCGAGGCGCCGCGCTTCGAGTCGCCGTGGCCGCTCGTCGAAGAGGGCCTGCGTGCGGAGAGCTGGCGCATCGGGGGCGCACAGAACCTCGCGCTGCACGCGGCGACCGGTCGCCTGTTCGCGCTGATGCACCGCGGCGGACCCGACACCCACAAGGATCCCGGCACCGAGCTCTGGGTCTACGACCTCGCGTCGCGGACCCGGCTCCAACGCATTCCGGTGAGGAACCCGGGGCTCGAGATCATGGGCGAGTCGCTGGCCTTCGGCCGCGACTGGCCGGCGCCGCTCGACGGCCTCTACGACTGGCTGCTCGACACGATCGCGCCCAATCCAGGTGTCGATCGCGTGGTCGTGACGCAGGACGAGAAGCCGCTCGTCGCGACGAGCTGTGAGCGCGGCGGCTCTCTCGGCATCTACGACGGGACGACTGGCGCGTTCCTGCGCCGCATCGGCTCCGGCGGCTTCTCGCCGTCGGTGCTCGCTGCTCCGTTCGGAGCGCCCGCGCCGTGAGCGCGCCCGCCGTGGATCCGGCCGTGCACGCTTGGCTCTGCGCGAGCCTCGGGCTGCTCTTCGCGTTCGCGTCGGCGCACAAGCTGCGGGCGCCGCGCGCGTTCGCCGCGCAGCTCGCGGAGTACCGGCTCGTCCCGGATGCCGCGTCGCTGCCGCTCGGGTTCGCGCTCGGCGCGGGCGAGCTCGCGCTCGCCCTCGCGCTGTGCACGCCGGCCCTCTCGCGCGCAGCCGCGCTCGGCGCGGCGTTGCTCCTCGCGCTCTACGCGGGCGCGATCTCGATCGACCTGGCGCGCGGCCTCGACGACTTCGACTGCGGCTGCGGGCTCGCGCCGCGCCCGCTCGGCCCGGGCCTCGTCGCGCGCAACGGGCTGCTCGCCGCCGGCGCGCTCGTCGCGGCGCTGCCCGCATTACCGCGCGCGCTCGGCGCCGTCGACGCGCTCACGATCGCCGCCGGCACGCTCTGCTTCGCGTTGCTCTTCGCCGCCGCCGACACGCTCGCCGCGCGGCGCGCGAGTGCCGCATGATGCAGGCGCTGCTCGTTTCCAATGCGCTGCTCTGGATCGCGGTGCTCGCGCTCTCGCTCGTGGTCGTGGCGCTGGTGCGCCAGATCGGCGTGCTGCACGCCCGCATCGCGCCCGTCGGCGCGCTAGACACGGGCGCGGGTCCCCGCCCGGGCGACGCGGCGCCGGAGCTCCTCGTCGAAGACTGGTCCGGCCGGCGCGTGCGCGTCGGAGGCGCGTCCGAGGACAGCCGCAGCACCTTGCTGTTCTTCCTGTCGCCGCGCTGTCCCGTGTGCAAGTCGCTGCTGCCCGCGCTCGACGCGATCGCCGAGCAGGAGCGCGCCTGGCTGCGCGTCGTGTGGGCGAGCGACGGAGCTCGCGCGGAGCACGCCCCCCTCGTCGCGGAGCACGACCTCGCGTCGCGACCGTTCGTGCTGTCGACCCCGCTGGCGCTCGCCTATCGGGTCGGGCAGCTGCCCTTCGCCGTGCTGATCGACGCGGCGGGCGCCGTGCGCGCCGCGGGCCTCGTCAACACGCGCGAGCACCTCGAGAGTCTGTTCGAGGCGCAGGCCCTCGGCGTCCCGAACCTGCAGACCTGGCTGACGGAGCGCTCCGACCGGCGTCGGGCCGCCGGATGACGGAGTCACCATGACGAACGCTCTCGATCGCTGGTTCGCTCGCGGCGCGAGGCGTCTCGCGCTCGGCACTTCGCGCCGACACTTCCTCGCGCGCCTCGGCGCGGCGCTCCTCGGCGGCGCGGCGCTCCCGCTACTGCCGGTTTCGCGCGCCGACTCCGCGACGCGCGAGCCGACGCCGGGCGAGCCGGATCCTGCGACGCCGGAAGGTGATCCCACGAGCTGCGGCTACTGGCGTCACTGCGCGATCGACGGCTTCCTCGCGAGCTGCTGCGGCGGCTCTCACACGATGTGTCCGCCCGGCACGCAGATGTCGCCCGTGACCTGGCTCGGCACCTGTCGCAATCCGACGGACGGCCGCGAATACGTGATCTCCTACAACGACTGCTGCGGCAAGAGCCTGTGCGGACGCTGCTACTGCCGGCGCAACGAGGGCGACCGCCCCGTCTACTACGCCTCGAAGAGCAACGACATCGATTGGTGCATGGGGACGGCGGGCGTGATCTACAACTCGACCGTCGCCATCGTCGTCGGCGTCGCGACCGAGCCGACTCGTTGAAGCGCGCGCCCGCGGCGCTCGCGCTCGCCTGTGCGCTCGCGGCGCCGGCCGCGCCCGCGACGCCGGAGATCGACTACATGCTCCAGTGCCAGGGCTGTCATCTCGCCGACGGCAGCGGCGTGCCCGACGCCGTCCCGTCGTTCGCCGGCGTCGGCCGCTTCCTGCGCACCTCGCGCGGGCGCGAGTACCTGATCCGCGTACCCGGCGCCTCGCAGTCTCCGCTCTCCGACGCTGCGCTCGCGGCGCTGCTCGACTGGCTGGTCGCGCGCTTCGACCCGGCAACTGCGGCGATCGGCTTCCGGCCCTTCGACGCGGCCGAGGTCTCCAGATGGCGACGGCCACCTCTGTCCGAGGTGGCCGCGCTGAGGAGGTCGCTGCTCGCGGAGCTCGAGGGCTCCGGAGCGGTCAGTGGGCTCGACGCCGACTCATCCCGACGACGCTGAGGCCGAGCAGCATCAGGGCGGCCGTACCCGGCTCGGGCACCACGGCCACCTTGGTGATGAAGTGTTCCGTGGTCGAGGTCCAGGTCGCGGTTCCGCTGTCGGCCGCCACGACCACGTGCTCGATCACGCGCAGGTGCGTCTGGTTCGCGAAGCCGGCCTCGACCATTCGGATGGCGCCGTCGCCGCCGAGTCCGAGCGGCGGTCGGAACTTCGTGTCACCAGTCTCCCAATCGGCCGTCTTCAGGAAGGCGAGGGTCTTCCGGTCGAAGCCGCTGAGGCCGAAGTTCGACGTGGAGTCGTTGAACGCGTCGGTGCCCGACCTGAGCGGGCGGGTGCCCTTGGCGTTCGCGTCGCTCTTGCCGAAGAAGCTGCGCGGGTCGTTCTTGTCGCCGATCAGGCGCTTCGTCGCGAGAACGAGGCCGAAGGTGTCGGAATCGACGCTGGAGCCGAGCTGCATCGACGCCCTGACGATTCCCTGACCGGCCGCGGC
>DATKND010000024.1:0-7718 GCA_035541475.1 Myxococcota bacterium | reverse complement strand
ACCTACTCGGGTCACGCGCTCGCCTGCGCCGCCGCCAACGCCTCGCTCGACCTCTTCGAGAAGGAGCCGCGGCTCGCTCAGGTCGCGGCGATCGCGGCGCGGCTCCGCGACGGGCTCGAGCCGTGCCGCACGCTTCCGGGTGTCGTCGACGTGCGCGTGCTCGGCGCGCTCGGCGCGGTGCAGCTCGCGCGCGCGCCCGACCTCGCGCGGCTGCGCGCGCGCTTCGTCGAGCTCGGCGTCTGGGTGCGCCCCTTTGGCGACGTCGTCTACCTCGCGCCGCCCTTCGTGATCGGCGAGCGCGACCTCGCGACGCTGATCGACGCCGTCGTGCAGGGGGTGCGCGAAGCGGCTACCCCGTGAAGCACTGGCGCACGACCTTCACGTCGCCGCCGGCGAGCGTCCTGTACTTGCTGAGGAAGGCCTGGTCGATCTTCGTCAGCACGGCGTGGACGCCCTTCGTCTCGCGGTAGCGCTGCATCTGCGATGGGCCGCCGTTGTAGGTCGCGTAGGTCGCGCGCGCCAGGGCGTCGGGCCCCCCGACTGCGGCTTCGCCGCGCGCGATCGCGTAGTCGCGCAGGTAGTGGAGCAGCACCTCGCCGCCGGCGAGCGCGTTGTAGCGGATGCTCCAGGACAGCCCGTCGATCGAGAAGAAGCCGCGCCACACGTGCGGGTTGACCTGCATCAGCCCGAGCGCGCCCACGCTCGAGCGAAGCGGCACGCGCTTCTGCTTGCGCTGGACGTACTGCCGCCAGCACGACTCCTGCCACGCGGTCGCGAGCACGAGGCGCTTGTACTGGTCGTGGTACTCGGGCGGGAGCTTGCCGTGCGAGAGCACCTGATCGGCCGAGCTTCGCAGCAGCTCGCCGATCTTCGGCAGGTACTCGTCGAGGTCGTCGCGCGTCGGGATCAGACCGTCGAGCGCCGAGCTCTCCGCAGTCGGAACCACGATCGCCGGCGCCGCGAATGCCGCGGGCCAGAGCGAGCCGGCGAGGCGCGCGAAGATCGCCGCCGGCAGCGATCGCAGCGACGTGTCGGGCTCGGGCGCGAGCGGCGGCTCGGGCGGAGGCTCCGGCGCAGGCGTCGCCTCCGGCGCCGGCTCACCGTCCGGTGTCGCGCTGCCCGCATCGGCGCCAGCGCCGAGGTCTCCGGTCGGCTCGTTCGACTGATCGGCGTCCGGGGGCGGCGCGACCTCGGGCAGCTCCTCGTCGAAGCCGAAGGTCGCGCGCAGCGCCGGGTCGACGTCTTCGCTCCAGCGCAGTGGATCCTCGCTCGACTCGGGCTCGAGCGTCCGCGCGAGACGTCGCAGTCCATCGGACGAGATCTCGAAGCCGAAGGCCGGTCCGGCCTGGTCGAGCGCGAAGAGCGCATCGCCGGCCGCGAGGAAGGCGAGATAGCGGAAGCCTCCGCCGCCATGCGTCAAGGTCGCGAGCGTCGGCTGGAGGCGCTGCCAGCTCGACTGGAAGAGCGTGCGCACGCGGTCCGATCCGTCGCGCCCCGGCTCGGCGAGCGCCGCGATGATCTCGTAGCGCGCCTCGATCAAGGTCTCGAGCAGCGCCGATCGCAGCTGGGGGTCGAGCGTCTCGTGGCCCACCGACTTCACCACGAAGGTGACGAAGGCGTCCCACTCGTGGATCTGCGCCTCGAAGGCCGCGACCTCCGCGGGCGCGAGCGGCGGCTCGGGTGCCGTCCGACTCTCCGCGGAGGGCAGCGACTCCACGTCGAAGCGGACGTCGAGGACGAGACCCCGTTCCTCGACGTCCACGCTCGAGAGCGCGAGCGAGTCGACGAGCTGCCGCAGCTCCGGCTCGTCGCGCTGCGAGACAAAGAGCGGAAGCGTCCGGCGCAGCTCTCCGATCAGCGGCCCGAGATCGACGCGCAGCACCTCGAGTCGCGGATGCACGGCGGGCTTGATCCAGTTCCAGAGGTCCGCGAAGGAGAGCCAGCCGCCGCCACCGGAGAGCGACGAGTCCACCACGTGGAACTCGACCACGGGCGCGCCGCGCGGCGCGAGTCGCGCCTGCTCGAGCGCGTCGACCTCGCCCTCCCAGCCGAAGGGCTGGTAGCAGGTGCCGAGCAAGGTGAAGCCCGCCTCCGCGACGCCGTGCGCGCGCACGCCGAGGCCTCCGTCGCGCGGGCGCACGGACGGCTGCGAGAGCACGATCTCGCTGCACGGATCGGCGACGGCGACCACGTGCGCCGTGCGGTCCGGATCCGTGAAGACCTGCTCGATCAGCAGCCGCTCGACGAAGTCGGGTGGGATCACGAGCGGCACGTCGACGCGCTTCAGATCGGCGGCGGCGGGCAGCGCGAGGAGGAGCGCGGCCCCCAGAGCAGGGGCGAGAAGGCGGGCCGGCGGGCTCACTCCGCCAGCCTAGCGTCCGCGAAGGCCCGGCTTCAGGACTCCGCGGCGAAGAGGTTCCGGTGCAGAGCGCCCGCGAGCGCGCCGCCGATCAATGGCGCCACCCAGAAGAGCCAGAGCTGCCCGAGCGCCCAGCCTCCGGCGAAGAGCGCCTGGCTGGTGCTGCGCGCCGGGTTCACCGAGGTGTTGGTCACGGGGATGGAGATCAAGTGGATGATCGTCAAGGTCAGGCCGATCGCGAGCGCGGCGAAGCCGCTGGCGGCGCGCGCCTCCGTGACGCCGAGGATCACCATCAGGAACATGAAGGTCATCACGACCTCGCAGAGGAAGGCGGAGCCGAGGGAGTAGTGGCCCGGCGAGTGCTCGCCGTAGCCGTTGGCGGCGAAGCCCCCGGCGAGGTCGAAGCCCGGCTTCCCGCTCGCGATCCCGTAGAGGACGACCGCGGCGAGGATCGCGCCCGCGACCTGCGCGGCGACGTAGGGCAGCAACTCCGACACCGGGAAGCGACGCGCGGCGGCGAGTCCCAGGGTGACGGCCGGGTTGAAGTGCCCGCCAGAGATCGGTCCGACGGCGTAGGCCATCGTGAGGACGGTCAGCCCGAAGGCGAGCGCCACGCCGAGCAGCCCGATCCCGACCTGCGGAAACGCCGCCGAGATCACGGCGCTCCCGCAGCCTCCGAGCACGAGCCAGAAGGTGCCCATGAATTCCGCCGCGATCCGGGTCGCGAGTGACATCGTCCCTCCTTCGTGATGGCATCGCGATTCTACGCCCGACGCGCACTCCCGATGCACGCGTTTTCTCGCAGCGCCGATGTGTCGCATCCCCCACGGCGCGCGCCGGGTGTAGGCTGTGCCGGCACGGAGGACGCGATGCAGGTGTGGCGACTCGATCCGGAGGTCTCTCCCGCTTCGGTCGGCGTCGACGCGGCGGAGCTCGACGCGATGGTGAAGGAGTTCGAGCAGACGCTCGCCGCCGGCCGGCTCTTCCATGGCGCGCAGATGACGATGTACCGCGCGGGCCGGCTCGTGCTCGACGTCGGCGGCGGCCTCGCGCGCGTCCGCACCGGCCTGCCGGTGCGCCCCGACACGCTCTTCGTGCTCTTCAGCGCGACGAAGGGGCTCGCGGGGCTCGCGATGTTGATGCTCTACGAGCGCCGCAAGTTCCATTACGACGAGCCGGTCACGAAGTACTGGCCGGAGTTCGCACGCGTCGTCCCGCAGAAGGCCGCCGTCACGATCCGGCACGTGATGAGCCACCGCGCCGGCTTCCCGCTCGGACCGCGCTGGCTCGACGCCGAGAAGTGGGGCGACCGCGCACAGATCCGGCGCGCGATGGAAGAGGTGCGGCTGCGCTTCACGCCGGGCGAGCGCAACGCCTATCACGCGATGAACTACGGCCACATGCTGAACGAGCTCATCACGCGCATCGACGGCCGCGACTGCGGCGCCTTCCTGCGCGACGAGGTGTTCGGACCGCTCGGGCTCCGCGATCTCCACCTCGGACTGCCCGACGACGCGACGCTGCGCGAGCGCGTCGCCTGGTGCTACCACGAGATCGATCTCGCGCCCGGGAAGCGAGCCGCGCGCGCGACCGGCGTGGTGTCGGGCGAGCTTGAGCAGGCGTCTGCGCAGAGCGAGGCGATGGGACAGGCGCAGGAGGACGCCGAGTCGCCGGGCTCCGACATCCCCGGCCAGTCGCGCAAGCCGCCCGCTCGTTATGCGGACGTCCCCGAGATGTGGCACGAGTTCAACTGGCCGGAGACGCAGCGCGCGGTCCTGCCGGCGGCCGGCGCGATCGGCACGGCGCGCGATCTCGGCGCGCTCTACGCGCTCCTCGCGCAGGGCGGCGCGCGCGACGGGCTCGCGCTCGTCTCGCGCGAGGGGCTCGCCTACGTGACCACGCCGACCAATCGCGAGGGCGAGAAGGACGGCACGATCGGCTTCCCGATCCGCTGGGGACTCGGCTTCCATATGGGCATGCTGGGCCGCGGCTCGAGCTTGCGGAGCTTCGGCCACGCGGGCGCCGGCGGGCAGATCGGCTTCGCCGACCCCGACCGCGAGCTCGCCTTCTCGTTCGCGACCAACGGAGAGCTCGCGCCCGAGTTCCAGCTCTGGCGCTACCGGCTCCAGTCGCGGGCATTCGACGCCTGTCGTTAGGCGAGCGCGCCCCTCAGTCCCGCACGTAGCTCTGGTGCAGCTGCACCGGCGGCTGCGTCCGCCCGCGAATGCGCAGGTTCAGCAGTTCGACGAAGAGCGAGAAGGCCATCGCGAAGTAGATGTAGCCCTTGCTGACGTGCTGGCCGAAGCCGTCGGCGATCAGCACGACGCCGATCAGCAGCAGGAAGGAGAGCGCCAGCATCTTCACCGTCGGGTGTCGCTCGATGAAGGCGCCGATCGCGCCCGCGAAGACGAGCATCACGAGCACCGCGATCACGACCGCGGCGATCATCACTCCGAGGTGCCGCGCCATGCCGACCGCGGTGATCACCGAGTCGAGCGAGAAGACGATGTCGAGCAGCATGATCTGCACGAGGATCGCGCCGTAGCCCGCCCGGCGCGCCGGCGCGGCGCCCTCGTGTCCCTCCCCCGCGCCCTCGAGCTTGTCGTGGATCTCCCAGGTCGCCTTCGCGACGAGGAAGAGCCCGCCGACGAGCAGGATCGCGTCGCGCCCGCTGAACGCGTGCTCGAACAGGGTGACGAGCGGCTGGGTCAGCCCCATCACCCAGGTGATCACGAGCAGCAGCGCGATGCGCATGCCCATCGCGAGCAGGAGCCCGATGCGGCGCGCGCGCGCGCGCCGATCCGGCGGCAGCTTGCCGACCAGGATCGAGATGAAGACGATGTTGTCGATCCCGAGCACGATCTCGAGGCTCGAGAGCGTGAGAAGCGCGATCAGGTTCTCGCTGGTGAAGAGGCCGGCCATCCGCGCTCAGCCCGCCGCGACGCCACCATCGATCGAGAGGATGGCGCCGTGGACGAAGCGAGCCTCCTCGCTCGCGAGATAGGCGATCGCGGCGGCAATCTCGCCTGGCTGCGCCATGCCGCGGCGCCCCATGTAGGGCTTGACCAGCTTCCAGTCCATCGCCTTCGGGAACTGCAAGGTGCGGTTCATCGGCGTGTCGACGCCGCCAGGCGCCACGGCGTTCACGCGCACGCCGCGCTCGATGTACTCCATCGCGAGCGCGCGCGTGAGCTGCACGACGCCGCCCTTGGTCGCGCAGTACGCGACGGTGTAGGCCTGGCCGACCAGCCCCGCGACCGACGCGGCGTTGACGATCGCGCCTTGCGTCTCGACGAGGTGCGGGAGCGCGGCCTGGCAGGTCCACAACACCGCCGAGAGGTTCACCGCCAGCATCAGGTTCCAGTCCGCCTCGGGCAGCTCCTCGAAGACGTGGAAGCGCGAGATGCCGGCGATGTTGCCGAGCACGTCGAGGCGCCCGAGCGAGCCCTGCGCCGACTCCACCGCGGCGAAGCAGGCGTCGCGCTTCGAGAGATCGTGGCGGCTCACGCTCATCTTGCCGCCGGCGGCGTGCACCTGCGACGCGGTCTCGGCGAGGCCCGCCTCGTCGAGGTCGACACCGTGCACGGCGGCGCCCTCCTCGGCGAGTCGCAACGCCGTCGCGCGTCCGATGCCCGAGGCGGCTCCCGTGATCAGCGCGGCCTTGCCTTCGAAACGTCGCATGGGGGGTCCTCCGATCGAGTCGCGCACGCTAGCAAGGAGGCCGACGAAAGTCGGCCGACGCGCAGCGAGGCGAAGCCGAGCGAAGGCCGGTAGCCCGAGCGCGAGCGAATAGCGAGCGCGAAGGCCCGGCCACGGGCGACGCGTGCAACCGCGAGCCGCCGTCGATAACTTTGCGGCCTCGCGGATTCTCGCGGTTGCTGCGCTCGGAAATGATCGACTACCACCCCTTCAGCGAAGCGGTCTACGACGACCCGTATCCCTTCTACCGTCGCCTGCGCGACGAGGCGCCGGCCTTCTATCTCGAGGAGTTCGACTGCTGGTTCCTGTCGCGCTTCGAGGACATCTGGCAGCGCCTCCAGGACCAGACGCCGCTCACCTCCCGCTCCGGCACCACCACCACGCACCTGCTGACGAAGCAGACGCCGACGGCGCCGAATCTCTCCTCGTACGACGGCGCCGAGCACGCGCGCATCCGCGGCTTCTTCAGTCCCTTCTTCCTGCCGGGCGCGATGCGCAGGCTCGAGCCGTTCGTTCGCGAGCTCGCGCGCAAGACCGTCGCGCGCGTCGCCGAGCAGGGCGCCTGCGATGCGGTCGCGGATCTCGGCGGGCGCGTGTCGGTGCGCGTCGCGTCGACCATTCTCGGGCTGCCGCTCGAGGACGCCGACCAGGTGCTCGACTGGGTCAACACCTACTTCGAGCGCGAGCCCGGTCAGCGCGGCAGCACGAAGCGCGGCATCGAGTCGAGCAAGGACTTCGCGATCTACCTCTACGGCATCGCGAAGCGCGCGCGCGAGCGCGGCGCGCCGCCGGGCAGCGTGCTCGAGAAGCTGCTCGCGACCGACCTCGAGGGAGAGCGACTCGACGACCGCCGCATCGCCGCGCACCTCCACATGATGGCGATCGGCGGCACCGAGACCTTTCCGAAGGTCTTCTCGGCGCTGCTCTACCGCCTGTGGCAGCACCCCGCGCAGCGGGCGGCCGTCGCGGCGGATCCGTCGCAGGCGCCGCACGCCTTCCAGGAGGCGCTCCGCTACGACATGCCGACGCAGATGCTAGGCCGCACCGTCGCGCAGGATTTCGAGCTGCACGGGAAGCGCCTGCGCGCGGGCTCGGGGCTCTGCTTCCTGTGGGCGTCGGCCAACCGCGACGAGCGCGAGTTCCCGGATCCGGATCGCTTCGACGTCGCGCGCCGCGCGCCGCGTATCCTGTCGTTCGGCACCGGCGCGCACATGTGCCTCGGCGCGAACGCGGCGCGACTCGAGGGCCGCGTGCTGCTCGAGGAGCTGCTCGCGCGCCTGCCGGAGTACGAGGTCGACGAGGTGGCGAGCGTCCGCCTGCGCTCCGAGTTCTTCCGAGGCTTCGCGCGCCTGCCCATCTCGTGGAAGGCTTGAAGAATCGCTTCCACATCGTCGACGTCTTCGCCGAGCGCCGCTATGCGGGCAATCCGCTGGCCGTCGTGCGCGACGCGGCGGACCTCGACACCGCAGCGATGCAGCAGATCGCGCGCGAGTTCGGCTTCTCCGAGACGACCTTCGTGCTCTCGGAAGCAAACGACGTCCGCGGCGCGGGCGTGCGCGTCCGCATCTTCACGCCGACCTTCGAGATCCCGTTCGCGGGGCACCCGACGCTCGGCACGGCCTTCGTCGTGCGCGAGCACCTGGCATCCGGCCGACCCGAC
>DATKND010000023.1:0-23190 GCA_035541475.1 Myxococcota bacterium | reverse complement strand
TGGTCTCGCTGTTCTTGCAAGAGCTTCCGGAAGCGCTCGAGATCCCGCTTGTTCAACGCCTGATTCTCCGATCGGTGAGGTCCGGGTGTCGCCTCGGAAGCCGACTAGCCTGCCTTGAGCAGGTCGAGCTGCCGCTTCGCCTCGGGAGCGCGCGCCGATGTCGGGTAGTCGCGCAGCACCTTCTCGAAGGCGTTTCCCGCGGCCTTCGCGTGTCCCATGCGGAGCAGCGCTTCTCCCTGTCGATAGAGTGCGTCGGCGGCCTTGTTGCCCTTCGGGTATTGGCGCGCGACGTCGTCGAAGCGGAGCACTGCTGCCGAGAAGTTCCCCTGCTTGAAGTAGCAATCGGCGAGCCAGTAGGTCGCGTCGTCTGCATTTTCCGAAGACGGGTAAGTCTGCAAGAACTTGGTGAAGCGGTCAATACAACCAGCCGCATTGTCGGCGCGCCACTCCGCGTACGCGGCCCGATAATCCTCCATCTCCTGCGACGACGAGCCTCCGGTGGCGGCGGGCGCGGGCGCGCCCGTCGGAGTCGCGGGCGCGCCGGACTTCGACGCGTCGCTGCGCGCGGCGCGCGCCTCGTCGAGCGCCTCCTGCGTCCGATGCTCGACGACCTCGAGCCGTCCGTTCAGCTCCTGGATGCGGCGATTCAGCTCGTCGAGCTGCGCGCCGATGTCGGCGATGCGCGTGCTGCCCTCGCCGCTCTTGCCACTCGCGCGCTCGAGATCGGTCACGCGGTTCTGCACCTTGCGGAACTCCGCGGGCGTGACGCAGGCGACGCTCGCGAGCGACGCCGCGAGCGCCGCGAGCACGAGCGCGCGCGGCGCCGCCGAGCGTCGCGAGTCGAGATGGGCGTGCCTCCGTGCCATGGATCTCCTCCTCGTGCTCAGCGCGGGAACGGGCCCCAGTTCGGAGCGGTGTTGTTCCCCGCGTCGCCGGTCAGCCGGCGCAGATTCGATCCGTCGCGATCGATCATGTAGAGATCGGCGCGGCCCCGGCGCGTCGACGAGAAGACGATGTGGCGCGAGTTCGGCGCCCAGCTCGGCGCTTCGTCGCTGCGCTCGTTCGTGACGAGCGGGACGTTGACCTTGCCCTCGGGATCGATCAGCCAGATGTCGAACTGGCCGTCGACGCGCGTCTCGTACGCGATCCACAGGCCGTCGGGCGACCAGGACGGGTTCGTGTTGTACGCGCCGTCGTACGTGAGGCGCTTCTCGTCGCCGCCGCTCGCGCTCATGACGTAGATCTGCGGCGCGCCGGTGCGGTCCGAGACGAAGGCGATGCGTTTTCCGTCGGGCGACCAGGTCGGCGAGACCTCGATCGACTGCGATTGCGTGATCCGCCGCACGTCCTTGCCGTCGGTGTCGACCGACACGATCTCGGACGAGCTGCCGTTCGAGAGCACGACCGCGAGCCGCTCGCCGATCGGGTCGAAGACGGCGCGGTACTGCGAGCGGCCGTCGCTCTGGAGCAGTCGGCCCGGGCGCAGCGCTCCGCGGCTCGACAGGAAGATCAGCGGGCGGTTGCCCTGTCGATACGAGGTGTAGGCGATCGCCTGTCCGTCGGGAGACCAATTCGGGAAGTTGTTGATGGAGCCGTTCGCGGTGGCCTTGCGGACGTTGCTGCCGTCCGCCTGCATCACGTAGATCTCCTTGTTGCCGCTGCGGTCGGACACGAAGGCGATCTCCGTGCTCGACACGCCGCGCACGCCGAGGAAGGCCTCGACGACGTCGTCGGCGACGCGGCGCGCGACGTCCTCCGGATTCGCGGTCGCCTTCTGCACGTAGCGGCGCCGCATCAGGTCGCGACAGCGTGCGGTGTCCCACACGCGGAAGGCGACGCGGAAGCCCTCCGAGTCGCGCGCGATCTCGCCTTGCAGCAGCGCGTCCGCGCCGATCTGCGTCCAGTCCGGGCACGCGATCTGCGCGCCGTCGTCGAGCGATTCCGTCTCGAGCGGCCCGAGGAAGGCGCCGTCCGGGACGCGCTGGAAGAGCCCCGAGAACTCGAGCGCGTTCTGGAGCGCTTCGCGGAAGCGCGCGATGCGTTCGGCGCTCTGCGGCGTCGAGCGGTCGGCGAAGCGCTGCACCGCGATGCGATAGGTCTTTCCCTTGCCGCCCTCGATCACGATCGGCGCGCGATCCTCCGCGCGCGCGGCTGCGCCGACGGCGAGGAGCGCGAGCAGCGCGGCGGCGAGCGACCTCAGAGTGCTGCGTCCTCCGGGAGGAACACGAAGTCCCACTCGCCCGCCGCCGGCGGCGGCGGCAGCGGGCTCGCCTTCACGATCGCGTGCAGGACGCCTTCGTCGTACCAGGGGTTGCCCGAGCGCTGCGTGATCTTCGGCTCGCCGACCACGGCGCCCGACGCGTCGAGCTCGACGGTCACGTGCGTCTCGAGCGCCTCGCGCCGGAATCCCGGCGGGACCACCCAGGCGCTGCGCACGTGAAGCTTGGCCTTCCGCATCCACGCCAGCACCTCCGGCGAGACCTTCACCGTGCCCGCGCTGGCCGTCGCGCTCGGCGCCGGAACCGCGGCCTGCTCGACCGGCTTCGGCGCCGGCGCCGTCTCTCCCGCGTCCTTCCTCATGTCCGCGAGCAGATCGTCGAGATCCTTCTCGGGCTTCGGCGCGACCTCTTGCGGCTTCGGCGCGGGCTTCGGCTTCGACGGCTCGCGCTCCGGATTCTTCGGCAGCACGACCTCCTTCGGCTTCGGCGACTCGGGCGGCGGCGGAGGCGCCTTCTCCGCCGGGGGAACGGGCTTCGCGCTCGGCGGCGGCGGAAGCGCAGGCGCCACCGACGGCGCCAGCGCCGACGCGGGCAGCGAGACCAGGTCCACCGCGATCACCTGCGAGGCGTCGAAGCGCGAGTGAAATCCGGGCGAGATCACCACGATGCCAAGCACGGCGAGGTGCGCGCCGGCGGACCAGCTCACGAAGCGGCGGAACTCCCGCTTTCGCAGGTCCTGCTGCCCGTCGCGCACGCCGGTCAAGCGTCACCCCCGTGCCCCGAGTCTACGACTTCGGTTCCGCGACAGGTTCCGTGACCATGCCGAGCTTGGTGGCGCCGGCCGCGCGCGCAGCGGCCAGCGCCTTGACCACCAGGCCGTACTCGGCCTTGGTGTCCGCGCGCAGGAAGATCTCCTTGTCGTCGAGCCCCTCGAGGATCGCGGTCAGCTTCTCCTGGAGCTCGTCGAGCGGGATCTCTCGTCGCGCGAGGAAGATCTTGCCGTCCTTGCGGACGGTCATCACGAGCGGCTCTTTCTTCAGGCGGATGTTCTGCGTGTTCGTCTTCGGGAGATCGACCTCGAGTCCCTGCTGGAGCATCGGCGCCGTCACCATGAAGATGATCAGCAGCACGAGCGACACGTCGACGAACGGCGTGACGTTGATCTCGGAGAGCGGACGTTGCTGGCCGCCCTGCCTCTGCGCGCCCAACGCCTAGCCCTCGTCCGCGGCCGCCATGCGCCGCAGGTCGCCCTCGTACTCGGCGATGAAGAGGTCGATCGCCGCCGTGATGCCGCGCAGCCGACCCACGAAGATGTTGTAGAAGATGGTCGCGGGGATCGCGGCGAACAGACCGACGGCGGTCGCGATCAGCGCTTCGGCGATGCCGGGCGCCACGACCGCGAGGCTCGCCGATCCGGCCTGGCCGATGTTCTCGAAGGCGTTGATGATGCCGACCACGGTGCCGAAGAGGCCGATGAAGGGCGCGGAGCTGCCCGTCGTCGCGAGGAAGCCGAAGCCGCGCTCGAGCCGCAGGCTCTCGCGCGAGCCGGTCCAGCCGAGGTTGCGCGCGAGCACGTCGATGTTGGTGCGCGTCGGCGTCAGCGCCTTCCCGCTCGCGCGCGCGAGCCGCTTCAGCTCGACGTGCGCCGAGAGAAACACCGCCGCAAGCGGACTGCGATCGAGATCGCGGGCCGCGTCGTAGGCCTGCTCGAGCGATCCCTCGTGATAGACCTCGAGGAATGCCTCGCTATCCTGCTGCGCGCGCCGGAGCTCGCGCGACTTGAACAAGATGACGGCCCAGGAGAAGATCGATAAGAGGACCAGGCAGAGCAGCACCAGCTGAACCAGCCAGCTCGCCTGCCAGACGAGACTCAGCGCATCGAGTCCCGCGAGACGTCCCCCCGACGCCGTCCCGACGAGGATGCCCATCACATTCTCTCGTGTCGAAGCGCGTCCGGATAGACGCGGCGCGCGAGTCTAGGAGCCCATGCCCATCCGGGCAACAGCGATTCGAAGGGAATGGAGTGATGAAGATCACGATCGACGCGCGCAGCCCCGCACAGGCGGGCGCGGATCTGCTCGCACTGCCGGTCGCGCGCCTCGAGCGCAAGGGCGCTCGACTTCCCGCCGCGCTCGTGAGTGCGGATCGCGCGACGCGCGGACAGATCCAGGCCGCCGTCGCGAGCGGAGACTTCCAGGGCAAGCCGGATCAGAGTCTGCTCGTCTATCCCGACCGCCGGCTGCGCGCGAAGCGCGTGCTGCTGCTCGGCACCGGCGACGCGGCGAAGCTCGATCGCGACGGGCTGCGACAGCTCGCCGGCCGCTGCGTGCGCGAGGCGAGCCGGCGCCGCGCGGCGCGCGTGGCGCTCGCCCTGCCCGAAGTCGCGAGCGATGCGGCGGCGGTGCAGGCGCTCACGGAGGGCGCGCTACTCGCCGGCTATCGCTTCGGCGACTACCGCAAGAACGGCGAGGACACGCCGGGGCGCGTGGCGTCGCTCTCGCTGCTGCTCTCGCGCGGCGCCGCGCTGCGCGAGGCGCGCGCCGCGGCACAGACCGGCATCGTCGTGGCCGAATCGCAGAATCTCGCGCGACGCCTCTCCGACCTCCCGGCCAACGCGCTCTCGCCGGCGGTGCTCGCGGACGAGGTGCGCAGGCTCGCGCGCGAGCTCGGCCTGCGCGTGCGCGTGCTCGACGTCCCGGCGATGAAGCGGCTCGGGATGGGCGGGATCCTGGCGGTCGGCGGCGGCAGCGCGAACCCGCCGCGTCTGATCGCGATCGAGTACCGCCCGAAGTCCGCGCGGGGGCGCGCGCGCAAGCCGGTCGCGCTGGTCGGCAAGGGCATCACGTTCGACTCGGGCGGCATCTCGATCAAGCCCTCCGCGGGCATGGACGAGATGAAGCACGACATGTCGGGCGCGGCGGCCGTGATCGGGACCTTGCGCGCCGCCGCGCTGCTCAAGCTATCGACGCCGGTCGTCGGCGTGATCGGCGCGGCCGAGAACATGCCGAGCGCCACCGCCTACCGACCCGGCGACGTCGTCACCACGATGGCGGGCAAGACGATCGAGGTGCTGAATACCGACGCCGAGGGCCGCGTCGTACTGGCCGACGCCCTGCACTACGCGCGCACGACCTGGAAGCCGGATGCGATCATCGACCTCGCCACCTTGACAGGCGCGATGGTGGTCGCGCTCGGCGGCTGGGCGTCGGGAGCCTTCGGCAACGACCCGAAGCTCGTCGAGCTCGTGCGCGCGGCGGGCGACGCGACGGGCGAGCGCGTCTGGCCGATGCCGCTGCTCGACGCGCACAAGGAGGAGATCCGCAGCGAGATCGCGGAGATCAAGAACACGGGCGGGCGTCCGGCCGGCTCGTCGACCGCCGCCGCCTTCCTCTGGCACTTCGTCGGCGACACGCCGTGGGTACACCTCGACATCGCGGGCACCGCGTGGACGAGCAAGCCGGGTCCGATCCAGCGCAAGGGCGCGACGGGAGTGGGCGTGCGCTTGCTGGTCGAGTTGCTACGCAACTGGGATCCGGCTGCGCTGAAGCGCTGATCCCACGTCCCTCGCGTCGCTTGCCGCTCCCGGCGGTGCTGACTTACCCTCGCGACCCTCGCATCCCTCCCTTCCTTCCTTCGACCTCCCTGTCTTCCTTCGATCCGAATTTCTTCCCGGCTCCCACGAGTCGGTGTCGTCAACAACCCGATGGAGAATTGCGCTCATGATGACCACGCTCCGAGATCTCGCCGTGGCGCTCGCCGCCTCGGCCCTGCTCGCACCACTCGCCGCGTCCGCGGCGGGCAACGCGGCGGCGGGCAAGACGCTCTTCACCACCAACTGCGCCTCGTGTCACGGAGACAGCGGGAAGGGCGATGGACCGGTCGGCTCGACCTTGAAGCCGCCCCTCGGCCCCCCTCGGGACTTCACGAAGGCCGAGTTCAAGTTCGACACGGACAAGGACGGCAAGACCGGCACCGACGCGGATCTGAAGAACGTGATCAGCAAGGGTGCGGCCGCGTTCGGCGGCTCTCCCATGATGGCGCCCTGGCCGTCGTTCACCGACGCGCAGTACGCCGATCTGATCGCGTACATCCGCACGTTCCACAAGCAGTGACGAGCCGGCGGAGCGCGCCGCCCGCGCGACGCGCTCCGCTACCCTGGCTCGGCTGATGGCGGACCCCCCTCGCAGCCCCGAGGTCCTCCCGGCCGTCCCGGAGCCGCGCACGCCCGCGCCTGCGACGAGGTCGCAGGAACGCTCGATCGGCCGCGTCGACACGCTCTCGGCCTACATGGCCGAGCTCGCGCGCCACGCGCCGATCGACCGCGAGCACGAGCAGCGGCTGGCGCAGCGCTGGGTCGAGCAGCAGGACGTCGAGGCGGCGCGTCAGCTCGTGCTCGCGAATCTGCGGCTCGTCGTCAAGATCGCGATGGAGTACCGCCGCGCCTGGGTCAACGTCCTCGACCTGATCCAGAGCGGCAACGTGGGACTCATGGAGGCGGTGCAGCGCTTCGACCCGTACCAGGGCGTCAAGCTCTCGACCTACGCCGCCTACTGGATCCGCGCCTACATCCTGAAGTACATCCTCGACAACTTCCGCATCGTGCGCCTCGGCACGACGCGCGCGCAGCGCAAGCTCTTCTTCCGGCTGAACAAGGAGAAGCGCGAGCTCGAGCGCAAGGGCTTCGAGATCGAGCCGCGGATGCTGGCCGAGCGCCTCGACGTGAGCGAGGCGGACGTGGTCGACATGGACCAGCGCCTCTCCGAGGGCGACCTCTCGCTCAACGCGCCGGCCCACCGCGACGAGCCGACGCGCGCCGAGGTCGGCGACTACATCTCGGGCGGCGAGTCGTCCGCGGAGCAGAACGTCGCCGACGCCGAGCTGCGTCGCGTCTTCCTCGGCAAGGTGCGCGAGTTCGCCGAGGGTCTCGACGCGCGCGACCGCAAGCTGATCGAGGAGCGCGTGCTGGCCGACGAGCCGAAGACGCTGGCCGAGCTCGGCGAGGAGCTCGGCGTCTCGCGCGAGCGCATCCGCCAGCTCGAGGCGCGCATCGTGAACCGCCTGCGCGACTACCTGAAGCAGAACCTCGTCGACTTCGAGTACTACGCCGCACCGCGCGATGAGTGACGCGGGCGCGCGCGTGCGCGTGCGGGCCCGCGTGCACGGTCGCGTGCAGGGAGTCTGGTTCCGCGGCGCGACCGCCGAGCAGGCGCACCTCCAGGGCGTCGCCGGCTGGGTCCGCAACTGCGCGGACGGCGCGGTCGAGGCCGTGTTCGAGGGGTCGCCCGAGGCGGTCGCCGCGCTCGCCGACTTCGTGCGGCGCGGACCGCCCTCGGCGCGGGTCGAGCGGGTCGATCTGCGCGACGAGGCGCCCGAGGGCCTGCTCTGCTTCGAGATCCGCACGCGCGCCTGAGCCCCAAGGGGCCCGCCGAAGGCCCTTTCGCGCGCAAGTCGTAAAGGAGAGGGCGCGCGCGGCCGACCGAATGGGTCGATGGCCCGCACCGCGATGCTCTTCGCCCCGCCGCAGCCGCCGATCACGCTGCCGGCCGACGGCAGCGTCATCATCGGCCGCAGCCGCGAGGCCGATCTCCGCCTCGCCGATCCCGACACGTCGCGGCGACACTCGAAGATCGTGTGCGAGTCCGGCCGCTACACCGTGCAGGACCTCGTCAGCACCAACGGCACCTGGGTGAACGGCGCGCGCGTGGACGAGCACCTGCTGCGTCCGGGCGACCGACTCGAGATCGGCTCGCAGGAGATCGTCTTCTGCGTGGTCGAGGCGGACCCCGGCCTGGTGCCGGAGCCCGGCGAGGAGGCGCAGACGCTCTTCGTCGAGCGCAGCACGAGCGCTCCGGCATTCCGCGGCGAGCTCGCGGAGATCCCCGCCTTCGCGGTGCTCCAGATCCTCGAGCTCGGCCGCAAGACCGGCGTCCTCCAGATCGATTCCGACGGCTCGAGCGGACGGCTCTGGCTCCAGCGCGGCGACCCGGTGCACGCGCAGACGAAGGGCCAGGTCGGCTTCGACGCGGCCGTCGCGCTGGTGAACGCCGACACCGGTCGCTTCGGCTTCGAGCAAGGCGCCGTGCCGCCGACGCGGACCATCGAGGCGACCGTCACGCAGCTGCTGCTCGAAGCGTCGCGGCTGCAGGACGAGGGGCTCCTCTAGCGCGCCTGCGGCTGGCTGCGCGCACCCGCTGCGCGGGTGCTTGCGGACGCAAATTCAGAAGCGATGTCGCGCTGGAGCTCGGCCTCGATCGCCGCGGTGTCGAGGCCGAGCGCGGCGCGCAGCGCCTCGTCGTCGCTGCGGCCCTGGCCGAGCAGCCCGAGCAGCTTGCCGCGCGCCTCGCGATCGCTGTGCGCCTCGATCCAGCTCGCCGCGGCGGCGGCCTGGAGATAGGCCGCGCGTGCCTCCTCGTCGGAGAGCCCGGCGAAGTTCGGCGCGAGCCGGCGCAGCGAGATCCACGCCCCCGCCTGCTGCCGCCGGTGCAGCAGCGAGCGCTCCGTGCGCGTGAGACCCGGCTGCGCGCGCGACTCCCGCTCGGAGAGCTCCGCGAGCCCCTCGTTGAGCCAGTAGGGCTGATCGCCGCCCGTCAGGCTCCGGAAGACCGCGTGCACGTACTCATGGAAGATCAGCGCGCGCAGCTCGCCGGCCGGATGCGCCGCCGACACCACGTGCATCTGCCCATCGAAGAAGCCGACGGTGCGGAACGAGAAGCGATCGTTGTAGGCGCGGTCGTAGGCGGCGCGGCCGTAGAGCACGACGCTCATCGGCTCGTCGGGCGCGGCGCCGAGGCGCGCGAGCGCCGCCTCGCGCGCCTGCTCGAGATACAGCAGGACGGTGTCGGCGAAGCCCGCCGCGCCCGCGCCGAGCGCAGGATCGATCGTCAGGCGGAAGTTCGCCCCGGCGCGCGTGCTCCAGCCGTCCGGGTCGCTCGCGCGCGACGGATCGCTCGCGCGCCGCTCGTCGTCGAGCTCGGCAAGCCGCCGCTGTGCCGACGCGCGCCAGCTGTCGAGGTCGTCGCCGCTCGCCGCGAGGAAGGCGCGCAGATGCGACTCGGCCGAGTCGTAGCGACCGCGATGGCGGTCGAGCATCGCGAGGTACCAGTGCGGCTCGGGCCGCGTCGGGTGGTCACGCAGGATCGACTCGAGAGTGACGGCCGCGCGCGCATTCTCGCCGCGGCGCAGATCCGCGACGGCTCCCTCGAGCAACCGGCGCGTGCGCTCCTCCTCGCGATCGCCGCCGCTCTGCACCGGAGGCTCGTCGCCGAGCGGCCCCTGCCACAACGACTCGAGCTCGTCGGGACCCGCGGCCGTGTGCGCGGCGGGCGGCGCGTCGGGGTCGTTCGTGAGGTGCGTGACGCCGCGCTCGTCCACCCACACGCGGGTCTGGTCGGCTGCCAGGACCGCGAGCGCGACCATCGCGGCGATGGCGAGGCCCCAGGCTTTCACGCGGCGCATCGACCTCTTTTCGGATCCGGCGTCCGGCCGCTTTACACGAGCGCGCGCTCAGGCGCGCTTCGCCACCTCGGCGGCGAGATGCCCGAGCTCCGGCAGCACCAGCTTCTCGAGGGCGAGCCGCACGCCGGCGCGCGAGCCCGGCAGCACGAAGACGAGCTTGCGCTCCGCGACTCCGGCCAGCGCGCGAGAGAGCAGCGCCGCCGACCCGATCTCCTGGTACGAGAACGCGCGGAAGAGCTCGCCGAAGCCTGGCAGCTCGCGCTCCAGCAGCGGCGCGACGGCCTCGGGTGTGACGTCGCGCGGCGACACTCCCGTTCCACCCGTCAGCACCACGGCGCCGACGTCGTCGCGCGCGAGCGCGCGCCGCAGCGCGTCCGCGATGCGGGCCGCGTCGTCCGCGACGATCTCGCGGAGCGGCACCGGGTGTCCCGCTTGCAGGAGCAGATCGGCCGCGCAGGCGCCGCCCGTGTCGGTCTCCGGCGTGCGCGTGTCGCTCACGGTCACGACGGCGGTCGGCACGGAGCGCGCGGCGTGGCGGCGGTGAAGGTGCGCGGAGTCGCGCGGCGAGGGCTCGCTCACGGGCGATCGTCCACCCAGTGCTCGCCGTCGACCGAGAACTCCTTCTTCCAGATCGGCACGGTCTGCTTCAAGCTGTCGATCGCGAAGCGACAGGCGGCGAAGGCCTCCGCGCGGTGCGGCGCCGCCGCCGCGACCACCACGGCGATCTCCCCGATCTCGAGATGCCCCGAGCGGTGGCCGATCGCGACGCGCGTTTCCGGCCATCGACGCGAAGCCTCGTCGGCGATCTTCTCCATCTCGCGCACGGCCATCTCGGGGTAGGCCTCGTACTCGAGGTGCCGGATCGCGTGGCCGCGGGCGTGATCGCGCACGGTGCCGATGAAGGTGACGATGCCGCCCATGCCGGGTCCGGAGACGCGCGCGATCGCGGCGCCGACGTCGAGGCGCTGATCGCTGATCCAGCAGCGCCCGGCGCCACCGGAGACCGGAGGCAGGAAGGCCACCTCGTCGCCGTCTCGGAGCGGTGTCCGGCCGGGCGAGACCTCCCGGTTGATCGACGCGGCGAGGCGATCCCCGAACGCATGGAAGATCGCGTGGCGCCCGGCCAACAGGCGGCGCAGGTCGCCGAGAGACGCGCCCTCCGGCAGCTCGACCGACAGCTCCTTCTCGCCGACCGCCTCGCGAACCGCGCCGAAGAGCCTGACCGCGACGCGCATGGCGCGCGAGGCTAGCAACGCCGCCTGCGCGACACCCTCTTGCCGGACCTTCGCGCTCGCTATTCGCTCGCGCTCGGGCTACCGGCCTTCGCTCGGCAAGCCTTGCCCGCGTTGACCGGCGATTCCCGGGCTGCTTAGAATCCGGCCGCACGCCGGTGCGCGCGTGCAGGGAGGGAGAGATGGCGGCTCGCAAGAAGGCGGCGCGCAAACGCGCCCGCAAGCCGGCGGCGCGCGGCTCGAAGAAGGTGCGGCGCAAGAAGAAGAGCGTGCGTCGAGCCGGCGCGGCGAGGGCGCGCGGCAAGAAGGCGCGGCGCAAGGCCGGCGCTCGCAAGGGCGCGCGCAAGACCAGCAGCCGGCGTCCCGCCCGGAAGACGACCGCCCGCAAGACGTCGGCGCGGCGCGGCGTTCGCAAGCCGGTGTCGCGTCCCGCGGCGAAGCGCACGCCGCGCGGCGGTGTTCCGCCGCAGGCTCCCGCGCGGCAGGCTCCGGCGCTGCACGTGGCGCGGCCCGCGGTCTCGCGCCCGGCGGAGGAGACCCGCCCTTTTCGCCCGAGCGTCCGTCCGTCGCCGCCGGTCCGGCTGCTTCGGATCGGGCGCGAGCGACCGCAGCCGAAGCCGCGCGTGAGACCGAGTCTCGTGCGCCTGCCCCGCCGTCCTCCGCGACACCGCTAGCGCGAGGCGCCGTCGCCGCCGCCCAGCCCGAGCGCATCGGCGCGGTGACGCACTTCTGGCCGCACGCGCACGCCTGCTCGGTGCTGATCGAGCACGGCGAGCTTCGCGTCGGCGACACCGTCCACGTGCGCGGTCACACGACGGACTTCTACCAGCGCGTCGAGCGGATCGAGCTCGAGCACGACGAGGTGGAGGTCGCGCGCGCCGGAGACCACATCGGTCTCCAGGTGCAACAGCGCGTGCGCGAAGGCGACGTGGTGTTCCGATTGAAAAAGTAGCTAGGCCTTCGGCGGCATCGCCTCCGGCTTGCGCGGCGCGGCGTCGATCGGCTTCACCTTCGCGCTCGCCTTGCCCATCTTGATCACGCCGTTGATGATCGCGCCCTCTTCGATCACGAGCGACTCAGTCTCGATGTTGCCCTCGATGCGGCCGGTCTTGTGGACCACCACCTTGAGCGTCGCCGTGACGTCGCCGAGCACGTTGCCCGACACCGCGACCGTGCGCGAGCGGATCTTGGCCTCGATGTCGCCGCTCTCGCCGACGATCAGCGTGTTCTCCGAGCTGATCTCGCCGCGGAAGCGGCCGTCGATGCGGACCGTGTCCTTGAAGGACAGCTTGCCCTCGAACTCCGAGCCCTGATCGATGAAGGCCGTCAGCCCGCCCGGCGACGGCGCGCCCGGCGCCGGCGTCGCAGGCCGGAAGAACGAATCGCCGTTTCCCTCACTCTTGCCCCCGAACGGAGAGCGCGCCATTGGATCCCCCTCTGGTTCGCGGGTTGCCCCGCACAAAGCGCATCCGCCGCATCGGCCCGCGAGGTCCGGGACTTGAGAAGCAAGTGACGATGGGGCTCTTGACCGCATGGTTGCGCAGCCGTGCGCGCGCAGGCGGCGCGCGGCGTGCCGGCGACCCCGGTAGACTCGGCGCGCCTTGGACCGCGCGCACGACCACCGCGCTCTGCTCGATCGCTCCCTCGCGAGTCGACGCCTGCACACGGCGTATCTCCTCTCCGGCCCGGGCGAGCGGCCGCGCGTGGAGGCGCGCCGCTTCGCGCGCGGCAGCGTCTGCACGGGCCCCGATCCGCGCCCCTGCGACGCATGCGCGTCGTGCCGCCGCTCGACCGAGCGCGAGGAGATCGCGCTCGACGGCAGCGGCAAGCAGGGACCGCTGCTGCGCCACATCGGCGACCACCCCGATCTCTTCTGGGTCGAGCGCGGCGCCGACGACACGCGCGTGCGGATCGCTCAGGTGCGCGCGCTCCAGCACGCGCTGCGATTGCGGAGCAGTGAGGGCGGACACCGCACCGCGGTGATCGCCGACGCCGAGTGGATGAACCAGGAGTCGCAGAACGCGCTGCTGCGCCTGCTGGAGGAGCCGCCGCAGGGCACGACGCTCGTGCTCGTGGCGGCGAGCCGCGCGAGCCTGCTCGCGACCTTGCGCTCGCGCTGCCAGCGCGTGGCCTTCCCGGCCGAGCCCACGGAGTCCGAGCCCGACGAGGAGCGCGCCGAGATCGTCGCACGCCTCGACCGGATCGAGCGCGCGTCGCTCGCCGATCTGCTCGACTGGGCGGACGAGTACCGCGGAGGTCGTGCGCAGGCGGCCGCGCGCGTCGAGGCGCTGCTCGATACGGCGTCGGCCTGGCTCCGCCGCCGCGCGGCGCGCCGCGCCGCCGAGCAGGCGCCGCTGCGCGGCGAGATCGAGGCCTTCCGCACGCTCTCCGGCTGCCGCAAGACGCTCGCGCAGCGCAACGCGAACCCGCAGATGGTGGCCGAGCGCGCGCTGCTGGCCCTGCAGGCGGGGATCGCCGCCTGATGTGGATCGACAGCCACTGCCACCTCGGCGCCGACGAGTTCGCGGCCGACCGCGCGGAGGTGCTGGCGCGCGCGCGCGCCGCCGGCGTCGAGCAGTGCGTCGTGATCGGGTCGGGCTACGGGCTCGCGGGCAATCCGCGCGCCGCGCTGCTCGCCGACGCGGAGCCTGGCCTCGTCGCCACGGTCGGCGTGCACCCGCACGAGGCGAAGGACCACGGCGACGAGGGCCGCCGCCTGCTCGAGAGCCTGCTCGACCGGCCGGGCGTGGTCGGCGTCGGCGAGACCGGCCTCGACTACCACTACATGAATTCTCCACGCGACGTGCAGCGCGCGGTCTTCGCGGAGCAGGTCGCGCTCGCGCGCGCCCGTCGCCTTCCGGTGTCGATCCACGTGCGCGGCGACGGGCCCGACGCCTATGACGAGCTGCTGGACATCTGGCGCTCCGAAGGGCGCGGCGAGATCGAGGGCGTGCTCCACTGCTATACGGGCACTTTGGAGTACGGCCTGCGCGCGCTGCGCGCGGAGCTCTACGTCTCCTTCTCGGGGATCCTGACCTTCAAGAAGGATCGCGGGCTGCGCGCGATCGCGGCCGGGCTCCCGCTCGAGCGCCTGCTGGTCGAGACCGACGCGCCGCTGCTCGCGCCCGAAGGGCACCGAGGTCGACGCAACGAGCCCGCGCGTGTGGCGCAGGTCGGCGAGGCGCTCGCCGCGGCGAAAGGGCTCACCGTCGGCGAGGTGGCGGAGGCCACGTCGCGCAACGCGCGCGCGCTCTTCCGCCTCGGAGTCGGCGCTTGAGCGAGCGCGAGGGCCTTCGCGCGCTCGCCGAGGAGATCGCGCGCGCGGCGGGCGCGATCCAGCGCGCGCGCTACGAGACGCAGCTCACCGTCCGCACGAAGAGCGCGTCGATCGACCTCGTGACCGAGGTCGACCACGCCTGCGAGGCGCTCTGCGTCGAGCGCATCCGCGCCGCGCGACCGCGCGACGCGATCCTGGCCGAGGAAGGCGGCGGCGAGGAGAAGCCCGGCGCGAGCTGGCGCTGGGTAATCGACCCGCTCGACGGCACGATGAACTTCGCCCACGGCTATCCGCGGTTCTGCGTGTCGATCGGCGTCGAGCTCGAGGGGCGCGCGGAGCTCGGAGTCGTCTACGACCCGCTGCTCGACGAGCTCTTCGCCGCCACGCGAGGCCTCGGCGCCACGCGCAACGGACGCCCCATTCGCGTGTCGGGTGTGCGCGAGCTCGGCAAGGCGCTGCTCGCGACCGGCTTCGCCTACGACGTGCACCGCAGCCTCGACGACAACATCGCCCACTTCGCGAACTTCGTGAAACGCGCGCGCGGTCTGCGCCGCGACGGCAGCGCCGCGCTCGACCTCTGCTACGTCGCGGCCGGCCGCTTCGACGGCTTCTGGGAGCTCAAGCTCCGCGCCTGGGACGTCGCCGCCGGGAATCTGATGGTCGAGGAGGCGGGCGGGCGCACCAGCGACTTCGCGGGAAATCCCGCCTCCGGCGACGGCCGTGAGACGGTCGCCAGCAACGGCGCGATCCACGAGGCGATGCTCGAGCTGCTGCGGAAGGGCGACTAGCAAGGAGGCCGACAACAATCGGCCGACGCGCAGCGAGGAGCAGCCGAGCGAAGGCCCGGCAAAGCGAAGGGAGCTACTCGTGCTCCGGCAAGGTCCGGTGCACGAGCGCGCTGCCGGCGCGCGCGACCGCGGCTTGCAGCGCCGGCGACGGCGGCTCGGGGCTCACGTAGATGAGTGTCAGCCCGGGCATGCGCTTGTCCTTCACGGCGTCGAGCGCCTGGCGCACCATGCGCTCGTTCCAGTCGGCGTAGGGGCCGCCGGTCACGACGGCCACTCGGAAGCGGTCGGCGCGCTCGAACGCGCGCAGCAGGCGGCGCGCCGGCTGCGCGGGTCCCGACTCCTTGCCGTCGGCCTGGTCGGCCGCGAGCTTCGCCCACGCGTCCATGCGGCTCTCCGCGAGGATCGACACGATACGGAGCTGTCCCTGCGGCTTCACCTCGCGGGCGATCTGACGTAGCTCGGTGTCGAGCTCGTCCTCCGTCGGCGGGGTCGCGCAGGCGAGCGCGCACAGCGCGAGCGCGAGCCCGAAGCAAGCCGCGACCCTCGTACTCGTTCGCGCCACCGATTCCCCCGAGACCGAGCGCGGCCCCAACGGGAGTATCGGAAGCGGATGCGCGCTCCTTGAGAGGAGCCGCTAGGGCGACTCCTGGCCCGCGGGCGGGAAGTCCTCGTTCTCGTCGGGCTCGGGCTTCGGCTCCTGCGCCGGCGCTGCCGGCGCCTCCTCGCCGCGGAAGCGGTTGCGGAAGGCGTCGAGCGAGACGGGCAGCTGCTCGGCGAGGGAGTAGGCGAGCCGGTAGATGGTCGGATCGCCGGCCGCGCGCGCCTCGATCCACTCGGAGCCCTCGGTGTTGCCGAACTGCACCTCGGCGAGCACGGGCAGCGGCGGCTCGCTCGCGCCCTCGGCGGACTTCTCGCCGCCGGCGGCCTTCTCGCCCTCCGGCCGTTTGCCGAACACGGTCACGACCGCGTTCGGCGGCGCGAGACCGAGCTTGCGGAGCTTCGGCTCCTCCATCGAGTCCGCGACGATCTGCGCGGCCTTCAGGTGCGAGAGCGCCGCGAGCGCCGCGTCGAGCTTCCCGGCGGCGAACGACTCCGGTGTCGAGGTCCAGCCCTTGTCGCCGCGCTCCGCGTGGATCACGACCGGATCGCCCTTCGGCGCCTGGTAGAAGAAGTCGGCGGCGTGCGCATCGGCGAGGTCGAAATGCGCGAGCTGCTTCCAGCGGTACGCCATCACGTCGCGCGGAAGCGATTCGTAGCGGGCAGCTTGAATCGTATAGAGCGACTTCTGCGCGCCGCGCGCCAGACGCAGATCGTTGTCGCGCTTCGCGCCGATCGCGAGCCGGAACACGCGAGGCTCGGCCCCCTCGCCCTGCGCGGGCGCCTCCAGCGCGATCTCGAAGGCCGGCGGCGCGAGCCCCGCCGCGGCGTCGGGCGGCGGATCGTCGACGAAGCCCTCGGCGCGCAGCAGCGAGAGATCGGAGAGCATCTCGCCGACCGCCTCGTCGTCGGCGCGCGCGGCGATCGGCTCGACCAGGCGCCAGCCCGGCTGCGCGGGCGCCTCAGGCTTCGCGTCCGCCTCGGCGTTCTTCGCCTCGGGCGCGGCCGGCTTCTCGCGCTCCAGGACGACGTGCCCGCCCGGCCACGACGCGACGATGCGGCGGATCGACTCGCGGTCGAAGTCGAGGACGCGTTTGTCGCGCAGGTCGTCCGTCTTCTTGTCGAAGCTCGCCGCCTTGTAGCGCGCGATCGTGTAGATCGCGCCGCTGCCGGTCGACGCATAGGTGTTCTGCCCGACCGGCGAGTCCTTGCCGAGGCGTAGCTCGTGCTCCTTCCCGCCCGCAGAGAAGCGCACCACGCGCGCACCGTCGGCGAGGCCGTATTCCTCCGGCGGCCCGGGATCCTCGAGCACGCTCTCGCTGCCGAGCGAGGCGAGCGTCGAGGCGAGGTTGTCGGCCGCGAAGCTGTCGGCCGGGAAGTCGACCGGCTCGACCATCCGCCACGCGCCCTCGCGCCGCTCGACGCGCGACGGCGCGCCGGCCGGCGGCGCGAGCGCGATCCACTCGATCGCGCTCTGCTCGACGCCCGCGAACAGGCGCTTCTCGCGCTCCGCGGCCTCGCGGCGCGAATCGGCGCCGCGGACCTCGTAGAAGTAGATGAAGGCCCCGAGCGCCGCGGCCACGAGCAGCAGGATGCCGGTGTTCCGCGGGTTCATCGGACTAGCGCGGCGTCGCGCGCCGGCGCGACCACCAGGTGAACACGCCGAGCACCGCGATCAACTCCGGCAGCACGAAGAGTGAGAGCGAGCGGATGGAGCGGAACTGCTCCGCGGTCAGCTGGAAGCGCGAGGCGCGCGACTGTGCCGGGCGGATCGAGATGGCCTCGACGTCGCCGATCAGCCAGTTGACGCTGTTCACGAAGAGGTTGCGGTCGCTGTAGGCGTCGATGAACTCGTTGTCGGCGAAGTCGGCGTCGCCGTAGACGACGAGGCGCGGGTCCTTCTTCGGCGGTGTCGCGTTCGCGCCGTCGGCCTTGGCGGGCTCCGCCGGCGGCGCCACATCCGCGGGCAGATTCGGCCGCCCCGCCGCGCCGACCGGCACGGGGCCCTTCAGATCGCCGTCGTCGAGCGCCGCCTTGCCCTCGTTGTCGAGCATCGCGAGGTTGCGCTCGGCCCAGGATTCGTCCCCCGTGAAGACGATCGGCGTGAAGCCTGGGCCCGCCTTCACGCTGCGCACCTCCTGGAAGAGCGTCGGGTCGTGGATGCCGCGCGTGATCTCGTGGTTCGAGTCGTAGCTGCCCGCGAAGGGGCTCATGGCGCGGCCGAAGAGCGCGAGCGTGCGGTCGATCACCACGTCGTCGCCGAGCTCGACGCCCCAGCCCGCGAGCTTCTGCACGAACTCCGTGTGCACGCGCGGATCGACCATCGCGAGCAGCGCGCCGCCGCGCGCGAGGTACGCCTCGAGCGCCTTGGTCTCCTCCGGCAGCATCGGGCGCCGCGGGCCGGCCACGATCACGACGTTCGCGTCGGCCGGCACCTCGCCCGTCGACGCCAGCAGCAGGGTCTTCGTGTTGTAGTTCTCGTCCCGCAGCGCCTCGGCGGCGCGCGCGTAGCCGTCGCGCCCGGCGCCCGGCTCGCCATCGATCGGGCGCTCGCCGTGGCCCTCGAGGAAGTAGACGTTCTTCTGGCCCGTGCGCGAGAGCTTCACGATCGCGTTGGTGATCTTCTCCTCGGTCAGCTCGGTCACCTTCACCGACTCGCCGCCGATCGCGATCCGCACCAGCGCGTGGCCGAGCTCGGTAGGCTGGATGCCGTACTTCTCGAGCAGCCCCGGCCGCACGTTCGGGTCCGCGTACTCGACCTTGAAGCGCGAGCTCGCGTCCGCGTACTTGTCGAGCACCGCGTGCACCGGCTCGGCGTCGACCTTCGCGACGAGCGCGAGCACCTGGACGTCCTGGTCGAGGCCGGAGAGCACCTTCTGCGACTGATCCGAGAGCGTGTGGATCCCCGATTCGGTCCAATCGAACTTCTTCGAGTAGCGCGTGGAGAGGAAGCCGAGCATGCCGAGGATCGCGATCGCGACCAGGGTGCCGACCATCGCGCTGCTGCCGTAGCGCCCGGCGCGGCGCGCCTCGCCCGAGCTCATGCGCTGGCGCAAGGTGCTCCAGTTGAGGACGAGCGCGGTGAGCAGCAGCGCTACGCCGAGGACGAGGTTCGTGGCGATCCAGCCGATGTCCGAGGAGAGCAAGGTGCCGCTGAAGAGCCCGAGCACCAGCGAGAGCAGGCCGAAGGCGAACCCCACCAGGCCGAGGGCCAGGAGCAGCGAAGGCAATCCCGTCACAGGCCCTCCCCTTAGCGCCAGCGCACCGACTCGACGGACGCCTTGGTCAGCAGCAGCACGCTGCCGATCATGACCGCGAAGTATGCGAGGTCCGACGTGTCGACGAGGCCCTTCAGCAGCTGCTGGAAGTGCTGTCCGGTGGAGAGCCAGCGCAGTGCCGAGCCCAGACCCTCGGCTTCGCCCATCACGTTGAGGTCCGAGATCGCGGGGAGGAGCAGCAGAGTCAAGAGCAGCACGACCGAGATCAGAAAGCTCACGATCTGGCTGCGCGTCAGCGAGGAGGCGAAGCAGCCGAGCGCGGTGTAGGTCCAGCCGACGAGCAGCAGGCCGATCAGGCCGGACATCGTCTTCCCGACCTCGGGATCTCCATACACGAAGAGGAGTCCCGGGAAGAGTCCGACGAAGGCCACGAGCAGCGCGACGAAGGCCGCCGCGCCGAAGAACTTCCCGAGCACGATGTCCCACATCGTGAGCGGGCTGGTGAGCAGCAGCTCCTGCGTGCCGTTGGTCTTCTCCGCCGCGAACAGGCCCATCGTCACGGCGGGCGTCAGCATCAACAGGATCACAGCCATCGTGTCGTAGAAGCCGGAGATGAGCTGGTCGTTGAGGTTCTGCTTCTGGAGCTCGTCGAAGAGCTGGAACTGCATCAGCTGCCGGACGTACTGATCGAAGGCCGCAACGCCGATCACGAAGAAGAGCCCGGCGAGCACACAGAAGAGCGACATCACGACGTAGGCAACGGGCGAGACGAAGAGCGAGCGCAGCTCGCGCGCGGCGACGGTGGGGATGTGCCTCACTGCGACGCCCCCGCCGCCGCCGGCGTCTCGCTGCCGGTCTCGCGCGCGAAGAGCGACTCGAGGCTGCGTCCCTCGCGCTTCAGGTCGTCGAGCGATTCGTCGACGGTCTTGCGGCCTTCGTTGATCATGATGACGCGGCGACAGATCGCGCTGACCTCGGCCATGATGTGGGTCGAGAGCACGACCGTGTGCTGGCTCTCGCCGCTGCCCGAGGCGAGCTCGGCGATGAGTCCGCGGATCTCGCCGATCTGCACCGGGTCGAGGCCGACGGTCGGCTCGTCGAGGATCAGCACGGGCGGGTCGTGCACGATCGCCTGCGCGAGGCCGACGCGCTGGCGGAAGCCCTTCGAGAGCGTGCCGATCACGCGCCCGCGCACCTGGGTCAGCGCGCAGCGCTCGAGCGCGCGCTCGATCGCCTCGCGCCGCCGCGCGCGCGGCACGTCCTTGATCGCCGCGACGTAGCGGAGGTAGCTCGTCACGGTCATCTCCGGGTAGAGCGGCGGCGTCTCGGGCAGGTACCCGACCGCGCGACGCGCGGCGAGCGGATCCGTGAAGATGTCGTGGCCCGCGATGGAGGCGGTGCCGTCGGTCGGCGGGACGAAGCCAGTCAGCATGCGCATGGTGGTGGTCTTGCCGGCGCCGTTCGGGCCGAGGAAGCCCACCACCTCGCCGCGCTCGACCTTGAACGACACCGAGTCCACGGCGAGCACCTCGCCGTAGCGCTTGGTGAGCGACTGGGCCTCGATCATCGCTGGGTTCCTCGGGCAGGGAATGCCGTTCGCGGGGGCGACTGCGGAGTGGAGCGGGCCTCGAAGGAGGGAGCGGGTCGAGACCCGACGGTCGGCCACAAGAGAACCCGCGGCGACCGCTTCGGTTCGCAGGGGTGCGCGAATATACGAAGGCGGTCCCGTGCGTCAATGCCGAAGATGCGCGGTGTTTTCCCGCCGCAAGCGCCGAAGGTGAACGGAGATCCGTTCTAGCGAGGCCCGATGGTCAGCCAGCGGAAGTAGCTGGAAGAGCCATGGACGTGGCCGCCGTTGCCGAGGACGTACTCGAGCGGAGGTCCGTGCGCGGACCCGGCCATGATCTCGCGGAAGGCCGCGATCTTCGCCTCCGGGTCCTCGGGATTGAGCCCGTGGAAGACGATCTCGACCTTCTTCTTCTGGTCGATCACGTTCAGGACGAGGGTCGCGAGCGAGAAGAGCTTGCCGATGCCCTCGATCGCTTCGACCGCGAAGCGAGGCACCTCGACCTGGCTCAGCTCGAAGGCGTACTCGACCCGCATCGTTCCCCTCTGAGGTGGCGAGGCCGCTCGAGGCCCGGGCTCGCGTGACGCCGTTCGGCGAGGGCTTCGCAGAGTGACGCCCTGCCGGAAGGGTGTCAACCGTTCACGTCGCCGTCGCGATCCGGTGAGCGCAGGCGCGCGGCGACCTCTTCGCGCGTGACCAGGCCGCGCTCGATCAGCAGCAGCACGACCGCGCGCAGCTCAGGGTCGCGCGGCAGTGCATCCGCGCGCGCGGGTCGCGGCGGCGGTGGCGGCAGTGTCGCCTCGAGCGGATCGTCGCCGAAGAGCGACGGCGCCTCGTGCGCGAGTTCCTCGTCCTGGGCGAGCTCCTCGTCGTCGGAATCGAGCGCGAGATCGGACGCGCCGCGCACCTCGTCGATCGCATCGTCGAGCGAGTCGCCAGGGCGCGCACGGTGGCCGGGACGCACACGGTGCGGCGCGGGCGCGGGATCCTGATCGAGGTCGGCCGGCGCGGCGTCCACACCGGGCATCAGCGGATCGGTCTCGAGATCGACGCCGGCGAACGCCCTCTCGCCCGCGGGCTCGTCGGCGCCCGCTTCGTCGGGCGCGTCGTGGTTGACCGTCGCCGGCTCGTAGTCGCCTCCGAGATCGAGCGGATCGGGCGGAGGCAGCGGCGACTGCTCCGCGTCGTCGCTTGCTACGCGCCGCAGCTCGGGCCCGGCCGAGGCGCTCTCGCCGAGCGGGTCGGTCAGCAGCAGCTCCGGCTCCTCCTCGCTCTCCGCTTCCTGCGGCGGCTCGCCCGGGTAGTGACGCGCGAGCGCGTCGTCGAGCTCGGAGGGCGCCGCGAGCACGACGCGCACCGGGCGTCCCGCGGCGAGCGCGACCTCGTCGAGCGCCGAGGTGTCGGAGGGATCCTCCATCGCGACGAGCAAGGTCTCGGGTTCCTTGCGATCGATCATCACGGGCAGGCAGCGGTGGCGCAGCGCGATTTCGCGCGGAAGCTGCGACAGCACCTCGGGCTTGACCTGCTTGCCGCGCAGCCACGCGACCGGCAGCTCGAGCTGGCGCGCGACCGTCCGCACCAGCAGATCCTCGTCGAGCACGCCCATGCGCACCAGGATCCCGCCGAGGCGCCCGCCACCCTGCGCGCGCTGCTTCTCGAGCGCCGTCTCGAGGACGTCCGGCTCGATCACTCCGGCGGCGACGAGCAGCTCGCCGATCTTCGGACGTTCCATTTCGCGAGTCGCCTCCGCCGCCGACGAATCGGCCGTCCGGCGGGGAGACTGAACCCGCAAGCGCCGAAGGCGCGCGCAGCGAGCAAGCCGTCCGGCGCGCAGCGAGGCGCAGCCGAGCGAAGATCGCACGGACTCGCCGAGCGGAGATCAGAAAGGCGTGATGGTAACGTGGCCGACGTGAGCGAGCTGCCCGGCATCGACCGAGAGCGCGTCACGCGTTTCGTGCTCGAGCGCGTGCCGGGCGCGGCGCCGCCCGTCGAGTTCGCTCTGATCAGCGGCGGTCGCTCGAACCTCACCTATCGCGTGCGCGCCGGCGCGCGCGACTTCGCCTTGCGCCGTCCTCCGCTCGGCCACGTGATCGCGACCGCGCACGACATGCGCCGCGAGTATCGCGTGCTCGCTGCGCTCGCCGACACCGACGTGCCGGTCGCGCGGCCGCTCGCCCTGTGCGAGGACCCGAGCGTCAACGAGGTTCCCTTCTACGTGATGGAGTTTCGCGATGGCGTCGTGCTCCAGGACCGCGTGCCCGAGGGCTTCCTGCGCGGACCCGAGGACGGGCGCCGCATCAGCCAGGCGCTCGTCGACACGCTCGCGGCCCTCCACGCGGTCGACGCGCGCGCGGTCGGGCTCGCGGACTTCGGCCGCCCCGACGGCTACCTCGCGCGCCAGGTCGAGCGCTGGTCGAAGCAGTGGGAGGCGAATCGCACCGCGCCGCTGCCGGAGATCGAGGAGCTGCTCGCGCGGCTCGCGCGCGCGCTGCCAACGTCGCCGCCCGCGACGATCGTCCATGGCGACTATCGCCTCGGCAACATGGCGCTCGACCGGCGCGATCCCGGTCGCGTCGTCGCGGTCTTCGACTGGGAGATGGCGACGCTCGGCGATCCGCTCGCCGACCTCGGCTACACGCTCATCTACTGGACCGAGGCCGGCGAGCAGGCCGCGGGCGGCGTCGAGGCGACCGCCATCAGCGCGCAGCCCGGCTTCTTCACGCGCGCGGAGCTGACGGAGGCCTACGCGAAGGCGAGCGGCCGCGACGTCGACGCGATCGATTTCTACCAGGTGCTCGCGCTCACCAAGCTCGCGGTGATCAGCGAGGGCATCTACA
>DATKND010000022.1:0-9614 GCA_035541475.1 Myxococcota bacterium | reverse complement strand
CGCGCGCCACCACGCCGGCGAGCGCCGGGTCGTGGCGCAGGCCCGACACGTCATTGACGAGGCTCGCGCCCGCGTCGAGCGCGGCCTGCGCGACCTCGTGCTTGCGCGTGTCGATCGAGATCGGCGCATCGAAGCGCTTGGCGAGCGCCTCGATCACCGGAGCCACGCGCGAGGTCTCCTCGACGGCCGCGACCTCGCGCGCGCCCGGGCGCGTCGACTCGCCGCCCACGTCGAGCGCATGCACCCCGTCGCGAAGCAGAGCCGCCGCCGCGTCGACCGCGGCTGCCACGTCCGCGCGCGCGCCGCTCCACAGCCGCCCCCCATCCGAGAAGGAGTCGGGAGTGACGTTCAGCACCCCGAGGATCGTGGCGCGATCGCGCGGGAAGAGCGCCGACGGCTCCACGACCCCTCCTATCCGGGCACCGGCTCCGGGTCGGGAAGCTTGTCTCCTCGGAATCCGCCCGAGGCTCCCGCCGGAGCGCGCTCGCGCGGGGGGTGGGAATCCGTCTTGGCCGTCGTGGCCGGACGCGGCAGCACCGGCAGCGGCTTGCCCTCGACCAGCAGCTTCAGCTCCTCGGACTCGAGCGTCTCGCGCTCGAGCAGCGCCGTGCTGATGCGGTCGAGCGCGTCGCGGTGGTCGGCGAGCAGCTGACGCGCCTCGGCGTAGAGCGAGCGCAGCAGCCGCGACACCTCCTCGTCGATCTCCTCGGCCTTCTTCTCGCTGTAGTCCTTGCGCTGAACGAAGTCGCGGCCGAGGAACACGTCGTGCTCGTCCTCCGCGAAGGAGACCGGTCCGATGCGGTCGCTCATGCCGTAGGAGCAGACCATGCGGCGGGCGAGTTGCGTCGCCTGCTTGAGATCGTTGGCGGCGCCCGTGCTGAACTGGCCAAAGACGACGTCCTCGGCCGCGCGTCCGCCCATCGCGTGGCGGATCTGCGCGACGATCTGGTCGCGGTTCAGGCCGTAGCGGTCCTCGACCGGCATCGTCCACGTCACGCCGAGCGCCATGCCGCGCGGGATGATGGTGACCTTGTGCACCGGGTCGGCGTGCGGCGAGAGCAGCGCGACGAGCGCGTGGCCCGCCTCGTGGTAGGCCGTCGCGCGACGGTCCTCCTCGCTCATGATCAGGCTCTTGCGCTCGGTGCCGAGGATGACCTTGTCCTTCGCGTTCTCGAAGTCGATGCGGTGAACCTGCTGCGCGTCGCGGCGCGCCGCGAGCAGCGCCGCCTCGTTGACCAGGTTCTGGAGATCGGCGCCGACGAAACCCGGCGTGCCGCGCGCGATCACCTCGAGGTCGACGTCGCTCGCGAGGTTCACGCGCTTGGTGTGGACCTTCAGGATCGCGAGGCGGCCGCGCAGATCCGGCCGGGGCACGACCACGCGCCGGTCGAAGCGGCCGGGCCGGAGCAGCGCCGGGTCGAGCACGTCGGGCCGGTTGGTGGCCGCGATCATGATCACGCCCTCGTTGCTCTCGAAGCCGTCCATCTCGACGAGGAGCTGGTTCAACGTCTGCTCGCGCTCATCGTGACCGCCGCCGAGACCGGCGCCGCGGTGCCGCCCGACCGCGTCGATCTCGTCGATGAAGATGATGCAGGGCGCGTTCTTCTTGCCCTGGAGGAAGAGATCGCGCACGCGCGAGGCGCCGACGCCGACGAACATCTCGACGAAGTCGGAGCCGGAGATGGAGAAGAAGGGAACGCCGGCCTCGCCGGCGACCGCGCGCGCGAGCAAGGTCTTGCCGGTGCCCGGCGGGCCGATCAACAGCACGCCCTTCGGAATACGACCGCCGAGGCGCGTGAACTTCTTCGGCTCGCGCAGGAAGGCGATGATCTCCTCGAGCTCGACCTTCGACCCCTCGACCCCGGCGACGTCCTCGAAGGTCATGCGCTGCTGGTTCTCGGTGAGGAGCCGCGCGCGCGACTTCCCGAAGCTCATCGCCTTGCCGCCGCCCGCTTGCATCTGGCGGATGAAGACGATCCAGAGGCCGACGATCAGGATCATCGGGAACCACATGATCAGCATCTGGCGCCAGAAACTGGCTTCGGGCTTCGGCTGGGCGGCGATCTCGACGCCCTTCACGCGCAGGCGCTCGACCATCTCACCCGACAGCACCGGTGCGTAGGTGTTTCGCACCTGGCCGTCCTTGAGGGTGACCTCGATGTGGTTCTCCTCGATCAGGACCTTCTCGACTTCGCCCGCGTCGACTCGTCGCTCGAACTCGCTGTAGACCAGCTCGGCCGGCGCCTGCTGGCCCTGCCGGAGCATCGTCACCAGCAGGAGGATCATCACGAGGATGACCACCCACAGCGCCATGTTCCGATAGAACTGCTGGTTCACCTGGGCTCCTCAGCGAAGCGACGGATGCGGATCCGACCTCCTGCGAGCGAGCGATGTTCCGAGCGGTGGAGAGTGCGAATGCGAATCCGGCTGCGAGCTTCGAGCGGCGCGGCGGTCGGCGTGCGGAACCCGGCGCCCGAGCGCGGAATTTTCGACAACGAGCCCGACTCTAGCACGCACCCTCGGGTGCAACCGACGGACCGAGCCGGTAGCCCTGCCTCTCGCGAACGAGCTGCAGTCCGGCCGGGAGTTCGAGCACGCGGCCCGTGCGCGCGGCGCACAGGAAGCGCAGCATGCGCTCGAGATGCTTGCGGGTTGCGTGCCGTCCGGCGCCGCTCCGCACCAGCGCCTCGCGCGCCAGGCGCCTGGCCAGCGCCTCGGGCAGCGCCTTCCAATCCGTCGCGTCGATGCGCAGCCATGACCCCTCGCGCGAGAAGCGCGCATCCGCCCCCAGCGCCACCGCGGTCGCGATCCACTCCGTGTCCCGTCGCTGCGCTTCGGCCAGATCGGCGACGACCCTGAGCAGCCGCGGGTTGAAGTCGGCTGTCAGACAGGGGATCCAGAGCGCGCGCAGGCGGTTGCGCGCGTAGCGCGGCGATGCGTTCGAGGAGTCCTCGCGCCAGGCGAGCCCATGGGCCTCGGCGTAGCCGCGCAGCGCCGCGCGTGGAATGCGCAGCAGCGGGCGCACCAGGACGCCATCGGGCGACCGCTCCGGGATGCCCGCGAGCCCGTCGGGACCGGTGCCGCGCAACAGGCGCAGCAGCACCGTCTCGGCCTGATCGTCCGCGTGGTGGGCGGTCGCGATGCGCGCGGCGCCGACCTCACGCGCCATCTCGCGCAGCGCGGCGTAGCGGAGCTCGCGCGCGGCCTCCTGAAGAGTGGGACGCTCGCGGCTGGGGCCGCTCGCGCGTCGCGCGCGCGGGTCCACCCTCCGGACTCGGACCGGCACGCCGAGCTTGGTCGCCAGCGCCGCGACGGCGTCCGCGTCGGCGTCGGCCTCGGCGCCTCGGAGCCCGTGGTGGACGTGCCCGAGCGCGACCGCGATCCGGAGTCGGCGCGGCGCGGTCGCGAGCGCGTGCGCGAGCACGGTGGAGTCGAGTCCGCCGCTCGCCGCGACGAGCACGCGCTGGCCGCAGAGTTCGAGCCGGGTCGCCTCGCGCGCCAGTTCCCGCACGACGAGCGAGCCCTTATGCTGGTCGCTCGCCCTGCGTCGACGGCGAATGCGCGCGGAGGACACCTTGGCGGACTCGCGCTCCGACATCGATCGGATTCTCGCGCTGGATCGCGACCACGTCATCCATCCGATCGTCGAGCTCGCCAAGCACGGGCGACGCGTGCTCGGCGTGCACTGACCGTGGCCGCCAAGAGGAAGACGCGACGCAAGAAGGCGGTCCCCGACTCGCGCGGGCTGGCGCCGCGGCAGACGCGCGAGGAGGCGCCGCCGCCGGAATTCGCGTCGCTCGAGGCGCGCGTCGACGCCGCGGGCGGCGAGCGGATCGGCCACTATCGCGATCCGCTCGGCGGGCAGTGGCTCCTGCTCGCCGCGCTGCCGATCGGCGCGATCGCCCCGACGCCCTTCCAGCGCGACCTCTCCGAGGCGCACGTGAAGCGCCTCACCGACGTGATCGAGCGCGTCGGCGTCTTCCTCGATCCGGTGATCGCGGTCGCGTCGCCCGATGGCAGCGACGCGCCCTTCTGGACGCCGAACGGCAATCACCGCCTGACCGCGTTGCGGAAGCTCGGCGCGCGCACGGTGACGGCGCTCGTCAGCGCCGACGCGGCGATCGCGTACCGGATCCTCGCGCTCAACACCGAGAAGGCGCACAACACCAAGGAGAAGTCGCTCGAGGCCGTGCGCATGGCGCGCGGGCTCGCGGAGGTCGACGACTCGCGCCGCGAGAGCGAGTTCGCCCTCGAACTCGAGGACGGCTCGCTCGTGACGCTCGGCTTCGCCTACGAGGAGAAGCCGCGCTTCGGCGGCGGCGCCTACGTCGCCGCGCTGCGCGCGAGCGACGAGTTCCTCGACGCGCCACTCCGAAAGACGCTCGCGCTGCGCGCCGAGCGCGCGAAGAAGCTGCTCGCGATCGACGAGAGGGTCGGCGAGCTCGTGAAGACGCTCCAGGAGCGCGGCTTCCAGAGCCCGTATCTCCGGAACTTCGTCGTCGCGCGCATCCGCCCCTTCCGCCCGCCCGGCAAGCCGGCGCCCGACGCCGACGCGCTGCTCGAGCACATGGCGAAGGCCGCTGAGAAGTTCGATCCGGGCAAGGTGAAGGAAGGCCAGGTCGCGAAGGCGGCTGGCGGCGGCGGCGACGACGCGAGCTAGACGACGGCGCTCGCGGTTCCCGCGAGGACCCGCGTGCTGTCCTGCTTGTCGACCCACACCTCGCAGTGCACGCGCGTGCGCGCGCCCTCGCGCGTCTCCTCCTTCACCTTCGCGCGCGCAGCCACGCTCTCGTCGACCCACAGCACGTTCACGAGCTTCACGTCCATGCGGCCGCCTTCGAGCCAGCCCATGCCGAAGTGATCGTGCATCGCCTGCGACACGAAGCAGGTCGTCATCATCCCCTGCACGACCACGTTCGGGAAGCCGAGCTTCAGCGCCTGCTCCCGATCGGTGTGATAGGTCTTGCCGGGTCCCGAGAACATCCAGCAGCGGCGCAGGTCGACGGCCTTGTGGACCGCCGCCAGCTCGGGGCCGGTCGCGGTCGGGAACTCCGGCGCCGGCGCCTTCGCGCGCGCGGTGCCGCGATCCACCACGAATCCGCCGCCCGCGTCCGTCTTCGGCGGCAGGAAGCTCTGGTGCGTGCGGCCGCGGACCAGCAGGCGTCCGTCGTCCGCGTCGCAGAGATCGGTCTCGTTCACGACCCAGTTGCGTCCGCGGTGGTCGTAGCGCTCGACGATCGTCGAGCGCGTGCGCACGCGACTGCCGACGCGGATCGGCGCGAAGCTCCACCACTCCTGCCGGCCGTGGAGATTCCCGAAGAGATTCTTCAGGTACCACTCGAGCACGTGCTTGTAGCACTCGGAGTGGTAGAGCAGCGGCGGCGCGAACTGCTTCCAGTCGGGATGGCGATCGTCGAGCGCGTCCGCGTAGAAGGCGACGATCTCGGGCGTGATCTCGTAGCTGCTGCCGCCGCAGTGGCGGCCGACGTGAGCGGGCTCGCCTCGCAGGTTCAACGCGCACCTCCCGTCTGCTATCCACCGCCCGCGTGTCGACCCCGCGGCCCGACGCATCGCCCGTCCACAACGTCGCCGCCTGGACCGATCGGCGCGCCGGCGCGGGCGGAGACCGCCTCGCGGTCGCGGACGCCGAGCGTAGCCTCGATCGCTCGGCCTTCCATGCGCGCACCGTGCGCTGCGCCGGTGCGCTCGCGAGCGCCGGAGTGCGACGCGGGGATCGGATCGCGCTCCTGCTCGGCAACCGCAGCGCCTATCTCGAACTCGTCTTCGCCGCGGCGCGTCTCGGCGCGATCGCGGTGCCGGTCAACGCGCGCTTCACGGCGCCCGAGGTGCGTCGCGTGCTCGACGACTGCACGCCGCGCCTGCTCGTCCACGAGGCCGCGCTCGCGCGCGTGGCGGAAGACGCGGTCGCGGGCGCGACGTCCCCATCCGCGCGCTGGGAATGTCCGGCCGACTACGAGGCGCATCTCGCCGCGGCGGAACCGCGCGTGGCCATCGAGCCGGTGACACCGGACGACGCCATGCTCCTCATGTACACGTCGGGCACCACGGGCACGCCGAAGGGCGCGCTCCTCCCGCACCGGAAAACGCTCTACAACTCGCTCAACGCGCAGCTCTTCTTCGAGCTGACCGCGCAGGACCGCGTGCTCGTGATCCTGCCGCTCTTCCACTCCTTCGGGCTCTGCATCCTCTCGCTGCCGGCGCTCTACGCGGGCGCGTCGCTCGCGCTCGAGCCGCGCTTCGACGCCGCGCGCACGTGGCGGCTCGTCGCCGAAGAGCGCATCACCTTCTTCGGCGCCGTGCCGACGCAGCTCGCTCTGCTCCACGACGAGCTCGCGCGCACCGGCGAGCGCCCGGATCTCTCGTCGCTGCGCTTCGTCTTCGGCGCGGGCGCCGCCGTGCCCGCCGAACAGATCCGCGCCTTCGAGCGACAGGGAATCGTGTTGAAGCAGGGCTTCGGCCAGACGGAGACGTCGATCCTCTGCTGCCTCGAGGCGCGCGACGCCGTGCGCAAGGCGGGCAGCGTCGGTCGGCCGGTCTTCCACGCGGAGGTACGCGTGGTGAAGCTCGAGGACCTCGAGGGCGACCCCTCGCGCTGGCGCGACACGGCCGACGGCGAGACGGGCGAGATCGTCGTGCGCGGGCCGATCTCGATGCTCGGCTACTGGAACCAGCCCGAGGCCACGGCGGAGACCCTGCGCGGCGAGTGGCTCCGCACAGGCGATCTCGCGACGCGCGACGACGAGGGATTCCTGACGCTCGTCGGGCGCGCGCGCGACATGTACATCTCGGGCGGCGAGAACGTCTATCCGGCCGAGGTCGAGGCGGTGCTCGCGCAGCATCCCTCGGTGCGCGAGGTCGCGGTGGTCGGAGTGCCCGATGCGCGCTGGGGCGAGAGCGGGCGCGCCTATGTGGTCCTGCGCGACGGCGCGACGCTCGAGCCCGATGACGTCCGCGCGTTCGCGGCCGAGCGCCTCGCGCGCTTCAAGCTGCCGCGCGAGTTCGTGACGGTCGCGTCGCTGCCCCGCACCGAGACGGGAAAGATCCAGAAGCACCGGCTCGGCTAGAGAAGCTCCGCGCGGCGCAGGCACCCCATGAAGTAGAGACGCCGGTGCGTGCGAAACTTCTCGTACATGCGGCTTCCGGGGATCCCCGCGTAGCTCTTCATGCGGCTGGCGAACAGCATGCGGTAGGGCTAGGGGACGGCGGCCTGCAGCAGCCGGAGTCGGCGCGCCGAGTCCTCCTCGCAGGAGCACCGGACGTGCTCCGTGATGTCGAGCAGCTCCCCGCAGAGACCGACGCTTTCGAGCGTCGCGGCAACGCCCGGCACTTTGTGGGCGAGCCGCGAGTCCGCGTACAAGAATGCCCCTCCGGCGCGCAGCACTCTCGCGACCTCGCGAAACAGGGGCAGGCCGCTCCGAAACCGGTTCGAGGCTTCGACGTCGATGACGATGTCGAAGGAGTCGCTCGCGAATGGCAGGGCGCAGGCGTCGCCGACCGCGAAGCGCAGGCCGGGGAGCGCGGCGTAGTGACCTCCGCAGAACGCACAGGCGACGCGGGAGAAATCGAGCCCGATGCACCGGCGCGCGTGAAGTCGCTCTGCGACGTGTGCAAGGCCTCCGCCACACCCGCAGCTGATCTCGAGCACGCGCTCGGCCCCGTTCCAGCCGGACTTCTCGAGCAGCTCGCAGAGCGAGTCGTACATCTGGAGCTGGAAACGCTCGGGCGAGGCGAGCGGGGACGGCGCGAAGCCGTAGTTGTTCGTAGTCGTGTCGCCCCAGTCGAGCCCGTAGGCCAGATCGAATTGAAGGCGCCGCGATCCGCCGAACGCAGTGAGAAGACGGCGTGCGAAGCGCCGGATACCCATGATGACGGCCCCCTCGCGAGTGCCCCTCGTCGAGGGGCACCCGGTACCAGCGGGCCAACAGACGTCCGCGGCGCGCTAGACGTTCGCGAGGTGGCAACTTCGTCACGTGATGGTGTCGCTATTCGGTCCTTCGCGTCAGCCCAGGATCGCTTTGCCTTCGCAGACCCGGGCTCTGCTTCGGCTACACGACCAACTGACAGGGACCTAACACGGACCTGACAGGAACCTGACACGATGCTGAACCCGCGCGGGCACAGCCTCGCCGACGCGACCTACCCGTCGCCCCGGTACACCGAGAAGGGAAGCAGCCCGGTGCGCGCGGGAGCGCGCGTCGGGAGCACGGTCGGTCGGAGGTCAGTCGAGGTGCGGATGTGCGTCCGGACTTCGGCGCGATGCGCGTGGTAGCGGTGGTTGGACTCGAACCAACGACCTACGGCTTATGAAAAAGCGTAAGTAGTCCAGCAGGATGCGCGGAGAGCGCTCGTGAGAGATCAGCACGCATAACGTTGGTTTTAGTTGGCGATTTTGGCGTGAAGTCCCCATGATGGTCCCCATGCCGGAACCGGGGGGTGATGCGGCGCTGCTGGCTCTGCTCGAGGAGCACGAGGGCTGGCGGAAGCGGTTCTACCAGAGCGACCCGGGCGACATCGATACGCGTCTAGTGCTGCTCTACGCGGCTGGCCGAACGGCTCTAGCGATCCCGATGCTCTCTCTAGCGATCGAGATGCTCCCGATGGAGCACGTCGAGAAGATCCGCGACTGGAGGGAGCCGCTCAGCGCAGTCGAGAAGGACGTCATCGTCGCGATCTGGGAGGCCGACCGCGAGATCGCGAGCCAGGCGCACACGAAGTTCATCGCCGTGGGAGCGGAATTCGGGGTGCGCATCCCGGCGCTTGCCCTCCGCCTGATCTCTCAGGCCGGCCGGAGCCTCCGAGCGAAGACAGAGGGGCGCATCAACGATGCGATCGCCGCCTACGGCGAAGCCCTCGGAGCGTTCGAGCAGATCGGACGCGAGTGGAAAGCGCTCTCGCTTCGCATGCGCAGGGGCCGGCCGTCCACTCGCGAGGCTCGCCTCGAGCGCTATCAGGAGATCGCCGAAGAACATCCCGAGCTTCGGGACCCGCTAGACCGCCTAATTCTGCAAGCGAAAGAAGAAAGACAACGCGCGAAACCGAGCAGCCAGGTCAGCGAGCAAGACACCGGCGACGGTGGTTCTGTCGAGTGGAACATCCAGCGGGGCTTAAACCGAGCGCTCCGCGACAGGCGCCTTAGGAACCAGCAAGACAAGAATTAATTCTGTCCTGAACGTCCACGGCCAAAGCGCGATCTTCGCGAGCGTGGACCCCGAATTCACGCTCCGAGCCATTCAGCGCGAACACAGGCGCGTCTTCCCGGGCTCGAGAGTGCCCTCTCGCGACGAGCTCGCGCTCGCAATCCGCGTCGGGAGCCTCCCCGCCCGCCGGCCCGGTTCCCGGTGGTTCAGCGTCGGTTGGCCGGACTACTGCAATTGGCTCGAGCATCGCCGCACGGCGTCCGTGGTGCGGCCGTCCCCTCGAAGCGACGAGATCGCGCAGCGCGTGGAGGCACAGCTCCGGCGCGAGCGATCTCTCGATTCCATCAACCCGGGCACCTAGCCCACAAAAGACGAACGCCGCCTCCCCGGGAAAGGTAGCGGCGCCGTCGATGAGGCGAATAACTTGGAACACTCTAACACCTCCACTTCAGATCG
>DATKND010000021.1:0-30595 GCA_035541475.1 Myxococcota bacterium | reverse complement strand
TCGTTGCGCTCGTAGAGCATGTCGACGAGCCGCCGCAGCAGGTCGTCGCGTACCAGGGGTCGCCCGACCTCGAGATAGGCGTGCATCTCGCCGTAGGTGGCCGGTGCGCCGAGGCCGTAGATCGAGGACACGCTCGCCACGACCAGCACGTCGCGGCGGGTCAGCAGCGCGTGCGTGGTCGAGTGGCGCAGCTTGTCGATCTCGTCGTTGATGTGCGCGTCCTTCTCGATGTAGGTGTCCGTCGACGGGATGTAGGCCTCGGGTTGGTAGTAGTCGTAGTACGAGACGAAGTACTCGACCGCGTTGTTCGGGAAGAGCCCCTTGAACTCGGCGTAGAGCTGCGCCGCGAGCGTCTTGTTCGGCGCCATCACGAGGGTCGGGCGGTTCAGCTCCGCGACCACGCAGGCCACGGTGAACGACTTGCCGCTGCCGGTGACGCCGAGCAGCGTCTGGTGCGGGTCGCCGCGGCGGACACCCGCCAGCAGCTCCTCGATCGCGCGCGGCTGGTCGCCGGTCGGCCGGTACTCCGAGACGAGCTCGAAGCCGTCGGGGATCGGGGCGGCGATGCGCGGGGCGGGACGCGCGCGCTCGGGCATCGCGTCGGCCGCCCTGCCTGCGACGGTCCTCGGCTTGCCGGTGGCGCCGTCGCGCGGCCTGCGCCGCTTGCTGCCGGGTCCGGGGCTCACGCGCGCTCCAACAGCACGACGGCGAAGGCCGCGATCCCCTCACCCCGTCCGATCGCGCCGAGCCCGTCGGTGCTCGTGACCTTCACGTTGACCCGTTCGGGCGCCGTGTCGAGGAGCTTGGCGATGCGCTCGCGCATCGCGTCCTGATGCGGAGCGAGTCGAGGCGCCTGCGCGATCACCGTCGTGTCGAGGTTGCCGAGCGCGTAGCCGCGCTCGCGCACGCGCGCGACCACCCGCGACAGGAGCGCCGCGCTCGAGACGCCCGCGAGCGATCCGTCCGACGACGGGAAGTGTCGCCCGAGATCGCCTTCGCCGAGCGCGCCGAGCAACGCGCTCGTCACCGCGTGCAGCAGCACGTCGCCGTCCGAGTGGCCCTCGAGCCCGCGGTCGTGCGGGATCTCGACGCCGCCGAGCACGAGCGGGCGTCCCGGCACGAGCGCGTGGCTGTCGAAGCCCTGCCCCACTCTCATGTCCGCGCCTCCAGCGCTCGGCTCATGCGCGCCCCTCGAGCACCTGGCGCGCGCGCTCGAGATCGCGGGCGTCGGTCACCTTCCAGTTGCCAGGGTCGCCCTCGACGAGCTCGACGCGCACGCCGAGCGCCTCGACCAGCTCCGCGCAGTCGGTGCCGACGCGCCCCTCGGCCGCCGCCTTCGCCAGCGCCTCTTGCAGCCACTCGCGGCGGAAGACCTGGGGGGTCTGCGCAGCGAAGAGCTCGTCGCGGCGCGGTGTCGCGACCACCCCGCCGGCGCGCGCCTGCTTGATCGTGTCGCGCACGGGCACCGCCAGGATCGCGGCGCCGGTCTTCGCGGCCGCCGCGACCACGCGTGCCGCGTCCTGCGCGCGCAGCAGCGGGCGCGCGGCGTCGTGCACCGCGACCAGCCCGACGTCGTCACCGAGCGCGGCGAGCCCCGCGCGCACCGAGTCCTGGCGGGTCGCGCCGCCCGGCACGGGCGCCGCGAGCTTCGGATGGCGCGCGAGCGCGCCGAGGCGCACGGCGACCTGTCCACACCAGTCCGGCGGCACCACCGGGACCACGCGCTCGATCGCGGTGACGGAGGCGAGCGTCTCGATCGCATGGGCGATCAGAGGGCGTCCGGCCAGCAGGACGAAGGCCTTCGGCTCCTCACTTGCCAGCCGCTCTCCGCGCCCCGCGCCAACTACCAGAGCGGCGACGCGCATGGCGGGCAGCATAGCCGAGGGCGTCACCGGTCCCGCCCAGACTGCTGCCGGTGGCGATTCGCGGGCGCGAAGACACTGGTAGAGTCAGGCGCGCCCTGGGAGGGGAACCGCATGCTCGTCCGCTCGCTCGTCTTCGTCCTGCCGCTCGCTCTCGCCGCGCCGATCGCCGCCACCGCCCAGAACGAGCAGCAGCAGCCCGCGCCGAAAATCAACGCGATCGAGAATCCCAACCTGCCGCCGCCGCCGGAGGTCCAGCCGACGCCGCCGGCGCCTGCGCTCGAGCCGCCGACCGAGCCGCAGATCACCGAGCCGGAGACGGTCCCGGCCCAGCCGCCGAGCGGCGGGAACCAGGCGCCGATGATCCACGGCAAGCTCGCGCTCTCGCTCGAGGACGCGCTCAAGATGGGCCTCGAGAACAACCTCGACGTGCAGGTGCAGCGCTACTCGCCGCTGATCGCGGACATGGATCAGAAGATCGCGTGGGGCGCCTACGAGCCGACGAGCTACGCGGAGATGGGATACAGCGACAGCCAGATCCCGAACTCGAACATCCTCTTCGGCACGAAGGAGAGCATCAACAAGAGCACGGACGGCTTCGGTGGCCTGCGCGGGCTACTGCCCTGGCTCAACACCGAGTACACGGCGGAGTTCGACTCGGCGCGTCTCGAGACGAACAGCGCGATCGAGGCGCAGTCCCCCAAATACACGTCGGGGTGGCACGTCGGCATCACGCAGCCGCTGCTGCGGGATCTGATCTGGAACCAGCCGTGGACCCAGATCAAGACCAGCCGGCTGGTGTTCGAGAGCTCGCAGGAGGGCTTTCGCAGCAACGTGATGGACACCGTCCGAAGCATCGAGGATGCGTACTGGACCCTGATCGCCACCAAGGAGGCGGAGCGCGTCGCGGAGAAGAGCCTCGAGACGGCGAAGGCGCTGCTCGCGCAGACGCGCACGCAGTTCGAGGTCGGCGTGGTCTCGAAGGTCGAGGTGACCGAGGCCGAGGCCGGCCTCTCGCAGCGCGAGGTGACCTTGATCCGCGCGCGCAACGACTATCGGAACCAGCAGGACCGGCTGATCGATCTCGTGCTCGGCAAGGGGCTGCGCGCGTCCTCGACCCTGGAGCTCGATCCGACCGACAACCCGGTCGACATCATCGCCTACGAGATCGAGCTCGAGCAGGCCGTCGCGCGCGCCTTCGAGAACCGACCGGAGGTGCAGCAAGCGCAGAAGGAGATCCAGCGACAGCAGGTGCTGCTCGCCTTCGCGAAGAACCAGCGCCTGCCCGCGCTCGATGGGATCTTCACCTACGGCCAGAACGGGCTCTCGGGCCACGGCAGTCGCGACTTCGCTACCTGCGAGTTCCTCCCGACCACGCCGGGCTGCCCCGGTCCCGTGCCTCCCCCCGCTGACCAGGGGAACTACGGCGACAATTTCAACGACTACGAGCACTCGCCGTCGTACAGCGCGCGCGCGCGCTTCTCGATCCCGATCCCCAACACCGCCGCGAGCCGCAACGTCGACCGCACCGAGTTCGAGCTCGGACGCGCCGAGACGTCGCTCCACCGCCTCGAGCAGAGCATCATCCTCGAGGTGCGCGAGGCCGCGCGGAACCTGGCCGCCTCGCAGGAGGGCATCGTGGCCGCGCAGGACGCGCGCCGCGCCGCCGACGAGCAGCTCCGCGCCGAGCGCATCCGCCTCGAGTACGGCGAGTCCACGCCCTTCGACGTGCTCCTGCGCGAGGAGCAGCTCGTCGACCGCGAGCGAGAGCTGATCTTCGCCTACCAGGCGTATCACCTGTCGGTCACGGGGCTCGATCGCGCGCAGGGGACGATCCTGCGAAACCGCAACATCTCGATCGCCGACGTCGCGCCGCTACGGTAGAGTGATTCGCTCCGAGGGGGACGGGTGAGCCTGTTCGGAAAGCCGCGTGACGAGAGCCCGACCGCCGCGCCGATCGCGCGGCCGGATGCGGGCCCTCCCGCGCGTCCGCCGGTGCCGCCGGCGCGAGCAGACCGGAGCTCCAGGCAGGGGGAGGCAATGGCGAACATCGGCAAGTCGATCTCGATCAAGGGCGATCTCTCGGGCAACGAAGACCTGGTGATCGAGGGCAAGGTCGAAGGCAAGGTGGAGCTGCCGAACAATCAGCTCACCATCGGCGCAAACGGCCTCGCCAAGGCGGAGATCAACGCGAAGTCCGTGGTCGTGATCGGCAAGGTTGCGGGGAACGTGCGCGGAACGGAGCGCATCGAGATCCAGGCGACCGGCATCGTCGACGGAGACGTCGCCGCTCCCCGCCTCGTCGTGGCCGAGGGGGCCGTGCTGAACGGCTCGATCCAGATGACCCAGCAGAAGAGCGCGGGCGGCGCGGTCCCGGTCCACCCGCAGCCTCTCGCGGCCGCCGGCGGCAGCAAGTAGCAAGCCGCTGAAGGCGGCGCCGCGCAGCGAGCCGGAGGCGAGCGAAGCTCAGAGGATGAGACCCGGCTCGCCAGGTCTCGCGGCTCGCTGACGTTGGCGCGCTATGCGCGTGCCGCCTTGCGTCCGCCCTGACCGCGCGCGTCGCCGCGGCGAGGCGCCTTGTCCTTGTCCGGACCCGGCGGCGCCGTGCGCTGTCCGCCGCCCTTCACGCTGCCGAAGCGCTCCTCGAGGAAGAGCAAGGTCGGCGCGGCGATGAAGATCGACGAGTAGGTGCCGACGAAGATCCCGATCATCATCGCGAGCGCGAAGGGCCGGATCACCTCACCGCCCACCGCGACGAGCGACGCCGACGCGACCAGGGTAGTGCCCGAGGTGAGCAGAGTGCGGGAGAGCGTCTGGTTGACGCTCTGGTTCAGCACGTCGACGAGATCGTGCTTCGTGTGCTGGCCCATCCTCTCGCGGATGCGGTCGTAGACGATGATCGTGTCGTTCAGGCTGTAGCCGAGGATCGCGAGCAGCGCGGCGAGCACGCTGAGGTCGAACTCCATCCGGAAGACGACGAACACGCCGGCCGTGATCACGACGTCGTGGACCAGCGCGATCACGGCGCCGGGCGCATAGCGCGGGCTGAAGCGGTAGCCGATGTAGGCGAGGATCAGGAGGCAGGCGACGCCGATCGAGAGCAGGCCGTTGCGGCGCAGGTCGTCGCCGACGCGCGGGCCCACGAATTCGACGCGCTCGATCTGCGCCGAGCCGAGCCGGTTCGAGAAGGCGGACTGCAGGAAGTCGATCGTGCTCGCGATGTCGGCAGAGCTCTGCTCGCCACCCGCCGCCATCGCCGCCTGCACGGCGGCGACGCGAGCACGATCCTCGTCGCGCACGGGGCAGCTCGTGTCCCCTTCCTTGGGTACGCCCGCTGCGCGGAAGCGCAGCAGGAACTCGGGCTCCGTCACCTCGCCGTAGCGGACGACCGTCACGCCCTGGATGCCGCAGGCCTCGGCGAGAGTGCGGATGCCGCCCTCCTCGACGGGGGAGCCCGCCTCGAACTTCAGCAGCACCTCGGTGCCGCCCGCGAAGTCGATGCCCATGCGGATGCCGAGGATCGGGATCGCGGCGAGCGAGATCCCGATCACGAGCAGCGAGATGGTGATCGCGATGTAGCGCTTCCCGAGGAAGTCGATGTGGGTACCCGGCGGGACGATCTCGATCACGGACGGCTCCTGGGGCCTAGATGGACAGCTTTTCCACGGGACGGTCGCCCGGGTAGATCGCGTAGAGCAGGCGCGTCAGCACCATGGCCGCGAACACGCTGGTCACGATGCCGAGCGAGAAGGTCACCGCGAAGCCCTTGATCGGCCCGGTGCCGTACTCGTAGAGCACGAGCGCCGTGATCAAGGTGGTGATGTTCGAGTCCATGATGGTGCGGAAGGCCTTGTCGAAGCCGGCGCGGATCGCGCCGCGCGGCGCCTTCTGCGCGCGCAGCTCCTCGCGGATGCGCTCGAAGATCAGGACGTTCGCGTCGATCGCCATGCCGAGCGTCAGCACGATGCCCGCGATGCCCGGCAAGGTCAGCGTGGCCTCGAACAGCGACATGAGGCCGAGCAGCAGGAACATGTTCGCGATCAGCGCGAGCGTAGCGTACACGCCGGAGAGTCGGTAGTAGAAGATGGTGAACGCCACGATCAAGGTGAAGCCGAGCAGCGACGCATTGACTCCGCTGCGGATCGAGTCCGCGCCGAGCTCGGGACCGACGGTGCGCTCCTCTTCGATCTCCACCGGGATCGGCAGCGAGCCCGAGCGCAGCACGACCGCGAGATCGGCCGCCTCCTGCGGCGTGAAGCGACCCTCGATCTCGCCGCGGCTCTGGATGCGGGACTTGATGTTGGGCGCGCTGTAGACGCGGTTGTCGAGCACGATCGCGAGCCGCTCGCCGATGTGCGAACCCGTCAGCTCGCCGAAGATGCGCCCGCCCTCTTCGTCGAACGCGAATTCGACGATCGGCCGGTTCTGGCGGTCGAAGCCGACGCGCGCGTCGCGCAGGCGATCGCCCGTCAGCGCGGGCTTCTTGTCGAGCAGGTAGGCCGACAGCACGCGGTCTGTCTGCTTCTCGCGCTCCGTCGCGATGACGGTGTCCGGGGGCAGCCCATCGGGATGACGCGCGCGCAGCAGCTCCTCGGTCGGGGCCGCGTCCTGCACGATCTTGAACTCGAGGAAGCCGGTCACGCGCAGCAGCTCGCGCGCGCGTGCGCGGTCGATCTGTCCGCCCGGAATCTGCACGAGCACGCGATCCTCGCCCTGGCGCGTCACCACCGAGTCGGGGATGCCCTTCACCGGATCCGCGATGCGGTTGCGCAGCACCTCGAGCACCTGATCCATGCCGCGCTTGCGGACTCCCTTGATCGAGGCGCTGGTCAGCTGGTACTCGAACCGCGTGCCCTCCTCGGACGTGGCGGTGATCGAGTTCGTGCGGCTCGCCCACGAGCGCACCTTCTCGGCGTCGGCGGCGTCGACGGCCGCGACCGAGAGCACGCCGTTCTCGACTTTCGCGGACTCGACGTGGAAGTTGTCGTCCTTGGCGACGGACAGGAGGTTCTCGCGCAGGAACTCGAGCTCCTGCTTCTCGGCCTCCGCGAGCTTCACGCCGAGCACCCAGTGGATGCCGCCCTGGAGGTCGAGGCCGAGCCGCAGCCCCTGATCGGGCAGCAGCGGGCTCGCCATCCGCGTCTCCTTCGGGACCAGGTTCGCCAGGGAGAGGTACGCGAAGAACAGCACCAGCGCGGCAGCGCCGCCGAGCTGCCAGCGGTTCGCGTTCATGATTCGTCTTCCTTCTCGCCCTTCTTCGCCTTCTGCACGCTGTCGATCTTCGCGCGGCTGACCTTCACGCGGACCCGCTCGCCCTTCAACGCGGCGATCTCCACGGTGAGCACGTCGTCGGTCGTGCCAACGACGCGGCCGTGCAGCCCGCCCACGGTCACGACGTCGTCGCCCTTGTCGATTGCCTTCAGCAGCGCTTCTTGATCGCGCTGCTTCTTCTGCTGCGGCCGGATGAAGAGGAAGTAGAAGATCAGGAAGATCGCGACCATCGGGACCAGCATCTGCAGCGGCGACTGCGGCGCCGGAGCGGCCTGGAGCGGGATCGCGAACGGCAGCACGTTCAGCGCTCCGCCGCCCGGGCCAGCGAGGTGCCCGGGAAGAAGGCGGCCAGGATCTGTCGGTAGTCTGCACCCTCTCGCGCCATCGCCTCGGCTCCCCATTGACTCATGCCGACTCCGTGACCGTGTCCCGAGCCGACGAAGACGAAGCCGTCGTCGGACTCGCGAACCTCGAAGAGCGTGCTGCGCACGACGTTGTGGCCGAGCGCCTCGCGCAGCGCGCGGCCATCGAGCTCGCCGCGCCCGGCCGTCCCGAGCAGCTCGACGCTCTGCACGCGGCCGCTCGCTGTGCGCGCCCCTACCCGCACCTCCGTCACGCGGCCGAGATGCAGCCCCAGCGGGTCGAGAGCGCGCCCCAGTGTGGTGCCTGTGAATCGGACTCGCCAGTAGGTGTCCGGGGAATCCTCCTCGCCCTCGACCCTCCGGCTCTCGAGATAGGGCACGGGCCGCCCCCAGACCTCGGCCGCGCTCGCCGTGCGCCCGCCCGACGACGAGTGATAGGCCGCGAGGATCGGCTGCCCCTCGTAGAGGAGCACCTCGCCGCTCGTCTCGCGCGTCGCGTCGCGGGCCGCCGGAGTCTCGCCGGCCACACCGCCATAGACCTGGTCCGAGTCGCCCGAGCGGAGGTCGAATCCCGCGTTGCCGGCGGAGCGCCGGTACAGGGCGAAGGTGCGCGCCAGCACCGCCTGCGCCTTCTGCGTCTCGGCGTGCCAGTCCGGATAGAGCTCGCGCCCGAGCGTCGCCGTGACGTAGTCCTCGAGGCCCACGAGGTTCACGACGCGGAGTCCGTCCGGCGTGCGCCGCACCTCGACCTCGCCACGCACGCGCAGCGGTCCGACCTCGTGGGGTCCATCGCCCTGCGCGCGCCACAGGGCCCCGACCGGCTTGCCAGCCACCGAGAGTCCGCTGCGCGCCGGAGTCAGCAGCAGCCCGCCGACCTCGACGGGTCCCGCCGACTCGAGCACCAGCACGCGCAGCATCGGCATGTCGCCGCGCGCCGGCACGGCAAGCCCCAGGGCTCCCAACGCGAGGCCCCGCGCGAGCCAGCGGCGCGGTGCGGCGGGTCGAGCCAGGATGCGTTCCTCGCGCGGGGGAGTGGGTCGGTGGCGTTGGACTAACGAGCCGCGTCGCGGCGCAGAGCCTCCGCGCGATCCGTCCGCTCCCAGGGGAAGCCGGCGTGCTCGCGCCCGAAATGCCCGTGGTAGGCCGTCGCCCGGTAGATCGGCCGCAGCAGGTCGAGGCCCTGGATGATCCCGCGCGGCGTCAGATCGAAGTGCTTGCGCACCAGCCGATCGAGCTTTGCCTCGTCGAGCTTCCCGGTGCCGAAGGTGTCGACCCGGATCGAGACCGGCTCGGCGACGCCGATGGCGTAGGCGAGCTGGACCTCGCAGCGGCGCGCGAGATCCGCAGCCACCAGGTTCTTCGCGACCCAGCGCGCGGCGTAGGCGGCGCTGCGGTCGACCTTGGAGGGATCCTTGCCGGAGAAGGCGCCGCCGCCGTGGCGGCCCATACCTCCGTAGGTGTCGACGATGATCTTGCGCCCGGTGAGCCCGGCGTCGCCCATCGGCCCGCCGACGACGAAGCGCCCGGTCGGGTTCACGTGGAAGATGGTGTCGTCGTCGAGCAGGCGGGCCGGCAGTGCCGGCCGGATGATCTTCTCGATCACCTCGGCGCGCAGCGCGTCGTAGCCGACGTCGGGCGAGTGCTGCGTCGAGAGCACGACTGCCGAGATGCGCGCGAGCTGGTCGCCTGCGTACTCGATCGTCACCTGCGACTTGGCGTCCGGCCGAAGGAACTCGATCTCGCCGGACTCGAAGTGCTCGCGGTGCACCTCGATCAGCCGGTGCGCGAAGCGGATCGGCGCCGGCATCCGCTCCGGCGTCTCGTCGCAGGCGTAGCCGAACATCAGGCCCTGGTCGCCCGCGCCCTGCTCCTTGTGCAGGCCCTCGCCCTCGGTCACGCCCTGCGAGATGTCGGGCGACTGCTTGCCGAGCGCGATCTGCACCGCGCAAGTGTCGGCGTCGAAGCCCATCTCCGAGCTCGTGTAGCCGATGTCGCGCACCACACCGCGCACGAGCGGCCCGAGCTCCACCTGCGCCCGGGTCGTGATCTCGCCCGCGAGCATCACGAGCCCGGTCGTCGTCAGCGTCTCGCAGGCCACGCGCGAGCGCGGGTCCTGGGCGAGCATCGCGTCGAGGACCGCGTCGGAGATCTGGTCGCACATCTTGTCGGGATGGCCCATCGAGACCGATTCCGACGTGAACAGCTGGCGACCCATGCGAGACTCCGCGGTGCCGAACGGCGAGCTTTCGAGGGCCGGCACTCTAGGCGACGGACCCCCGCCTTTCAATTCGCGGCGGGCGCTCGCGGATGTCCCGCCTGCTCGATCAGTCGGCCGAGCGCGGCGACGGCCTCCTCGGCGTCCTCGCCCTCCGCTCGGATGCGCAGCGCGGTGCCGCGCGACGCCGCCAGCGAGAGCAGCGAGAGGATGCTGCGCCCGTCGACCCATTCCTCGCCGCGGCCCACGTGGATCGCCGAGCGGAAGCGCGCGGCGAGCGCGACGAACTGACTCGCCGGCCGCGCGTGCAGGCCGAGCTCGCCCTGCACCACGAACTCGCTCTCGTGGACGTTGCCGCTCACCGATCCCGGTCCGGCAGCAGCTCACTCGCCACCGAGATGTTGCGCTGCCCGTATTGCTTGATGAACGCCGCGAGATCCTCGAGCGACTTGCTCTCCGAGAGCGTGGCGAGCTTGATCAGCATCGGCAGATTCACGCCCGTCACGACCTCGACGTGATGCTCGGAGAGGAACGAGAGGCTGATGTTGGACGGCGTGCCGCCGAACATGTCGGTCAGCACCAGCACGCCCTCACCGCGGTCCGCCGCCTCGAGCGCCGCCGCGATGCAGCTCCGCATCTCCTCGACCGACTGCGTCGGCTCGATCGCGACCGCGTGGAACTCCGGCGCGTCCGGCACGATCAGGCGCAGCGCCTGCAGGAACTCGTCGCCGAGCCGGTAGTGCGTGACGATGACCACCCCGATCTTCATGACCCCTTCTCCAGGTCGCGATGCTCGACGTTCACCTCGCGACCGCGCTTGCGCAGCCACTGGGCCAGCGCCTCGGCGACCGCCACCGATCGGTGCCGCCCTCCCGTGCAGCCGAATCCGATCGTGACGTACGCCTTGCCCTCCACGTCGTAGAGCGGCAGCAGGAAATCGAACCAGCCCACGAGCCGCTGGAAGAACTCCGCCCCGCGCGGGTTGTCGAGGACGTAGTCGGAGACCTCCCGGTCGCCGCCGCCGCGCGGGCGCAATCCGTCTTCGAAGTACGGATTCGGCAGGAAGCGGACGTCGAAGAGAAGCTCGAGCTCCTCGGGCGTACCGTAGCGGAAGCCGAAGGACACGAGGTTCACCACCGCGGGTCGGCTCTCGCCGACCGCGAGTCGCACGACCGCGGCGCGCAGCTGGTGCACGTTGAGGCTGGAGCTGTCGAGCACGTGGTCGGCAAGCGCCGCGATCGGCCGCAGCAGCTCGCGCTCCGCCGCGATGCCGCGCTCGACCGGGCCGTCCGGCGCGAGCGGGTGCACGCGACGCGTTTCGCGGTAGCGGCTCACCAGCACGGCGTCGGACGCGTCGAGGAAGATCACCTCGACCTTCCCGCTGCCGGCGCGGAGCCGCGCGATCACGGCGGGCACGTCGCGCAGGAAGGCCGTCTCCCGCGCGTCGAGCGCGAGCGCGATCTTCTGGATCGGCGGGCTGGCCTTCCGGCACAGGTCGAGGAAGCGCTCGACGATCGGCGCGGGCAGGTTGTCGACGCCGTAGAAGCCGGCGTCCTCGAGCGCGGCCATGGCGGTGCTCTTGCCGCTGCCCGACAGACCGCTCACGAAGACGACGCGTTCGCGCGTCACCGGTCCCCCTGCATCTCGCGGCGGAGCTGTTCGTCCAGCCGGGCCGCGGCGTTGATCCCCGCGCGGCGCAGCGACTGCTCGCGCGCTGCGACCTCCACCACGGTCGCGATGTTGGCACCCGGCCGCGCCGGCAAGGTGACACTCGGGATCGCGACCTCCACCCATTCCTCGGTCGGCCGCTCGAGGCCGACCCGCTCGTACTCGCGGCCCTGCTCCGGCGGGTCGAGCCGGCAGATCAGGTCGACGCGCACGCTCTCGCGGACCGACGCCGGTCCGAACAGATCGGGGACATTGACGATGCCGAGCCCGCGGATCTCGACGTGGTGGCCGAGACGCGGCAGCGCCCTGCCGACCGCTTCGCCCGATTCGTTGCGCTCGAGCAGCACCACGTCGTCGGCGACCAGGCGGTGCCCGCGGCGCACCAGCTCGAGCGCGCACTCGCTCTTGCCGACGCCGCTCGGCCCGAGCAGCAGCACGCCCAGATCGCCCACCTCGAGCAGCGCCCCATGGCAGCGCACGTCAGAGCTTGGCGTCTTCTTCCTCGATGGCGCGGATCACGTCGTCGAGGGTCTCGCCCTCGGCGAGCTCGCGCCGGAACGACGCATCGCGGAAGAAGCGCGAGATGCGCGCCAGCGCCTTCAGGTACTGACCCCCCGAGTGCTCCGGAACCACCAGCAGGAAGAAGTGGTGGGTGAGCTGACCATCGATCGAGTCGAAGTCCACGCCTGCGACGCTGCGCGCGAACGTCGCGACCAGACGATCGAGGCCCGGCAGCTTCCCATGGGGGATCGCGACGCCCTCGCCGATGCCGGTGCTCTGGAGCGACTCGCGCTCGAGCAGCACCTCGAGCAAGCGACCGGCCTCGATCTGCGGCTCGACCTTCGCGAGTGATGCGGCCATCTCGGCCAGCACCTCGCGCTTGCTGCGCACGCCGAGATCCAGGAGCACCGCGTCCTTCGCGAGGATCTCCATGATCTTCATCGGGGCCCCCTGGGACGGCGCCGAGCCTAGCCGACCTGTCGGCGCTTCGTCGACGAGAGCAGGTTCATCGACTCGCGATATTTCGTCACCGTGCGGCGTGCGATGTCGATGTTCGCGACGCGAAGCATCTCCGCGATGCGCTGGTCCGAGAGCGGGCGTCGCGGATCCTCGTTGACGATCAGGCGGCGGATGCGCTCCTTCACACTCTCGCTCGCGACCGCGTCGCCTTGCACGCGATTGATGCTCGAGTTGAAGAAGTACTTCAGCTCGAAGATGCCCTGCGGCGTGTGCGCGTACTTGTTGGTCGTCACACGGCTGACCGTCGACTCGTGCATGCCGATGTCGTCCGCCACGTCGCGCAGGTTGAGCGGTCGCAGGTAGTTGATGCCGCGCTCGAAGAACTCGCGCTGATGCTTGATGATGCTCTGCATCACCTTGTAGATGGTGCGCTGGCGCTGGTGGATGGATTTGATCAGCCACATCGCCGAGCGGACCTTCTCGTGCACGTAGTCGCGCGTGTCCTTGGAGGCGGGGCTGCCCTTCGCGAGCACGCCGCGGTAGAGCGCGGAGACGCGCAGGCGCGGCAGGCCGTCGTCGTTCAGCACCACGTGGAACTCGTCGCCGATCCGGTGCACGAAGATGTCGGGCACGATGTAGACGGGCTCGTCGCCGCCAAAGGCGCGCCCGGGCCGCGGCTCGAGCCGCCCGATCACCGCCGCGGCCGCCGCGATCTGCTCGATCGGAGCGCCGAGGTCGCGCGCCAGCCCGCGGAAGTCGCGCTTGATCAGCGCGTCGAGATGGTCGTGCAGGATCTTCAGCACGAGCGCGTCGTCGATGCCGAGCGCGCGAACCTGGATCAGGAGACACTCGCGCAGGTCGCGCGCGGCGACGCCGGCCGGGTCGAACTCCTGGACGCGCCGCAGCGCGGCTTCGACCACCTCCGCGCGGATGCCGGACTGACGGGCGATCTCCTCGATGCTCGACTGCAGATAGCCGCGCTCGTCGAGGTTCCCGATGATGAAGCGCGCGGCGACCTCTTCCTCCACAGGGAACGACGCGAGCTGGAGCTGCCACAGCAGGTGATCGGAGAGGTTCTCGCGCCGGGTCAAGGTGGCGTCGAGCGACGGCCGATCGTCGTCGTCGACGGCCTCGCGCATGCCGGTCTGCGGCTGCGATTCCGCGTAGCTCTGCCAGTCGACGTCCGCGATCTTCTCGGCGTCGGTCGGCTCCGGCTCGGCTCCGGCCTCGACCGCCTCACCGCCCTCTTCCGCGCCTTCCGCGGGCCCGACGTCCGGGGCGGCGGCCGCGTCGATCTCCGCGGCGACGTCGCTGGCGGCGGCGATCTCGCCGGCCTCCGCGCCTTCCTCGGCGCCCTCGACGCTCGCTTCGGAGGCCTCCTCACCGCGCTCCTCGTCGCCCTCGAGCACCTCCTCGAGGACCGGGTTCTCCTCGAGCTCGTGCTGCACGAGTCCCACCAGCTCCATGCGTGAGAGCTGCAGCAGCTTGATCGCCTGCTGCAGCTGCGGCGTCATCACGAGCTGCTGGGTGAGTTTGACCTGCTGCTTGAGCTCGAGCGCCATCGGTGCCTACGTCAACCTGAAGTTTTCCCCGAGATAGATCTCGCGAACCTGTGGATCCGCTGCGATCTCCTCGGGCGCGCCTTCGCGGATGATCCGACCGTCCTTGATGATATAGGCACGGTCGCAGATCCGGAGCGTCTCGCGCACGTTGTGGTCCGTGATGATCACGCCGATGCCCCGTTGCTTGAGCTGCTCGATGATCTTCTGGATGTCGATCACCGCGATCGGATCGATTCCCGCGAACGGCTCGTCGAGCAGCATGAACTTCGGATCCAGCACCAGCGCGCGCGTGATCTCGACACGCCGCCGCTCGCCGCCGGAGAGCGTGTCGCCCCGCCTGCTCGCCTTTTCGGCCAGCCCCAGCTCGGCCAATAGCTCTCGGAGGCGCTCCTTTCGCACCGCGCGATCGGGCTCGACCGTCTCGAGGATCGCGTTCACGTTGTCCGCCACCGAAAGCTTCCGGAATATCGAGGGTTCCTGAGGCAGATACGTGATGCCGAGCCGCGCGCGGCGGTACATCGGCAGATCCGTGATCTCGCGCTCGCCGAAGATGACGCGGCCGTCGGTCGGTCGGATACCGCCCGCCATCATGTTGAAGGTCGTCGTCTTGCCCGCGCCGTTCGGGCCGAGGAGTCCCACGACCTGCGCCGGGTGGACCTCGATGTTCACCCCGTGCACGACCTCGCGATCCCCGTAGCGCTTCGAGAGCGAGAGCCCGGAGAGCGTCGTCATGGCGTCGTGCTCTGCGGCTCGCGCGGGGCCAGCAGCAGGCGCGTGTGACCGCGCACCGCGAGCTTCTCCTCGCCGAGCGCGAAGTCGATCACGTCGCCCTCGAGGCGGTCGTCACCGGCGTGTGCGACGCCGCCGTGACACAGCACGCGGTTCTCGAGGCGCAGGTACTCGGCGCGCTCGCACTCCGCCTGGCGGATGCCCTCGGCGAGCGAAACGCCGCCGACCGCGACGAGCCGATCGGGCTGATCGACGCCCGGCGGATACAGCGCCTCGAGGTGCTGCGCGCGCAAGATGGTGCCTTCCTGCGACAGCAGAACGTCGCCCTCGAAGGCGATGCGGCGCCCCGACTCGTCGTCCGAGGCCTCGAGCTTCGACGAGCGCACGCGCGCCGGAGTGGTGTCTCGCAGGACCGGCAGACCGCTGTCGCCCTTCTGCTCGCCTTCCGGCTGGCCGGAGAGGGTGCGCGGTTCGAACCACACCTCCGTGCCGGTGGCGCCCCCGACCGACACGCTGCGGTGCGCGAGGTCGAAACGGATCGAATCGCCCGCCATGCGGTCGTCGCCGTCGTGCAACCAGCCCGCTCCGACGCAGTCGAGGGTTCGCGCGGGCCGGTCGTAGACCACGCGCTCGCAGCTCGCATTGCGCGTGCCTTCGCGGACCGTCACGGAACCCCGGGCTTCGAGGCGCGAAGGCTGGTTCACGCCGGCCGGGTAGAGCGCGGAAAGCTCGTCCGAGTTCACCTCGAGGGTGCCCTGACGCACGTGCACGTTGCGCCGGAAGACGATCTCGCGGCCGCCGTCCTGCTCGGTGGCCTCGAGCTCTTCGGCTCGGATCACGACCGGCGCGTGGCGGTCGAAGTCGCCGAGGCTGAAGGGGCCGTTCCCGGAGTCGTCGTTCGCCCCGCGGACCGGTCCATCCGCAGCACGCACCTCGCCCTTCGTGGTGTTTTCCGGTGTCACCGGCTCCGTCTTCGAATCGCTGGGAGCGACCTGCTCGATCTCCGGCGAGGCCGGCTCGGCGAGCGCAGCCAGCGGAGACAGCAACAGTCCCAGGACGAGGCACCCCACGCATCCCTTCACTGGACCTGCTCCACCCTCACGTTGCCGAGCAGCTTGAAGCGGCGGTCTTTGACCTGGTAGCGAAAGCCGTCCCCGCGAAAGTTGCCGGAGCGATCGGTCATCCGGACCGGCGCATCCGAGAAGACCACGCCCTTCTCGTGGTCGTAACGGACCCAGGGAGCGAAGACGTGCTGGCCCTCCTCGGTCACGCCCTTGACGTCGCCCTGCGCGAAGAAGTCGTTCTTCTCCAGATCGAGCTCGGCCTGCTTGCAGGTCATGCTGAAGCTGCGGCCCCGGTCGCCCTCGGAGACCTCGGCCTGCACGCCGTCGAGCTCCGCCACCTTCGTGTCGGTGTGGAACTTCGCGTGGAGCGAGCGCACGACGATCTCGCGCATGGAGTCGTGGCTGCTCACGAAGGTCATGCCCGTGATCTGCAGCACGGCGGCGTCGGCAAGCGCGACGCGAGCGAGCGAGATCAGCGCGAGCGCGATTCCCGCGACGACACCGGGGCGTAAGAGACGCGTGCGCGCGCGAGGGACGAGCATGCAAGCAGCATACCCACGCCTCACCTCAGCAACAACGGAGAAAAGCGTCTCCTCGCGGGGTCGTCAGCTCTTGTAGGGCTTCTGACCGAAGAATGTCGCGAGCGGCTCGTGGCTCCCGATCCAGTAGGCCGGGCGGAAGATCAGCAGATCGAGCAGCACTCCGATCGGATGCAACGCGTACGCGACGATTCGCGCCGGGTGGCCGGCTTCCTGGGGGTCGTAGTGATCGGCCGCGGCCGGCGCAGCGAGCGCGAACGCGGCGATCGCCGTCGCGAGCGCGACGGTGCGTCGAGTGAAGGGGTGCATCATGCGAGTCTCTCCGTCGAATGGCCTCGGACGAGCGCGAGGATCGCATCGGCCGGGCGCCGGCCGGGCCTGAAGCAGGCTATCACAGCGCCTCTCCGGCTCATGCGTCGGCCGCGTACGGAGGCGCGGGGTCGTACTCCATCGCGCGCTGCGTGTTGCGCGCGACGTCCACCCCCCAGAGCCGACCGCAGAGCCAGAGCGCCATGTCGATTCCGGCGGAGACGCCGGCCGCGGTGACCACGCTGCCGTCGCGCACGTAGCGGACGCGCTCGCGCACCTCGACCTCGGGACAGCGGCGGCGCAGCTCCTCGACGAAGGCCCAGTGCGTCGTGACGCGGCGAGCGAGGCCCGCCTCGCACAGGAGCAGCGCGCCCGTACACACACTCGTGACCCAGCTGCAGCGCGCCGAGACCCTTCGCAGCCACTCGATCGCGACCGGGTTCTCGACCTCGCGCCGGGTGCCCTGGCCACCCGGCACGAGCACGACGTCGAGCTCCGGCAGCGGGTCGAGCAGCCGGTCCGGCAGCACGCGCATGCCCTTCGCGCAGACCACCGGCCTCTCCGCCTCGGCGAAGGTCGCGACCTCGAGCCCGGGCACGGAGCGGGCCGCCATCGTGAAGACTTCCCAGGGCCCGACGAAGTCGAGCTCCTCGGCGCCGTCGAAGAGCAGGATGCCGATGCGGGGACTCATGCGATCTCCTCCTCGGGCCGCGCGCCGAGCGGGAGTCGGAAGCGCTGCCGGTATTCGGAAGGGCTGACGCGCAGGCTGCGCAGGAACGCGCGCCGCATCGTCTCGGAGCTGCCGAAGCCGCAGCCCGCGGCCACCTGCTCGACGCCGCCCTCGCCGTCCTCCAGGCGCCGGCGCGCGGCTTCCACGCGCACACGCTCGACGTAGCGGGCCGGGGTGACGCGCAGCTCGCGCGTGAACACCCGGGCGAAGTGTCGGGGGCTCATGCCGACGCGCCGCGCGAGCGACTCCACCGTGTGTCCCGCCCCCGGATGCTCCTGGATGTAGAGCTGCAGGTCGCGCAGGGCCGGACGCTCGGCGAGCTGCGCCGCGAGCTGCGCGCTGAACTGCGACTGCCCGCCCGGCCGCTTCAGAAAGACGACGAGACGGCGCGCCACGGCGAGCGCGAGGTCGCGCCCGAGATCCTCCTCCACCAGGGCGAGCGAGAGGTCGATGCCCGCCGTGACGCCGGCGGACGTATAGACCGAGCCGTCGCGCACGTAGATGCGGTCGGGCTCCACCTGCACGTCCGGATAGCGCCGCGCCATCCGCTCGCAGCTTCCCCAGTGCGTCGTGGCGCGTCGCCCGGCGAGCAGCCCGGCCTCCGCCAGCAGGAACGACCCCGTGCACACGCTCGCGACGCGGCGCGCGCGCGCGGCCGTGCGCGCGAGGAACGAGAGCAGACGGCGGTCTCGGAGCGCACGCCGGACGCCTTCGCCGCCCGCGACGAGGAGCGTGTCGATGGGGCCTCTCACGTCGGCGATCCCCGCATCGGCCACGAGACGAAGGCCCGACGACATCTCGAGCGGCCCTCGGCGCGGCGCCACGAGCTCGATGCGATAGCCCTGCTCGGGGCGCGGCGCGGACTGCGTCGCCATCGCGAACACCTCGAGCGGTCCGGTGACGTCGAGCACCTGCGCCCGAGGAAAGGCGAGCATCACGATGCGGCGAGGCGAGGCGGTCGCCGCCGAGCGGCGCGGCGGGCGCGTCCGGGATCGCGAGGATCTGCGCATGCGCGCGAGGATCGGCCTCGCGCGGTGCGTCCGCAATGACGTTTGCCCCTCGGATCCTGCCATCACCGCGGCGCTCGCCGCCGGCCCCGGAAGAGTTCCCCTACGGCCTCCGCCCCGCCCGGCCGATGCAAGAGCCATGCAGCGAACCCGACTCGTCGCGTGGCTGGTGCTTCTCGCGAGCGTCTCGCTCACGGGCTGCCTGATGCCCAACCGCGGGACCCCGGTCTTCGTGGACTCCCGCACCGGCGACTACTGGTCCGGCAAGGGACTCCTGCTCGAGGTCTCGCCGGATCGACTCAAGTGCTACGTCGCAGTGCGCGACCGCGCGCTCTTCGTGCGCGAGCGCTGGGTGCCGTGCATCTCGGTGCACGACAGACCTTTGTAGGTCAGACCTTCCCGAGCTCCTGATCGATCAGTTGCTTGAACACGTCGAAGGGCTGCGCGCCCGACAGGTAGCGCCCGTTCACGAAGAACGAAGGCGTGCCCGAGAGGCCGAGCTTCTGACCCTCCGCCTCGTCGGCCTCGATGCGCGCCTTGATCTCCGCCGACGCCACGTCCTTCTGGAAGCGATCGACGTCGAGGTTCAGCTGCTTCGCGTACTCGACGTACTTCTCGGGGCTCATCGCCTCCTGATTTCCGAAGATCAGGTCGTGCATCTCCCAGAACTTGCCCTGCTGGTGCGCCGCCTCGGCGGCAGCGTGCGCGGCCGGCGCCTTCGGGTGCATCTCGAGCGGCATGTGCTTGAACACGATGCGCACCTTGTCGCCGTACTCGCGCTCGATCTGCGCGAGCGTCGGCGTCACGCGGCGGCAGAACGGACACTGGAAGTCGCTGAACTCGACGATTGCCAGCTTCGCGTCGGGGTTTCCCTTGCTGGGCGCGCCCTGCGTGTTGATCGAGTAGCGGCGATTGGGGTCGGGTCGACCGGGCTGCGCGGCGGCCTGGGGCGCGGGGCCCGGAGCCCCTCCGCGCGCGAGCACCTCCCGCAGACCGGCGACCTCGTGCGCGGCGTTGTCGACCGAGATGCGGATGAGAACTGCGCCGGCCACGATGGCCACGCCGAGGATCACGGCCGCGACGAGGGTCTGGCCGCTCGGGTTCTGGGACATGGAACCTCCGACGATTTACGAGCGCCGCAGCATACCCGACGGGTCGCGCGAAACGGCGGCTTCAGCGGCGCGGCACGGCCGCCGATCCGTGGAGGTCCGACGAGGATCGAATGGCCACGGAGACGTCGCCTCGCACCGCCGTCCTGCTCCTCCACGATGGAGAGCTGGCGGACGTCCGCGCGCTGCTGGTCGCGCTCGCGCTTCCCTTCGCGGAGCGCCGCAACGGCCTCGCGGGCAGCGATCTCGAGCAGCGCTGGGGACTCGTGCTCGTCACGCCGCGGCGACTCGCGCTGCTCCGATTCGGCGGCCGCGCGCCCGCCTGCATCGCGATCTGCGACCGCGACTCGCGCACGCTCCGGCAGGCGCTGCGCCGAGCGGGCATCGGCCTCATGGTGCGCCGTCCCTTCCATCCCGCGGCGCTGCGCGCGCTCGTCCTGCACGCCCTCTACCGCGGGCCCGAGCGACGGCGCGACGAGCGGCGCGCGATCGGGGCGCCCGTCACCTTCCGGCGCGGGCTGCGGCGACACCACGCCATCCTCGCCGACCTGTCCGAAGGCGGCTGCTGTCTGCTGGCCGAGCACCCCGTCGCGGAGGGCCGTCGCATCACGCTGCACCTCCCGGCCGAGCTCTGCGGCGGCAGCGGCTTCGGCGTGCGTGCGCGCGTGGTGCGCCAGCGGCGCGAAGCCGGCGAGCACGTGCTCAGCGCGAGCTTCGAGGGACTCGGCGAACGGAAGCGCGCGCAGGTGCGCGCGGTGCTCGAGCGCTTCGCCGACGGTCCCGCCGTGCTCGCGTCCGGAGACGCAGGCCGGCCGACGCGTGTGGCGGGCGCCTGCCCCGCCGAGCCCGCGACCTCGCAGGCTGCCGGCGCGCCCGACTCCACGCGGATGAGTGTCGCGCTCGACGAGCAGGCCGCGCGCGTGCTCCTCGGGCGCGAGCTCTCGCTCGGCGGGATGCGCGTCGATCGGGACGCGCTGCTCCGCGTCGGCCAGGACGTCCGGCTCGCGCTTCACGTGAGCTCGCTCGAGGCGCCGCTCGTGGTCACGGCGCGCGTGCACCGCGACGAAGGCGCGCGCGGCATGGTGCTGCGCTTCCACGCGCTCTCGCGCGACGACACCCGGCACCTGACCGCGCTCGTCGATGCCCTGCCGGTGGTCGAGCCGGGCGCGCAGGAGGAGTCCGGCGTGGTCGTCTCCGAGATCCTTGAGCTGGCGAAGGCCATCGCATGACGAAGTCGGACCGCTGGATCGTCGTCACTGGCGCCGGAGGCTTCATCGGCGGTCACCTGGTCGCGGATCTGCTAAGGCGCGGCGAGCGCCGGCTGCGCGCCGTCGATTGCAAGCCGCTCGATGCCTGGCATCAGGTCCACGACGGCGTCGACAATCGGGTCATGGATCTCTCGCGCCGGGACGCGTGCGAGCAGGTGTGCGCGGGCGCTTCGCGCGTCTATCAGCTCGCCGCGGACATGGGCGGCATGGGCTTCATCGAGACACACAAGGCCGCCTGCATGCTCTCCGTTCTCATCAACACGCACATGCTACTGGCCGCGCGCGACTGCGGTGTGGAGCGCTTCTTCTATGCGTCGTCCGCTTGCGTCTACGCGGCCGATAAGCAAAAGGACCCTCGGGTCACCGCGCTGCGCGAGGAGGATGCGTACCCCGCCATGGCAGAGGATGGCTACGGCTGGGAGAAGCTCTTCAGCGAGCGCATGTGCCGTCACTTTCGCGAGGACTTCGGTCTCGAGACGCGCATCGCCCGCTACCACAACGTGTATGGTCCTCTCGGGAGCTGGGAGGGCGGTCGCGAAAAGGCCCCCGCCGCGATCTGCCGCAAGGTCGTCGAGGCGGTCCTCTCGCGCGAGCACGAAATCGAGATCTGGGGCAACGGCGAGCAGACGCGCTCGTTCCTCTACATCGATGACTGTGTTGAAGGCACGCAGCGCATCGTCGACTCGAACTGTTCCGAGCCGCTCAACCTCGGCTCCTCGGAGCTCGTCTCGATCAACCAGCTCGTGGGACTCGTCGAGGAGATCGCCGGCGTGCGCCTGACGCGCTACTACGCACCCGACGCGCCGATCGGCGTGGCGGGACGCAACAGCGACAACACCTGCCTGCGTGCCGTGACCGACTGGGAGCCTTCCGTCTCGCTGCGTCAAGGTCTCGAGCGGACCTACAAATGGATCTACGACGCCTACCTCCGCCGTTACGGCGGCCGGCTCGGTCCGCGCAGCGCACCACCCCGTGGAGCTCACGCTCGAAATCGATGACTCCGGCGAATTCCGCGCCCGTATACTGCTCGCGGAGCCTCCATGCCCGACAGCCTCGGCGCGCGACGACCCCTCGGCTACGGATTCTGGCCGCTGCCCCAGGACGACCCGGGCGTCCCGCTCGGCCGCGAGCCGATCCGCCTCGTGACACCGGATGGTGCACTCGTCCGCGGGGTCCTATGGACGCCGCCGGCGGGGACGCCCTGGCGCACGGCGGTAATCCTCTCCCACCCCCGCGGCGACTTCTCGATCCACTACGCGTGTCCGCTGCTCGCCGCCGCGGGCTACGCGGTGCTCGGCTTCGGCACGCGGTACATGAACAACGACACCGACTGCCTGCACGAGGCTTGCATCGTCGACGTCGAGACCGCCGCGAAGGAGATGCGGCGGCGCGGCGCGGAAGCGGTCGTGCTCTTCGGCAACAGCGGCGGCGGCTCGCTGATGGCGCTGGCGCAGAAGGAGCGCCGGTGCGGCGACGCGTGGATCGGCGTGGCGGCGCATCCCGGCGAAGGCGTCTTCATGCTCCAGGTGATCGACCCGTCGGTCGCGGACGAGAGCGATCCGAGCTCGGTCGTGCGCGAGCTCGACATGTACGACCCCGAGAACGGCTGGCGTCCTTGGCCCGAGCCCTGCCACTACGACCGCGAATGGCTGGCGCGCTACCGCGCCGCGCAGCGCGAGCGCATCGCGCGCATCGACGCGATCGCGCAGGGCGCGATCGACGACGCCGAGCGCGCGCGCCGGATCGCGCAGGAGATCGACCGCAAGCAGGCGCCGGCGGAGTGGCGCACCTGGCGACAGCGCGCGGTGCACGCGCGGGTGCTGACCATCTACCGCACCCTGGCAGATCCCGCGTACCTCGATCCGAGCATCGATCCGGACGACCGCCCGCTCGGTTCGCTCTTCGCCTTCCCCGATCCGCTCGACGCGAACTACGGCCGCGGCGGGCTCGCGCGCACGATGACCGCGCGCGGCTGGCTCTCGACCTGGTCCGGGCTCTCGTCCCACGCGCGCGTCGCGGACACGCTGCCGCACGTGAAGGTGCCGACCCTGATCCTGCACCCGACCGCGGACACCGAGATCCGCCTGCACCAGGCGCGCGAGATCCGCGACCGCGCGGGCAGCGACGACGTCCGCTATCACGAGCTCAAGGGCGCTCCGCACTATCTCGAAGGTCATCGCCCCGAGGCGATGGAGATCGTCGTCGAGTGGCTGCGCGCCCGTTTCCGCTAGGCGGGCCCGCGGCCCGTTCGGCTCGAGGAGTGCGTCATGAAGCTAGGTCTGGTGCTCGGCTACTCCGGCAAGCGCGTGCACATCGACATGGAACCGGTGCTCGAGGCCGAGCGCCTCGGCTTCGACTCGGTGTGGACCGCGGAGGCCTATGGCTCCGACGCCGTCAGCACCGCGGCGTGGGTGCTCTCGCGCACGACACGCATCCATGTTGGAACGGGCATCATGCAGATGCCGGCGCGCACTCCGGCCTGCGCCGCCGGAACCGCGATCACGCTCTCGCAGCTCTCGGGCGGGCGATTCATTCTCGGCCTCGGACCATCGGGGCCGCAGGTGGTCGAGGGCTGGCACGGCGTCGCGTACGGCAAGCCGCTGACCCGCACGCGCGAGTACATCCAGATCATTCGCAAGATCCTGGCGCGCGAGGAGCCGGTCGAGTTCGACGGCGAGATCTACCAGCTTCCCTACCGCGGTCCGGGCGCGACCGGTCTCGGCAAGCCGCTGAAGAGCATCGTGCACGCAGATCCGGGGCTGCGGATCTTCACGGCCTCGATCTCGCCGCCGGGCCTGCGCTGCGCCGCGGAGGTTGCCGACGGCGTGATCCCCGTCTGGATGAACCCCGAGCGCTTCGACCTGTTCGAGAAGCCGCTGCGCGAGGGCTTCCACGTGGCGGGGGGCGGCAAGAGCCTCGAGGATTTCGAGATCGCGCCCTTCACGAGCGTCGTGCTCGGCGACGACCTCGAGAAGTGTCGCCTGCCGGTCAAGGGAATGCTCGCGCTCTACATCGGCGGCATGGGCGCGCGCGACCAGAACTTCTACAACGACTTCGCAAGGCGCCTCGGCTACGAGGAGGCGGCCGGCCGCATCCAGGACCTCTACCTCGCCGGCAAGAAGCTCGAGGCGATGGCCGCGGTGCCGGATTCGCTGGTCGACGAGGTGGCGCTGGTCGGTCCGGCCGACCGGATCCGCGCGCGGCTGGTGGCATGGCGGGAGGCCGGGCGGAAGCGCCACGTCGGGAGCCTGCTGGCCGCCGGAGCCTCGGTTGCCGCGATGCGCGTGCTGGCAGAAGAGCTTCTCTAGCTCTGATTCCCCACGAGATTCATTCACGAATCAGATCATCTCATCAAAGAAAACTGCGTTCTGTGCTCTCTCGGTCTTAGATCGATACGCAATTTCGATCTGAAATCGAAATCTTCCTGGAGTGTGACCCCGGATCCAAGTACATTTGCGCCTCCTGCAGGTCGATCCGTCCAGAGATCGGCCTGCACTGGAGGTTCGGATGGAGCATCGAAGCCCGACCGGAGGGGAAAAGGTCATCCAATGCCTCGAGCGGGAGGGTGTCGAATACATCTTCGGGCTCTCTGGCGGCGCGGCGATGCCGCTGTTCGACGCACTCGTCGATTCGAAGATCAAGTTGATCCTGGTCCGCCACGAGCAGGGCGCGACCCACATGGCGGACGGCTATGCCCGCTCGACCGGCCGACCGGGCGTCGTCCTCGTGACCTCCGGACCGGGCGCGACCAATACGGTCACGGGCCTCCTGACCGCGCTGATGGACTCGTCCCCGATCGTCGTCCTGTGCGGCCAGACCATCTCGCCGATGCTCGGCAAGGACGGCTTCCAGGAGGCCGACGTCACCGGCATCACGTATCCGGTGGTGAAGCACTCGTATCTGATCAAGAACCCGCGCGACATCCCGCGCATCGTGCGCGAGGCCTTCTACCTGGCGAACAGCGGGCGGCCGGGGCCGGTGCTGATCGACCTGCCGAAGGACATCGGCCAGGGACCCTGCGACGCTCCCTTCACCGACGAGCTCGATCTCCCGGGCTACACCGTTCCCGGTCGCGGCGACGCCGCGCGCGTCGCCGAGGCGGCCCGGCTGCTCTCGGAGGCCAAGCGACCGCTGCTCTATGTGGGACACGGCGCGGTCATCGCGAACGCCGGCAAGGCGATCACGACCCTGGCCGAGAAGCTGCGCGCGCCCGTCGTCAACACGCTGCTCGGCAAGGGCGCGGTCGACGAGCAACACCCGCTACACCTCGGCATGATGGGCATGCACGGCACGGCCTACGCCAACAAGGCCGTCGCGGGCTGCGACCTCATCATGGCGATCGGTGCGCGCTGGGACGACCGCGTCACCGGCAAGCTCTCCGAGTTCTGCAAGGGCGCCGTCAAGATCCACATCGACATCGACGCCGCCGAGTTCAACAAGATGGTGCGTCCGGACGTCGCGATCCTCGGCGACGCGCGCCTGGTGGTCGAGGACCTGATCCCGCTCGTGGAGATGGCCGACACCAAGGAGTGGCTCGCGCAGTGCAAGGCATGGCGCAAGCAGTACCCGCTCAAATACCCGAAGAAGGGCGGACTGCGCGCGCAGCACGTGCTCGACCGCCTGCACGCGATCACGAAAGGCGACGCGATCCTCACCACCGACGTCGGCCAGCACCAGATGTGGGCGGCGCAGTTCTGTCTGGCGCGCAGCAACCGCCACTGGATCAGCAGCGGCGGCGCCGGCACGATGGGCTTCGGCTGGCCCTCCGCGATCGGCGCGCAGCTCGGCAACCCGCGCAAGAAGGTGTGGGCGGTGGTCGGCGACGGCGGCTTCCAGATGACCTTGTGCGAGCTCGCCACCGCGCAGGTCCACAAGATTCCCGCGAAGTGCCTGATCATCAACAACAACTATCTGGGCATGATCCGGCAGTGGCAGGAGCTTTTCTACGAGAACCGCCTCTCCGGCGCCGACCTCGAGGGCAACCCGGACTTCGTGAAGCTCGCGGAGGCCTACGGCGTGAAGGCCTGGCGCATCCGCCGATCCGCCGACGTCGACCGCGTGCTCCAGAAGGCGCACGACTACGACGGGGGCCCATGCGTGGTGGTGGCGGAGGTGGTGAAGGAGGACAACGTCTTCCCGATGATCCCGGCTGGCGCCGCCGTCTCCGAGATGATCATCGAGCCGCCCAAGCACCGGCTCGCGAAGCCGACGGGGAGCACCTGATGAGCGCAGCGCCCGCCGTCGCGACCGACGCGGTCGGCACGCACACGATCTCGGTCTTCGTGAACAACAAGCCCGGCGTGCTGGTGCGCGTCGCGCTGGTGTTCTCGCGCCGCGGCTTCAACATCGAGAGCCTGGTGGTCTCGCCTCACGTCGAGGGGCGCTTCTCGCGCATGACGATCACCTGCTCGGGCCGGCCCGAGGACCTCGAGCAGGTGGTGAAGCAGCTCGCGAAGCTCGTCGACGTCGTGCACGCGATCGACCACACGGCGGATGCGTCGTACCAGGTCGAGATCGCGCTCTTGAAGCTCCACTGCCCGCTCGATCAGCGCACGCAGGTCCTCCAGATCGCCGAGCACTACAAGGCGCGCGTGGTCGACTTCGGCCAGGACTCGCTGATCCTCCAGGCGCACGGGTCGAGCGAGAAGCTCGACGCGCTGACCGAGCTGCTCCGCCCGTTCGCGCTGGTGGAGCTGGTGCGCTCGGGCAAGCTGCTGATGGCGCGCGGCAGGAGCGTCACATAGCGATCGGAGGCGGGTAGAGGTCGCGTGCGGCGGCCTGTTCCTCCTCGGCGACCTCTACCCGCCTCCTCCGCGGGCGCGGTCGCGCGCAGGCAGTGGCCCTTCGCTCTCCCAGTCCACCGCGAGCGCGCGCTCGACGAAACGCCATTCCTCGCCGACGCGGGCCAGTCGGTCCTGGTAGCGGATCGCCATCTCGAGACACCAGCGCGCGCCAGCGCGCACGAAGAGGTGCGACGCCAGGCAGCGTGTCTGCGCGCGCGCCCGGTCGCCCTCGAGCCAGACCTCCTGCCCGCCGAGCTGGTGGCTCGTGACCGGGTAGCGCTCGATGCCGCGCAGCGCGCGCACGATCGCCTCCTGCCCGCGCGCCTCGAAGCGCAGCGCGTCCGGCGCCGGATCGCCCGCGTAGATCGCGAGCCGGGCGTCCGGCACCCACAGCTCGCGCAGCCGCTCGAAGTCGCGCGCGTCGACCGCGAACGCGTAGGCGTTCGCGAGCGCGCGGATACGCTCGCGATCGAGGAGCTCGCGCACCGCGTCGGTCACTTCTAGCTCCGGAACCGCGGCATCACCTCGTGCACCAGCAGCTCGAGCGAGTGCTCCCACGACTCCGGCTCGGTGCTGAAGTCGTAGACCATCACGAGCAGGCCGCCGAAGCCGCCGGTCGCCTCCTGGAGAGCCTGTAACTTCTCGGTGACGGTCGCGGGGCTGCCGACGAACCAGTTGTGCTCGATCAGGTAGTCGACGTCGAGCGCCGAGTCCGGATCTGTCGGTCTGCGCTTGAAGTGCGCCGCGAAGCCGTTGCCGAGGTAGAACGGCAGCAGATAGTCGCGCCAGCAGCGCCCGAGCGCGCCCTCGCGCGCGCGCTTGCGCGCCTCGTCGTCGGTGTCGGCGAGGTAGACCTCGCGCACGAGCCGCCAGTCGCGGCGGTCGGGTCGGAGCCCGCTCCGCGCCGCGCCCTCCTCCACCGAAGCCCAGTGCGAGGCCGTGTGCGCCGGGTTGAGCGAGATGCTGAGGGGCATGAAGCCGCGCTCGCCGGCCAGCTTCAGGGTCTCCGAGCCGGGCGAGAGGCCCGCGATCCCGATCGGCGGATGCGGCTGCTGATAAGGGCGCAGGTGCACGCGCAGGAAATCGAAGGGCGTGACCGGGCGCCGCACGTTCCAGAACTCGCCGTCGTAGTCGAAGCCGCCTTCGCGCCACAGGCGCAGCATGATGTCGAGCGACTCGAGCGTGCGTCGGCGGTTCTCGCCGCCAGCGGCGTCGACGTCGAAGAGCATCAGGTCGCTCGGCAGCGCGCTGATGCCGACGCCGAGCATCAGCCGCCCCGCTGCCATGTGATCCAGGTACGCGACGCGGTGCGCGAGCTCGATCGGGTGGTGGTAGGGGAGCAGATGCGCACCCGGCGCGAGCACGATCCGCTGCGTCTGCGCCAGCGCGTGCGCGATCAGGAGATCCGGCGCGGGGCACGGCTCCCACAGCGCCGTGAAGTGCTCGCCGATCCAGGCCTCGTCGAAGCGGAGGCGATCGAGCCGGCGCAAGGTCGCGAGGTCGAAGGCGATGCCGTCGCGGAGGCTCCGCTCCGGAGGGTGCGACGGCATCAGGAAGGCGCCGAGCTTCAACGATTGCCCCAGCTCTGCTGCGACGCCTCGAGCCCCTCGAGCGCGCCCGTGACGCGCCGCCCGGCGGTCCAGCCGCCGTCGACGACGAGCGCATGGCCCGTCACGAACGAGGCGTCGTCCGACGCGAGGAAGAGCGCGCAGGCCGCGACCTCCTCGGGCTTCCCGAGGCGATCGAGCACGTGCCAGCTCTTCATCTGGTCGTGGACGATCTTCAGCTGCGGCGTCTTCAGCAGCGCCGTCAGCGGCGTCTCGATCAGCCCGGGACACAGACAATTGACGCGGATGCCGTGGCCTCCGTAGTCGATCGCCATGTTCTTCGTCATCAGCACAACGCCGCCCTTCGAGGCGTTGTAGGGCAGCGAATTGCTCATGCCCTCGAGCCCCTCGACGCTGGCGAGGTGGATGATGCTGCCGGAGCGCTGCTTCACCATCTGCGAGAGCACGTGCTTCGCGACGAGGAACGAGCCCTTCAGATTGATGTCGACGACGCGGTCCCACTCGGCCTCGGGCAGCTCGTGCGTGGTGCCGCCGCCGCCGACGCCCGCGGCGTTCACCAGCACGTCGATGCGGCCGAAGCGCGCGACGGCCGCGGCGACCGCCGCGGCGACCGCCTCCTCGCTGCGGACGTCGACCCCCTCGCGGAAGGTCGAGCGCGGCGACTTCTCGAGCACGCGGCTCCAGCTGTCGTCGACCGGCTTCTGCACGTCGACGCCCGCGATCTCCGCGCCTTCCTGCGCGAAGCGCACGGCGCACGCCCCTCCGATCCCCGACGCCGCCCCCGTGATCAACGCCACTCGCTTCTCGAGCCTGCCCATGTCGTCCTCCTGGTGGGCGCACAGCTTCGCCCCGTCGCCGGGCGGTTGTAAAGAGACGGACGCTCAGCGCGCCGGCGCGAGCGCCTGCCGCAGCGCGGCGCTCTGATCGAAGCACTCGCGCAGCCACGCGGCGGCGCGCTGATCGCCGGCGAGCGTGAGGTGGATGCCGTCCGCGGCGAAGGAGCGATCGCGCTCGTCGTCCGGCAGCGCGTCGAAGCGCGCGGCGAGATCGCAGAGCACCGCGCCGTCGCGCGCGGCCACCTCGCGCACGATCTCGACGTACTGCCGGTGCAGCGGTACGAGCCGCGAGAGATCTTCGATCCAGCGCGGCGAGAGCTGCGCCGGCTCGGCGCCCGGTCGGTGGCTCGTCGGCGCGGTCACGAGCGCGGGGACGCCGTCGGACTCGCGCGCGAGCCGCACCATGGCCTCGAGATTCCGCCGGAAGGCGTCGGGCGGCACGCGTTCCGGGGAGTCGCCTTCCTCGCGCGCGCGCCAGGCGAGCCGCGCCTTCAGCCAGAGCTGCTCCCAGCGGAGTCCCGCCAGCCACTCGGGACGGCGACGGCTGATCTCCGACACACTCGCATCGTCGACGCCCATGCCGCGCCAGTGGTCGTTCCAGCCGAACCAGAGCGTCAGCGCGCGCGGGCGCAGCGGCGCGACGTCGCGGCGGAGCTGCGCGAGTCCCTGCTGCGAGCTCCATCCGGCGGTCCCGAGCACGGCCGCGCGCAGCGGCTCGCCGCCCCGCTCGCGCTCGAGCGACGCTTGCAGCATCCGCGGCCAGCGCCCCCACTCGGTGCAGGAGTCGCCGAGGAAGACGAGATCCGGCCGCGCGCCTGCGAGGGAGGCGAGTCGCTCCGCGTAGTCGCGCGGCACCCAGAAGAGGTCCGGGTCGCTCGCATAGCGTGCCCGGCGCACCTCGATGTTGGGCCAGCCGAACTCGACCTTGTCGAGCGTGGGCTCGAACGAGAAGCCGGCGATGCGCAGGCCGACCTCGCCCACGACGAGGGCGATCGCCAGCGCGGCGAGCAGGAGAAGTCCGTTCTGGAGCGCGCGCATGCCGGCGTTTAGCCGCGCCTAGCCTACCATCGGGCGGCGAATGGAGCCCAGCGAAGATCGCGCGCGCATCGCGCTCTCCCTGGCGACCGCCGCGCTCGTCGTGCTGGGCGTCGCCTACATCGTCCGCACCAGCTTCACGCAGGGCGGTCGACGCGTCTTCTGCCTGTGGGACGACGCGATGATCTCGATGACCTACGCGCGCAATCTCGCCGAAGGTCACGGCCTGGTGTGGAACCCGGACGGCGAGCGCGTGCAGGGCTTCTCGAATCTGGGCGTCACCCTGGTGATGGCGGCGCTGCACCGGCTGCCGCTCGACCCCGAGCACACGGCGCTTGCGTTCCAGCTGCTGTGCCTGGCGTGTCTGGTCGCGACCTCGATCGGCGTCGCGCGCGTCGCCGGGCGCGACGACCCCTGGCAGGGCTTCGCGGCCGCGAGCTTCACGCTCTTCGCCGCACCGCTCGCGATCTGGAGCCTCCAGGGCTCGGACGCGGCGCCGCTCGCGCTCTGGCTCGTCGCCGGCGCGGGCGTGCTCGCGCAGCCGTCGCCGCGCCCGGCGTGTGTCGCTGCGCTCGCGGCCGGCGCGCTGCTGCGCCCCGACGCGGGTCTCTTCTTCGGCGTCGCGCTCGCCGCGCGCGCCACCTGTGCGCCGCGTCCGCGCGCCGCGCTGCGCGCCGGCGCGCTGGCGCTGGCGAGCAGCGCCGGCGCCTATCTCCTC
>DATKND010000020.1:0-28507 GCA_035541475.1 Myxococcota bacterium | reverse complement strand
GCTGTCCGTCTTCGTGAACGGCGAGCGCCATCACGTGCCCGCGCCCTGCACCGTCTCGGCGCTCCTCGGGCGCCTCGCGCTCGGGACGCGCCGCATCGCAGTCGCCGTCAACCGCGACGTCGTGCCGCGCTCCGCCTTCGCCGGGCGCGAGCTCGCGTCGGGCGATCGGGTCGAGATCCTCGAAGCCGTCGGAGGGGGCTGATGTCCGAGACCTATACCTATACGCTCGGCGCGCGCAGCTTCCGCTCGCGCCTCATCATCGGGAGCGGCAAGTACGCCTCGTTCGAGCAGAACCTCGCCTGCGCCGAGGCATCGGGCGCCGAGATGGTGACGGTCGCGCTGCGCCGCACGCGCCTCGATGCGCCGAAGGGCCAGGGCCTGCTCGACTTCATCACGCCGGAGCGCTTCGCGATCCTGCCGAACACGGCCGGCTGCTACACGGCCGACGACGCCGTCACGACCGCGCGCATGGGTCGCGAGCTCCTCGGCACCGACCTCGTGAAGCTCGAGGTGATCGGCGACGAGCGCACGCTCTTCCCGGACGTCCCGGCCACGCTCGAGGCGGCGCGCATCCTGGTGGCCGAGGGCTTCACGGTGCTTCCCTACGTGAACGACGACCCCGTCGCGTGTCAGCGCCTGGCGGCTCTCGGCTGCGCGGCGGTGATGCCGCTCGCCGCGCCGATCGGCTCCGGGCTCGGCATCCGGAATCCGGCCAACCTGCGCATCATCCTCGAGACGGTCGAGGTCCCGGTGATCGTCGACGCGGGCGTCGGCACCGCGAGCGACGCCGCGGTCGCGATGGAGCTCGGCGCCACCGCGGTGCTGATGAACACCGGCATCGCGCAGGCGAAGGACCCCGTGCGCATGGCGCGCGCGATGAAGCTGGGGATCGAGGCGGGTCGGCTCGCCTATGAGGCGGGGCGCATGCCCCGACGCCTGTACGCGTCGGCCTCGAGCCCGCTCGACGGGCTCGCAAGCTTCTGAGCGCCGGGCGGCCCATCCTGGCCCTGGTGCTCGACGCGTCGGCCGCGCGCGGGCCGCTGCCTGCGCTGGTGGAGGCGAGCGTCTTCGCGGGCGTCGACTGGGTGCAGGTGCGCGAGCGCGCGCTCGAGGGATCGGCGCTGCTCTCGCTCTGCGACCGCGTGTCGGAGGCGGCGAGGCGAGCGGCCTCGCGGCGCGGTGGCTTCGTGCGCGTGCTGGTGAACCGCCGCGTCGACGTCGCGCTCGCCGCGGGCGCCGACGGCGTGCACCTCGGCGGCGACGCGATGGCGCCGGCCGACGCGCGCGCGCTGCTCGGCGCGTCGGCATGGATCGGCGTCTCGACTCACGCGCCCGACGAGATCGATGCGAACTCCGGCGCCTCCTACGCGCACCTCGCGCCGGTGTTCGCGCCGCTCTCCAAGGAGAGCTCGCGGCCGCCGCTCGGTCTCGCGGCGCTCGCGCGCGCGACGGAGCGCGGCCTGCCCGTGCTCGCGCAGGGCGGCATCACTCCCGAGCGCGCCCGCGACGTCGTGGCCGCGGGCGCTGCGGGTGTCGCGGTGACGGGCTCGGTGCTCGCGGCCGACGACCCCGCGGCCGCGGTCCGCGCGCTCCGGCGCGCACTCGACGAGGCGACCCGTGGCTAGTCGCGAATTCTTCCGACGCGCGGGGCTCACCATGGCGCTCGTGCTCGCCGCCTGCGCCGCGGGCGCAGGCCCCGCGACGGGCGACCTCGAGCGCCGCATCGTCGACGTGGCCGCGCGCGTGCAGCCCTCGGTCGTGCACATCGAGGCGATCGTCAAGTTCGGCGACCGGCGCAACCAGCTGACCGGATCCGGTGTGATCGTGAACCCGGACGGCCGCATCCTCACGAACCACCACCTCGTCGACAAGGCGGAGAAGGTCACGGTCAGCGTACCCGGCATCCGCCGCAAGTTCCCGGCCGAGGTGGTGGGCGCCGACCGCCAGACCGACGTCGCGCTCGTGCGGATCCACAGCGCCGAGCCGCTCCCCGCGGTGAAGATCGGCAGCGCGGCCGACCTCCGCGTCGGGCAGTGGGTGCTCGCGATCGGGAACCCCTACGGACTCGACGGCACCGTCTCCTTCGGGATCGTGTCGGCCAAGGGCCGCAACCTCGCCGTGCCCCAGACCCTCAACGACTTCATCCAGACCGACGCGATGATCGATCAGGGCTCGTCCGGCGGACCGCTCGTCGACCTCGACGGACGCGTCGTCGGCATCAACTCGCGCGGGCAGGGCCGCGGCATCGGCTTCACGATCCCGATCGACACCGCGACCCAGGTCGCGGCGCAGCTCGAGCACGGCGGGGTCGAGCGCGGCTACCTCGGCATCACCTTCCAGGCGCTCGACCGCGAGCTCGCCGACTACTTCGGCGTGCCCGACGCGACGGGCGTCGTCGTCAACAGCGTGGTGCCGGGCTCGCCGGCGGCGGATGCGGGCATCGCGCCCCGCGACATCCTGACCCGCATCGACGGCGTCGCCGTGGAGGCGGAGAAGGAGGAGGACCTCAACAACTTCCAGCGTCAGGTGGCCGCGCTGCCGCCCGGGCGCGAGGTGCGGCTCGAGATGTTGCGCGGCGGCGCCGCGCGCCAGGTCTCCGTCCGGCTCGGCACGCAGCCGAAGATCGAGGCGGACGAGGTCGAGAGCGAGCTCGGTTTCAACGTCCAGGAGATCACGGAGCCGATGCTGCGCGAGCGCCGGCTCGACTCGAGCCGAGGCGCGCTGGTGAACTTCGTGGCGCGCGGCTCGCCGGCGCGCGAGGCCGGCATCGAGGTCGGCGACGTGATCGTGCAGGTCGAGGAGGCGCAGGTCGCGAACCTCGACGACTTCCGGCGCGCGATGGCCGCGGTGTCGGGCGCGCCTCGCTTCCTGATCCAGGCGAAGCGCGGCGAGGACACGAAGTTCCTGCTGGTCAAGCCGGGCGCGAGACCGGGCGAAGCACCGCCGGAGGCCGGCGAGACGAGTCGGATCCAACCCCCGGAGCCCGGCGACCCCACACCCCGGAGTGACGGCCCGTAGCCGTTCGTCGCGCGGGTCGGAGCACGGAGGAGCCTCATGACGACGACCCCTCGCGCGGGTCTGCTTCGCTCGCGCGAGCACCGGATCCTCGGAGGCGTGTGCGGCGGCATCGCCGACTGGCTCGGCTGGAGTCCCACTACGGTGCGGATCCTCTACGTGCTGTTGTCGGTGCTCTCGGCCGGCTTCCCGGGGATCCTCGTCTACTTGCTGCTCTGGCTCTTCATGCCCGAGCGCGAGGAGCTCTGACCTTGCGCAGCGCGGCGCGCGCCGTCACCTCCGCACTGGCGCTCGCGTCGTGCCTCGCGACGACGCGCGCGGTCCGCGCCGAGAGCGGCGAGCTCGCACTCGCGCTCGAGAAGACGCAGATCCGCTTCGAGCTCGGCGCGACCTTGCACAGCGTCGAAGGGACGCTGCGCCTGGCGCGAGGCACCGCCCTCCACTTCGACACGGCGTCCGGACGCGCGGACGGGAGCATCGCGATCGACGCACGCAGCGCCGACACCGGCATGGCGCGCCGCGATCGCACCTTGCACGCGGAGGTGCTCGAGAGCGAGCGCTACCCGGAGATCGTCTTCACCGCCGAGCGCGTCGAGCTGACCCGCAGCGCGCCGGAACGCGGCGAGGTCGTGCTCGTCGGACAGGTGCAGCTCCACGGCGAGGTACATCCGCTGCGCATCCCGGCCCACCTCGAGCGCATGGACGACACGATCCACGTGACGTCGACGTTCCGCGTGCCCTACGTGGCCTGGGGGCTGCGCGACGTGAGCAACTGGCTGCTGCACGTCGACGACGAGGTCGTCGTGCACGTCGACGCGAGCGCGAGCTATCGCCCCGACGCCTCGACGGGCGACGCGGGCGCGGCGCCGTCGGCGGCGCGCACCGAGTAGACGGGCGGCCTGCGGCCGAAGCGCGACTCGAACGCGCGGGCGAGCGAAGCGGCGACCGCCGCGGCCGCCTCCCCCTCGACGAGGTGCAGGGTGCAGCCACCGAAGCCCGCGCCGGAAAGTCGCGAGCCGTACACGCCCGGCAGCCCGTCGGCGATCTCGCACAGCGCGTCGAGCTCCGGGATGCTGACCTCGAAGTCGTCGCGCAGGCTCCGCATGCCGGCGCGGAGCTGTGCGCCAGCGCTCGCGAGATCGCCCGCGGCGAGCGCGCGCGCCGTCGCGTCGACCCGCTCGTTCTCGCAGACGACGTGGCGCGCGCGGCGCGCGAGCACCGGCGGCAGTGCCCGCTCGAGCGCCGGCAGATCGCGCGGAGAGAGGTCGCGCAGCGCGCGCGCGCCGGGTGGCGCCACGCCGCGCTTGCGGGCGAGGCGCAGCGCCTCTTCGCACTCGGCGCGCCGATTGCCGTAGGCGCCGGCCGCGAGACGCCGCCGCACCCCGGAGTCCGCCACCAGCAGCCGGAGCCGCGCCGGCAGCGGGACGAGCGAGATCTCGAGCGAGCGGCAGTCGATGCGCAGCGCGTGGTCGCGCTCCCCGAGCGAGCTCGCGAGCTGGTCCATCACGCCGCAGGGCACTCCGACAAAGAAGCACTCGGCGCGGTGCGCGAGCTCGGCGCGCGCGCGGCGGTCGAGGCCGAGCGCGAAGGACGTGTCGAGAGCGCCGACGAGCGCCACGCACAGCGCCGCCGAGCTCGACAGTCCCGCGCCGACCGGGACGTCGCTCGCGACGGCGAGGTCTGCGCCCGTCACGCGCGCGCCGCGCTCGGCGAGCGCCTGCGCGACGCCCCACACGTAGTCGCCCCAGCCGCCGGGGCGCTGCGCCGACCCCGCCTCGAAGCGCACCGTGTGCGCATCCTCGCGCGAAATGCCCGTGAAGACGCCATCGTCGCGCGGCGCGGCGAGTGCCTGCGTGTCGCGATCGATCGCGCAGGGCAGCACGAAGCCCTCGTTGTAGTCGGTGTGCTCGCCGATCAGGTTCACGCGGCCGGGCGCGCGGAACGCGACCTCGGGGCGGCGACCCGTCGCGGCGCGGAAGCGCGCGGCCAGCCCCTCGCGCGCGGTCGCATCGAGCACTTCCAGCACCCCGTGTAGGCTAACCTGCTCGACCCATGTGGCGCGGCTGCACCTTGCTCGGCGCGATGCTCGTCGCGCTCGCGGCCCGCGCCGAGGATCCCTTCCTCCGCCGCACCGCGGCCGTCGAGGCGGTGCAGAGCGCCGGACCCGCGGTCGTCACCGTGATGACGGAGCAGATCGCCCGCAACCAGAGCCCGTTCCGCCCGTTCGCGGGCGATCCCTTCTTCGATCGCTTCTTCCACGACTTCTTCGAGCCGCGGAGTCCCGGCTCGGTCGAGAGCCTCGGCTCGGGCGTCGTGATCGACGCCGCGGGCCACGTGCTGACCAACGAGCACGTCGTGGCGCGCGCGACGCGCATCCGCGTCAGCTTCGCGGACGGGCGCGAGTTCGACGCGACGCTCCTCGGCGCCGACCCCAACAACGACATCGCAGCGCTCTCGATCCAGACGAACGAGAAGCTGCCGTGGATCGCGCCGGGCACCTCGTCGGACCTGATGGTCGGCGAGCCGGTGATCGCGATCGGCAACCCGTTCGGCCTCTCGCACACGGTCACGACCGGCGTCATCTCGGCGCTCGAGCGCTCGATTCGCGCGGAGGACCGCGTCTACCACGGCTTCATCCAGACCGACGCCTCGATCAACCCCGGCAACTCGGGTGGCCCGCTGCTCAACGCCGAGGGCAAGCTGATCGGCATCAACACGGCGGTGTACAGCGGCGCGCAGGGCATCGGATTCGCGATCCCGATCGACGTCGCGCGCCGCATCGTCTCGGAGCTGATCGCGCACGGCGAGGTCTCGCCGGTCTGGCTCGGGCTCGAGTTCCAGGACCTGACTCCCGAGCTGCGCTCGGCGCTCTCCCTGCCGGCGCAGCTCCGCGGCGCGCTGGTGAACCGCATCCGCGACCCGAGCCCCGCGGCGCAGGCCGGGGTCGCGCGCGGCGACGTGCTGACGCGGGTCGACGGCCAGGTGATCGAGTCGGCGCGCGACTTCTACGAGCGCCTCGGCAGCGTGACCAACGGGCAGGAGCTGTCGCTCTCCCTCTACCGCGACGGGCACGAGCGCGTGGTGAAGGCGCACGCGGAGGAGATCCCGCCGACCATGGTGAGCGCGCTGGTGGAGCAGCTCACCGGCATGCGTCTCACGCGCTCGAAGCAGGGGATCTACACCGTGGCGGCGGTGCGCGAAGGCAGCGGCGCCGACCGCATCGGCGTGCAGGAGGGCGATCTGCTGCTCGCGATCAACGGCCGCGCGCTGGCGGACGCCGCGTCGCTGCGGCGGTCGGTGGTGTCGCTGCGCGGGGAGTCGCGCGCGCTGATCGTGGTGCAGCGAGGCAACGGTCGCTATCAGGTAGCCATTCCGCTCGGCTGAGAAGGCTAAGAAGGACGGGGCGGATCGAACCGGGCACCCTAGGGGACGGAACACCCCTGGGCGTCCCGGCGTCCAACGCGCGCTGGCGCCGGAATCCATGGTGCCGACGAGGAGTCCGCGATGAAGAGCCTGGTTCGGGTCCTGCTGGTGTCGGGGGCCGCGTTCGCGGCGCTCGTCAGCACGGGAGCGCTCGACGTCGAGGTGCACTGGCGCGACAGCGTCGCGCGCGCCGTCGATCTCTTCGGACACGGCGACTCGAAGGCCGTCCCGGCGGCGGCCGACAGCGCAGCCGCGGACGGCGGCTCGGGCGTCTTCTGGAAGGACGGATCGAACACGCCCCCGATCACGCCGACCGGCGTCCCGAACACGTTCGCCGACCTCGCCGAGCGCCTGTCGCCGGGCGTGGTCAACATCAGCACGAAGAAGACGATCGCGGCGCGCTCGCTCGAGGACTTCTTCCCCTTCCCGTTCCAGGAACCCTTCGGCAGCGGGCCATCGGGCGAACACAAGCAGCAGGTGCCGAGCCTCGGCACCGGATTCGTGATCTCTCCGGACGGCTACATCGTCACCAACAACCACGTGATCGAGGACGTCGACAGCATCACGGTGCGATTCGTGGACGGGAAGGAGCTGCCGGCCGAGGTCGTCGGGCGCGATCCGAAGACGGACATCGCGCTGATCCGCGTGAAGAGCGACCAGCCGCTCTACGCGCTGCCGCTCGGCGACTCCGACTCGGTGCGTCCCGGCGAGTGGGTGATCGCGATCGGAAATCCCTTCGGCCTCGAGCACACGGTCACGGCCGGCATCATCAGCGCCAAGCACCGGAACATCGAGCAGGGCCTCTACGACGACTACATCCAGACGGACGCCGCGATCAACCCGGGCAACTCCGGCGGCCCGCTGCTCGATCTCGCGGGCGCCGTGATCGGGATCAACACCGCGATCAATCCGCGCGCCAACACGATCGGCTTCGCGGTGCCGATCAACATGGCGAAGGAGATCCTCCCGCAGCTCCGCACCACGGGACACGTCACACGCGGCTGGCTCGGGGTCGTGATCCAGAAGATCACGCCGGAGATCGCCGAGGAGTTCGAGCTCAAGGAGGCGAAGGGCGCGCTGGTCTCGAAGGTCGATCCGAAGGGTCCGGCCGCGAAGTCGGGCATCGAGCAGCGCGACGTGATCCGCGAGTTCGACGGCCAGCCGATCAACGACTTCGACGACCTCCCGCGGCTCGTCGCTCGCACCCCGATCGACAAGAAGGTCGACGTGGTGGTGATCCGCGACGGCAAGACGAAGAAGCTCACCACGGTGGTCGGCGCCCTCGACGAGCCGGAGCTGACCAAGGCCGCCGTCAAACCGACGGAAGGCGGCTCCAACGCCTTCGGCCTCCGCGTCCAGAACCTGACCCCGGAGCTCGCCGAGCAGCTCGGGCTCGGGAGCGACGCGAGCGGGGTCGTGGTGTCGTCGGTCGAGCCGGGGGGCCCGGCCGGCGAGGCGGGACTGCGCCGCGGCGACGTGATCGTCGAAGTGGACCGCCACGAGATCAACGACACGGGCTCGCTCGAGAAGCGCCTGGCTGAGACGGACGAGCGGGCGCTCCTGCTGGTGCGGCGCGGCGACTCGCAGCTCTACGTGCCGTTGAAGCGCAAGGTCTCCTAGTTCTTTGCCGGGCCTTCGCTCGGCTGCACCTCACCGCGCGTCGTTTACCCGGCCCGCGGGGAAGGGTTGTCGCCGTCGCGGACGTGCCTAGCGTTCGCCGCCTATGCGAACCGACAAGCTCACCATCAAAAGTCAGGAAGCGCTCGCGGAGGCTCAGTCGCTGGCGGGCTCGCGCGGGCACGGAGAGATCCAGCCCGCGCATCTGCTGCGCGCTCTCTGTAACCAGCCCGAGGGCAGCACCGTCCCGGTGCTCCAGAAGCTCGGCGTCTCGCTCGACCAGCTCGGCAGTGCGCTCGAGGCGGTGCTCTCGCGGCTGCCGAAGGTGAGTGGCGGTGCGCAGCCGCAGATCTCGCGAAATCTCTCGCGCGTGCTCGAGAAGGCCTTCGCCGAGGCCGAGGCGCTGAAGGACGAGTACGTCTCCACCGAGCACCTGCTGCTCGCGATCGCCGGCGAGAAGGGCGAGCCCGCGGCGGAGGTGCTCGCGCGACTCGGCGCCAACCGCGAGACGATCCTGAAGGCGCTCGCGAGCGTGCGAGGCGGCGCGCGCGTCACGGATCCCGACCCGGAGTCGAAGTACCAGGCGCTCCAGAAGTTCGGCCGCGACCTCACCGAGATCGCGCGCAAGGGCAAGATCGACCCGGTGGTCGGGCGCGACGAGGAGATCCGTCGCGTCGTGCAGGTGCTCTCGCGCCGCACCAAGAACAACCCCGTGCTGATCGGCGAGCCCGGCGTCGGCAAGACCGCGATCGCCGAGGGGCTCGCGCAGCGGATCGTGGCGGGCGACGTGCCCGAGAGCCTGAAGGACCGGCGGCTCATCGCGCTCGACCTCGGCGCGCTGATCGCCGGCACGAAGTACCGCGGCGAGTTCGAGGACCGCTTGAAGGCGGTCCTCCGCGAGGTCCAGGAGGCCGAGGGCCAGGTCATTCTCTTCATCGACGAGCTGCACACGATCGTCGGAGCGGGCGCGGCCGAGGGCGCGGCGGACGCCGCCAACATGCTGAAGCCGGCGCTCGCGCGCGGCGAGCTGCGCTGCATCGGCGCCACGACGCTCGACGAGTACCGCAAGCACGTCGAGAAGGACGCCGCGCTCGAGCGGCGATTCCAGCCGGTCTTCGTGGGCGAGCCGTCCGTGCAGGACACCATCTCGATCCTGCGCGGGCTGAAGGAGCGCTACGAGGTGCACCACGGCGTCCGCATCCAGGACGCCGCGCTCGTGCAGGCCGCGGTGCTCAGCAATCGCTACATCACCGATCGCTTCCTGCCCGACAAGGCGATCGACCTGATCGACGAAGCCGCCAGCCGCGTGCGCGTGCAGATCGACTCGATGCCCGAGGAGCTCGACCAGATCGAGCGCAAGCGAATGCAGCTCGAGATCGAGCGCGAAGCGCTGAAGAAGGAGAGCGACGCGGCGAGCCAGCGCCGCCTCCAGGCGGTGGAGCGCGAAATCGCCGAGCTGCGCGAGCAGGGTGACGCGATGAAGGCGCGCTGGCAGACCGAGAAGGCGGCCATCCAGCGTGTGCGCGACCTGAAGGAGAAGCGCGAGCAGCTGAACGTCGATCTCGAGCGCGCGCAGCGCCAGGGCAACCTCGAGCGCGCCGCCGAGATCCGCTACGGCGCGCTGGTGCAGCTCGAGAAGGAGCTCATCGCCGAGCAGGAGAAGCTCGACCAGGTCCAGAAGGAAGGCGCGCTCGTCTCCGAAGAGGTGACCGCCGAGGAGGTCGCCGAGATCGTCTCCAAGTGGACCGGCATCCCGGTCTCGAAGATGCTCGAGGGCGAGCAGCAGAAGCTGCTGCGCATGGAGGACGAGCTCCGCCGCTACGTGGTCGGCCAGGACGATGCGCTGCGCGCGGTGTCGGCGGCCGTGCGCCGCGCGCGCGCGGGTCTCCAGGACCCGAACCGACCGATCGGCTCGTTCATCTTCCTCGGCCCCACCGGCGTCGGCAAGACGGAGACGGCGCGCGCGCTCGCGCGCTTCCTCTTCGACGACGAGCACGCGATGGTGCGGATCGACATGGGCGAGTACGGCGAGAAGCACTCGGTCGCGCGCCTGATCGGCGCCCCGCCCGGCTACGTCGGCTACGAGGAGGGCGGCCAGCTCACCGAGGCGGTCCGTCGCCGGCCGTACAGCGTGATCCTCTTCGACGAGATCGAGAAGGCGCACGCCGACGTCTTCAACGTCTTCCTCCAGATCCTCGACGACGGTCGCCTGACGGTCGGCCAGGGCCGCACGGTCGACTTCCGCAACACCGTCCTGATCATGACCTCGAACATCGGCAGTCACGCGATCGCACAGCTCGGTGAATCGCAGCGCGAGAAGATGCTGCACGAGGTCGACGAGGCGCTGCGCGCGCACTTCAAGCCGGAGTTCCTGAACCGCGTCGACGAGACGATCGTCTTCCACCAGCTCGGCCGCGAGCACATCACGCGCATCGTCGACATTCAGCTCGAGCGCGTGAAGCAGCTGCTCGCCGAGAAGCGGATCGAGATCGAGGTGACGGACGAGGCGAAGAAGCTGCTCGCCGACAAGGGCTACGACCCGCACTACGGCGCGCGCCCGCTGAAGCGCGTGATCCAGCGCATGCTCCAGGACCCGCTCGCGATGAAGATCCTCGAGGGCGAGTTCCCGGAAGGCTCGCGAGTGCGCGTCGACGCGCGCGTGTCGGGCGAGGCGCTGGAGTTCCGGAAGGCGTAGCGGCCATCTGTTCCTCCTCGGGCCTCTGCCCTGGCCGCTCTCTAGGCGCGGAGGAGCGCGAGGTGCTGGTACAGCTCGCCGTCGGTGAAGCCGCGCGCGCGGTAGTACTCGCGCGTGCCGACGCCCGAGACGACGGCGAGCGTCGCATAGCCGGCGTCCGACGCGCGGCACGCCGCTTCGCCTAACAGGCGCTGCCCGAGGCCCGCGTGCTGGGCGCGGCCCGCGCCGCGCCGCGAGAGCGGCAGCGACGGCCCGTAGACGTGGAGCTCGCGCACGATCGCGGAGCCGGCGAGTTCCGCGGGCTGCGGCGCCGACCGCGGCAGCGACAGCCGCAGGAAGGCCGCGATGCGGTCATCCGGCGTGCAGAACTCGAGGAAGCGCTCCTCGCCATCGGCCGTCCCGTAGGCGGTCTCGCGCGGTGCGAGGTCGGCCTCGTCGACCGCCTCGCCGCGGATCTCGCGGCTGCGGATGTCCGCGCGCCGCAGCCCCTGCGCGTCGAGGCGCCGCTCGACCACCTCGCGCAGGTTCGCGACGCGCGTCCCCGCCGCGATGTCGGCCGACGAGAAGTCGCGCACCACGCGCGTGACGCGACACCAGCGCGGCACGCGCGAGAGACAGTGCGCGAGCAGGTCGGCCAGCACCTCGTCCGGGTAGGGACTCCACCGGCCGCGCGCATGCTCCGCGGCGAGCGGCGCGCTCGCGACGAGCAGACACGGGTAGATCTTCAGCTCGTCGGGACGCAAGCCCTCGTCCGCGAAGAGCCGCACGAAATCCTCGGCGTCTCTCTCCGGTGTCGCGCCGAGCAGGTTCGGCATCCAGTGGGCGTGGATCTTCAAGCCGGCGCCGCGCAGCCGTGACACCGCAGCGCGGCTGGCGGCGACGTCGTGGCCGCGCCGGTTCCGCGCGAGGATCGCGTCGTCGGCGCTCTGGATGCCGATCTGGATCTTGGTCGCGCCGAGCCGCCGCAGCCGCAGCACCTCGTCGGCGTCGACGTGGTCGGGTCGCGTCTCGAAGCAGAGCCCGACCGCGCGGCAGCCGGAGCGCTCGTTGCGGCGCTGCGCCGCGCGGAGCGCGTCCCAGGACGCGCGCTCGCTCTCGTGCAGCCTCTCGGGACCGAGCGCCTCGCGCAGCAGCGCGCCCACCGCGGCGTTGTAGGCGTCGTCCTCGCGGCGGCCATCGAGCGCCGCGAGCTCGCGATACGGCGTCGGCGCGACGCCCGCACCCGCGCGCGCGTCGATCTCCGCCCCGAAGTCCGACAGCGCGTCGAAGCAGCGCTTCGTGAACCAGATCTGGTAGGGCTCGGGATACGCGCTCCAGGTGCCGCCGAGCACGATCAGCTCGACCTTGTCGACCGGGTGCCCGATCTGCCGATAGGCAAGCAGCCGGTGCCAGGTCTGGAGGTACGGATCGAAGCGGTGCTGCTCGGCGCGCTGCGCTCCCGGCTCGTCCGCCAGGTAGCTCTTCGGCATGCGCACGTCGGACGGGCAGAAGACGCAGGTTCCCGGACACGGGTGCGGCCGCGTCAGCACAGCGACGGGTGTCACACCGGAGAGCGTCCGCACGGGACGCAAGCGCAGCCTCTCGCCGAGCCCCGGCTCGGCGTCGGGCGCGAAGGCGCGGAGTCCCGCGAGGATCTCGCTCTTCGAGAAGAGCGAGGCTCCGGCCTTCGGGTGGCGCCGCACGATGCGGTCGAGCGCTCGCGCGTCGAGCGTCGCGGCGCGCGCGACCTCCTCGAGAATGGCCGAGAGCGCCGCGCGGTGCGGGTGCGGATCGAACGGCGCTCGGGCGGTCTTCACGGGCACGACGCGACTCGCGGGCGGCTACTGTACCGCCGCGGTGGACGACGCGACCGCCCTCGCGCTGAACGAGCTGAACCAGGCGCTCTACCGCGACCGCGCCGCGGAGTGGGACGCCGTGCGGGCGCGACCGTGGCGCGGCTTCGCGCGCGTGGCGCGTGCGCTCGGCGCGGTGCCGCCGGGTCCGCTGCGCGTGCTCGACGTCGGCTGCGGCAACGGACGTCTCGCCGCCGCGCTCGCCGAGGCGCTCGGTCCCCGCCGCGACGAGCTCGCGTACCGGGGCGTCGACGCGAGCGAGCCGCTACTCGCGCGCGCCCGCGAGCGCGCGCCTCGCGGCGCCCGCTTCGATGTCGCCGACTTCGTCGCGTCAGCACCGGAGGTCGCGCTGCCCCGCGGCCCCTTCGAGCTCGTCGCTCTCTTCGGCGTGCTGCACGCGGTGCCCGGCCGCGCGAGGCGGCGCGCGCTGCTCGAGGCCGCCGCGCTGCGCACGGCGCCCGGCGCGCTGCTCGCTCTCTCCCGCTGGCGCTTCGCCGAGTGCGCGGAGCGCCGCGCGCGCATCGTGCCGTGGGAGCGCTACCCCGAATCGCGCCGCGCGGCCATCGACCTCGCGCAGCTCGAGCCGGGCGATCACCTGCTCTGCTTCGGCAGCGAGCGCGCGCTCCGCTACGCGCACGCGATCGACGCGGACGAGCTGCGCGAGCTGCTGCGCGGGCTCCCGCTCGATCCGCACGACGACTGGTGCGACGACGGCCGGGACGCGCGCGAGAATCACTATCTCTTGATGCGGCGGCAGACCGACTGACCTGCGGCGATGCCGCGGCTACACTGCGCCACCGTTTCCCCTCCCCCCGAAAAGGCTGTGCGTTCGCGTTGGGTCCGGAGGTCGGAAGAGCGAGCATGTCGCCGGGCGGCCGGCGGCGCGTGGTCGGAGTCGCGGAGGTCGCGGCGGCGCTCGAGCGCGAGCGGCTTCGCTGCGTCGTGATCCCCGCCGACGCGCCGGCCTCGGAGGCCGAGTCGCTCGCGGCGCTCGCCGAGCGGGCGGGGATCGCGGTGCACCGCGTCGCGCCGCGCCGCTACGCGCGGCTGCGCGGCAGCCGCAGCGACGCGCCGATCCTCGCGCTCGCCGGCCCGGACCCGCGCGCAGGCCTCGAAGAGGTGATGGCGCGCGGCGGCGCGGTCTGGCTGCTCGCGCGGCCGGTCTATCCCGGCAACATCGGCTTCGCGATCCGCACCGCGGAGGTGAGCGGCGCGGACGGCATCTACGTCGACTGCGACTTCGATCACGCGGGCCGCCGCGAGGCGACGCGCGCCGGCATGCGCGCGGATCGCTTCATGCCGGTCGGCTGGGAGCCGTCGTCGCGCGTGCTCGAGGCGGCGCGGCGCGCCGGCAAGCGCGTCGTCGCGATCGAAGACGTCGGCACGCACGCGCCCTGGCAGGCCGATCTCACCGGGTCCCTGCTGCTGGTGGTCGGCGCCGAGGCCGAGGGCGTGCCGCATCACGTCCTCGCCGTCGCCGACGACACCGTGCGCATCCCGATGGCCGGCTTCATCGCGTCGTACAACCTGCAGGCGGCGGTGGCCGCCGTCGCGGCGGAGCGCTTCCGCCAGCTCGAAGCGAGGGGATCATGAACGAGAACGAGAGCCTGCTGCCGCCCTACGTCCCGACGCGACGCAGTGTCCGCGCGCTCGGCCTCCTGTTCGTGCTCTCGGCGGCGGTCTCGTGGATCGCCGTCGGCTACGACTTCTCCACGCTGCGGCTCGCCAGCACCGGTCACCGCGTGGTGCCGGAGGAGCGACTCGCCCACACGCTCTTCGGCGAGATCGTGGACGGAACGCAGATCTCGCTGGTCGTCGTGACCGGCGTGACCTTCCTGGTGTGGCTGCATCGCGTGCGCGTGAACGTGCGCTCCTTCGGAGTGCGCCGGCTCGCGTACGGACGCGAGTGGACCGTGCTCGGCTTCTTCGTGCCGGCCCTGAACGCGCTGCGGCCGTATCAGGTCGTGCGCGAGATCTGGAAGGCCAGCGATCCCTCGACCGGCGACCCGCTCGGCTGGAAGTCGGTCGCGACGCCCCCGCTGCTGGCGTTGTGGTGGGGACTCTTCGTCGCCTACTTCGTGCTCGAGGGGCTCGGGTATTTCACGCTCGCCGTGGCGGAAAGCCTTTCGCGCATCCAGATGGGCCACGCGCTCGACCTGGCCGCGGACGTCTGCGCGGCGATCAGCGCGAGCTTCGCCTACTTCGTCGTGGTGCGGATCAGCGAGGCGCAGGAGGCGAAGCGCTCGGCCTGGGGGCGCGGCTCGCAGAGCTCCGTACCCTTCGACCCGCGCGACGCCGTAGCGTGACGCGCTTCGATCATGACACGCACGTCGAGCCGCGAGGCGACGGCCGCTTCGAGGCGCGCATCGACCCGGGCTGGTTCGTCGTGCGCGGGCCGAACGGCGGCTACATCGCTGCGATGCTCTTGCGGGCGCTCGGCGCGCGCGTCGACGATCCGGCGCGAGCGCCGCGCTCGCTGACGGTCCACTACACCGCGCCGCCCGTCGAGGGGGCGGCCTGGATCGAGACGCGCGTCGAGCGCGCCGGCCGCTCGCTCACGAGTGTGTCGGCGCGACTCGGCCAGGGCGACCGGCTGCTCGCGCTTGCGCTCGCGGCCTTCTCGCTGCCGCGCGCCGATGCGCCCGCCTTCCGCGACGTCGCGCCGCCGCAGGTCGCGCCGCCCGAGCAGTGCGTCGCTTTCCCGCCGCGCATCCCGATCCACGAGCGCTTCGAGCAGCGCTGGGCGATCGGCTCGCCGCCCTTCACGGGCGGCGAGATCGCGCAGAGCGGCGGCTGGATCCGGCTCTCCGAGGGAACGCGCCCGCTCGACGCGCCGCTCGCGGCAGCGTTCAGCGACGCGTGGCCGCCCGCCGTCTTCGGGCGGCTGAAGCAGCCGCTCGGCCGCGGCGTCCCGACCATCGACCTCACCATCCACTTCCGCGCGCCGCTGCCCCATCCCGACGTGCGGCCGGGCGACTTCGCGCTCTGCGTCTTTCGCTCGCGCTATGCGCGCGACGGCTTCCTTGAGGAGGACGGCGAGATCTGGAGCGCTTCCGGCGAGCTGCTCGCGCACTCGCGCCAGCTGGCGCTGCTCTCGTAGCGAACCTTACGGCGCGGGCGCGCGGACCCGCAGTACCAGCGCGGACGCCACGAGCGCGAGACCGCAGAGCGGCCACAGCGCTGCCGAGTAGCCGCCGAAGGCGTCGTGCAACAGTCCGAGCGCGAACGGACCGAGGCCGCTCGCGGTCTGTGTGATCAGCTGGATCAGACCGAAGACCGTGCCGAACGAGCGCATGCCGAAGCACTCGCCGACCAGGAGCGCCTGCAGCATGAAGACGTTCCCGATCGTCACGCCGAAGACCAGCGACACCGCGAAGAGTGGAAACGCGTGCGAGCTCGTGGCAAAGCCGGCGATCGCCCCTCCCTGCACCGCCATCAGCACCGCGCAGAGCCGCCGCTTGCTGACCCGGTCGGCGAAGCTCCCGACCGCGAGGCGCGCCGCGAAGCTACCGGCCGCGGTGGTGGAGAGCGCGAGCGACGCGATGCGCGCGTCGAGGTGCACGCGCAGCAGCGAGAGCTGGTGCATCGCGGTGCCGACCTGGCAGAAGAGGATCGCCGAGAAGGCGCCGACCAGGATCCAGAAGGCCGGCGTCGCGAGCGCCTCGCGCGCGCTCCAGGTCCGCTGCTGCGCGGCGAGGAACGCGGAAGGCGCCGGAGTCGCGGACGCCGCGTCGCCGTCCGGTGACAGCCCATGGGCTCCGGGATCGCCTCGCAGCACGAAGGCCGCGATCGGCCAGCCGACACCGACGAGGAGCGCCGCGAGCGCCGCGGTCGCGACCGCGAGACCCCGATCGCGGATCACCGCCACCGTGACCGGCACGAGCGCGACCCCGCCGATCGACACGCCGGTCTGCGCGATGCTGAGAGCGCGCGCGCGGCGGGTCACGAACCAGCGGGTCAGGACGGCGTTAGTCGCGACGGCGCCGGTCATCGAGAAGCCGGCCGCGAGCAGCAGGTAGACGGGCACCAGCTCGGCCGCGCTCGTGACCCGACCGAGCGACAGCAGCGCCAACGCCATCACGGCGGTGCCCGTCGCGATCCAGGCGCGCGCGCCGTGGCGGTCGACACTGCGCCCGACCAGCGAGCCCGCGACCCCCGTGCCGACGTAGTAGAGCGTCGTGGCGAGCGAGACATGCGCGCGCGAGAAGCCGCGCTCGGAGACCAGGGCGTCGAGGAAGACGGCCATGCCGTAGAAGCCGACGCCCACCACGACCGAGGAGAGGCAGGCCAGACCCGTCGCGATGAACCAGCCGTAGAAGGCGCGCGGGGCCAGGCGGTGGAGCGCCGGCAGCGGCTTCGGGAGCGCGTCGTTCACGGATCCTCGGTGCGGGCGCCCCGGACCACGCTAGCTCGGGCTCTCCGCTCGGCGGCCAGTTCACCGGATGCGCAACGAATTCTCAATCCGCCGCGACGGTGGGCCGATGTTCGGGGCGGAGTCATGCGGATGCGTGCGGCCAGAGGTCTGTTCGGGGGGGCGGTGGCAGCCGCGGTCGTCGCCTGCCTTTCGCTCGGGTCCCGAGCCGAAGAGCCGGCGCCTCTCCCGAGCGCCGAGGACCACGGTTCGCCGCGTCCCGAGCCCGAGGTCGTGATCCCGGCGGTCGCCGTCCCGGTCGAGCCGCCGGCGGCGCCCGCGGTGCCCCCCGCACCGGCCGTGCCCGCGGAGCGGCCGGCGGCGACCCGCGAGGCCCCGACACAGAACGCGGAGGAGCCCGCACGAGCGGAGCGCGAGCGCGCTCCGAGCCCCGTGCCGGCCGCGTCGCCCTCGATGTCGATCGACCAGGCCGCCGAGCGGGTGCAGCGCGTGCGCAAGGCGGAGACCGCTCCGCCCGCGGCGAAGTCGGTCCGCTCGGCGAGCCGCGTCGTGGCTGCGGCCGAGGAGCTCGAGGACGCCACCGAGCGCTTCCAGCGCTTCGCCGAGCAAGGAGTCGACGACCTGCAGAACCAGCGCACGAGCCAGCCCGCGCAGGTGCTCGTGGCCGGCGTCGGCGTGCTGGTGCTGCTGCTGCTCGCCTTCCTGCTGCGGATCGCGCGCGGTCGTGGCGAGCTCCAGGTCTGTCTCGCCTATCCGCTCGAGATGAAGGGCACCTTCTCGGTGCGCCTCGCGACGCGGAAGGGCACGCCGCGCGCCTCGCGGATCAAGAGTCCCGACGACGCCGCGAAGCTCGGCGCCTCCACGCGCACCGAGCACCACATGGTCGCGCGCGAGACCAGCTTCCGCGGCGTCGTGCCCGGCACCTGGATCGTCTCGGCCGAGGGCTTCGTCCAGGCGGGCGAGAGCGGCGAGGTCGTCTCGACGCACTGCGAAGAGCTCGAGGCGCAGGTCGCCCGCCGGCAGGTGACCCGCCTCGAGTTCGACTTCCAGCCCCGCGCGTGCGCGCTCGAGGTGCGCGTCCTCTGGGATCGCCGCCCGGTGGAGGGAGCCCTGCTCGCCCGGCGCGGCGCGCCCGGCTCGATGCGCATGGCGCGCGGTCCGGTCCACTTCGCGCTTGACCGCGGCCGACACGTGATCGTGGCGGGAAGCGCCGACCGCGTCGCGGAGGTGCCGTTCGAGGTCGAGTCCTTCCAGCCGCGCCAGCTCGCGATCGACCTCGCCGCGCGCGAGTGCCTCCTCTTCACGGGCTGCCCGCCCGCCGTCGCGCCGTACCTGAACGGCGACGTGCCCGCGGCGGCGCGCGCGCTCGAGCGCGACGGCCAGACCCAGCTCGCGAATCGCCTGCTCGCGCGTTTCCACCTCGAGCAGGGGCGCAGGGAGGCCGCCGCGCGACACCACGAGGCGGCGGGCGACCGGCAGGAGGCGGCCGAGCTGTGGCAGACGCTCTGCCAGTTCGAGAAGGCCGCGATCCTCTTCGAACAGGCGGGCGACGATGAGCGCGCCGCCGAGAACTACCGCTCCGCCGGCAAGCTGGTGCGCGCGGGCGACGCCTACACGCGCGTCGACCTCTACGACTCCGCCGTCGAGTGCTTCCGCAAGGCCGGCGACGTGCCGCGCTGGATCGACGCGCTCGAGAAGAAGGGCTCGCTCTTCGCGGCCGCGCAGGTGGCGCTCGATCAGGGCGACCGCGCGCGCGGCCTCCAGTGCCTGTTCAAGGTGCCGCCGGCCGACCCCGACTACCCGGAGGCGGTGGCGCGCCTCGTCGAGCAGCACGCGCGCGACAACGCGCTCGAGCTGTGCGCGCACAAGGTCGACGAGCTCTGCGGCACCGGCCGCGACATCGAGCTATCGGCCTCACGCGTCGACGCGCTGGCGAAGCTGCTCGAGGAAGGCGGCGCGCCCGAGCGCGCGCTCTCGTTGCTCGAGCGGCTGCGCGACCGCGAGGCGACCTGGCCCGGTGTCGCGACGCGGGTCGAGACCCTGCGCAAGCGGCGCAGCCGCGAGCAGTCGCTGCCGCAAGCCCCGTCCGCGTCGAGCGTCTTCAGCTCGGAGTTCCGCTACGAGATCCTCGAAGAAGTCGGCCGCGGCGGCATGGGCATCGTGTTCAAGGCGCGCGACCGCCGGCTCGGCCGCGTCGTCGCGCTGAAGCGACTGCCCGACAACCTGCGCAACCACCCGAAGGCGGTCGAGCTCTTCCTGCGCGAGGCGCGCGCCGCCGCCGCGCTGAACCACCCGAACATCGTGACGCTCTTCGACGCCGGTCAGGAGGGCGAGACCTACTACATCACGATGGAGCTGCTCCAGGGCATGCCGCTGCAGAAGATCCTGCGTGAGCGCAAGCAGCTCGCGCCCGCGCACGTCGCGAAGCTCGGCGGACAGGTCGCGACCGGACTCCACTACGCGCACGAGCAGGGCATCGTCCACCGCGACATCAAGACCGCGAACCTCTTCTTCACGGACAGCAAGCTGGTGAAGATCATGGACTTCGGCCTCGCGAAGATGGTCGAGGAGGTGCGGCGCGCGACGACGGTGATCGGCGGCACGCCCTACTACATGGCGCCCGAGCAGAGCGCCGGCGAGGCGGTCGACCACCGCGCCGACCTCTACGCGCTCGGCGTCACCTTCTTCGAGCTGCTCTGCGGCACCGTGCCCTTCCGCGAGGGCGACGTAGCCTTCCATCACCGGCACTCGGCGCCGCCCGACCCGCGCGACTACGTGCCGGATCTGCCGAACGCCTTCGCCGAGCTCGTGCTCCACATGATGGCGAAGCGGCCCGAGGAGCGCGTCGCGTCGGCGCAGGAGGTCCGCGCGCGACTGCAGGAGATCGCGCGCTCGCTCTAGCGCGCGGCTCCGAGACCCGCGGCCTCGCGGCACGCCTCGAGCACCGGGCGCCCGATCGCGCGCGCGCGGCGCGCGCCTTCCGCGAGGATCTCCTCGACGCGATCCGGGTGCGCGGCGAGCTCGGCGCGGCACGCGCGCATCGGCGCGAAGTACGCGAGCAGGCGCGCGAGCAGATCCTTCTTAACCTCGCCGTAGCCGAGACCTCCGGCGCGTGCGCGCGCGAACATCGACTCGCGCTCGGCCGGCGGCGCGAAGAGCGCCCAGAGCTGGAAGAGCGCCTGCTTCGTGTCCTTCGGCGCCTCGACGGGCGTCGAGTCGGTGACGATCCCCATCACCGCGCGCTTGATCTCCTTCTCGTCGGCGAACATCGCGATCGCGTTGCCGTAGCTCTTGCTCATCTTGCGGCCGTCGGCGCCCGGCACGACCGCCACTTCTTCCGGGATGTAGGGCTCGGGCAGCACGAGCAGGTCCTCGCCGTAGGCGTGGTTCCAGCGCTGCGCCATGTCGCGCGCCATCTCGAGGTGCTGCTTCTGGTCCTGACCGACCGGCACGAGCTCCGAGCGGTAGAGGAGCACGTCGGCGGCCTGCAGCACCGGATAGGCGAAGAGCCCGTGGTCGGCGGGCTGCCCCTGCGCGACGCGGTCCTTGTACGCGTGCGCGCGCTCGAGGAGTCCCATCGGCGTCACCGTCGAGAGCAGCCACGCGAGCTCGCACACCTCCGGCACGTCCGACTGCCGGAAGAGCAGCGAGCGCGCGGGATCGACGCCGCAGGCCAGATAGTCGAGCGCGACCGCCTGCGTGAAGGCGCGGCGGCTCGCGCCGTCGCGCACGCTCGTCATCGAGTGGTAGTCGGCGATGAAGAGCAGCACCTCGTGCTCTTCCTGGAGCGCCACCTGCTGGCGCAGCGCGCCGAAGTAGTTGCCGATGTGGAGCGCTGCGCCGGACGGCTGGACGCCGGAGAGGACCCGCATGGCGACGACTAACGAGGCTCGGCGAACGCGAGCCAGCGCAGGAACTCGGGGTCCTGGCCCGTGGTGATTCGCTGGAGTCGCTCGCGCAGCCGCAGCGCAACCGGGCCGGCGGCGCCGGCGCCGATCGGGCGATCGTCGATGGAGCCGACCGGCCACACGCCGGCGGTCGTGCCGGTGAGGAAGACCTCCGCCGCCTCGAAGAGCGCCTCGGGCCGCACGGCGGTCTCGCGCACCGTGAGCCCGTCGTGGCGCGCGACCTCGATCACGGCGCTGCGCGTGACGCCGAGCAGCACGACGTCCTCCGCCGGTGTCACCAGCGCACCCGCGCGGTCCACCAGGAAGACGTTCGCGGTCGGCGCCTCGGCGACATTTCCCTGCTCGTCGACGAGCAGGATGTCGTCGTAGCCGCGCCGGCGCGCGCGCCACTTCGCCAGCATCGGCGAGGTGTAGTTCGCCGCCACCTTCGCCTGCGGCGGCAGGATGTCGTGGCGCCGGTTGCGGAGCTCCTTCTCGATCCAGAGCCGCAGCAGCGGCGAGTAGCGCGGCTTGACGGGCTTGTACGCGATCACGTCGGCGCCGGGGTCGTAGGCCGCGATCGCGACGGCGACGTGCTCGTCGAGCGGCACCACGTCGACCTCGATCGAGGGGAGATACGCGCAGATCTTGACCGCGGTCGCGCCGGGGTTGCGTCGCACCGTCTCGAGGATCGCGGCCTCGAGCGCAGCGGGCTTCGCGTCGAGCGGGAGCCCCACCAGCTCGACCGAGCGCAGGAAGCGCTGCACGTGCTCGTGTAGCCGGAACACCGCGGCGCCTCGGGCGGTCGCGTGCACGCTCATGTAGTCGAACACCAGCGAGCCGCGCTGGAGGCTATGCGAGAGCACGTGGACCTGCGCGTCGGCCCACGGTCGGAATTCGCCGTCGACCCAGATCTGGCGGTTCACGGGACCCGACATGGCGCCCGAACGTAGCCCCCCGCGGGCACGGCGTGCAGTCCGTGGCAAGAAGAACACGCCCCCTCAGAGGACTTCATGAGATAGGGCGGTCCGCCGATCCAACGGCTGGAGGGCAAAACGCATGGAGACGCGTGAGCTCCCCGTCGTCATCTCGCGCCGCGGGGGCCCGGCCGCCGGCCGCGGAAGGCGACCCGGCTGGGTCCGCTTGCAGGTGATGGGCGGGCCCGCGCAGCTCTGGACCGGCGACCGCCGTGACACGGACCCCGCCCTCGAGACCACTCCCCGTCCGGAGGACACCAGCATGCTGAAGAAGGCCAGGAACCGGGCGAGCGCGATCCTCTCGGGCTCCGCCATGCTCTACCGCGAGATGGCCCTCAGCGCGCTGCGTCTCGTCCGGCGCTAGCGATCGGCGTCGGCGCCGCCGTCTGCGAGTGCGCGCGCTCGATCTCTCGCGCCCGCCGATGCGCCTCTTCCGCGTTCAGGCGGTTCTGCAACGAGAGCAGCTTCGGCTCGTTGAGCTTGAGCCAGGTGCGCGCGACCAGGGTCAGCGCGAAGGCGAAGCAGACCGCCGTGATCAAGGCGAAGTCCGAGCTGGTGAAGCCGAGCAGCGACGGGTGGTAGTGGGTCGTCACCTCGATCGCCTTCAGCACGGCGCCGGTCGCGAAGGCGCCGGATCCCAGCAGGATGAACAGATCCACCAGCGGCAGGATGGGCATGGCCGACTCTCCCGAGGGTCGGCGCATCGTACCACGATGCCGTGGTATTCTCGGATCGGTGTGTTGCGCGTCGCGCGCTGCGCGAGCCCCGGCCCGCGCTTGGCGGCCCCCTACCCCCTGGCTAGAGTCGGCCCGCCTTCGCCCCGACCTCGCGGCGGCGATCCAGGCCGACGTAGCTCAGCTGGTAGAGCAGCTGATTCGTAATCAGCAGGTCGCCGGTTCGAATCCGGCCGTCGGCTCCACGTTTCTCGCTGTCGGCTCTGCCATGACGATGAAGACGACCTTCGATGATAGTGTCGCCGTGATCCGCATGGAGCGCGGCAGAGGAAACGCGATCGACGATGGCTTCGTCGCGGAGCTGAACGGCGCGCTCGACGAGGTGGAGGCCTCGGACGCGCGCGCCGCGGTCGTCACGGGCGCCGGGGCGGACCGTTCCGGTCGCCTTGCCGATCCGCTCGCGGATGGCGGGGGCGCTGCAGGTCGTATCGACCCTCGATGACGTGGCCGTCATCGCTCGCGCCCCACGATCCAAAACGGCGTGAGGCGGATCGCCACGCGACGAAGCGGGGCGAATTCCGACGGATGTCAGGATAGTTAGTGCGTCGCACCGCCGCGACCCCCGCGCCGACGCAGCGCTTTCTGCTTCTTTCCCGACACGTGCTCTCGTAGTCGCTCCATAACCCTTTCCGTGCGGCACGCCAGTTGCTAGTTCTGTCGCACCGATGTGCGGAATCGCGGGTTTCACCTGTCGCCGCTATAGCGCGGAAGAGCTTGCTCACATCGGGGCGGCAATGGCTGCACCGATGCGCGAGCGCGGCCCCGACGACGCCGGCGTATGGACCGATCCGGCGGCCGGTGTCGCGCTCGCGCACCGGCGCCTCGCCGTCGTCGATCTGTCGCCCGCCGGCCACCAACCGATGACGTCCTCGTGTGGTCGTCTGGTACTGACGTACAACGGAGAGATCTACAACCACGGCGAGCTGCGCGACGAGCTGTGCGCGGCGGGACGGAGCTTTCGGGGACACTCGGACACGGAAGTGCTGGTCGAGGCATGCGCGGAGTGGGGGATCGAGGCCACGCTTCGCAGGCTCTGCGGGATGTTTGCGTTCGCGCTGTGGGACCGCTCGACGCGGACGTTGACACTCGCACGCGATCGCCTCGGCAAGAAGCCCCTCTTCTGGGGCCAGTTCGGCGACCTCTTCCTCTTCGCGTCGGAGCTGAAGGCGCTGCGCGCGCACCCGGGCTGGAGTCCCGAGATCGACCCCCGGAGCCTCAGCGCCTACATGCGATGGGGACACGTCCCCGCGCCGCACTGCATCTATCAGGGTCTCCACAAGCTGCTGCCCGGCGAGCTGCTGGAGCTCGGTCCGGCCGGCGAGCCGAAGCTCTCGAGCTTCTGGGATCCCGCGCGGGTCGCTGCGGCGGCGCAGGCCGACCCGCTCGAGATCGACGAGCCGGAGGCGCTCGACGGACTCGATGCGCTGCTCGGCGACGCGGTCGCGGGGCGCATGATCGCGGACGTGCCGCTCGGCGCGTTCCTCTCGGGCGGCATCGACTCGTCGCTCGTCGTCGCGATGATGCAGAGGCGAAGCGCGCGCCCGGTCCACACGTTCACCGTCGCCTTCGAGGAGAAGCGCTACGACGAGTCGACCTACGCGCGCGCGGTCGCGAAGCAGCTCGGCACCGATCACTGCGAAGTGGTGGTCACGTCTCGCGATGCGCTCGATCTCGTGCCGGACCTGCCGCTGCGGTTCGACGAGCCGCTCGCGATCCGCTCGCAGATTCCGGTCATGCTGCTCTGCCGGCTCGCGCGCCGCGACGTGACCGTCGCGCTCTCGGGCGACGGCGGCGACGAGCTGTTCGGCGGCTATCCCGGCTACTTCATCGTGCGCGCGGTCCATCGCGCAACCGGACGTTGGTCGCCGACGATGCGGCGCCTCTTCGCGGACGGCGTGGACGGACTGATCGGCGGAGCCGCTGCGCTGCAGCGACTCGTTCCGGTGTCGCGCCGTCCCGAACTCTGGGCCAACCGCGTGAAGCAGGTGACGGGCGTCGTCCGCGCCGGCGGCGGCATCCCCGAGCTCTACGGCGAGCTCTATCGCTCGACCGCGGGACCGTCGCCGCTCCTCGGCGCGCAGGACGAATACCCGATGCGCTGGCAGGCGCCCGAGCACCGCGACGCCGTCCGCGATCCGATCGATCGCATGGGCTACTTCGCACTGCTCGGCACCTTGATCGACGGAACACTCGCGAAGGTCGACCGCGCCAGCATGGCATACAGCCTCGAGGTGCGGGTCCCCTTCCTCGACCACCGCGTGGTCGAGTACGCCTGGCGCCTGCCTCCGGCGCTCAAGTACCGCAAGCGCGCCGGCAGCAAGCACCTGCTGCGCAAGCTCCTCTACCGCTACGTGCCGCCCGAGCTGGTCGATCGCCCGAAGCGCGGCTTCTCCAGCCCGCTCCCCGAATGGCTGCGCGGACCGCTGCGGCCGTGGGCGGAGGATCTTCTCGACGAACGACAGCTGAGAGCGGAAGGGCTCTTCGATCCGACCGCGGTGCGCGCCTGCTGGGGCGAGCACCTGTGCCGCACCGGGGACTACTGGCAGCTCCTGTGGAACGTCCTGATGTTCAGGCAGTGGCACAGCCATTGGGGCTCGAGCCCCGATCGCCACTCGGCTCTCGCGCCGCTTGCCTGATCCGCGACCGTGGCGCGTCGTCGCGCTCCTCGTCGCGCTGCTCTGCACCAGCGCGGCGCAGACCTCGTCGGCCGGCGATCCCCGCGTCTCGTGGCAGCGACTTGTGTTCAGCTCGGGCAACCTGCTCACGCGCTTCTCGGGGTCGCTGGAGCTCACCCGCGCGCCCGACTCGCTGCTCGCGGAGCTCCGCACCGAGCTCGCGCCGATTCTTCTCGCGCCGAGGCGCGCGCTCGTGCAGACGTGGTTCGACGAGGCGAGCGGCGGCGTCTCCCGGCGCGTCACCCGGGCGTGGGAGCCTCGACCGGACCAGAAGATCTACCGCTTCACACCGATGGGTGTCGAGCGCATGAGGCTCGAGCCGCGATCCGGCGAGGCCGATCTGCCGACCTCGCGCTGGACCCACGTCCGCGATTCGTTCATCCCCTTCCGGGCGCAGGATCTCGGCTGCGACGTCGTGGCCGACGCGGCGGCCCTGCTCTACCGCGCGACGCGCCTCGAGGCGCCGAGCGACGCGACGCGGCTGCGCGCCTGCGTCTTCGACGGCAGGACGCTCTATCGCCTCGCGATCGAGTCCGGCGAGCTCCGGACCTTGTCGGTCGGATACCGGGTGATCTCCGCGGCCGGCGAGCGCCACTCGCCGGGCACGAGCCGCGCCCGCCTGTTCCGAGTCCGGGCCTCCGCCATCGCGGGCGACATGGAATCCGATCCCGATCCGGTGGAGGTCTTCGTCGACGAGGAATCCGGGCTGCCCGTGCGCGCGAAGCTCTCGGTCGGCGCTCTCGGGACGACCGTGGACGTCGACCTCGTCGAGGTCGCGGAAGCGGATCCTCAGCGCCCGTAGTGCGAGCTCTCGGCCAGCTCGGCCGCGCCGCCCATCAGCTCGAGCACCACCGGGCCGAACGCCTGGAGCTTCTCGTCGCTGCCCGCGCGCTGGAAGCCCTGCTCGAGCACCACGGCGAGCTTCCACTTCGCGAGCACGACGTAGTAGTCGATGTCGTCGACCTGTCGGCCGGACACCTTCGCATAGTGCTCGAGCATCTCCCGCCGCGACGGCATGCCGCGCATGTCGACGTAGGAGAAACCATCTTCGGTGTCGGCCGGCTCCTCGGGCCACGACTGCACGACCCAGCCGAGATCGAGCTTCGGATCGCCGACCGTGCCCATCTCCCAGTCGACGATCGCGGCGAGTCGCGCAGGCGCGCCGTGGCGGAACATCACGTTCGCGAACTGGTAGTCGCCGTGCATGAGGCCGGGCACGTAGTCGATCGGCCGGTGCGCTCGCAGCCACGCGGCCGCGACGTCGAAGCCGGGGAGCTCGCGCTTGCGGATGCGCTCGAGGAAAGCGGTCCAGCGGTCGACCTGTCGCTCGTGGAAGCCCTCGGGCCGTCCGAGATCGGAGAGGCCCTTCGCCCTCCAGTCGACCTTCGACAGCAGCGCGATGCCCTCGACGAGCTGGAAGGCCAGCCCTCGCCGCGACTCGAGGTCGACGTCGAAGGGCGCGGGCCAGCCGCCGCCCATGTTCATCGGCGACCAGCCGTCGACGAAGCCCATCAGATAGAACGGGCGGCCGAGCACGGAGGCATCCTCGCACGCGGCAATCGCGGGCGGGTGCGGGACGTCGGTGCCGTCGAGCGCCGAGAGGATCCGCCACTCGCGCACGATCCCCTCGTCGCGCGCGGCGGGCGCGAGCCGCGGCGGGATGCGGAGCGCCGCTCGCAGCTCGGCGCGTCGGATCTCGTAGATCTCGTTCTGCGTCCCGCCGGAGAGGAAGCGGTGCGCGATCGGCGCGCCGGCTCCCTGCAGGCCACGTGTGTCCATCCAGGCGGCGAGGCGCTCGACGTCGATCACGTTCCGGCTCCGCGAGTGCGTACAATCGCACAATGGCGGACCTCGAGCGCTACGACCTCGGTACTCCGTTCCTCCGCATGGAGCGCGACGCCCACCTCGCCTGGTGCACGATCGACCGACCGGGCTCTCGCAACGCGCTCTCGGCGGCGATGTACTTCGGACTGAAGCGCGCGGTGCAGATCGTGAACGCGCGCACGCTGCCGACGGCGCTGATCTTCACGGGAGTCGGCGACGTCTTCGCGCCCGGCGGCGAGCTGCGTGGAAAAGTCGAGGACCCGAACCCCGTGGTCGACCAGCTCGGCGCCGACGAGCTGCTGCCGTTCGAGGCCGTGCGCAACAGCGCCGCGCCGGTCGTCGCGGCGGTGAACGGCATCTGCCAGGGCGGAGGGCTCCTGATCGCGATGCTCTCCGACGTGGCCGTGGCGAGCGAGCGCGCCAGCTTCCGGGCTCCCGAGCTGCTGCGCGGCATCGCCGACGCCGGCTACGCCGCCTATCTCCCGGCGCAGATCGGTGTCGCGAACGCGCGCGACCTGCTGCTGACCGGCCGCACGCTCGACGCTGAGGAAGCGCGGCGGATCGGCCTGATCACGCGGGTCGTGCCGCACGAGGCGCTCCGCGAGGAAGCCGTCGCGGCGGCCGAGAGCATCCTGCGCACCGCGCCCGAGGCTCGCCTCCACGTGAAGCGGATCCTGAACGAGCGCTACGGACGCGTGGATCGCATGACCATGGACTGGTCGCTCTTCCGCGGACCGGAGGCCCGCGAGGGCATGCGCGCCTTCGCGGAGAAGCGCGCGCCGGACTGGGTTCCGGACGCGCTCCGCGCCCGGAAGCGCTCCTAGCGCGCCGCCTCGGCTCTCCCCCTCACAATTCGGCGTCGGCCTACGCTGCCGTGCTCAACTCCAGGGTCCGGCCCCCCGAAGAGGGGTCCCGGGGGCGAGGAAATGGAGATCTTCGCGGCGCTGTCCGTCGGTCTCTTGATCCTGGCGGCGCTGGTCGTGTCGATCCGGACCTTCACTTTGTGGCGTCGGACGCGCGGCCTTCCCGAGCTGCTGCTCTGCCTGATGCTGTTCTCGGCCACCGTGCTCGGCTACCCGGCGATGATCGCCACCACGCGGATTCCGGCCTCGCAGATGTGGCCGCTCCACGTCCTTGCGCAGTGGCTCGTGTGCTTCGGGATCAGCTGCCTGCTGCTCTTCACCTTGAAGGTCTTCCGGCCGAACGCGCTCTGGGCCCGCGGGCTCGTCGCGGCCGCGCTCCTGCCGCTGGTCGGGGGCGGCGTCGCGTACCTCGTCGAGGTGACCGGGGAGAACCCGCGTCCGGCCGCCGAGCTGCTCGGCATCAACCTGCTGACCTCCACCCCCATGGCGGTCGCGTATTTCTGGACGATGCTCGAAGCCTTCAGCTACTACCGCAAGCTGCGCTTTCGGCTGCGCATCGGGCTGTGCGACGCCGTGGTGTGCAACCGGATGCT
>DATKND010000019.1:0-27105 GCA_035541475.1 Myxococcota bacterium | reverse complement strand
GCCCCCTGCGGCGGCCATCTGTTCCTCCTCGGGGACCTCTGTCCAACACCTCGCGTCTGTGTCACTCGATCCAGTCGATGTCGATCACCGACACGCCGGGTGGCGCGTGCCAGCGCGACAGCACGGCTCCGGTGTCGAGGTCCACGCGCACGATCTCGTCGGGCTCGCGGCGGTCGAAGGCGTCGGTCGCCTCGACCGTGAGGAGCCAGGCCTCGCGCGCGCCGACGGGACGCCCGTCGACGACGCGGCGGCCGGGCTCGGGGGCATAGGCGCGCGTGCAGCCGCCCTGCATCACGTCGCAGCGCACGAGGCCCTCGCGCTGGCGGGCGTAGAGCCCCCGCGCGTCCCACCAGAGCGGCAGCGAGCCGCCGGGCGCGAGCTGACCGGGCTGCGCGCCGTCGTCGATCCGCTCGGCGGAGCCGAGATCGCGGCGCAGCCAGTAGAGCCTCGGCCACACCAATGAGCGTCCCCCGAAGCCACCGCCCGTCTCCGAGTCGCCTTCCGGATCCTCCTGCAGGATCGCGACGGCGATCGCGCGGCCGTCCTCGCGCCAGCGCGGCTCTTCCAGCGCCTGCGGGCGCGACGCGATCTGCTCGACGTCGCCCTCGAGCGACCAGATCTCGAATTCGGCCTCGCCGACCGCCGGGCGCTCGACGCCGACCGCGAGAAAGCGGCCGTCGGGCGAGGGCTCGGGGTCGTACTGCTGTCCGATCGGGCCGAAGCGCTTGGTCTCTCCGGTCGCGAGGTCGTGGAGCGCGAGCTGTGTGGGGATCGGGGCGCCGGGCTCCTTCGGGACCGAGGTCGCATCGAGCACGGCGACCAGCAGCTCGCGCCTGACGAAGCGGACCTCGTGGAAGGCCGGCATCTCGACGCGCCGGACGCCGCCCTGCTCGAGCAGCACCAGCTCGCGGCGTCCGCCCGCGCGCTCGAAGACGACGAGCAGGCGGCCCGGCGTCGTGAGACGGAGGCCGAGCGCGGGCCCCGCCTTCGGTGCCTCGGCCGCGCACGCGAGGAGCGCGAGCGCAGCAGAGGCGAGCGCCGCCGCCGCCGCGAGTCGAATGCGTCGAGACGAGCGCCGGGCGCGGCGCGCGGAGAGACACGGCACGGCGGCAGCATGCGCCGGGATCGCGCGACGCGAAAGACGCTGCGCCTGCGTGCATCGGCGAACGGCGCCGGACGCGCCACGCGGCGCCGGTCGGCCGCGTGCGTTGAGCGCCGCGGCGTCGGGGCATTACGAACGAGGGGTGCGCGAGCGGACCGTGTGTCGGGAGAGGAGGACGAGATGGCGAGCCATGTCGAGGAAGGCGCGATCGTGGGGCGCAGCGCACCGATGCAGCGAGTGCGCGAGCGCGTGGAGGCGCTGGCGCGGCTCTCAGTGCCGGTGCTGGTTCGCGGCGAGGAGGGGAGCGGCCGCAGCCACGTCGTCGCGGCGCTGCGGAAGCTGCGCGGCGAGACGGACACGGAGCTGTGGAGCCTGCGCGCAGGCGATCGACGCCTGCTCGCGCCGCTCGATCCGCGCCGCTGCGTGGTGCTCGACGACGTGACGCAGCTCTCGCCGGTCGAGCAGGCGCGCTGGCGCGACGTGCTGCAGAGCACGCGTTCGCCGCGCGGATCGCTCTACGCCACGAGCGGCGAGGATCTCACCGACGTCGCGCGCCGCGGCGTCTTCGACCCGGCACTCGCGGAGTCGCTCTCGCGCTTCGCGATCGCGCTGCCGCCGCTGCGCGAGCGGCGCGAGGACCTGCCGGAGCTCGTGGACGCGCTGTCGCTGCGAGCCTGCGCGCGCCTCGGGCGCGAGCCGGTCGTCTTCGGCCGCGCGGCGCTGCGCGTGCTGCAGGCGCAGAGCTGGCCAGGCAACGTGCGCGAGCTCGCGGGGACGGTCGAGCGGCTGGTGGCGTTCGCGAGGGGCACACGCATCGAGCGGAGTCAGGTCGAGGCACTCTTCGAGGAGTCGCCTCGCAGCGTGGGAGCGACGCGGCGCGCGCGCAAGCAAAGGCAGCGCGACGAGCTGCTGCGCCTGATCGACGAGACGGGCGGTAACCTGGCCGAGGTGGCGCGGCGTCTGGAGATGAGCCGCGGCGGCGTCATCTACCGCGCGCAGAAGTTCGGACTCATGCGGCGGCAAGCCCGGCCGTAGGCCGGGCGCGCAGCGAAGCCGCAGGCGAGCGAAGCATCAGAAAGTGGACCCTGTGCGCGAGGCCTCGTGAGCTTGCGAAAGTCACGCGACACTCCGCTCGTGTCTCGAGATCTGCCGCCTACCTCCTCGCTGCGCGCATTCGCCTGCGCCGCGCGCACCTTGAGCTTCAAGCGCGCGGCGGCGGAGCTCCACCTCTCGGCGTCGGCGCTCTCGCGCCAGATCCAGGCGCTGGAGTCGCATCTCGGCGTCACGCTCTTCCGTCGCCTGAACCCGGGGCTCGCGCTGACCGATGAGGGCCGCCGCTACCTCGACGCGGCCGGTGCCGCGCTCGCACGTCTCGAGGCCGCGCAGGACGAGTTCGCGCCGCGGCCGCGCGCGCTCCGCATCAGCGCGCTCGAGTCGTTCAGCGAGACCTGGCTCGTGCCGAACCTGCCCGATTTCGAGCGCGCGCACCCGGACGTCGAGATCGAGCTCGAGGCGACGCTCCGCTACGCCGACTTCACGCGCGACCGGGTGGACGTCGCGATCCGCTTCGGCGTCGGGCCGTGGGAGGGACTGCACGGCGAGCCGATCGTCGACCTCGACTTCTTTCCGGTGTGCGGCCCGCGGCTCGCGGCCGGCGATCCGCCGCTGCGACGCCCCGTCGACCTCGCGCACCACGCTCGCATCCACGTCGCGCAGACGCCCGACGCCTGGTCGGTGTGGCTGCGCGCCGCCGGCGTGCCCGACCTGCCGGCGCTGCGCGAGGTGACCTACGACCACGTGAGCCTCGCGCTGTCGGCCGCGGAGTCGGGCCAGGGCGTCGCGCTCTCGACGCCGATTCTCTGCGCGCCGCGGCTGCGCTCGAAGCGCCTGCGCCGCCTCTTCCGCACGAGCGCCCGCTCCGCCGCGACGTATCACTTCGTGTGCCGGCCCGAGAGCCTCGGCGATCCGCGGATCGCCGCGCTGCGCGACTGGCTCGTGGACAAGCTTGCGGATGCATCTCCCGCAAGCGCAGATGCAAACTGAGCGTTTGCCGGCGCCTGCTCGCGACGGGAAGCTGGCTCCATGCAACAGCTCACCTGCATCGACCCGCAGAAGCTCGAGTGGCGAGAAGTCGAGTCGCCGCGCATCGAGTCGGACGGCGAGGCGCTCGTGCGCCCGCTCGCGATCGCGCGCTGCGACATCGACCGCTTCCTCTGCTCGGGCCTCTTTCCGCTTCGCGGGCCGTTCGCGCTCGGGCACGAGTGCGTCGGCGAGGTGACCGCGCTCGGTGACGGCGTGAACGGCCTCCGAGTCGGCGATCGCGTGGTCGTATCGTTCCAGCTCTCGTGCGGGCGTTGCGGCCGCTGCGCGGCCGGTCACACCGCGCTCTGCGAGAAGCTGCCGACGCTCTCGGACTACGGCATGCAGCCGCTCTCCGGCGTCGAGTACGGCGGCATGCTGTCGGACGCGATCCATGTGCCCTTCGCCGAGGCGATGCTGCGGCCGGTGCCGTCGGGCTTCGATCCGACCGCGCTCGCGAGCGTCTCGGACAACGCGCTCGACGGCTACCGCGCCGTCGCGCCGCACCTTCGCGCTCACCCGGGCAGCGAGGTGCTGATCGTCGCGCACGGGACGCCGAGCATTCCGCTCTACGCGGCGCAGGCGGCGGTCGCGCTCGGCGCGTCGCGCGTGGACTACGCGTGCGCGGACGCGGAGCAGCTCGCGCTCGCGGAGCACCTCGGCGCGCGCCCGCTCGAGACCGATCTCCGCAAGCCGCCGCGCAGCTACCCGATCGTCGTCGACGCCGGCGTGTCTCCCGAGGGTCTCGCCTACGCGATCCGCGCGACCGAGCCGGAGGGCGCCTGCCAGAGCGTGAGCTTCCATCCGGGCCCCGGCGTGCCGCTGCCGATGGGGCGCATGTACACGCTCGGCATCCGCTTCTTCGTCGGACGCTGCCACGCGGCCGCGCTGCTGCCCGAAGTGCTCCCGCTGATCGCGGCCGGACGCCTGCGACCCGACGCGGTGACGACGCGCGTGGTCGACTGGAGCGAGGCGGCCGACGCCTGGCTCGAGCCGGCGATCAAGCTCGTCGTCCGCCGAGCGAACTAGCGAGCTAGCCCCGAAGGTCTTCGAGGCGTGCGCGCTGTCTTCCCTGCAGGTCGAAGTTGGACGGATCGAGCCAGCGCTCGAACGCCGTCCGCAGCGCCGGCCACTCCGAGTCGATCACCGAGTACCAGGCGGTGTCGCGATTGCGGCCCTTCACCACCCAGGCCTGTCGGAAGATGCCCTCGAAGCAGAAGCCGAGGCGCGAAGCCGCGCGGCGCGAAGCCGCGTTCAGGCTGTCGCACTTCCACTCGTAGCGGCGGTAGCCGAGCTCGTCGAAGACGCGCCGCATCATCAGGTACATCGCCTCCGTCGCGGCGGGATCTCGCTGCAGCGCGGGCGAGTAGAGGATGGCGCCCACCTCGATCGAGCCCATCGGCGGTGCGATGTTGAGGTAGCTCGCCACGCCGACGGGCCGCTCCGAGGCGAGATCGACGATCGCGAAGGGCATCGGGTCGTCGCGGCCCTGCACCGACTTGATCGCGAGCGTGTAAGCCTCCGCCGACTCGAAGGGCCCGTAGGGCAGGTAGGTCCAGTTGCGGCCCTCGACGTCGGCCGCGTACGCCTCGTGCAACGCGCGCGCGTGTCGGTCGGCGTCGACCGGCTCGAGACGGCACAGGCGTCCTTGCATCGGCGTGCTCGGCGGGCGCGGCCTCGCGCTCCAGCCGGTGAGCGCCGCACCGATCGGCTGCCCGAGGTGGTTCGTTCGCACTGACGTCGTCTCGCTCATCGGACCCTCCGACCGGAGTATGCTGCGGACGCGTGCCGCAGCCGACCCGCGTCGCCACGTACCCCCGGCGCATCCGCGCCGACCTCGCGCGCGTGTGGGAGAACGTGCGCGACTGGGAGCACCTGCCGTGGCTGCATCGCTCGAGCTTTCGCGCGATCTTCCGCGAGGACGAGGGCGAGTGGGGCTGGCGGGCGCGCATCGCGCTCGCGAACGGACGCGAGATCCGGCTCGAGCTCGTGATCGAGGGACTTCGCTACGTGTCGCGGACGCTCGAAGGCGACGGCGCAGGCACGGAGATCTGGACGCGGCTCGCTCCGGTCGGCTCGGCCACCGACATCGAGGTCGAGTTCCTCGTGCCGGGCGTGTCGGCGGAGCTCGCGCCGAAGCTCGGCGCCGCCTTCACGCAGCTCTACGCGCGTGTCTGGGACGAGGACGAGGCGATGATGCGGCGACGCGCGGCCCTGCTCGCGCGTCGCGAGCTCCTCGGCGCGCTGCCGCAGGAGGAGTCCGCGCTCGACCTCGGCCCCGCCGCCGAGGTCCGCGCGCGCGCGCCCTTCGAGGTGAAGCTCGCGGGGCGGCCGTTCCGCATCGTCGCGGCGGGCGACGCGCTCTTCGCGCACTCGACCGTCTGCCCGCACTGGCTCGGACCGCTGGAATCCGCTGCGGACGGCGCGCTCGTGTGCCCGTGGCACGGCTACCGCTTCGACCTGCGGAGCGGCCGCCGCTGCGACACGGACTCGCCTCTGCGCCTGCTGCCCGCGCCGCGCGTCGCGATCGGCGCCGACGGCCACGCTCGCCTCGAGATCGCCGCGGCTCAGTCGCTGGTGTCCGGTCCACCCGACGCGAAGAACACCAGCAAGGTGATCTCCTCCTCGATCTCGAAGAACGAGTGCTCCGAGGTGCCGCGCACGTAGAGGAGCGAGCCCGGACCGATCGCGCGCTCGGTGCCCTCGACGCGCAGCCGTCCGCGCCCCCGGATCACGTAGTAGACCTCGTCCTCGTCGTGCGGGCCCTGGAGATCCTTGGCGCCGGCCGGCAGCGTGTAGACGCCGCACGAGAGCGCCGGCACGCGCAGGAACTCGCGATACGGGCGGCCCGAGGACCGCAAGGTCGCGATCTCCTTCTCGATGTCGAAGGCCTTCCAGTCGCGGTCGGACACGGGCGCCTACTCTACCCCACCAGCGCGTCGCGAAAATCGGGGTGGGCGATCGCGCGCAGCGCCTCGCGCCGCTCGCGCTCGCTGCAGCCGGCGAGCTCGGCCGCTCCGTACTCGGTCACGACGACGTCGAGCTGGTGGCGCGGTCCGGTGACGCAGGTTCCCGCCGGCATCGCCGCGACGATGCGCGAGACGACGCGGCCGTCGCGGCGCTTCGCGGTCGACGGCAGGCAGACGAGCGAGCGCCCACCCGGCGAGAACGCCGCGCCCGCGAGGAAGTCCTCGTGGCCGCCGACGCCGGAATGCTCGTGGCCGTCGAGCATGTCCGCGGCGACCTGTCCGAAGAGGTCGACCGAGAGCGCGCCGTTGATCGAGACGAGGCCGCGGTTGCGCGCGACGATCGCCGGATCGTTGACCCGGTCGACCGGCAGGAAGCGCACGAGCGCGCGGCCCTCGCCGCCGAGCCAGTCGTAGAGCTCGCGCGTGCCCATCGCGAAGGTCGCGATCGAGAACCCGTCGTGGATGCCCTTGCGCGCGTTGCTGATCCTGCCCGCGCGATGGAGCTGCATGAGTCCGGTCGTGAACATCTCGGAGTGGATGCCGTAGTCGCCGCCCGCGCGAGTCGCGAGGATCTCCGCGACCGCGTCGGGCACGCCGCCGATGCCGGTCTGGAGCGTCGCGCCCGGCGCGATGAAGCGCGCCGCGTGCTCCGCGATCGCGCGCTCGATCGGCGTCGGCTGCGACTCGGGCAGCGCCAGCGGCTCGGCGTCGCTCGGGACGAGCAGGTCGATCTCGTCGACGTGCAGCGCGTGCCGGTGCTCGGGCGGGAGCCCGAGCGTGCGCGGCAGCTTCGCGTTCGCCTCGACGACGAGCAGCCGCTCGGGGTCGCGGCCGCAGCGGTGCAGCTCGTCGACCGTCGCGCCCGCGTGGAGCGACAGGCTGCACCAGCCGTCGGCGTCGGGCGGCGTCGCGGCGGTCGCCATCACGCGCGGCGCGAAGGTGCGCGCGATGTGCTCGAAGCGGCGGAAGTCCGCCGGCACGAACTCGACCGCGTGGCCCGCCGCGACGAACGCGCGCTCCGCCGGTCCGAAGAAGCCGGAGCGGAGCCGCACGCCCGGCTTCGCGAAGAGCGGAAAGAGCTCGACGAGCAATGCGGCGAAGACCACGAGGTCGTCGAAGCGCTCGCGCTCGCCGAGCGCGCGCAGGAAGGCCGGCGGCTGCCCCGGTCCGAGCGGAACCGCGAGCGTGTCGCGCGAGCGCACCAGCGCGGCGGCCTCGCTTGCGTCGAGCCTCCTCACGCGCTCCTCCGGCGGGATCTCGCAGCATACGCCAGCGCCGCGCGGCGGTTACTCTAGGCGCCGGCGTGGAGGTGTCGCATGGAAGCGTGCGTGCTCGTCGATCGGCCGGCGCCGCTCGTGCAGCGCATCACCTTGAACCGACCCGAGAAGCGCAACGCGCTCAACAACGAAGTGCGCGCGCGCCTCTTCGACGCGCTCCAGCATGGCGACCGCGACGACGAGGTGCGCGTCTCGATCGTGCGCGGAGCAGGCCCGTGCTTCTCCGCGGGCTACGACCTGCGCGCCAATCAGATGAAGGACCAGCCCTACTTCACCGCGTGGGGCGACGGCATGTGGCCGCGCCAGGTGCTCGCGGGCTGGTTCTCGATCTGGGATCTCGCAAAGCCCGTGATCGCGCAGGTGCACGGCTTCTGCCTGGCCGGCGGCTCGGAGCTCGCGACCGCCTGCGATCTCGTCTACGTCGCCGAGGACGCGCAGATCGGCTACCCGCCGGTCCGCAGCATGAGCCCGCCCGACATGCAGTACCACCCGTGGCTCGTGGGACTGCGCGCGGCGATGGAGCTGATGCTGACCGGCGACTCGATCACGGGCGTCGAGGCGGCGCGCCTCGGCTTCGCGAATCGCGCGTTTCCCACCGCCGAGCTCGAGAAGCAGGTGCTCGAGATCGCGCAGCGCGTCGCGAAGATCCCGCCGGATCTCCAGCAGCTCAACAAGCGCAGCGTGCACCGCGCGATGGAGATCATGGGACTGCGCGCGGCGCTGCGCGCCGGCACCGAGATCCAGGCGCTCGGCTTCCACCAGCGCAGCGCGCGCGAGTACTTCCAGCAGCTCATGAGCGGCCCGCTGACGAAGGCGCTCGACGCGCGCGACGCGAGCTTCGGCGACTATCGAACCGCGGAACGCAAGGAGGGCGACGCAAGTCGCCCGACGCGCAGCGAGGCGCAGCCGAGCGAAGGCCCGGCAAAGGCGGGAGGAGTCGTGAGCGACGGCGACCGCCGCGAGGAGCGCGCGTGAACGGCGCCGAGGCGCTGCTGCGAACCGCCGCGCAGGCCGGCGTCGAGGTCTGCTTCGCGAATCCCGGCACGACGGAGATGCAGCTCGTCGCCGCGCTCGACAGCGTGAAGGGAGTGCGCGCGGTGCTAGGCCTGTTCGAGGGCGTCTGCACCGGGGCGGCCGATGGCTATGCGCGCATGACGCGCAAGCCCGCGCTGACCCTGCTGCACCTCGGCCCGGGCTTCGCGAACGGCATCGCCAACCTCCACAACGCGCGCCGAGCGCGCGTGCCGATCGTGAACCTGATCGGCGACCACGCGAGCTGGCATCTGCCCTTCGACGCGCCGCTCACCTCCGACATCGAGTCGCTGGCGCGGCCCGTGTCGGGCTGGCTACGCAGCAGCGCGTCGGCGAAGGAGCTCGCGCGAGACGGCGCCGACGCGATCCGCGCGGCGCTGACGCCTCCCGGGCAGATCGCGACCTTGATCGTGCCGCAGGACTGCGCGTGGAGCGCGGCGGAAGGTCCGGTGCGGATGGCGCCGCCGCCGCCGCCCGCGCCGGTCGCCGACGCCACGGTCGCATCCGCAGCCGACGCGCTCCGCGGCGGCGAGCCCGCCGTGCTCTTCCTCGGGGGCGAGGCGCTCGGCGAGCGGGGACTGCGCGCGGCGGAGCGCATCGCGGCGGCGAGCGGCTGCCGCGTGCTGACCGAGACCTTCTTCACGCGCCAGGAGCGCGGCGGCGATCTGCCCGCGTTCGCGAGGCTGCCCTACTTCCCCGAGCAGGCGCGCGAGGCGCTGTCGCCGTGTCGACACCTGCTGGTGGCGGGCACGCGCGAGCCCGTCGGATTCTTCGGGTACCCGGATGGCAGGAGCCGGCTCGCGCCCGACGACGCGCGCAGGCTCGTGCTCGCGTCGCCGGGCGACGACGTGCCCTGCGCGCTCGAAGCGCTGGCCTCGCGGCTCGGCGCGCCCGCACGCGCGCCGCAAGCAAAACGACCGGCGCAGCCCGCGCGTCCCTCCGGTTCGCTCGACGTGGCGAGGCTCGGCCAGGCGATCGCCGCGCTGCAGCCGGAGGGCGCAATCGTCGTGGACGAGTCCGCGACCAGCGGCCTCGCCTACGGCGCCCTCTCGGCTGGCGCGCCGCGCCACACTCTGCTCGCGCTGACGGGTGGCGCGATCGGCCAGGGACTCCCTTGCGCGACCGGCGCGGCGGTCGCCTGCCCCGACCGCAAGGTGATCGCCTTCCAGGCCGACGGCTCCGGCATGTACACGGTGCAATCGCTCTGGACGATGGCGCGAGAGTCGCTCGACGTGGTGGTCGTGGTCTGCTCCAACCGCGCCTATCGGATCCTCCAGGCCGAGCTGTCGCGCGCCGGAGTCGCCGAACCGGGTGTGAATGCCCGCACACTGACGGACCTGTCACGCCCCGATCTCGACTGGGTCGCGCTCGCCCGTGGACTCGGAGTCCCAGGAACCCGGGTCGATAACGCCGACTCCTTCTGCGCCGCCTTCGAGCGCGCGCTCTCCGAGCGAGGACCCGCTCTGATCGAGGCGGTCCTCTGACTCGGAACCCGGAACGGTGGCGCGGATCGCCGCGAGTTGGGGCACTCTTTCGAATTGCGTCGGTTCGGATTCTGCCGAGAGCCGACACCCAGGAGGATCTACATGCGATCGATTTCACTGGCGATGGCCGCGGCACTGCTGCTCATGGGCTGTGCGTCGAGCGGCGACTACAAGAAACTCGAGTCGCGCGTGGCCGCGCTCGAGAGCCGCACCGACGCGCTCGAGCGACAGGTCGGCGACGTCTCGGCCAAGGCGGACCGCGCCGCGGCCAGCGCGTCCGCGGCCGAGGCCAGCGCGCGCCAGGCGGCGCAGTCGGCCGACGACGCCGCGCGCCGCGCCGACGCGATGTTCAAGAAGTCGGTCTCGAAGTAGTCGCCGGAGTCCGGGTCTGGGTCGGGGGCGGCTCCGAGAGCCGCCCCACCCACACCGGCACTCCGCGCTTCTCGTCGACCGCGCGCCAGGCCGCGTCGAGGTCGACGTGACCGAGGATGCCGAGCGCGCGGGGTGTGCGCAGCGCTTCGCTGAGGCGGCCGGGGAACTCGTTGTAGAGGTCGGGATGGACCTCGAGGTAGAGGTCCTGGCCTTCGAGGCCCCACTTGTAGGGCTGGTAGAGGAGCTGCAGCCGCGTCCCGGTCGGCGTGATGTCGTAGAGCTTCTTGATCTGGTCGTCGTAGAGCCGGACACATCCGTGCGTCGCCATGCGGCCGATCGACCAGCGCTTGTTGGTGCCGTGGATGCCGTACGTGGTGTTGCCGATCGACATCCAGCGGCTGCCGAGGGGATTGTCGGGACCGGGCGCGACGACGGCGGGCAGCTCCGGCTTCTCGGCGCGGATCGAGGCCGGGACCGTCCACGCCGGGTCCTTCCGCTTCGCGCCGACCTTGTACTCGCCGTGGAGCGAGCGGTCGGCCTCGTCGCCGATCGCGGCCGCGTACACGACGGGCGGCTTCTGCCGGAAGTCGTAGAGCCGCATCTCGGGCACGTTGATCACGAGGCCCTGCGGATCGGCGTCCGGCAGGATGTAGAGGGTCGGCAGGTCGACCACGCTGCCCGGCACCGGGATCCACGGGTCGATCGTCGGGTTCGCGCGCCTCACCGCCTCGAAGCCGAGTCGATAGTCGAAGGCGATGTCGAGCAGCGTGTCCTCGTCGCGGACGAGCACCTTCCTGGCTGCGCCCGCGAGCGGCATCAAGCGCTGAGTCGGCCGCTCGTCCTTCGCGTCCGGCGCCTGCTTCGCGGTCGCAGCCGCCGCGATCGCCGTGAGTCCGGCGAGGGCTACGAGCAGCGCGGCGCGGCGCACGCGGGCAGCGTAGCGTGGCTCTGCGCGTCCGCGGCGCTCTTCGCGATCGATTGTGCGGAGCCGGCGGTCGCGCCGACGCCGTTTCCTCTGCCCGTCTACGTGGACACGACGCCGCCCGTGCCGCCCTGCGAGCGCATCCTCCGCATCGAGGTGCGCAAATCCGAGCGCGAGCTGGTGGCCTACTGCGAGGGCGGCGTGGAAGAGCACATGAGGGCGGCGCTCGGCCGCGAGCCGCAGGGCACGAAGCAGCGCGAGGGAGACTGGCACACGCCCGAGGGTCGCTATCGCGTGTCGGGGACGCTCGCACGGAATCGCTTCCACGGCTTCATCCCGATCGACTATCCCTCGCTCGCCGACGCGCAGGATGCGCTGATCGACGGCCGCATCCGGAAGCGCGACTACCGGCGCATCTCGCGTGCGCACGAGCTCGGCGAGCAGCCGCCCGACGACACGCCGCTCGGAGGCGGCATCGGCATCCACGGCGAGGGAGAGCGCTGGGCCGGCGACTCCGAGTACCTCGACTGGACCTACGGCTGCGTGGCCGTGCGCGACCAGGATCTCGACTTCCTCGCCGAGCGCCTCGAGGTCGGAACGGAGGTCGTGATCCTGCCGTAGCGCGGCCCGCTTCAGATCTTCGCCCCAACGGCCGATGAGTCGTGGGATGTCGCTCCGGCCCCCGTCCGCCCTGCTCGCGGCGCTGCTTGCCTGCGCGATCCTTCCCGTCTCGGCGCGCGCCGCGCAGGTCTACCTCTCCACCGCGGGCAACGCGACGATCGGCGGGCTCACCTTCCGCAGCGGCGACATCGCGCGCTACGACACGGTCACGGGCGTCGCGACGCTCTACCTCAGCGAGGACAATTTCAGCGCCAACGAAAACATCGATTCCCTCTACATCCAACCGAACGGGAACATCCTGCTCTCGACCGTGAACGGCGCGACGCTCGGCGGGCTCACCTTCCGCGACGGCGACATCGTGCAGTACAACCCGCTCACGAACTCCGCGACGCTCTTCTTCAGCGAAAATCTCTTCTCCAACAACGTGAACATCGACGGCTTCTCGGTGCTGGCGAACGGCCACTACATCATCTCGACGACCGGCAACGCGACGCTCGGCGGACTCACGTTCCGCGACGGCGATCTGGCCGAGTACAACCCGGTCACCGGGACGGCTTCGCTCTTCTTCAGCGAGAATCTCTTCTCCGCCAACGAGGACATCGACGCGGTCCACGTGCTGAGTGACGGCAGCATCCTGCTCTCGACGCGCAACGGCGCATCGATCGGCGGCATCACGTTCCTGGACGGCGACGTGGTCCGCTACGTGCCGAGCACCAACACGGCGAGCATCCTGCTGCCGGAGAGCACGTTCACCGGCAACGTGAACGTCGACGGCGTGTTCTACGCCGCGCCGGAGCCAGACACGGGGCTGCTGCTCGCGCTCGGCCTCGCGGGGCTCACGCTCCGTCGGGCGCGCCAGACCTGAGCGCCCCACCTTCGTCACCGAACTCGCGCGGGCCGCGGATATGATGGGGCGGTGCGCACCCCCCTCGCGGCGCTGATCGCGCTGATCTGCCTCGCCGTCGGCGCCGAAGCGGATCCGCGCGCGAAGAGCGTCGCGCCGGGCGTCGTGATCGTGAAGCTGCGCGCGGACGACGCCGTTGCGCTCGCGCGCGTGCGAAACGCGCTCGGCGCCGGCGAGCCGCGCGCGCTGTTCCGACCGCATCGCCCGGCACGCGCGCGCATCGCGCGCGCTGCGGCCGCGACACCCGGGCTCGCGCGCATCGTCCGACTGCCGCTTCCCGCCGGCGTCTCGCCCGAGCAAGCCGCCGCGCAGGCCGCCGCGGATCCCGCGGTCGAGTGGGCGTCGCCCGATCTGATGCTCGTGTCCGACTTCGCGCCCGACGATCCCTACCTCTTCTCGTCGGGCTCCTGGGGTCAACCCTACGCCGATCTGTGGGGCCTCGATCGCATCCACGCGAAGGAGGCCTGGGCCTACACGCGCGGCGAAGGCGCGGTGATCGCGGTGGTCGACTCGGGCCTCGACTACACGCACCCGGACATGGCGGCCAACGTCTGGGTCAATCCGGGCGAGGATCTCGACCACGACGGCCGCGCCACCGACGCCGACCGCAACGGCATCGACGACGACGGCAACGGCTTCGTCGACGACCTGATCGGCTTCGACTTCCAGAACTCGGTCGACGCGAACGGCGACGGCGACTACGACGACCCCGAGGATCTCTCCGACGCCGATCCCTTCGACGACGCCGGACACGGCACGCACGTGTCCGGCACCGCCGCGGCAGTCGGCGGCAACGGCATCGGCATGTCCGGCGTCGCGCCGCTCGCGAAGCTGATGGCGCTGAAGGCCTTCCCGGCGGACGGCAGCGCGGCCTCGTCTGTGCTGGCGCGCGCGATCGTCTACGCGGCCGACAACGGCGCCGACGTGATCAACACGAGCTGGTCGTGCCCCGACCGCTGCTCGACGAACCCGCTGATCGACGAGGCCGTCGCCTACGCGCACGACCTCGGCACGGTGGTGGTGGACTCCGCCGGCAATCGCGGCGACGACGTCGTCTTCTACAGCCCCGAGAAGCGCGGCAAGGAGATCGTGGTGGCCGCGAGCAACGAGGGCGACTCGCACGCCTCGTTCTCGAACGTCGGATTCCTCGTCGACGTGACGGCGCCGGGCGCGGGCCTCGCGCGCCCCGGCGATCCCTTCGCCACGCGCGCGATCCTCTCGCTGCTCTCGTCCGGCGCGCCGCCGCAGTTCTCCGCAGGGCTGCGCGTCGGCACGGGCTACCTGCGCCTGGCCGGCACCTCGATGTCGGCGCCGCACGTGGCGGGCGTCGTCGCGCTCGTGCGCTCGCTGCATCCCGACATGACACCAGACGACGTCCGCGCGCTCTTGCGCGCGACGGCCCGCGACGTCGGTCCGCCCGGCCACGATCGCCTCTTCGGCGCCGGCATCGTCGACGCGCTCGCCGCGGTCACGCGCACCGCGCCACGCGTGCGCGGCGTCTTCGCGGATCCGGCGGCGGGAGAGATCGTCGATGCGCGCGCAGGAACGGTCCCCGTGCGCGGGAGCGCCTACGGCGACGATCTCGCGAGCTATGCGCTCTCGTTCGGACGCGGCATCGACCCGCCCACGTGGCAGCCGATCGCGACCGTATCGAGCGGGCCAGTGCACGACGGCGTGCTCGCTCAGTGGGACGTCTCGTCGCTCGACGTCGGCGCATACGTGCTGCGCCTCGAGCTGACTAGCACGTCGGGCGAGATCGCGCGCGAGTTCCTGCCGATCTCGCTCGAGCGCAACCTGCCCTACGCGATCTCTTCGGGCGGGCCCGCGTTCTCGCCGGACGTCTCGGGCGACGTCGTGGTGTGGGATCAGCAGAACGGCCCGCCAGTCGCCGGCCGCGACGTCTACGCGAAGGACCTGCGGCGCGGCGCCGAGCTTCCGATCGCGCTCGCGGCGGGCGATCAACGACTCGCGCGCGTGTCTGGTCGCCGGATCGCGTTCCTCGACCGATCGCACAGCGCGGACGGCGACGTTGCGACCTGCGAGCTCGACCGCCAGGCCGAGAGCTGCGAGGTCTCGATCGTCGCGACCGGCCCGGGGCGTCGCACGTCGATCGTGCCGTCGGGCGAGCGGATCTTCTGGCTCGAGGACGCGGGCGGCACGGTGAGCCCGCGGCTCTGCGATCTCGGCGCCGGCGCGGAGAGCTGCGTGCCGACGCCCGTCGCGGTGCGTCCGTCGCGCCAGCAGGAGCTCGACGTGAGCGGGCTGCGGCTCGTCTGGCGCGAGCTCGTCCCGACTCCCTCCGTGTGGAGCTGCCGGCTCGACCCTGCGAGCGGCGCGTGTCCCGCGCAGCTCGTGAACGGCGGACCGGCGGCGCAGTTCGCGCCCGCGCTCTCGGACCGGCTCTTCGCGTGGCAGCTCTTCTCCTCCTTCCCCGGGCTCGGGATCGGCTCGCAGGTGCAGGTCTGCCGGCTCGACGACTCCGGCGCGTGTCCCGCACAGCCCGTCGGCGACCCGACCGCCGGATCTCCCGCGCCCGACGTCTCGGGTGACGTGGTCGTGTGGAGCGAGGCGACGGGCGACGAGGCGCCCGCGATCTGGTTCTGCGAGCACGATGACGTGACTGGAACCTGCCCCGCGCAGCGCCTCACCGGCGCCGCCGCGGGCCAGGGAAATCCCGCGATCTCCGGCCGGCGCATCGTCTTCGAGGACACGCGCGACGGACCTTCCCGCATCTACGGCTTCGACCTGCCTTCGCTCCTCGTGCGCGGGCCGCGGAGCGTGCGCGAAGGCGCATCGCTTCTCGTCGTCGTGCAAGGGCGCGATCCATCGGGCGCGCCGATGGCGCTCGCGGCCGAGCTGCCGGGCGGCCTTCCGGTCGAGCAGCTCGGAATGCGCTTCCGCCAGATCGGCGACGGCCCGGCGCTGCTCTCGTGGAAGCCGCCCTTCCGCTCCGCGGGCACCTACACCGTGCTGCTCCGCGGCACCACGCAGGGCCGCCTCGTCACGCGCGAGGCGCTCCGCATCGAGGTCGAGAATCGCCGACGCTGAGCCGGCGCCGAGCCGTGTGTATCGTCTGCGCGACTGCTACAGGAGTCTCCATGACCGCTCCGGCCGCCAACGCCCCCTTCATCAAGACCATCCTCCACCCCACCGACTTCTCGCCCGAGAGCGAGGAGGCCTTCGCGCACGCGCTCGCGATCTGCCTCTTCCGCCACGGCGAGCTGACCTTGCTGCACGCCGGCGACGAGTACATGGACGGCGACGAGTGGCAGCAGTTCCCGCACGTGCGCGAGACCTTGACGCGCTGGAAGCTGCTGGCGCCGGGCAGCTCACGCGCGGCCGTCTTCCACGAGCTCGGCATCCGCGTCAGCAAGGTCAGCGCGAAGGGCGACCCGGTCAGCGCAACGCTCGAGTATCTCTCCGACTACCCGACCGACCTGATGGTGCTCGCGACCGAGGCGCGCGAAGGATTGCCGCGCTTCTTCCGCCGCTCGACCGCGGAGCAGCTCTCGCGTGCCACCGGCATCAAGACGCTCTTCGTGCCGCACGGCGCGCGCGGCTTCGTCAGCCTCGGCGGCGAGCTGACCTTGCGGCGGATCCTCGTGCCGGTCGCGGACGCGCCCGATCCTCGACCCGCGCTGGTGTACGCGGCGCGCGCCACCCTGCTCGGCGGCGGGGAGCCCGTCGAGCTCGTCGCGCTGCACGTCGGCGAAGGCGATCCGAAGCTCGTCTTCCCCGAGCCGACGGGCCCCGGCTGCAAGTGGCGCAGCGCTCATGCCGACGGCGAGCCGGTCGACGAGATCGTGCGGTTCGCGGACGCAGAGTCCGTGGACCTGATCTGCATGGCGACGACCGGAGCCGAGAAGCTCGCCGAGGCGCTCGGAGGCAGCACGACGACCGAGCAGGTGATGCGGCGCGCGCCCTGCCCCGTGCTGGCGGTGCCCGTCAGCTAGCTCTGATCTTCGCTCGGCTCCGCCTCGCTGCGCGTCGGCCGACTATCGAGTCGGCCTCCTTGCCTCGCTAGCCTCGGCGGCGTGGAGTCGATCTACTACGTCGCAGCGTGGGCCTGTCACCGGCGCTGCGATCACTGCTACGAGGACCGCTTCCGGCCGTACGCGCGCGGCGAGCTCGAGCAGGTCGTGCAGGAGTCGGTGCGCAACATGCCGCGCATCGTCGAGCACCTGCCCGAGCGCATGACCTACCTCGACCGCGGCGACCCACGTCCCGACGGCTCGCTGCCCGAGAAGCCGGGTCGCATCATCGTGTCTGGCGGCGAGTTCCTTCTCGAGCCGCTGCGCGAGCAGGTCAGCTATCCGCTGCTCCAGCGGCTTGCAGCGCGCTACGGCGCGAGCGGCGTGAAGCTCGTCGTGCAGACGACGGGCGACCTGCTCGACGACGCGCTCGTCGACGCGCTGCTCGCGCGCGGCGTGTGGATGATCTCGGTCGCAGGCGTCGACGAGTTCCACGTGGGTCTCGAGAGCGAGGCGAAGCAGCAGGCCTTCGTCGAGAAGCTGACGCGCCTCTTCGAGCGCCACGGCATGAAGGAGTCGGGGCTCGTGCACGCGGAGCGGAGGTGGCTCGAGGAAGCAGGGCCCGTCTTCCACTTCTTCGGCGCGCAGCCCGGGAGCTGGATCGGGAAGCTCTGGCCGCGCGGGCGCGCGTGGATGAACGGGCTCAGCACCGCGAAGCTCGAGGACAACTTCTGCAACCGCTGGTCGGGCGGGCTCGGCTTCCTCGAGCACCGCTACGACGGCTCGGAGGTCTCGATCGAGCCCGACGGCAACGTCTATCCCTGCTGCATCAAGACGAAGCTGCCGATCGGCAACCTGCTCGAGGAGCCGCTGATCGAGCTGCTCGACTCGCTGCGCAGCGACCCGGTCTACGAGGCGATCAATGCGGGTCACCCGGAGCGGATGGGCGAGACACTCGGATGGGACGCCGCGCGCTTCGTCGAGAAGTCCCTCACGACGACGCCGCAGGGACGCCCGTATCAGAACCTCTGCATCGGCTGCGACCGCTTCCACGAGGAGGTGCTCGCGCCGCGGATCGCCGCGGCGCGCGAGAGGCGGTCGGCGACGAGGCGGAGCACGCCCGGAGTGAAGAGCAGCCCGACGTGACCGATGTCGGGAACGCGCACGACTTCTTCGTGCGCGGAGAAGATGCGCGGCACGACGAGATTGTCGGAGCCCGCGACGATCGAGAGGAAGCGCACCGCGCTGGCTCGGTCGCGCGAGGCCGCGAGCCGCGCGAGCAGCGGTGAATCGGGGCGGAGGTCGCGGCCGACGCGCGAGGCGACCCAGTACGAGTTGTAGGTGCCCTGGTGCGGCGTCGCGAGCGTAATGCAGTGATCGACGCGCCGCGCGCCACCGAGCTCTTGCAGATACGTGCGCGCCACCAGGCCGCCGAGGCTGTGGCAGACGAGGTCGATGCGGCCGCCGCGCACGTGTCGGCGCAGGTAGTCGCGCAGCGCGATCGCGCCGCGCTCGACGCCCTCGCTCGATCGGTAGTTGAAGGAGAGGACCTGCGGGAACCCACGCCAGCGCAGATAGCCGGCGAGCGGGAGCAAGGTCGAGCGATTCGCGAGATAGCCGTGCACCAGCACGACCGTGCGTTGCTCGCACTGTCGAGGGGTCCTGCGCCGCGGCGCGCGCAGCCCGAACGGATACAGCACGCCCGCCGCGAGCATCGCGAGCGACTCCTGCGCGACGAGCCGCCACGTGGATTGCTGTGACGCGGGGAAGTCGTGGATCACACGTTAGGCCGCGCCCTTTCGTGACTTCTTGGGTGCGATGAGCTTGCGGAGGGCCTTGTTCACTGATTGCGCCGTGCGAAATTCGGCGGCCACATCGGGCTCGAGAACCACGGCAATCGCCCCCTTCGGAAATCGCTTGACGTACTTGGCGCGGACGCCCTCGGAGAAGTCGTACTCGTCCCGCATCTCCGGATCAGGCTGGCGCCGTTCAGGCTTCTTGCTCATACGCTCGACGTTCGCGCCTAGTAGCGCGCCTTGCGCTGATGAGGCGAATGGCTTCGCCTCGGTCAGTGTGCACGACCACGAGCAGCCGCCTCGTGGAGGATTGCCCGATCAGGACGAACCGATTCTCGCGTTCGCTGTGATCAGGGTCAAGGATGGTGAGGGACAGCGGGTCTCGGAAGCAGGCGATTGCTTCCTCGAACGAGACGCCGTGCTTCGCCACGTTGGCGCGCGCCTTGTCGGGATCCCATTCGAAGTGCATCTCGGCTCTTGGTGCTGCCTAGCGCCTTGGTCAGTTCCCCTTATCAGACAGAATCGCCAAGCTCCAGAAGTGCGCGAGCGCAGCCCCGAACGCGATGCCGACGGCGAGCACGTACGAGCGCCAGCGCGGCCACGAGTTGCGGGCGCCGGAGAACTGCACGAACAGATCAACGGCATACGCCGCGCAGAACGCGACATTCGCAAGCACCGCCAAAATGAAGAGGAAGATGAGTGTGTCGGAAGTCAGGTGAGACTTGGAGGCAGGCCACCCAGCCCAGACGTGGAAGAGCACGACCGCGAGGAGCGCCCCGTTGTAGAGCACTCGCCGAGGCTCCCAATAGCCCAGGGAGTTGCGCGTCAAATCACCGAACGTCGGACGGTCTTCGCCGGATCGCGAGCTCCCAGCTGCTTGGCTCGGAACTTCCGTGTTCATGCCATCCACTCACCCTCGGATACGCATAACTGCGATTCGACAGCTTCTCGGTCGGTCACCGCCACGGCTTAGCGAATCACGAACAGCTTGGAAACCACCCACCACAATCCGTAGCTGACGTAGCCGAGGGGACCCAGAATCGTTTTCCGTTCGAGGTCAACGGAAAGCGCGGACAGCTCCACCTGGGACTTGAGGCGATCGAACTGCGCCTGCATCGTCTCGATCTCCGACTGGATCCGCGTCAGCTCCTTCTCGATGGCGAGCACATCCTCGATGCTGCTTGCTCTCTGGAGGAGTTGTTGCAGGCGTTCACGAAGCGCGACGTTGTTTCGGAGCCGGGTTTCGAGATCCGAGTACTGTTCGGTGACGTCGACCGTGGAGACGGAACGCCGTTCCTCGTCACCGAGGCGAGCGATCGAGTTCATCACCTGATCGAGCTGCGTCGCCGGAACGCGACAAACGAGCCATATGTTCGCGTCCTTCGTTGCGGTCGAGCGCTCCACGAAACCGCCGACTTCCTTGACGATGCGCTCCACTTTCGTCGACGCCTCCTCGGGAGATCCCACGGAGACGACGAGGTCGCCGGTACGGACGAGCTTCCGATCCGCTGAGGTGGTTGCCTGTGCGGGCGATTCGGGCTGACGGGCCTTGTCGAGGGACGCGCATCCGACCACCGCGGCGACGAGCGACAACGCGACAATGCTTCGTATCACGACCATGGCGCGACGCATCACCCTCCTCGCGGGCCGAGTGCATCCGGACCTCGGCGGCGCGCGATCCTACCACGATCCGTGTCGGGTCCTCAGACTTCGAGCTCCACGATCCTCGCGCGGACGGCTCGCCCCGAGATGCGAAGCACCGCGAGCGCGACGGGGAGCTTGAACCGCCGCGGGCCGATGCTGCCGGGATTGAGAAAGAGGACACCGCCGCGCGTCTCGACCTCCGGCCGGTGCGAGTGGCCCGACACCACGACGTCGAAGCCGGCCGCGGCGGGATCGAGGTCGAGCTCGTTCACGTCGTGGATCAGGTAGAGCGAGCGGCCGCCGACCTCGACGACCTCGGTGTCGGGCAGCCGCTTCGCCCACGCGCCGTGGTCGTTGTTGCCCCGGATCGCGACGACAGGCGCGCGCGCGCGCAGCCGATCGAGCACCTCGGGCGCGCCGACGTCGCACGCGTGCACGATCAGGTCGACGCGCGCGAGCGCAGTGAGCGCCTCGGGCCGCACGAGGCCGTGCGTATCCGAGACGCAGCCGACCCTCGTCGCGGCGCCGACGCGCCTTCGCGTCAGCGGCGTCGCGACGCCTTGCGCGCCGCGCGCTTCTTCGCGGGCCGCTTCTTCGACGCGCGCTTCGGCGACGACTTCGCGCTCGCGACGCGAGTAGCGCGGCGCGCGGTCGCGCGGATCTCGACGAGTCCACCCGGCACCGCGAGCTCGACGATCCCGATCGCGGTCCAGGCAGGATACGGCTCCGGCAGGTAGCGGTCCTTCACCCGCATGAAGGTGCCGATGTGCTGCATCAGGCCCACGTGGAAGGTCGTGATCTCGACGACGTCGCCGAAGCCGAGGCCCGCCTCCTCGAGCACGGCCTTCACGTTCTCGAACGCCGCGACGAACTGCGCCTCGGGATCGGCGATGCCGCGGCCGTCCGGACCCGAGCCGATCTGGCCCGAGCACAGCAGCCACTCGCCGGTGCGGGCGGCGGGCGCGAAGTGGAAGCGGTCGTACATCGCCCGCATCGAGGCGGGAATCACGAGCTCACTCTGCTTCATCGGTTCTCCTTCTGAGGTCAGGCAGGCGGGAATGGGCGATTGAGGCGCGGGCGCGGCGGAGCTTCGTAGCTCGGCACCGCGCCGGCGTGCGCCGTGAAGTCGGCGAACCACTGCAGCACGCCCGCGCGCTCGAGCCACGCGTCGAGGCGCGCGTCGCGAAGCCCGGCGTAGCGCGCGAGCAGCACGGAGCGCGCGTCGCGCAGGAACTCCGTCGCGGCGATCCGCACGCGCGAGCCGCCGGCGAAGACGAGATCGGCGGCGCCGTCGACACAGGCGCGGCTCACCCACGGGAGATACATTCGCCCGAGCTCGCGCAGCAGCGCGACGAGCGTCGCCGGGATCTCGGACGGATCGTCCCACGCGCCGATCGGCTGATCCTCCGGCTCGAGCAGCCGGCTCGAGTGACCCACGACGGCCGGCGCATCGGCGTCGGTCCAGCGGCGGCAGAGCGGATCGTTCGTGAAGTGCGCGGCGTTGCCGCCGAATAGAGCGAAGTCAGCGAGCGAAGGACGGGCGCCGAAGAGATTCGGGCGCGACTCGAGGTGCGCGCTGATCGCGCGCAGCCACGGGCGCAGCACCTCGTCCATCCAGAGCTGCACGTTCTCGGCGGTGACGCCGAGCGGCGGCAAGGTCGAGCGGACGTGCGCGCCGGTCGCGGCGTAGGCCTGATCGCAGGGGATCTGCGTCTGCACGGTGAAGTCGCGCGCGAGCTCGAAGCCGCCGACCGCGTGGTTCTCCGCGAAGTGCCAGCGCGAGCCGACCGCCGCGCGGTAGATCCACTCGTCGGCCGCGTCCTCGATCAGATAGGCGAGGAAGCGCTGCGCCGGGTCCGGCGGCAACACCGCGGGCTCGGAGAAGCGCAGCTCGAGGTGGTGGATCATCGAGGTCGAATCCCACATCCACTCACCGTCCGGTGTCTGCATCGCGGGGATGCCGCCCGGAAACCCCGCCCGCAGCGACTCCTCGCTCATCCCGTAGAAGCGGCGCAGCCGATACGGGATGCGCTTGTACTCGAGGTAGCCCGTCATCTTGCGGGTGAAGTACGACTGCATCATCCCGTGGAGTCGGTAGGACTTCATCGCGTCGGTCCTGCTACCAGGCCGGGCCGACGAGCGCCGCCACCGCGAGGTTCAGCAAGGTAAGGACGAGGCTGCCGAGCAGCGCCGGGCCGAAGCCCTGCACGCGAATGCCGGGCACCATCGCGGCGACCATCCACAGCACCAGCGCGTTGATCACGAGCAGGAAGAGTCCGAAGGTGAGGATCGTCAGCGGGAAGGTCAGCACCACCATCAAAGGACGTACGAACGCGTTGACGAGACCGAGGACGAGTGCGCCGAGGACGGCCGAGCCCCAGCCCTCGACCTCCACGCCGCGGACGACGTTCGCGACGAGGAGCAGCAGGGCGGCCGTCAGCAGCAGGTGCGCCAGGAATTCGATCACGGGTGTCTCCTCGTGCGCGTCGCGGCGTCGCGCCGCCTCGCGATCTCCAAGGTGGCAAAGTCGTACAGCGGCTGGTTCGGCGCCATTCTGCATGCGCGGCCGCGTCGGTGGAAGCGCTACCAGGCTCCCGGCAGGAGTCGCCAGCGGACGCGCGCCGCGTACTCCGTGTAGCCCGCGAGCCCGCCGCGCAGGGTGCGCTCCTCGCCGACGATGCGGAGCGCGACGCCCACGCAGCCGAGCGCCGCCGGCACGAGTCCCCAGAGCGAACCGAGTGCGAGAGGCAGCGCGAGGTGCGCGAGCAGCGCGCCCGCGTAGCCGGGGTGCCGCACGAATCGGTAGGGCCCTCGATCGACGACGTGGTGTCCGCGCTCGCGCTGGATGCGGACCATCGTCGAGAAGAAGGCGTTCACGCGCATCGCCCAGAGCGCGAAGGCGTAGCCCGCGAGGAAGAGCGCGAGCGCAGCGAGCTCGAGCGCGAGCGGCAGCGCCGGCGACGCGCCGAAGCGTCGATCGAGGCCGCACGCGACCCAGATCGCCGGATAGAGCAGCAGGAAGAACGCGAGCGAGAGCACGACGTCGTCGCGCTCTCCGCCGCCGAGGAGGCGGCTCCGCTCGGCGACGAGCCCTGGACTGGCGGTCGCGAGCGCCACCACGGAAGTCGCGGCAAAGCCGGTCAGGTACGCCCACGCCATCGGCCAGTCGAGCGATCCGGCCGACCCGAAGAGCGCGGCGCCCGCGCCGAGGATCAGGACGAGCGTCTCGAAGATCGCGAGGATCAGGTCCGTTCTCCGACTCTGCCCACTTCTCTCGAATCGCTCGGACTACTCGAGAGCGCCGGAGATCGCGAGCTCCGCGATGCGCTCGTCGCCGTAGCCGAGGACGCTCTCCAGCACCCACATGCTGCTATCTCCGAAGCAGGGCGCCTGGCCCTCGACACGCGCCGGCGTCCGCGAGAGCCGGAAGCGCGACGACTCGACGAAGGTTCGCCCCTCGGTCGGATGCGGCAGCGCGACGATGTGGCCCCGCTGCGCGAGCTGCGGGTCGGCGGCGAGCTCGGGGCTGTTGTAGACGCCCGAGGCCGGCACGCCGGCGGCGTGGAGGCGCCGCTCGATCTCGGCCATCTCGAGCGGGCCTGTGAGATCGGCGAGCCGCGCGTCGAGCTCGTCCGCGTGCGCGCGCCGCGACGCGGCGTCGGCGAAGCGAGGCTCGGCGACGAGCTGCGGCGCGCCGAGCGCCTCGCAGAGCGCGCGCCAGTCGCGCTCGTCGCGCGCCGCGATCGCGACCCAACGGTCGGCGCCCGCGCACGGGTAGACACCGTGCGGAGACATCTCGCGATCGCGGTTGCCGGCGCGCGTCGCGACCACGCCGTTGACCGTGTAGTCGAGCACGGCGGGCGAGAGGAAGTGGAGCGCGGCCTCCGCCTGCGCGAGGTCGATGTGCTGACCCTCGCCCGTGCGGCGGCGATGCTCGAGCGCCGCGAGGATCGCGGCCGCGTTGAAACGCGGCGCGATGTAATCGGTGTAGGCGCCGAAGGGCCCGGCGGGCGGGCGATCCGGCCAGCCCGCCAGATCGAAGAAGCCGGCGAGCGCGGCGGCGAGATTTCCATAGCCCGCGAAGCTCGCGAGCGGCCCCGTCTGTCCCATCAGACAGGTGGACAGCATGATCAGATCGGGGTGCACGCTCCGCAGCGCCTCGTAGTCGAAGCCGAGCTTTCGCATCGCGCGCGGCGTGAACGACTCGCACACGACGTCGGCCCAGCGCACGAGGTCGAGGACGAGCTTGCGGCCCTCGGGATGGCTCGGGTCGAGCGTCAGCATGCGCTTGCCGAGATTTGCCGAGTGGAAGACGGCCGCGGTCTCCGTGCCGACCTCCCCGCGCAGGAACGGCGCGATCGTGCGACAGACGTCGAGGCGGCGGCTCGACTCGATGCGGATCACAGTCGCGCCGTAGTCGGCGAGCGTGCGCGTGGCGAGAGGACCCGCGAGCGCCCACATGAAGTCGAGGACGCGCACGCCTTCGAGCGGACGGCCGGTGGACGCGCTCGCGTCGGCCCGCCGCATCGGCGGCGCGCGGCGAGACTCCGCGCGGATCTCCGCCGAGTGCTCGCCGACTCGCGGCGCGCGCCGCCGATAGCGGATCGGCGCGGCGCCGAACTTCGCGAACGGGCCGGGGTAGCGGACGCGCGTGCCGTCGGGCGCGTCGCACTCGACCAGGAATCCGCGCGCCGCGACCTGCTCGCTCTCGACCACCTCGGCCAAGGTGCGGACCGGCGCCATCAGCAGCTGGCGATCCAGCGCGACCTGGAGGAGCTCCGCCTTCGTCTTCGTCGCCGTGCAGGCCGCGACGGCGCGCTTCACGCGCTCGAACTCGGAGAGCGGCTCCTTGCCGCTCGACAGCAGCTGCGTGTAGGCGATCCAGTCCTTGTCGCGCGTGGCCTCGTCGCAGAAGCCGCACTCGTGGACCCACTCCATGAGCCGCCGCGTCACCGGACCGATCGTGCTGCCGAAGAGGTGCGTGATCGAGACCCAGCCGTCCTTCGCGGGGTAGACGAACTCCACGCGCAGGCGCCCGACCTGCACGCCCCCCGCGACGCGTGTGCTCATGCCGGCTCCGACCGGGTGCGAGAGCAGGTACGCCTGCGTCGCGATCGTGGAGGCCTGCTGCGCCGACACATCGACGTGCTGGCCGAGGCCCGAGCGAGAGCGCTCCTCGAGCGTGACGAGCGCTCCGACCGCCGCCTCCGCGGCCGCGTGCCGGAAGGCCTGCGGCACCGCGACGCGCACGGGCGCGCGGTCCGAGTCGCCGGTCAGCGCCAGCGGACCCGCGGCCGCGAGCACGGTGAGATCCGTCGCGGGCTGGTGCGCGCGCGGGCCGTCCTGTCCGAAGGGCGTGATCGAGACGAAGACGAGCCCGGGGTTCTCCGCGGTGAGCTCCTCGTAGCCGAGGCCGTGGCGCGCGAGCTCCCCCGGCGCGCCCGACTCGAGCAGCACGTCGGCGCCGCGCGCGAGCTCGAGGAGCTCGCGGCGCCCCGCATCGCTCTCTCGGTCGATCACGAGGCTGCGTCGCCCGCGCGCGTAGGCCCAGAAGAGCAGCGAGCGCTCGGGGTCCGGAGCGCCGCCCGCGAAGGGCGCGCGCCGCCGCGCGGATGCGCCGCCCGGCGGCTCGACCAGGATCACGTCGGCGCCGAGGTCGGTGAGGATCTGCCCGCAGAGCAGCGCCTCGCCGTCGCAGAGATCGAGGACCCGGATGTGCTCGAGCACTCGCGCCTCCTGGCGGGAGTCATTCTACGCGCGCAGGGCTCGAACGGGCGCTCAATGTTCCGGCGCGATCTCCTCGAGCCGACGGCCCGCCGTCTCCGGGAAGAGCGCGACGACGCAGAGCGGCGACAGCGCGCCGATCGCACAGAGCCACGCGATCGCCGTCCAGTTCGAGCCGGTCAGCCCGAAGAGCACCGACACCAGCGCGAGTCCGGTGACCGCGCCGGCGGTGGTGCACAACACGCGCACGCCCGAGGCGGTCGAGCGGACGGCGGTCGGGAACATCTCGGCACCGTAGGCGGCGAGCGTCACGTCGGTCCCGCTCAGCCCGAAGAGCTGGAGGATCCAGAAGAACGGGCCGATGGGGCTTCTCAGCAGATAGAAGCACACGATCCCGACCAGCATGCCCACGCTGAACAGGACCGCGACCGGGCGCCTGCCGCGGCGATCGGAGAGCCAGCCCGCCGCCGAGTTCCCGGCGATTCCGACCATGCCCCCGACGATCGTCAGGAGCGTGACGTGGCCGGGGCTCCAGCCGTGCACGTCCTGCAGGAACTTCGACGAGAAGACAACGGCCGGACGCATCGCGATCTGGATCGCGAAGGCGGTGAAGGCGAGCATCGCGAGACGCCCGGGGTAGCGACGCACGAGATTCCTCACGGGCGCGATGGGAGGCGCGGCGTGGAACTCGACGCGCTCGCGCTCGAGCGCGTCGAAGCGCGCGGTCTCCGGCAACGTCCGGCGCAGGTGCGCGACGATCCCGAGCGGCACCAGCCCGATGGCGTAGAGCGAGCGCCAGCCGAAGGGCAGCAGGTTCACGAACGCGAAGGCGAGGGCCGCGAGGCCACCGCCGCAGGCGGCCAGCGCCCCGAGCGCGCCGATGCCCCAGCCGCGGTTTCGCGCGTCGAACTCCTCGGCGATCACCACGTTCGCGATCGCCGACTCCGCCCCGGCGAAGAGGCGCGCCAGCAGCTGGAAAATCACGAAGGCCGCGGTGTTCGGGGAGAGCGCGGTCGCGCCCGTGCAGAGCGTGTAGCCGAGGATGGTGAACAGCAGCATGCGGCGGCGGCCGAAGCGATCCGCGGCCAAGGTCACCGGCAGGGCGAAGAGCGCGCCCGCGCCCACCAGTCCCGCGAGCAGGCCGAGATGCGATTCGGCGATGCCGAGATCCGCCTGGATCTGCTTCAGGTTCAGCGACAGCAGAAAGA
>DATKND010000018.1:0-33450 GCA_035541475.1 Myxococcota bacterium | reverse complement strand
GCCGTCTCCGAGCTCGCCCGATGCGAAGTCTTCGAAGTTGGCCTGGATGAAGAAGCCGTAGCCGGGCTCGAGCGGCTTCTCGAGCGTCTCGTTCTGCTCGTCGACCACGTTGCCCGCCGCCTCGAGCGTCCAGTGCAGGCGATCGCCCGGCCTCGGCGACGTGGCCGAGAGCTCGACGGTGCCGCCGACCTCCTTCGCCACGTCGATCGTCCACGAATGGCTGCCGGGGCCGACATCCTCGTACGTCTCGAGGAGTCGCGCCTTCGGGTCCTGCGACTGCTCGTGGAAGCTGACGCGCATCTGCGCCGGCGTGGTCGTCTCGGCGTGGATCGTGAGCGTGCCGGCGCCGCCGTCCCACACGACGGTCGGGATGCGACGGGCCGTCTCGGTGTGGGCGTCGCCCGCCCCGCGGAGCGTCCACCAGACCAGGACCAGCGCGAGGCCGACGAGTGTCTTCGCCAGGCTCTTCCCGATGTCCGCCATGGCCCCCGGATCGGCAGCCACAGCCCGGCCCTGTAGCCTCGGCGCCGTGACGGAACCGCGGAGCCCGTGCCCCCATTCGCCGGATTGTGTCGGCTGCCCGTGGAGCGGCATGCCGTACGCGGAGCAGCTCGCGCGCAAAGAGGAGCGCGTGCGGGCGGCGCTCGCGCGTCACGATTCGCTGTCGGGCGTGCGGCCGCTGCCGATCCGGCCCGCGCCACGGCCGTTCGGCTACCGCGCGCGCGTGAAGCTCGTCGCGCGGCGCGGCCGCGAAGGGCTACGGCTCGGCGTGTATCGGCCGGGCACGCACGAGGTCGCGGACATCCGCGGCTGTGCGGCACACCATCCGGCCGCGAACGAGACGCTCGCCGCGGTCGCCTCGATCCTCGAGCGCCTGCGCGTCCCGACCTACGACGAGCGCCGCCGCACGGGCTGGCTCCGCTACGTGATCGTGAGGGTCGGCGCGGAGCGCCGCGTGCAGCTCGTGCTCGTCGTCCGCGACCGCGGCTACGCGGGCGAGCGCGAGCTCGCGCAGGCCCTCACGGGCCTGCGCGGTGTGATCGGTGTCGTGCTGAACCTCAATGACGATCCCGGCAACGCGCTCTTCGGCCCGCGCTTCCTGACCGTGGCGGCCTCTCCTCCGCTCCGCTCGGGCGCGCTCGTCGACCGCGTCGGCGAGCTCGCGCTCCGGAGCAGCGCGGGATCGTTCACGCAGGCCAACCCGTCGGCGGCGCGCGCGGCCTACGCGGAGGTCGTGCGGCTCGCGGAGCCGAAGGCCGGTCTGCGCGCAATCGATCTCTACTGCGGCGTCGGCGCGATCGCGCTCTCGCTCGCGCGCGCGGGCATGGAGGTGCAGGGCATCGAAGAGAATCCGCAGGCCGTGCGTGACGCGAGGGCGAACGCGGAGGCCAATGCAGTGCAGAGCGTGAGATTCACGCAGGGAGATGCCGCGTCGGCGCTCGTCCGCAAGGGCGAGCGCGTCGACCTCGTCACCCTGAATCCGCCGCGCCGCGGCGCCGCGCCCGAGGTGCGCGAGGCGATCGCGAGACTCGCGCCGCAGCGCATCGTCTACCTGTCCTGTGACCCCGACACCCTCGCGCGCGACCTCGCCGATCTCGCCGCGCGCGGCTGCCGCACCGAGGCGGTCGAGCCCTTCGACTTCCTGCCGCAGACGGAGCACGTCGAGGCGGTTGCACTGCTCGTGCGCTAGCTGCTCGGGCGCTCGTGCCGGCGCCGCATCTGCGCGAGAGCCAGCAGCCCGACACCGAGCATCGCGCTCGTACCCGGCTCCGGGATCGCTTGCAGGATCGACTCGACCATCGCGTCGGCGATCTTCGCGTGCCCGCTGGCATTCGGGTGGATCTGACCCGTCTCGAAGTCCTCCGGCTGGAGCAGGTGGAGGAGGTCCGGGCCGCAGAGCACGGCGTCGCCCGGGGCACCACACAGATCCGTGATCTCGGCGGCATATGCGGAGAGGGTGGGGGCCGTCGCGGGCAGCGCGAAGTTCGGCGGGGGCGTGGTAGAGGTTTCGCCGAGAGGCTCGGATCCGGAAGGCCGACGCAGACCGAGATGCCCGCGCTCGGGCTCCAGTCGCGAGAAGAAGTTCCGCCACAGCCGATATCGATCACGTCGAAGCCGGCGCCGAGTGAATCCGAGAGCAAGCTCGCGTACGACGGACGCGGGAGCAGGAACGACCAGCGGCGCATGGAATCCTAGAGCCGCGAGGAGTCGAGCTCGAAGTCGCCCTTCGCCCACGCGCGCAGGAAACGGGACTCGACGGCGGCGGCGTCGGAAGGTTTGCCCTGCTCGGCGAGCGCGCGCGAGAGGCCGCGCAGCGACCAGCCGTTCTCGGGGTAGATCTCGAGATCGGCGCGGTAGACGATCTCGGCTTCCGCAGGGCGCTGCATGTCGAGGAGCATCGCGCCGAGCACGTGGCGCATCGGCAGCGGCCACGGCGGCGGCTCGTCGTAGGGGAGCGCGTCCTCCTGCGCGACGGCCCGACGCAGCCGCACGACACCCGCTTCGCGCTCTCCGCGCGCGAAGGCGACCTCGCCGGCGAGGTGCTCGCGCGCGATCGCGACGAGTCCCGAGGTGTCGTAGAGGTCGAAGATCGTGACCTTCTTCAGCGCCGGATCCGCCGCGAGCGCCTCGAGCGCGGCGAGGTCCTTCGCGGCCTCGTCGAGGCTCTGCTGTCGCACGTGCGCGACGCCGCGCGCCCAGCGCCAGATGCTGAGCGGGTAGACGAGATCCGCCTCGGGCTCGGGCATCGCGAGGATCTCGTCCCAGTGCCCGAAGCGCACCCAGGCATAGAGCGGTGTCACCCAGTATTGCTGGAGCACGCCGAGGCCCGGCTCGCGCAGCTTCGTCAGGTCCACGCCGTCGGCGGTCAGCTTCGCGGCGTCGACCGCGACGCCGCCCGCGCCCGCGAAGGCGGCCGCCGCCCACAGGAAGTGGACGTTGTGCGGCACGTAGCTCAGCGCATAGGGCGAGCCGTGGCACGAGGCCTGTTCGCTCTTGCGGTCGGCGTCGATCGCGCGCCGGTTGGCAAGGACCGCGTCCCAGTAGCGGCCGGTGCGAAGGAAGACGTGCGCCGGCATGTGGACCAGATGGCCGGCGCCGGGGACGAGGTCGCGCAGGCGATCCGCGCTCGCCATCGCGCGCTGCGGCTCCTTCGACGCCTCGACCGCGTGGATGTAGAAGTGGTTCGCCCCGGGATGTTGCGGATCGAGCGAGATCGCGCGCTCGAGCAGCGCCACGATCTCTCCCGTCCACGGCTTCGCGGTCCCGTTCTTCTCCCACAGATCCCACGGATGCAGGTCCATCAGCGCCTCGGCCGCGAGCGTTTGCACGTCGGCGTCGTCGGGGAAACGCGACGCCACGTCGCGCATCGCGTCGGCGTAGGCGCGGTCGAGCGCCGCGCGGTCGGCGCCTTGCATCGGCGAGTAGCGCATCGTGAGCGCCTCGATCAGCGCGCGGTCCGCCGGCTTGGCGTTCTTCGCGAGCCGCTTCGCGTCCTGACTCGCCTCCCACGCGGGCGACACCGCGCTCTCGACCATCGCCGCATTGATGTGCGGTCCCTGCACGAGCGCGACGCCCCAGGCGCACATCGCGCAGCTCGGATCGAGTCGCGCCGCCTCGCGGAAGGAGCGCTCGGCGGCCGCGTGGTTGAATCCGTAGGCCAGCACGAGCCCCTGGTCGAAGAAGCGCTGTGCCTCGGGCTTCGCGCCGACGTCGCGGCGGTGGGCGCCCATGCCGTCGAGGAGCTTCGCGGTCGCGCTCGGGTCCTCGGCGGCGAGCAGCGCCGGCACCGCGAGGGCGAGGCCAAGGAGGACGATCGGAACTCGCATGCAGACCTCCGTCGTCGTCGGCGCGGGCCAGTCTACCGATCTGCGCCGGGCTGCGAGTAGAATGCGCCCATTCCCCCGGACGTCTGGAGGTCCCTCGTGCGCGTGCTCCTCGTGAATCCCTCGTACCCCTTCGAGGAGTTCCCGCGTCTCCTCGTGACCTTGCCCTACGTGGCGTCGGCGCTGCGCGCGCAGGGTCACGAGGTCGAGATCCTCGACCTGCTGCTCTCGCGCACGACCCCCGAGAAGATCGAGCGGCGCATGGCGCGATTCCGGCCGCAGCTCGTCGGCATCACGTCCGTCACGCTCAACCACCACATCGCGAACTCGATCGGCGAAGTCGTCCGGAAATGCGACGGAGAAGTGCCGATCGTCATGGGCGGACCGCACGTCTCCTTCGAGATCGAGGGGAGCTTCCGCGATCTGCCGGCGCTCGACTACATCGGCATCGGCGAGGGCGAGCACACGATGGTCGAGCTAGTAGCCGCGCTCGAGAGCCGCATGGACCTGCGCGACGTGCGCGGGCTCGCGGTGCGCCGCCGTGACACCGGCGAGATCGTGCGCAACAAGCCGCGCCCGCTCGAGGACGACCTCGACACCCTGCCGAATCCCGCGCGCGAGCTCGTGCCGCTCGCGCGCTACCTCGCCTTCGACAGCCACGCGAGCGTGGTCACGAGCCGCGGCTGCCCCTACGAGTGCGTCTTCTGCTCGGCGCCGGCGTGGACCGGACGCAGCGTCCGCTACCGCACGCCGTCGCTCTGCGTCGACGAGATCGAGGAGCTCTCGCGCGCGGGCTTCACCGAGATCACGATCGAGGACGACCTCTTCACGCTCTACCGCAAGCACTTCCTCGCGGTCTGCGGCGAGCTGATCCAGCGCAACACCGGCATCCGCTGGAACGCCTTCTCGCGCGTCGACACGATCTCGCCGGAAATCGTCGAGACGATGGCGCGCGCCGGCTGTCAGGCGATCTGCTTCGGCGTCGAGAGCGGCAACCAGGAGGTGCTCGATCTCGTCAAGAAGAAGTCGAACCTCGACAAGGTGAAGGAGGCGATGCGCATGACGCAGGACGTCGGCATCTCGGCGCTCGCGTCGTTCATCATCGGGCTGCCCGGCGAGACGGAGGAGACGCTCCGCAAGACGGTCGAGTTCGCGAACGAGCTGCACCAGGAGTTCGGCTCGCTCTACGGCTTCCACATCCTCGCGCCCTTCCCGGGCACCGAGGTGCGCGACAAGGCGGAGGAGTACGGTCTCGAGATCCTGACCAGCGACTGGACCCGCTACGACGCGAACCATGTCGTGACCCGGACTCCCGGCGCCGCGGTCGAAGTGATCCAGAGCGTGGCCGACGAGTACGAGGAGACGATGGAGCGCTACATGCGCTACCAGGACTACCTGTTCGCGCAGGGTAAGCTGGATGGCTACGAGAAGAAGATGTACCTGCGCCGCCGCCGACAGTCGCTGCTCTGGCAGCTGCTGCTGAACGACACGATCGAATCGCTCCCGGCTTTCGCGCGCGAGCCGGAGCGCGAGTTCGCCGAGGCGGTCGCCGAGGTGACGGGCGTCGAGCGCGCGTACGCGAGCGACGAGCTGGCGCGCGTGCTCTCGCTCGGCGCGCTGGTCCGCGAGCCGACGCCGGACGGCGTGCGCTTCGCGTGGGCGGAGTAGCCGCGTGACCGGGCGCGCCAGCAGGGCCCTCCTGATCGGCGCGCTCTTCTTCACCCTCGCTCCCGCCTCCGGGCTCCGCGACGCGACCGCTCCGATACCCGCCGTCCACCTCCATCACCGCCACGTCGAGATCACCGGCGGATCGGACGTCGACACGCCGCGCGTCGAGCGCGCGCTCGAGCGCGTGCTCGCGACGCGCGTGGGTATGCGCGCGGCCCGGCTGATCGACTCCGGCGCGCTCGGACACCCGCTCCACATCGAGCTGAACGCGCACGGCGACAACCACACCATCTACCGCGTGCCGGGAGTCGAGCTCTCCGAGACGATCCTCTTCGATCCATTCTCGTTCCCGCTGGTCGAGACCGCGGACGGCCCGCGCGCAGCGCCGCCCGAGACCGTCCTCGCCCACGAGCTCGGGCACGCGGTCTTCAAGCTCGCGTCCGAGGAGGACGTGATCCAGCAGGTCGAGAATCCGGTCCGCGAGGAGCTCGGCCTGCCGCTGCGGCTCCACTTCTGAGCCTGCGCTCGGCGCGCGCGATCAGAGGATCGCGAGCGGGTTGACCGCAGAGCCCGTGCCGCCCTCGATCCGCAGCGGACCCATGCTGAAGAGGAACTCGTAGCGGCCGCGCTCGGCGCAGGCCGCGGCGAGGCGACCGAGCTCGAGGTTGTCGAGCAGGTGCACGCCCATCGCGACGAGGCAGCACTGGTGGATCGGGATCGGCCAGCGTGGCGTCTCGTTGGCCGGCAGCGGATCGGAGACGCCGTCCGAGCCGAGCACCGCGATGCGGCGCGAATGGAGCCACGGGATGCAGCTCGGGTGCAGGCCCGCGAGGCCTTCCTCGGGAGCCCACGGTCCGAAGCGCGCGCGCCGCGCGTCGCGCCCGGTCGCGACGAGCAGGATGTCGCCCTCGCCGACCTCCACGCCCTGGGCGCGCTCCACCGCGGCGAGCTCGTCGGGCGAGATCGCCTCGCCGAGCTCGAGCCACGGTGCGCCGCGCAGCCTCGGGACGTCGAGCAGCACGCCGCGTCCGACCACGCCGTCGCGCGCGGCCATGATGCTGTTGCGCAGCGCGCCGATGCTCTTCACCTCCGAGGCGTCGAAGCCGTTGTACATGCGGCCGTCCACGAAGACGTGGCAGAGCGCGTCGATGTGCGACACCGACATGCCGTGGCAGGCGACGCCGACGTAGTCGAGCGACGTCTCGACGCCGTGCATCACGGCGTCGCGCGCGTCGCCCGCCGCGATCATCATGTGCTGCGCCGGGTTCGGGTTGCCCGGCGCCGGGGCGGTCGGGAGCTCGAGTCCGCAGCTCACGACGTGGCCGTCGCGCACGCGCGCGGCCGCGTCCGCGCGGCGCGCCGGAGTGATCCAGTTCAGCGCGCCGCGCTCGTCGTCGACGCCCCAGCGCCCCCAGTTCTTCGTCTCTTCGAAGACGCGCTCGAGATATTCGCGGGATGCCCGCACCGCCATGCGCGCAGGATCGTCGCGCGCGTGCGGCGCTGTCAATCGCGTCGCCTATGCTGCGGCGCCTTGGACCGCGACGCGCACGGCCCGCTGCCGCGCCAGCCGATCGACCGGCTGCTCGGCCCGCTCGACCGCTTCCTCCACGTCGAGGCGGCCGGGGGCATGGTGCTGCTGCTGTGCACCGCGCTCGCGCTGGCGCTCGCGAACTCGCGCTGGTCCGACGCCTGGCTCCATGTCTGGCACGTCCCGCTCGGCATCGCGGTCGGCGGCTTCGAGCTCAGGCTCTCGCTGCACCATTGGATCAACGACGGCCTCATGGCGATCTTCTTCTTCGTCATGGGGCTCGAGGTCAAGCGCGAGCTCGCGATCGGCGAGCTGCGCGACCCGCGCCGCGCTGCGCTGCCTCTGGCAGGCGCGATCGGCGGCATGCTGCTGCCGGCCGGCATCTATCTGGGCCTCCAGGGCGGCGGCTCGGCCGCGGCCGGCTGGGGTATCCCGATGGCGACGGACATCGCGTTCGTCGTCGGCTGCATCGCGCTGCTCGGCCCGCGCGTGCCGCCCTCGCTGCGGATCATGCTGCTCTCGCTCGCGATCGCCGACGACATCGGCGCGATCCTCGTGATCGCGGTCGGCTACACCGAGACGCTTCACCTCGGCGCGCTCGCGCTCGGCATCGCGGGCCTCGCCGCGGTGTACGCGCTCGCGCGTCTCGGCGTGCGGAGCTTCGGCGTCTACACCCTGGCGGGCGCGGGGATCTGGCTCGCATTCCACGAGTCGGGCGTGCACGCGACCATCGCGGGCGTGGCACTCGGGCTGCTGACGCCGGCGCGCGCGCACGCGAGCGAAGGCCTCGTCGCGGACCTCTTTCTGCGCGCCGCCGCGATCCTGCACGGCGAGCGCTGGCAGCACGTGAGCGGACGCGCCGCGCAGGTGCGGGCTCTCCGCGAGGTGGTGCGCGAGGTGGTCTCGCCGCTCGAGTACCTCGAGGCGCGGCTCCATCCATGGATCGGCTTCGCGATCATGCCGGTCTTCGCATTGGCGAACGCCGGAGTGCCGATCGCGCTTCGCGGCTTCGTCGACCCGGTCGCGCTGGCCGTCGCGGCCGGGCTCGTGATCGGCAAGCCGGTCGGCATCCTCGTTTTCTCGTGGCTCGCCGTGCGGCTCGGCGTCGCCACCTTGCCGCCGGGCGTCGGCTGGGGCGTGCTGGCGGCGGCCGGCGCGCTGGCCGGCATCGGCTTCACGGTGGCGCTCTTCATCGCGGGGCTCGCGCTCGAAGGCCCGCCGCTCGACGCGGCCAAGCTCGGGACTCTCGCGGGCTCGCTCGTCTCGGGAGCGCTCGGCATGGTGGCTCTCGCGGCGCTGCTGCCGCCCGAGAAGGCGCTTCCGCCGCGCGTCCCCTCGGCGTAGGATGCGAGGCGAGGGGCGCATGGAACGCTTCACGATCCTCGACGGCGGACAGCCCATGGAGCTCGCGGCGGAGATCGCGGGCGGGCAGGTCGCGCTCGACTCCGCGTCCGTGCACGAAGAGCTCGGCTGGTCGCTGCGCCCGGAGGGCCTGTGTCGCGGCTCGGTGTGCGTGCCGGTGCGCGATCGCGCGGCGCTCGTCGGGGAGCGGGGCATCGATCTCGCGGAGCTCGCGCGCGTGCTCGACCGGCCGCTCGCGCTCGACGTCACGGAGCGCGCGGCGGCGCTCGGCACGCCCGCCTCCGAGCGGCGCGCCGCGCTCGAAGGGCTCGAGGCGCCGGACTTCACCTTGCCCGACCTCGCGGGCCGGCGTCACACGCTCTCCAGCTTCCGCGGCAAGAAGGTGCTGCTGATCGCCTACGCGTCCTGGTGAGGGTGCCGCGAGGACCTGCCGGTCTGGCAGGCGCTGCACGAGGAGCTCGGACCCCACGGCTTCGTGCCGATCACCGTCGCGCTCGACCGCTCGCCCGACGACCCGCGCCCCTTCATCGAGCGCGCGCGGCCGACGCACCCGAGCCTGATCGACACCGAGCACGTGCTGGCCGAGCTCTATCACATCGTGAACGTGCCGACCTTGATCTGGATCGACGCGCAGGGCCGCATCTGCCGCCCGCACGACGCGCAGTTCGGCACCGACACCTTCACCGCCTTCCACGGCAAGGCGTCGGGTCCGTACCTCGACCTGCTGCGCGCGTGGGTGCGGGAAGGGAAGGGCGCGCTCGCGCCCGACGAGGTGCGCCGTCACCAGCCGAAGCCGACCGCGGAGAGCCAGCGGGCGCGCGCCGAGCGCGCGCTCGCCTGGCATCTCCAGCAGCGGGGCCGCGCCCTGGCGGCGGAGCGCCACTGGAAGCGCGCGGGCGAGCTCGCGCCGAAGGACTGGACCATCCGCCGCGGCTCGATGCCGATCCGCGGACAGAACCCCTTCGGCCCCGAGTTCTTCGAGCTCGCGCGCGAGGGCGCGCCCGAGTACCCGATGGAGTCCGTGACGCCGACGCGCGTCGCACCGCGAAAGCAGCTCTGAGCGACGGCATCGGTGGGGCGCGCCGCCCGCTCTCTCGCTAGCGTGCCGTCCGACCGATGCGCGCGGAGGGAGTGACGGCATGAGCGAGGCGATCCAGGAATACCGAGGCGCTCTCGACAAGGGGCTCGAGGGCGTGGTGGCGTGCAGCACGGCGATCTCGACGATCGCCGGGACGACCTTGCTCTACCGCGGCTACACCATCGAGGATCTGGCCGAGAACGCGACCTTCGAGGAGGTCGTGTTCCTGCTCTGGTACGGGCGGCTGCCGAAAGCCGACGAGCTCGAGCGCTTCGAGCGCGAGCTGCGTGCCGCGATGCCGCTGCCGCCGGAGTCGTTCGGCTGGTTCCACGGCCTGCCGACGGAGGTCCACCCGATGGACTTCCTGCACGCCGTGGTGGCGGGCCTCTCGCTCCACGATCCCGACGCGAACGTGATCCAGTTCGACGCCAACATCCGCAAGGCGGTGCGGCTGACCGCGCGGCTCGCCACGATCGTCGCGGCCTACGACCGCGTGCGGAACGGCCAGTGGCCGCTGCAACCGCTGCCGGGGCGCTCGCTGGCGTGGAACTTTCTCTACATGCTGCACGGCCGCGAGCCGGAGGCGAAGCGCGTCCGCCAGCTCGACACCTGCCTGATCCTGCACGCCGACCACGAGCTCAACGCCTCGGCGTTCTCGGCGCGTGTCACCTCGAGCACGCTCTCGGGCATGTACTCGAGCGTGATGGCGGCGATCGGCACCTTGAAGGGCCCGCTGCACGGCGGCGCCAACGAGCAGGTGATGCGGATGCTCCAGGAGATCGGCGGGCCGTCGCGGCTCGAGGCCTACCTCGACGACGCGCTCGGCGGCAAGCGCAAGGTGATGGGCTTCGGACACCGCGTCTACAAGGAAGGCGACCCGCGCGCCGCGATCCTGAAGCGCATGAGCCGCGAGCTCACCGCCGAGACGGGGCACCCCGAGCTCTACGAGATGAGCGCCGCGATCGAAGAGATCATGCAGGAGCGGAAGGGGCTGATCCCGAACGTCGACTTCTACTCGGCCACCGTCTACTACAGCATGGGCATCCCGATCGATCTCTTCACGCCGGTCTTCGCCGCGAGCCGCGTGGCCGGCTGGTGCGCGCACACCCTCGAGCAGTACGCGAACAACCGCATCTACCGCCCGCGCGGCTACTACAACGGTCCGACGGGCCTGCGCTACGTGCCGATCGAGAAGCGGTAGTCCGCACGCGCTGACTGCACGGCCTGCGTCCCCTAGGTTCCCGGAGTCCGTGAGCGGGGCCGATTTCACTGCCGACCGCAGACTGGTGTGGCTTTCGCTGCTGGCCATTCCGGTCGGGCTCGTCTGCGGCGCGATGGCGCTGCTGTTGCTGCGCCTGATCGGCTTCTTCACGGAGCTCTTCTACTTCGGGCGCCTCGCGATCCCACACGAGATCGTGTCACCGGCAGGAAGCCCGCTCGGCCTCTGGATGATCGCGATCCCGCCGCTCGGCGGCCTGATCATCGGCCTGATGGCCCGCTACGGCTCCGATCGGATCCGCGGTCACGGTATTCCCGAGGCGATCGAGGCGATCCTGATCGGAAGCAGCCGCATGTCGCCGCGAGTCGCGGTGCTGAAGCCGCTCTCCTCCGCGATCTCGATCGGCTCGGGCGGACCCTTCGGCGCCGAGGGTCCGATCATCATGACCGGCGGCGCCTGCGGCTCGCTGATCGCGCAGACCTTCCACCTGACCGCCGCCGAGCGCAAGACCTTGCTCGTGGCCGGCGCGGCGGGCGGCATGTCGGCGACCTTCGGGACGCCGGTCGCCGCGGTGCTGCTCGCCGTGGAGCTGCTGCTCTTCGAGTGGAAGCCGCGCAGCTTCGTCCCGGTCGCGATCGCGAGCGCGGTCGCGGCGCTGGCTCGTCCCTACCTCGGTCTGGCGGCGTCTCCACTCTTTCCGGTGACGTTGCACACGGAGGCGCCGGGCCTCGGCGTGCTGCTCGGCGCGGTGCCGGCGGGCATGATCGCCGGCTTCGCCGCGATGCTCCTCACCCGCGCGGTGTATGCGACGGAAGACGCCTTCGCGCGCCTCCCGATCCACTGGATGTGGTGGCCCATGCTCGGCGGCGTCGTGGTCGGGATCGGGGGCTGGTTCGAGCCGCGCGCGCTCGGCGTCGGCTACGACCTGATCGCGGATCTGCTGCGCGGGAACTACCTCGCGAGCGCGCTCGTTCCGCTGATGCTCGTCAAGGCGCTGATCTGGTCCGTCGCGCTCGGATCCGGGACCTCGGGCGGCGTGCTCGCACCGCTCCTGATCCTCGGAGGCTCGCTCGGCGGGCTCGAGTCGAGCTTCATGCCCGGCGGCGACCCGGCGCTCTGGCCGCTGCTCGGCATGGCGTCCGTGATGGGCGGGACGATGCGCTCCCCGCTCACCGGCATCGTCTTCGCGCTCGAGCTCACCGACGACGTCCGCCTGCTGCTCCCGCTGCTGATCGCCGTGGTGGTCGCGCACGCCTTCACCGTGCTCGTCATGAAACGCTCGATCCTCACCGAGAAGGTCGCGCGCCGCGGACACCACGTGAGCCGCGAGTACTCGCTCGATCCGCTCGAGCGGCTGCTCGCCCGGGACGTGATGAGCACCGAGGTGATCACCGTTCCGGCATCCATGCCCGTCCGGCAGCTGGTGCGCGAGTACTTCCTCGGAACCGGAGCGCACCGGCACCAGGGCTACCCCGTGGTCGACCGCAAGGGCGCACCGGTCGGCATGGTGACGAAGTCGGATCTGCTGCAGGAATGGCTCGGCGCGCTGCTGCAGGACGAAGCGGCCGACACGGGGCCGGTCATCACCTGGGACGTCGCCAGTCGCCCCGCGCTCGCGATCGGCGCGGGGGATTCCTGTCGGACCGCGGCGGAGCGGATGGCGCAATCCAACGTCGGACGCCTGCTCGTCGTCGATTCGAACGATCCGAAGCGGTTGCTCGGAGTGATCACGCGCAGCGACCTGTTGAAGGCGCGCGCTCGCGCTCTCGAGGAGGAGTCGAACCGCGAGCGCTACATCCGCCTCCGCTCGCGGTGAGGTGGTAGCGCCGCTCGAAGCGCACCGAGCCGGTTACCTCCCCAGCACTCGACACGGTCGGACGACGCCGCGCTACGCCAGCGGCGCCGCTCTACGCCCCGCCACCAGGTGGCAGCCCTGGGTCCGGTTGCGCTCGAGGAAGTACTGCGACGCGCGCAGAAAGAGTCGAAACGCGCGCACGGTCGGCTGGCCGAAGCGCGAGGCAAGATCGTTCTCCACTCCTTCGAAGGCGTCGGCCCAGGCTCTCACTGTCAGCGCGTAGCTCGCGGTGTCGTCGCGGAGCTCGTGGACGCCGAAGCCCTGGCGTGCGAGCGCGCGCAACAGGCGAGGCAGGTTCACGTAGCTCGCCGCACCGGGCCAGATGTAGCGCCCCAGGAATGCCCCGGTCTGGTGGCCGCCGCGGGCGGTGCAGAAATCTGTGTAGATGCACGCCTCGGGGGTCAGATGACGCGCCAGGAAGCGAGCCGCATATCGGTAGTCCGAGAAGTGTTCGAGGCTTCCCATCAAGACGGCGCCATCGAAGTGTTCGCGCGGCCGGAAGTCGAGGAAGTTCGCGAGCTCGACCGTACAGGGAAGGCGCTCGCGGCGAATCAGCTCGCCGACGAAGCGGTGCTGCTCGCGGGAGATCGTGATGCCGTGCACGCGAATGCCCTGGCGTCCCGCGTACTCGAGAAAGCTTCCCCAGCCGCAGCCCATGTCGAAGACGCGATCGCCGGCCTTCAGGCCGAGGGCGTCCATTGCAAACTGGAGCTTGCGCGCCTGCGCGCGGCAGAGCTCGTCGTGGGGTGACGCGAAGTAGCCGTGCGTGTACGAGCGCCAGCGATCGAGCCAGGCGAGGAAGAACTCAGGCGGACGATCGTAGTGGTGCGTGATGGACTCGCGCTGGAGTCGGCGGCGATTGCGAATCGAGAGCCTCGCGCTCCGCGCGAGCCGCTCCAGCCAGGTCGGATCCGGCGGCATGACCTCCGTGACCTTGATTACCTCGAGAAGGTCTCCCTCGAGATCGATCTCGCCGTGCAGATAGGCCTCCGCCAGTCCCAGGTGATCGCGACGCGCCAGGGACGCAAGGGGCGCGTCGCTGTGGAAGATCACGCGCGCGGCCGCCGGGCGGCGACCCAGACACAGCGAGCCGAGCCCGGGCGCTTCGAGCGTGAGATTGGCTCCCGCCGCCTCCACCTCCGTCACCACGGCGTGGAGATCCTTCGACGTGGCACGACGCCAGCCTCGCATGCCGGCGATCGTACACCCTGGCCGCCACGGTTCGCGGAGATCGCGCGGCGGTTGTCAGGGTGCGATGCTGGCTCTCTCCGTGTCGTTCTCCTCGACCTTTCGCTCCCTCGCACCGCTCATGGCTCTGGGGTGCGGTCTTCTCGCGGCCTGCGACAGGCCCCTCGCTGCTGCAGCCGCTCCCGGTGCGGAGCTCCGCGCTCGCCTCGAACGATTCCTCGCGGGTCGGCGCGCAGAGCTCGAATCGCATCCGGATCATCTAGGTCTCGTCTTCCCGGTCGATTCGAAACGGCTGGTCGAAACACTCGCGCGTGTTGGATACGAGCGGGATGGTGCGGACTTCGTCCTGGCAAGCGGAGCGATTTCAGAACCACATGGTGGGGGCGTGCTCTCGCTCCTGCTCGACCATTGGCGACCCGACGGTCGAGCCGCCACGCTCGAAGACCGCTTCTACTTCCGGCCCAATCGAAGCGACCTCGCACTGCGCCAGCTGTACGACGGATACAAGCGGCAGATCTATCTCCCTGCCGGCCAAGGGATGCTGCCCCGCATGCGCTTCCGGTTTCCTGAGGGCGGGAAGGTCGTCGAGATCGACGCTTTCGAGTTTCTGCGCGTGCTGATCGCGAACGAGCCGGACCCCGCGATCACGTGGACCAATCACTCCGACCAGACGCTGAGCGTGGATCGGCTCATGCGCGCGGTGGAGTCGGCCCACGAGCGGCTTGACGACTCGGATGCCGAGCCGAAAGATCATTCGACCCTCCATCTCGTGGAGCTCCTGCTCGCATATCACGAGCGATGGCCCGGGCGCATCGACCCCGATGCGATCCGAGACCGCTTCCTCGCCTATGCCATCACTCCAGAGATGATCCACAGCGGGACGGCCGAAGTGCTCGCGCACCACGTCGAATCGCTCGGTCGGCTGCTCGCGAATGCAGACATTCGGTGGACGAGGCGGCAGAGGCGTCGGGTGGCGACCTGGCTGGCCACCCTCGAGGACGAACGCTTCGAGACCCTCACGAACCTCCCGCTCCAGGAGCTCTGCCACCTCCTCCTTGGGCTGCGTCTGGTGGAGGAACACTGGGGCGGCACAGCGCCAGGCGCGCCCGGCGATCGAGACCCGGACGGGGTGTGACGCACTTCATAGCCGGACGCTCCGAGAATCACTGAGGATCGCCCTGTGTCGATCGGTGTAATGTGATGCGAGGAGGCCGCAGTCGTCTCATGCGCCGCTTCAGCTACCTGGCTTCCCTGTTCCTCGCGCCATGGTTCGCCCTCGGCGCGTACGCGATGTGCGACGTCATCCCCGGCGCGACCAATGCATTCCGCGGGGCGACGGGCACGACCGACCGCCCCTTCGCGATGCCGGGCGACGTCCTCGAGATCCGCGTACGACCCGAGGTCTGCGACAGCAAGTCGAGCGGCTTCGTGGATCTCCCCGGCGGCGCGACGCCCGCCGACGACTACCACGTGACGGTGCTCTTCGAGCCGCCCGGTGGCGGCGCGAGGAATGCCGTGGTCGTCACCACCTCCGACTGCGCCACGCTGGGTCCGGCGCTCGCGGCCTGCCAGGCACAGCTCGGCGCCGGAGGCACGGCGAGCTGCCAGCAGGTGGGAACGGCGAGCGATCTGTCGGTCGATCCGATCGAGAACCGGCTCCGATTCCGCTTCCCGGATACCGACGCCCTCGTGGGCACGGCCACCGACGACCGCACGCTCGCCGGGCCGGCCGCGATCGCCGTCACGGGAAAGGATCTCCCTCTCCCTTGTGACCTCGCGGGCACTGCGCGCTGCGCGGAGCGTACGGGTGTCGCGGCGTGCGTCGACGAGCTCTACGCGATGGACGGGAGCTGTGGTACGGCGGCCTCCGAGATCGACCCGACGTTCGGCCACTTCGTGGCGCTGCCGCCGCCGAACAACTACCAGGCGCTCTGCACCACGGCGACGCCGGGTGCACCCTGCGCCCCGCTCCCGCCCTCGCAGCGCGAGCTGCGGTTCACGACCGACGTGGCGGGGAACGTGCTCGTGCCGATGGACTATCGAGGAGTGTTGGTGCGCCTCGATGACGTGCCCGTACCGCGACTCGTACGGGGGAGTACGACGCTGCCGGCCTTCTCGGGCTCCAGCACGCCGGTGCAGGTACCGAGCCAGAAATTCCTCTCGGCCTGGTCGCCGAAGGGAAACCGGATCCCGCCCCTCTTCACGCCGATCACGGACCCGGCCAACCCATCCGCCGCGACCCTGTTCGGGTCGGTCGACGCGCCGGTCGGGGCATTCCGGGTGGCACGGCGCGCGTGCCTCGGCGGAACGGACGAGGGGCGCTCGTGCACGGCCGACGGCGACTGCCCCGGTCCAGGGGCGACCTGCAGCGCGCCCCTGTTCGACTTCAGCGACCGCTACGACGCAGGTGTGGGGCCGGTCATCATCGCCGATTCCGGCTTCCACACCGACGCCGAGACCCCCGTGCCGCTCGGCGGACTGGTGGAGACGCCCGGCGCGTTCGCCTTCGCGGTCAATGAGGGTCTCGCTGGCGAGGACCTGAACGGCGACGGGGACGAGCTCGACCAGGTCGTCACCGTGCGCGACCGCCAGACCGGCGCGCTGCTGCCGATCGGGCCCGGAGGCGCGCCGGGACGAGCGGTCGTGCGCGTGCACCAGGGACACTTCGCCTTCCCCGCCGTCGAGGCACAGGGCGACGAGGTTGGCTTCCTCGAGTCGGAGCCCAACCAAGGCAACACGGACATCAACGGGAACGGCAACGTCTTCGACTCGATCCTTCGGGTCTTCCGGGTCGGTCTCGGCACTATCACCGAGGTCACGAGCCCGTCTTCGCCGCTGACCGCGGACGCTGCTCCCGTCGTCGGCGGCCGCAGCATCGTCCAGGCGGGACCGTACTTCTTCCGAACCGTGGAGGGGGCCGAAGCTGCAAAGACCACCCAGCGAGTCAGCGTGAGCACTCAGGGGGTTCAGGGAAACGGCGCCAGCGTGAACCCCAACCAGTCCGACTGGCCCGGGATCAGTGCCGACGGCAGATTCGTCGTCTTCTCGAGCGCCGCGTCGAATCTCGTACCAAACGATACGAACGGATTCACGGACATTTTTCTGCACGATCGCGTTACGGGAGAAACTACACGCGTGAGTGTGGGGTTGAACGGGCAAGAAGCGAACGGTGCAAGCTTCCGTCCATCGATCTCCGCGGACGGTCGGTTCATTGCCTTCGACACATCGGCGACGAACCTCATCGCCAACGACGCAAACAGTAATTCGGACGTGATGGTCTATGACCGGATCACCGGGGTGACAACCCGCGCCTCGTCTGCGAATCCCAGTATCGGACTACCGCCACTCGGAGGAGACTATGGAAACGGTACTCCGAATAGTAGTTCGAGCTCCGCGAAGATCTCCGCAGACGGCCGGTTCGTCGTGTTCACGAGCTTCGCGTCCGACCTCGTCTTGGGTGACACCAACGGCCTCAGCCACTCCGACATTTTCGTTCGAGACCTCATGCTGGGAGTCACTACGAGAGTGAACGTCTCGAGCTCCGGGGCTCAGTCTTCTTCGAGTGCCAATCGGCCTGCCATTTCCGCGGACGGTCGCTTCGTCGTGTTCTTGAGTGCCGACCCGAACCTCGTGCCGAACGACACGAATGGAAAGACGGACGTTCTGTTGCACGACCTAGCGACTGGCGAGACAACATTGGTCAGTGTCGCCAAGGATGGCACGCAACCACTCGCGGATAGCTTTGCCCCTTCCATCTCTAGCGATGGACGACTCATCTCCTTCGGTGTCGACACGAACAGTCTAGTCCCTGGCGATACGAACTACGGCACCGATATTTTCGTGAAGGACCGGATCACCGGAGATGTCACGCGAGTCGACGTGAGCAGTTCTGGAGATCAGGCCATCTCACCGGCCTGCTCCACGAGCAACCAAAGCATCTCGCTTGATGGTCGCTTCGTTGCGTTCCTGTGCGGCGCCGGAAACCTGGTGCCCGGCGATACGAACCTGAAGAACGATGTGTTCATTCACGATCTCACGACGGGAAACACCGTCCGAGTCAGCGTGAACGCCAGTGGCGCACAAGGCACCGGCGACGCGGTCGACTGGCCTGCCATCTCGGCGGATGGTCAGACAGTGGCTTTCGTCAGTGCCGCAACGGACCTCGTCGCGGGAGACACGAACGGAGTCACCGACGTCTTCGTGAGGGGACCTGACCCAACGGACCATGCCGCTGACCGGAGCGGCGACATGGCGGTGGATGATACGGTGCTCCGCAGCGCCGATACGAGCACCGGCCCACCCGCGAGCGTTGCCGACATCTGTCCCGCGACAGAGGTCGCAATCAGCGGCGGCGGGCGAGTCGCCTTCCTGCGCCCGGAGGCAGCCGGGCCTGCTGACACTCCGTCGTGCCATCAGCCGAACCCCGATCTGAACGGCGACGGCGACACGGGCGACCTGATCGTGCAGGAGCGCCCGGCCGGCGGCGGCGCGGTCGTGAATCACGCCCTCGCGGCGCAGGCGATCGCCGCCTCCGACACGGCGCTGGCCGCGCTCGTCTCGGAGGCCGACCAGAATGGGCAGGATCGGAACGGCGACGGCGACACGAAGGATCTCGTCCTCGCGGTCCACTCAGCCGCCACCGGTTGGCAGAACACCGGGGCTGCCGGCGACGCGGTCGGAATCGCTGGCTCGCTCGTGGCGATCGCGACACCCGAGGCCGACCAGGGCGCGGACCTCGACGGCGATGGCGACCAGGCCGACCGCGTACTCCAGATCGCCGATGCGAGCGGGGTGATCACGAACACCGGCCAGCCGGTGATCGACTTCGTCGTCGGAGACGGCTTCGTCGCCTTCCGCACCCGCGAGTGCGACGAGGGCGGCAGCGTGACGAACGGCTGTCCGGGGGGCGGCACGGACCTGAACGGCGACGGCGACGCGGCAGACGCCGTGCTCCAGGTCTGGGTCTCGACCGGTCCCGGGACGGGCTTCGTCCACAACACCGGCTATGCGGCGGTGGCGTGCGATTTCGAGGCTTGCGACCCGCGCTTCCCGTACCGCGTGGCGGGCTCGACCGTGACGTTCCTGACGCTCGAGTGCCAGCAGGGGGGCAGCGTGACCACCGACTGCCCGGCAGGCGGCACCGACCTGAACGGCGACGGCGACGCCGGTGATCTCGTGCTCCAGGTGGTGAACGTCGCCAAGATCGAGCCGCCGGAGAATTTGCAGCGCGCGTCGTTCGCGAGCACTGCGGCCAGCTCCAACATCTCGCCCGATCCGGTCCAGACCCTGGCCGCTGCCAGCGCCGGCTTCTGCACGAGCACAGGTGCTCCATGCGCGTTCGACACCGACTGCGGCACCGGGACGTGCTTCGTCCCGCCCGGAGCGTGCGTGCTCGACTTGGGAACAAGCTGCTCGGGCCAGTGCCCTGCCGGCCAGTTCTGTCGAACACGCGAATCCAACCCGCTACAGACCACGTGTCACACGGCGCAGGGTTCTTGCAAGGACACGAGCGAGTGTGCCGCCCCAGCGCAGTGCGAGGATGTCGACCAGGGACTGCAGAGCATCGTTGCACCTGTGACCAGCGCGGCGGCGGCCGGAGACGAGTCCTCCGGCGCACTGGTCTTCGCGAGTTCGGGAACCTGCGTGGAGACCTCGGGGCGGAGCTGCTCCACATCGGCCAATTGCAAGCGAGGAGAATACTGCGCTGACGGCACCTGCCGTCGCGACCAGGGCGCGTGCGCAACGGACGCCGACTGCACCGCGGGCAGCTGCACGAAGGACCTCCTGATCACAGCGACCGCGGCCGACTCGGACGGAGACGGCCTGGTGGATCCGCTCGACAACTGCCCGCAGGTTCCCAACCCGTCCCAGGCGGACGCCGATGGCGATGGTGTCGGAGATGCCTGCGATGTCCAGCTGCCGGAGCCCGACGCGAATTCCGGCCTCATCGCGGGCGCGATCCTCCTCGCCGCCCTGCAGCGCCGCTCGCGCCGCGGGAAGAGGTGACGTCGATCGCCCTCACCGAAGCCGAGGCATGACGAAGGCCGCCGCCACCGCCAGCGCACAGAGCAGGCCGAACGAATCGCCGATCCGGCCGTAGATCGAGCGCTCGGTGACCGGTCGCACCTCGCCCAGGACGAACTCCCTCTGCAGCGCGTTCGTCCGCACCAGCACGCGCCCGAGCGGGTCGATCACGGCCGAAGGGCCCGCAGTCGAGGCCCGCACCAGGTAGCGGCGCTGCTCGACCGCCCGTAGCCGCGCGATGTCGAACTGCTGCTCGGTGTATTTCGGGTCGCTGATCCAGGTGTCGTTCGAGGGGTTCACGAGATACACGGCTCCGCGGGCGACGCGCTCCGAGGCCACCTCGGGGAGCATGACCTCGTTGCAGACGAGGATGCCGGCGGAGCCGGCCCGCGTGGCCAACGGCGCCTTCTCGCTTCCGGGTTCGAAAACACGGACGCTGCCGAAGCGCCGGCGCATCACGTCGACCTGCAGCGGGAAGTACTCGGCGAACGGGACCAGATACTGCTTGTCGTAGCGACCTCGGATCTCCCCCTCGGTCCCGAGAACGAAGACGCTGTTGAAGAAGCGCGGTTCGGGATGCGCGCCGTCGTTGCGCGGGCCGCCAACGACGAGCTCGATGCCCCGCGGCCTCGTCACGCTCGCGATCGCCTTGCGGTAGATGGGCTCGTCCTCCAGGAAGAAGGTCATGGCCGACTCCGGCCAGAAGACGATGTCCGGATGCCCTTCGGTGGCGGCCGCGTCGGTGAGCGTGAGGTACACGTCGAGGTTGCGGCCGTAGAAATCGCTGCGCCATTGCGTGCCGACGGACAGATTGCCCTGGGCGATCGCGATCGCCGTCGCGGGCGCGTCGGCGCCGGGTGCAGGACGTCCCAGCACGGCGTAGCCATGGGCGATGAACGCGAGCGCGGGAAGCAGTGAGAGCAGTACTGGGGCGATCACTGCGCGACGGGAGCGCTCGCGCCTGCGCCACGCGAGCCACGCTTCGGCGGCGCCCGCGTTCGCGCAGGCGACGGCGAAGCTCACGCCGTAGATGCCCGTGACCGACGCGATCTGCGCGAGTGGCAGGTTCTGCGCGTGGGCATAGCCGGCCAGCGCCCAGGGATTGCCGATGAAGAAGGGCGTCCCCGTGAACAGCCGCCCGCGACCGAGCTCTGCGGCCGCCCACGCAGCGGCCGCGAAGAAGGGCAGTGCGAGAGGGCCGAGCCGGCGCGCGAGTCCTCGGTAGGCGGCGGCGAACGCCATCAGGTACGGCCCTGCCATCAAGGTGAAGACCGCGATGAACAGCGCGAGCGCCACCCAGATGGGCTGGTGGAAGTACTCGGCCACGGCGCGGGGGAACCAGTCGCCCGCCACACAAGCGCCGACCACGCACCAGAGCCACGTGACGAAGAGCGCCTGCGCCAGGGTTCCTCTGCGCACCGCGAGGAACAGCGGTGCGAGCGCGAGCCACGAGAGGATCGTCCAGCGCGTGGGCGGGAAGGTCAGCGCGAACAGGACGGCTGACGCGGCTGCGAGGCCCGCCGAGCCGAGGAGCCGATCTCGTTGCACGCGCGCCCCTTCGACGACGCGCAAGTATAGAATGACTCGTCGTCGTGACGGCGATCCCGACCCCGGAGTTCCGTGCGCGTCCTCCTCGTGAGCCCCGCCTACCCGCCGACCTTCTGGAGCCTGGAACACACGCTGCCTTTCGTGAAGCGGCGCTGGCTGCTTCCGCCGCTCGGGCTTCTCACGGTGGCGGCGCTGCTCCCGGCGCACTGGCAGCTGCGCCTCGTCGATCTCGCCATTGGCGATCGGCTGGACGACGAAGAATTGCTTCGCTGCGACGTCGTGATGCTCTCCGGAATGCTCGTGCAACGCGACTCGCTGCATGCACTGCTTGCGCGCTGCCGGCGGCTCGGCGTACGCACCGTCGTCGGCGGCCCGTATGCGACGGCGATGCCGGACCGATTCGGAGACGCGGACCACGTCGTCGTCGGGGAGGCGGAGGAGCTCGTGCCCGAGATCGCGGCCGACCTCGAGGCGGGTCGAGCGCGACGCGTGTACCGGGAGCTCCGCAAGCCCGACATCCGCCGGACGCCGATTCCTCGCTTCGACCTCGCGAACGTCGCCGCCTATCACTACATGCCGGTGCAGTTCTCACGCGGCTGTCCGTTCCTGTGCGAGTTCTGCGACATCATCGTGATGTACGGGCGCCGGCCGCGGACCAAGACCCCGGCGCAGCTTCTCGCCGAGCTCGATGCGCTTCTCGCGACCGGCTTTCGCGGCCGCATCATGTTCGTCGACGACAACTTCATCGCGAACCCGAACGACGTGCGTCTCCTGCTGCCCGATCTCGCGGCCTGGCGAAGGCGCACCGGCGCGCTGTTCGATTTCTTCACCGAGGCGTCGATCAACCTGGCCGATGACCCGCAGCTCGTGCGGCTCATGACCGACGCCGGCTTCGCCGTCGTTTTCGTTGGCATCGAGTCGCCCTCGCAGGATTCCCTGCGCGAGACGCGCAAGGTGCAGAACCTGCGCCGCGACCTGGTGGAGCAGGTGCGCTCGCTGCGGCGCGCCGGCCTCGACATCTGGGGCGGCTTCATCCTGGGATTCGATCACGACGACCCGGCGATCTTCGAACGCATGATCGACTTCGTCACGCGTTCCGGAATCGCGTACGCCACGGTCGGCGTGCTGACGGCGCTCCCCAATACGCCCCTCTACCAGCGGCTCGCGCGCGAGGGAAGATTGCGCCCGGATGGAGAGACGGGTGACATGTTCGCACTGACGAACGTGATCACGAAGCTCCCGCTCGACGTGCTGCTCGAAGGCTACAGCCGCGTGCTCGAGGCGCTGTTCTCGCCCGACGCCTATTTCGAGCGTTGTCGCGAGCATCTGCGGCACTGGCGCGCCGCAGCGACGCTGGAGCGAGCCACGACAATCGAGGATCTGCGCGTCGTCGCGCGCTCGCTGTGGCGGCAAGGGATCCGGGGCTCGTACCGGCGCGCGTATTGGCGCTTCCTGACCTGGGTGGTTCGTCACGATCGGCGCAAGCTCGCGCTCGCCTTTGCGCAGGCTTGCGCCGGACACCACTTCATCACCTACACACACGAGACGGTCCTGCCCGACATGCGTTCGCACCTCGAGCGCGCTCGTGCGGACGACGCCCCCCGCGAGCTGGCTTTCGCCAGCGTATCCTGATCGACGCATGGCGACCCGCGAACCGGGGCAAGACGTCGAGCGGCGTTACGCCACGGCGCTCTTCATCGACATCTCGGGCTTCACGAGGCTCTCCGAGTCTCTGGACCCCGAGGAGACCCATTCGGTCGTGCGCCCGCTGCTGCATCTGCTCGCCGGGACCTGCGAGAGATACGGCGGCTTCGTGCACATGAGCCAGGGCGACTGCGTATTCGCATTGTTCGGAGTTCCGAATGCCCTCGAGGATGCGGCTCGCGCAGCCGTGAACGCGGCGATCGAGATGCACAACGCCGTCCAGCACTACAACCGCGAGCGCGGCACGCAGCTCGATGTTCACACGGGTATCAACAGCGGCCTCATGGTGGTCGGTTCCGGTCTCGTTCACGAGGTCGATGTGACGAGCCGGGCCGTCAATACGGCGTCGCGCCTGAAGGATTCGTCGCAGAGGGGCCAGATCTGGGTCGGCGAGGAGACCTGGCGCGCCATCCACGGCGACTTCGAAGCGCGGGACCTCGGCCCGATGCCATTCAAGGGCGTCGAAGGGGGCATCCGCGTCTTCGAAATCCTTTCCCGCTCTCCGCTGAAGCATCGATCGGGCCTGGCGTCAGGGCCGGGAGTCGCGGCGGAGCTGGTCGGCCGCGCGGAAGAGTTCGATCGATTGCGCAAGGCCGTCGAGCAGCTGCTCGAGGGACGGGGTGGCGTCGCGCAGGTGATCGGCGATGCAGGACTCGGGAAATCGAGACTCGTCGCAGAAGCGCGCCGCTCGTTCGGTTCCGGAGAATTGCTCTGGCTCGAAGGGCGTTCGCTCGCGACCGGTGCGAATCGCAGCTTTCACCCGTTCGGCGACCTGCTCCAGAGCTGGCTCGGTGTCCACATCGACGCGACCGAGCAGGAGCGGCTCGAGAGACTCGTCGCCGCAATCGGGAGTCTGCTCGGCGAGAGCGCCACGGACGTCATTCCCTTCGTCGCGACCTTGATGGGGCTGCGGCTCGGCGGCGAGTACCAGGCGCGCCTGGCGGGCATCGGCGGCGAACCGCTCGAGAACCTGACTCTTCGCGCCGTGATCCAGCTTCTACGGGCTCTGGCCGCGCGACAGCCGGTGGCGCTCGTCTTCGATGATCTCCACTGGGCCGATGTCTCGTCGCTGGATCTGCTCTCCGCGTTGCTTCCGCTCGGGGCAGATGACCCGATCCTCTTCGTGCTCTCGATGCGTCCGGATCCGCCGATCGCCCGCACGCGCATCGCAGAGTCCCTCCAGCGTCTCGAGCCGGAGCGATGCGAAGAGATCGTTCTCGCGCCGCTCGATCAGGAGGCGGCTGGATCGTTGATCCAGTGTCTCTTCGAGAAGGGCGACCTTCCGCCAGCGGCCCGGCGACTCCTCGTCGAGCGCGCCGGTGGCAACCCCTTCTACATCGGCGAGGTGGTGCGATCTCTCGTCGACCAGCACGCGATCGAGCGGCGCGGCGAGGCGCTCTTCGTCACAGAGAGGATCGATGAGATCTCGATCCCCGGGAATGTGGGGGAGGTCATCCTCAGCCGGATCGACCGGTTGCCCGCGCGCATCCGCAGTGTGCTCCAGGTGGCAGCGATCCTCGGGCGGGTCGTCGACCTTCGCATCCTCGAGCGGATCGCCGAGAGCGACGACCTCGGCTCCGACCTCGCAAGCCTCACGGACGCCAATCTGCTCGCGCCGGGACAAGGCGGCGGGTTGACCTACGAATTCGCACACCCGTTGATCCAGGAGACCCTCTACGCCGCCGTCTCGTTCCAGAAGCGCCGGGTGGTGCACGCGGCCATCGCTCGCGCCATCCAGGAGGTCTTCGACGCGAACGATCGCGGTTACCACGCCCAGCTGGCCTACCACTACGCGCAGGCTCGGGAGCTCGAAATCGCGCGCGAGCATCTGGCGCTCGCTTGCGACGAAGGCGGAGCATCGACGGAGGCGCTCCAGTTCCTGGAAGACGCGGCGGCGCTCTTCCTCGAATCGTCTGGCGATTCGACGGACGAGGCGCATGCGACGGCGATCCATCGCAAGCTCGCCCTGGCGTATCTCAGCCGAGGGAAGATGATCGAGGGAAACCATCACCTCGACCGCGCCCTCGTGCTGCTCGGCCAGCGAGTCCCGACGACGCGCTACGGCCGCCGCTGGCGCCATGCGACCGCCACTGCCAGTGCCATCGCCGATCTCTTTCTCGGTCGCGATCCCGCGCGTCGTCGCCGGGCGACGCCACAAGAACGCGAGCTCATCCACCTGATGTACGCCGCGGCCCAGGCGCAGGTCACGACCGATCCAGCCGGCTTCATCTTCGAGTCGATGGTCGGGATGCGTCGCTTGAACCAGGTGGATCCGCGGAGCGTCGAGCGGGCCGCGGGGATCTACGCGGGAGCAGTGGGCTTCCTGGCGTACGCCGGGCTTCCCCTCACCATCCGCGACCGCCTGCTGCGCCGGGCGGAGCGCTTCGTGAACACGCGAGATCCGCGCGACCTCTTCACCTACCGCGTGTTTCGTTTCATTCACCATTTCCTTGCGGGCGACTGGGATGAGGTCCACCGCATCGATGGGGATCTCACGGAGGAGAACCTCCAGCTCGGTGAGATCTGGCTCGTCATCAACTACCTGCCGCTCGATGCCAAGCGTCTCGCGCACCAGGGGCGCTTCGCCGAGGCCTCCGAGGAGCTCGAGCGGATCGGCAAGATCGGCGAGCTCTACGCCTACGACCTGGCACGCTCGAACGAGCATGCGGTGCGCATGTTCATCCAGCTCGAGAGACGTGAATTGGATTCCGCTCTTCGGACCGCCCGGTCCTACTACGAAGCATTCGACGAAGACCTGTTGAATCTCTTCGCACTCGGCCACGAGGCGCGAATCGAGACACTGTTGGGGGACCTTGCCGCCGCTGCGAGTTCGCTCGAGCGGGCAGAGCGCATTCTCGCGCGCGCGGGCTTCGTGCCGCCGTTTCATCGCAGCGCCTACTGGGTCGCGCGTCTCGGGCTCGACCTCGAGCGCCTCGAGCACGCGCTCCAGTCCGGCGCTCCGGACGCTCGCGCGCTTCGACGCAAAGTCGAACTTTCGGGGCGGAAGGCGCTCGCGGATGCTCGGAAGGTCGCTTGGCAGTTGCCCGAGACCTTGGCGTTGCTGGCTCGCGAGGCGTCGCTGACGGGGCATCCTCGCAAGTCACTGGATCTCTGGTCCGAGGCAGTCGACACGGCCGAGCGACTCGGAATGCGCCCGCAGCTCGGTCGCATATGGCGGGACGTTGGCTTGCAGTTGCGCGCGGAGGGCCCAGGACGCCGCTTCCGGGGTGTCGACGCGGAGGGCTGCCTCGCTCGTGCCGCAGAGATCTTCGAGGATCTCGATCTGGAGCGGGATCTCGAATGGCTCCGCGATGCATAGCTAGGGCGCCATCCCCGGCAATCCCTCCCGGATGCGCGCCGAGAAATCCGGCGCGCCGTCGGCCTGCTTCGCCTTCTCCGTGACGTCGGACCGCTTCACCAGCTCCGCCAGCGGCAGGCTCGTGTCGACCGCCTTGCGCTCGTACATCAGCTCCGGGAGATGCGCGTTGGCGAAGATCCGCCAGTCGAGCGGGTTGTGGAGCCCGATCGCCATCAGGTTCCAGCGGATCTCGGTGGTGCAGTTGTGCGTCAGCGCGTTGTACCAGCGCGGCTTGGCGGCGAGGTCGTCGACCTCGTCGAGGTAGCGGAGCAGCAGCTTGCGCGCGTTGTCGCGCGTCATGTCGATGCGGTAGAGCGAGGGGTGCTCGCCGCGGTGGCTCGCGCGCACGCCGATCAGGTCGCGCTCGTCGGCCACCACGTAGTAGAGCTCGTACTGGCGGAAGAAGCCGCGGATCGCCGAGTAGCTCTCGCCCTTCTCCTTGCGCGTCTCGATCGAGATCGCGAGCGGCGGCATGTCCTCGAACTCCCACGACGCGATCGTGTGTGCGATGCCGGGCGCGCCCCAGGTCACGAGGAAGAGGTCGACGCCCCGGAGCTTCGAGAGATCGTAGGTGCGCGTCTCCCAGTGCTCGTCGTAGTCGGTCTCGCTGCGGTAGTGGAAGTTGCGGACGTTCTCGATCGTGACGAGGTCGCCGTCGCGCGTCGTGCGCGGGACGCGCGCGACGTCGGGCAGCCAGTCGCGGTCGGCACGCGGCGGAATCGTCAGCCACCAGGCGAGCACGCCCGCGAGCAGTGCCGCGCTGATCGCGACCGCGCGCGCGAAGGGCAGCAGCAGCGCGCAGAGCGCGCCGCCCACGCCGACCGCGAGCGCGAGCGCGCCGGCCAGCGGCCGCCACGCCGGGCCGTCGAACCAGAGCGCGCCGCCGGCCCACGCGATCGGGAGCAGGAGCACGAGTCGGATCAGGCCGCGGAGCAGGAACATGCGGCCGTCGGTGTAGTGCGTCTTCGACGCCGCGTCGAGCGTGTTAGGATTCGCGCCTTCATTTTTCCGAGAGCGAGGGCACGCGATGGCGGATTCCGAGCGGCGAAAGCGCGGCGTCGAGATGATGAAGAAGGTCTATGCGGGCGACGTGGTGGTTCCGCCCGAGGGCGCGATGGCCTTCGCCGACGTGATGCTCGAGCAGCTCTTCGCGGAGGTGTGGACGCGCGAGGCGCTGCCGATCCGAGACCGCAGGCTCGTCATCATGGGGATCATCGCCGAGAAGGGCGAGGCCACGACCTTCCAGATCCAGGCGAAGGCCGCGCTGAAGAACGGCGAGCTGACGCCCGCGCAGCTGCGCGAGATGTTGATCCAGATCGCGCAGTACGCGGGCTACCCGCGCGCCGCCGGGCTGATCGGCCCGGTCGAGCAGACGATCGCGGCGTGGGAAAAGGAGAAGAAGAGCTAGCGGGCAGGGTCGTTTCTCTGAACTTCGCTCGGCTGCGCCTCGCTGCGCGCGGCGCTCCGCGCCGCTTGCAAGGCCGAGCCGGCCCGGAACCATGCGAGCTGTGCGTCGCTGTAGGAGTGGTCGAGGCGAAGCGACTCGCAGGTGCCGTCGGCGTGATGCAGGCGGCACTCGACGGGATGCCCGGCCGTGAGCTCGCCGAGACCGAGCAGGCTCACCCGGTCGCCCGCGCGCACGCGCTCGTAGTCCTTCGGATCCTGGAAGGTGAGCGCGAGCAGACCCTGCTTCTTCAGGTTCGTCTCGTGGATGCGTGCGAAGCTCCGCGCGATCACGGCCGCGGCGCCGAGCAGGCGCGGCGAGAGCGCGGCGTGCTCGCGGCTGCTGCCCTCGCCGTAGTTCGCGTCACCGACCACGACCCAGCGGATTCCGCGCGCGCGCAGCGCGCGCGCCTCGGCCGCGAGGCCCGGGCGCGTGCGCTCCGTGAAGGCGTCGATCGCGCCCGAGAGCAGGTTGTCGCTGAAGCGCTCGAGATGGCCGCGGTAGCGGAGCCACGGACCGGCCGGCGAGATCTGATCCGTCGTCGTCTTGCCGCGCGTCTTGATCAGCACGGGCATCGCGATGAGATCGCGGCCGTCCCACGCGGGCCACGGCGCGAGCCGCGCGATGCGATCGCTCTGCGGCGCGATTCGGAGCTCGAGCGTCTCGCCGTTCTCGGGCGGCGCGACGTAGAGGTCGCGCCCGCGCTCAAAGCCCGCGCTCGGAAGCGCCGGCGCGGGGGCGGGCGGCGCGAGGCGGAAGCGCTCGCCGTCCGCGCCGCGAAGCTCGTCGCGCGAGGGATGGAACGAGAGGCGCCCCGCGATTGCGAGCGCGGTCACGACCTCGGGGCTCGCGATGAAGCTCATCGTGCTCGCGCGACCGTCGTTGCGGCCGGGGAAGTTGCGGTTGAAGGAGGTCACGATCGTGTCGGGCGCCTCGTCCTCGAGCCTCGGCTCGGCCGCGCGCCGCCACTGCCCGATGCAGGGGCCGCACGCGCTCGCCAGCACGCGGCCGCCGATCTCGCGCAGCGCGCCGAGCTGCCCGTCGCGCTCCAGTGTGGCGCGGATCTGCTCCGAGCCGGGCGACACGAGTAGCGCCGACTTGGCGGCGAGCCCGTGCGCGCGCGCCTGGCGCGCGACGTCGGCCGCGCGGCTCATGTCGGCGTACGACGAGTTGGTGCAGCTCCCGATCAGCGCAACGGAGATCGCGTCGACGAAGCCGTTCGCCGGATCGCGGACCTCGGCCGCGAGCCGCGAGAGCGGACGCGCGCGATCCGGCGAGTGCGGGCCCGTCACGTGCGGCTCGAGCGCCGAGAGATCGAGCTCGAGCACGCGCTCGTAGTACGCGTCGGGATCCGCCTCGACCTCGGGGTCGGGCGTGAGGAGCGCCGCGTGCGCCAGCGCGAGCTCCGCCAGCTCGCCGCGCGCGGTCGCTTGCAGGTACGCGGCCATCGCCTCGTCGACGGGGTTGAGCGACGTCGTCGCGCCGAGCTCCGCGCCCATGTTGGCGATCGTCGCCTTGCCGTTCGCGCCGAGCGTGCGCGCGCCCGGTCCGATGTACTCGACGATCGCGTGCGTCGCGCCCGAGACGCCGAGCTGCCCGGCGACCCACAGGATCACGTCCTTCGGCGCGCTCCAGCCGGAGAGCTCGCCCGTCAGGTACACCGCGATGCGACGCGGGTCGCGCAGCTCGAAGGGCAGCCCCGCCATCGCCTCGACCGCGTCGGCGCCGCCGACGCCGATCGCGCAGGCGCCGAGCCCGCCCGCGTTCGGCGTGTGCGAATCGGTGCCGAGGACGAGCGCGCCCGGGAACGCGTAGTGCTCGAGCACGACCTGGTGGATGATGCCCGCGCCCGGCCGCCAGAATCCGGCGCCGTACTTCGCGGCCGCGGAGCGCAGGAAGGCGTAGACCTCGTCGTTCTCGAGGAGCGATTCGCGCAGATCCGCTTCGCCGTCGGCGCGCGCCTGGATCAGGTGGTCGCAGTGGATCGTGGTCGGCAGCGCGACGCGGCGCCTGCCGGTCTGCTCGAACTGGAGCATCGCCGTCTGGCCGAGCACGTCCTGGAGGACGACGCGGTCGGGGCGGAGCGAGAGATCCTTGTGGTTGCCGACGAGCTCGCCGGACCGAGCGTCGTCGAGGTGCCCGCAGAGCAGCTTGTCCGCGAGAGTCAGCGGACGGCGCAGGCGCGCGCGCGCGATCTCGAGGTTTCGCGCCATGCGCGTGTAGAGGCGGGAGGCGAGGTCGGGAGTCGATTCATTGGCGTCCATGTCGCGCAGTTTCGGGCGAATCGGATGAACAGTAAAATGGATTTATTTCTACTATTGATGAGTAATGCACATGAATCTGTCGATGCCGATCGACGCGCTCGGGCTCGAGGCCTTCCTGGCGATCGCCGAGCAGGGGCGCTTCCACAAGGCCGCGCGGCAGCTCCACATCACGCAGACCGCGCTCACGCGTCGGCTCCAGAACTTCGAGTCGCAGCTCGGCGTCCGGCTGGTGGAGCGGACCACGCGCTCGGTCGCGCTGACGTCGCTCGGCGAGTCGTTCCTGCCGCAGGCGCGCCGGCTGCTGGCGGAGCTGCGCGCGGCGCTCGTCGAGATCCGCGAGACGGGCCGGGCGCGGCGCGGCGACGTCACGATCGCCTGCGTGCCGACCGCAGGCATCCAGTACCTGCCGCGCATCCTGCGCGAGTACGCGGCGCGCTTTCCGCAAAACCGCGTGCGCGTGCTCGACCACGCGTCCTCCGACGTGGTCGCCGCGGTGCTGCGGCGCGAGGCCGAGTTCGGCATCCACATCGCAGGCGCCGCGCACCCCGAGCTCGTCAGCGCGCCGCTGCTCTCGGACCGCTTCGTGCTGGTCTGCCGCGACGACCACGCGCTCGCGCGGCGCCGCAAGCTCACCTGGCGGGAGCTCGAGTCGCACGCGCTCGTCTTCGTCGGCGCGGGAAGCGGCAACCGGCCGCTCCTCGACAGCGCGCTCGCGGCGCGGCGTCCACGACTCCAGGCGCAGTACGAGGTGCAACACAGCGGGACGGCGCTCGGACTCGCCGCGGCCGGTGTCGCGGCCGCGATCGTCCCGGGCCTCGCGGTCCAGCCGGGCGCCTACCCGCGGCTGCGCGTCGTGCCCATCGGATCGCCGGTGGTCTCGCGCACCTTGGTCCTCGTCACGCGCAAGGGCGCGCAGCTCTCGCCGGCCGCGCAGGCGCTGTTCGATTTGATCCGAGAGCGCTGAGGCTCAGCCGAGCTTCGCCACCACCTGATCGATCGACCGCTCGAGCACGTCCACCAGGAAGTCGATCTCGCCCGGCTCGATCACGAAGGGCGGACCCAGGCAGATCACGTCGCGCGCCGGGTCGCAGCCGCCCGGGTAGAAGAAGGCGCCGTTCGCGATGCCGGTCGCGACGACGCGCGCCGTCACGCGGGCCTCGGCGGGAAAGGGCGAGAGCCGGTCGCGGTCCTGCACCAGCTCGACCGCCTGCAGCAGGCCGCGCCCGCGGATCTCCGCCACGTGCGGGTGTTTCTCGAGCTGCGCGGCGAGCCGCTCGCGCAGCAGGCGGCCCATCGTCTCCGCGCGCGCGACCAGCTTCTCGCGCTCGAGGATGTCGAGCACGACGAGCGACGCGGCGCACGACGCCGGGTGACCGCCGAAGGTGTAGAACATCACGTCGTCGCCGGCGGCCGCGATCTGCGCGAGCACCGACTCCTTCGCGAAGACCGCGCCCATCGGCGCGTAGCCGCCGGCGAGCCCCTTTCCGCCGACCAGCAGGTCCGGCACGACGCTCCAGTGCTCCACGCCGAAGCGTCGGCCCGTCCGTCCGAAGCCCGTCATCACCTCGTCGGCGATGAGCAGCACGCCGTGGCGCGCGCAGATCTCCGCGACGCGCGGCCCGTAGCCGTCCGGCGGGACGAGCGCGCCGGCCGTCGAGCCGCCGATCGGCTCCGCGATGAAGGCCGCGATCGTCTCGGGACCCTCGCGCAGGATCAGCGCCTCGAGCGCGTCCGCGCACTGGAGGTCGCAGCGGCCTCGGCAGAGCTCGCAGCGAAGCGCATAACAAGCGGGCGCGTGCGGGAAATCGAGCAGCAGCGGATCGAAGCCCTTGCGGCGCTTCGTGTGGCCGCCGACCGCCAAGGTCGCGAGCGTGATGCCGTGGTAGGAGAGGTCGCGCCCGATCACCTTCCAGCGCGACGCCTCGCCTCTCGCGACGTGGTGCTGGCGCGCGATCCGGATCGCGGCGTCGGTGCTCTCCGAGCCGCCGCTGGTGAAGAGCACGCGCGTGAGCTCGTGCGGCAGCCAGCGCTCGCGAAGAACCTCCGCCAGGCGCACGCGCTCCTCGGTCGCGAAGGGCGGCACCACGTAGTCGATGCGCGCCGATGTGCGCGCCATCGCCTCGCCGACCTCCACGCGGCCGTGGCCGATGTTCGAGACGATCGCTCCGCCGGCCGCGTCGAGGATGCGGTGCCCGCCCGTGGCGACGAGCCAGCAGCCCTCGGCGCGCTCGATCGCGAGTCCGCCGGTGCCAGGGGTGAAGGCGAAGCGCCGGATCTCTTCGGCGTCCATGGCGCCATCTTACGGGAAGCTGGCTTCGCGCGCGGATTTCTCCCTACCATGCGAACGGGAGACCCGATTGCACCCCGTCGTCGCCACGCGCGCCGGCCGACTCGCGGGCCGGCTCGAGCAGGGAGTCCGCGTGTTCCGCGGCGTTCCCTACGCGCGCGCGTCGCGCTGGGAGTCGCCGCTCCCGCCCGAGGCCTGGAGCGGCGTGCGCGAGGCGGTTCGCTTCGGCGCGTCCGCTCCGCAGCAGGCGCCGCATCTTCCGTTGGCGGGTCGGCTGATCGGCGCGCGCACGCGCGAGCAGAGCGAGGCGTGCCTCTCGCTCAACGTCTGGACGCCGGGCCTCGACGGCCGACGCCGTCCGGTGCTGGTCTGGATCCACGGCGGAGCCTTCGTGATGGGCTCGGGCTCGACCGCGCTCTACGACGGCATGCGGCTCGCACACCACGGTGTCGTGGTCGTGACCTTGAACTACCGCCTCGGGGCGCTTGGCTTCCTCGATCTCTCCGCGCGCTGGCCCGAGCGCTTCGTCGCGAACGCGGGCCTGCGCGACCAGATCGCCGCGCTCGCGTGGGTGCGCGAGCACATCGAGGCCTTCGGCGGCGATCCCGAGAACGTGACGATCTTCGGCGAGTCCGCGGGCGGCATGAGCGTCGCGACTCTGCTCGGGACGCCGGCCGCGCAGGGCCTCTTCCGTCGCGCGATCGCGCAGAGCGGCGCGGCCGATCATGTCTCGTCGCAGGAGCGCGCGGCCGAGATCGCCGACTGCTTTCTCGACGCGCTCGATGCGCGCACGCCGGACGCGCTGCTCGCGGCCCCCGTCGCGGCGCTGCTCGACGCGCAGCTGCGGACCGTGGAGCGCGTCGGGCTCTTCGACGGCCGCCTGCCATGGCAGCCCTCCGTCGACGGCGAGCTCTTGCCGCTGCCGCCGCGCGAGCAGATCGCGAAGGGGCTCGCGCGCGGAGTCCCGCTCCTGGTCGGCACCAACCGCGACGAGTGGAAGCTCTTCCTGCTCGGCGACCGGCGCGCGCGTCGCCTCGACGAGGGCGCGCTGCGGCGCCGGCTCGCGCGCGCGCTACCGGGCAACGACCCGCGCGGCGCC